>JBGSOF010000034.1:0-95472 GCA_041739275.1 Schleiferiaceae bacterium | reverse complement strand
TCGGTCAAAACAGATTCGGCAATACAACAGAGCCACGAGGCGTCGTGGCTCTACACCTTCTTTGGAGCAGCAAAGAAAGAAGGCCTCCGCGGCAGCGGGGAAGACATCAAATCCGTAGAGAGGGAATGAACAGCGCAGGCCATCTTACAATGCTTTTCGGCGAAGCCGGAAGACTTCGACCCGAAGGCCCAAGTTTAATTTGGAAGACCCTCGTTCAATCAACTTTAGGCTTTATTCTTCCAAAAAACTGAACCTTGAATTGATTGAGAAAACATCTCTCCCAGAAATATCCCGTGACCCCTTTCACAACCATATTCATCGTAATATTGCAATATCTAAATATCCCGATGGGAGCCAGCCGAACAGACCTTTTTACGGAAGAACAAAACGCCATTGCCCTTTTGGCGAAAGCCATCGCGCACCCTGCGCGCATCGCGATTGTTCAGTATTTGTTGCGAACGGGCAGCTGCGTCAACGGCCTACTTGTCGACGAACTCGGGCTGGCGCAACCGACCATCAGCCAGCACCTGCGCGAACTCAAAGAAGCCGGCCTCATCAAAGGCAGCGTAGAAGGCCCAAAGGTGAATTACTGCATCGACCCGATGGGCTGGGCCAAGGCTAAAGAGCTCTTAGAAGGACTGCTTTCAGTGAATATTCACGGGTATCTGGATAACTCAAATTGCTGTTAATCATCAAAATCAAAAAGAGTGAACACTCAAACAGACATAAAGAAGGATGTGCGCGAGCGATATAACCTCATCGCACTTCAAGACAAGAGCGTCAATGCGGCCTCCTGCTGCGGTGCGGGGCCCGTGAGTGGCGAGGTTTATACCGTGATGAGCGATTCCTACGAAGGGATCGAAGGCCATGTGGCCGAAGCAGATCTCGGACTTGGCTGTGGTTTGCCCGTACAGTATGCCTTGATCTCGCCCGGAGACACCGTCATCGACCTCGGATCGGGGGCAGGGAACGACGCCTTTATTGCGCGCACCGAAGTCGGCGAAAACGGAACCGTTTACGGAATCGACTTCAGCCCGAACATGCTTGAAAAGGCCCGGAAAAACGCCCAAAGCCGCGGATTTTCGAATGTGTACTTCATCGAAGCCGACATTGACCACGTGCCGCTTGCCGACCAAACTGCAGATGTGGTGGTGAGCAACTGCGTCTTGAATCTCTTGCCCGAAAAAGAAGGAATCTTCGGCGAGATTTTTCGACTGCTCAAGCCCGGTGGGCACTTCAGCGTATCAGACGTCGTGCGCGCAGGCGAACTGCCCGAGGCTCTGCTGCGAGAAGCCGAACTCTATGCGGGTTGCGTGAGCGGTGCGAGCGATCGCCGAGAATACCTCGAACTCATTGCAAAGGCGGGATTTGAGAACGTTCAAATCCAAAAAGAAAAAGTCATTGCACTGCCTGCAGACATCCTCGGGCGCTACCTCTCTGCCGCAGAAGTGGAAACCTATTCGGGCGCGGCGCTCGGCCTGTTCAGCATCACGGTGTTCGCCCAAAAACCCGGAGGCGAGCCGAAAAAAGCGCTCCCTACTCAAAAAGTTCGAAAAGAGCTCTCCACACTCGCGCCAAGCTGTGCGCCGGGTTCTGGATGCTGCTAAACTCTTCACTCACAACCTCCTCAAACCATCACCACCATGCAAATCGCACTTTTTCAGAATCTGCGCACCGGCTTGTTCTTAGCGACCATCGCCACGGCAACGGCCTGTGGACCTCAAAACGGAGATTCGCAAGAATCCGTATCAGGACCGGCGACCCCAAGCGAAACTCCGGCCGAAAATTCGAATTCAAACGCCTCGAGTGCAAGCCTTTTGCCCGCTTTATTGGAAAAGGCAAAAGTGTTTGAACAACAATCAGAGTCGATTCCCGCCGACCGCAAAGCCCAACTCGACAAACTGGCTTTGTACATCAAAACGCAACAGAGTACGGGTCAGGCCAGTAAATTGGTTTTTATCTGCACCCACAATTCGCGCCGGAGCCATTTGAGCCAAATCTGGGCAAAAACTGCGGCCGAATACTACGGAATCGGGTCAGCCATCGAAGCGTACTCAGGCGGAACCGAAGCCACGGCCTTCAATCCGAGGGCGGTAGCCGCCTTGGAGCGCGCAGGCTTCACCATCGAAAAACCCGAAGGTGAAAACCCGCATTACATGGTCCGCTTCTCTGAGCAAACTCCTGCACTCGAATGCTTTAGCAAGGTTTACGACCAAGCCCCGAACCCGAGCGAGGGCTTTGCGGCCGTCATGACTTGCTCTCAAGCCGATAAAAACTGCCCTTCGATTCCGGGAGCCGCCGTTCGCGTGCCCATCCCGTACGAAGACCCCAAGGCGGCCGACGGCACCCCCGACGAAGCAAAAGTCTACGACGAGCGCAGCGCGCAGATTGCTTCTGAGATGTTCTACCTGATGAAAAGAGTCAAGGCCTGATGCGTTTCGGGCTCGTCCTCCTCGCCTTAGTCGGTTCGGCGCAAACAGCTCTGGCCCAAAATGGTATCGGAAATTTAAACGCCTGGGTTGAAAGTCAACTGGCCGGGGCACAAGGAATTTCGGCCTATCTATTTCTGGTCCTCGGCGGAGCACTGGCCAGCTTGCTGCCTTGTGTGTATCCCGTCTACCCGCTCACGGTGCGCTTTTTGTCGAGTCGGCAATCGAAACTCGGGCGCTTTGCCCATCCGTTGGCCTACTACTTCGGCCTTGCCGCGGTGTATTTCGGTTTTGGAATCGTCGCGGCCATCAGCGGTGGAGCCTTTAATGAAATACTGCGGTTTCCCTTGGCCAATTTGGCCATCGGCATCTTGTTCTTCCTACTAGCGCTCTCGACGGTCGACCTCTTGCACCTTCCCTTTTTCGGGGGTCAAATCGACAGCGAAAATCAAGGTCTGGGCGGAAGTTTTGTGATGGGCGCCGGTGCGGGGCTGCTCTCGTCGGCCTGCGTGGGGCCTGTGGTGGTGAGCATTCTGATTTCGATCGCGGGAGCCACTTCGGGCATCAGCGCGGCGGCAGTTGCCTCGGCCGCCTTTAAGATGTTCGGCTTTGGCCTCGGCGTAGGGCTGCCCATTTTGTTCATTGGAGTCTTTGGTCTGGCCTTGCCCAAAGGCGGGCGCTGGATGGTTTGGATTCAGCGAGGCTTTGCCTTGGTCATTGCGTTTTTTGCCTGGGGATATCTCGAAAAAGCTCTTTCGGGATTTGGCTTCGATCCGAGGCAAACACAGGCGATCGTCGCCGGCGCTCTGCTCTTGATCTACGGCGCATGGCGCTTTCAAAAAAGCGATGTGCCGGCTGCAGAACGCATGGCGCGTTCGCTCTTCGGACTCTCTGCCGTGGTGGGCATCGCCTTGATTTGGCGCGGCTTGATTCCGCCTTCGGTCCAAGCATCACAAGTCGGGGCCACGACTCAACCTTCGGCCTTGGTCGAGCAAAAGGGCGCTCTCAAGTGGAACTTGAGCCAAGAGGCGGCGTACGCGGAAGCCAAAGCGTCGGGAAAGGTGGTGTTTATAGACTTTCACGGCGATTGGTGCACCAACTGCAAAGCCTTTCAAGCCTTGACCCAAAGTGACCAACACTTGAATGCCGGGCTGCAAAAGGCCGTGCTCTTGAAAGTGTACGACACCTCAGATCTGTTTTCGGAATATAGAAACGACCCCCGTTTTCCGGAGTTGAAGGTCGGTCTGCCCTTCTTTTTGATCACCGATTCAGGAGGAAATATTCTGTACAAAACCACAGACTTCACCAAGACCGAAGAAATGCTCTTGTTTCTCGAAACCAATTGATTTCGAATGGCTGCAAAATCTAGGCTCAAGCTCCTCGACCGCTATCTCACCCTGTGGATTTTCTTGGCTATGGGGCTGGGGATAGGCTTGGGCGTGCTGTTTCCGAGCTTGCCGGGAAGCATAGAAGCCATGGGAAGTGGGGGGATGAATATTCCACTTGCGATCGGGCTCATTTTGATGATGTACCCCCCCTTGGCCAAAGTCAACTACCGCTATTTGCCGCTGGTTTTTTCGGACCGCAAAACCCTGCTGATTTCTCTGGTTTTAAATTGGCTGGTCGGCCCGGTATTGATGTTCGCCTTGGCCATGTTGATGCTTCCGGACCTACCTGAGTATCGCACGGGCTTGATTTTGATCGGTTTGGCCCGTTGCATTGCCATGGTTCTCGTTTGGAACGACTTGGCGCGCGGAAATCGAGAATATGGAGCAGGCTTGGTCGCGCTCAACAGCTTGTTTCAGGTCTTCGGTTATAGTTTTTACGCCTAGCTGTTCATCACCGTGCTCCCTCCCTATTTCGGGCTTGAAGGAGCGGTCGTCGATTTGCCCATTCGCCTGGTCGCCGAGAGTGTGGCGATCTATCTCGGAATTCCTTTTGCGCTCGGCTTTTTGAGTCGCTGGCTCCTCACCAAACTCAAAGGCGAGCAGTGGTACGAAACCGTGTACCTGCCCGCGATTTCTCCCGTGACGCTGATCGCGCTTCTGTTCACCATTGTGTTGATGTTCAGCTTGAAAGGTGGGTTGATCGTCCAAATTCCCATGGATGTCCTCCGCATCGCGCTGCCCTTAATTGCCTATTTTATCTTGATGTTCGCCTTTGGTTATGCGCTCAGCAGCCGTTGGAAAATTTCGTACGATAAGAAAGCCGCGATCGCATTTACCGCCGCAGGCAACAATTTCGAATTGGCCATTGCCGTGGCAATTGCGGTCTTCGGCTTGAACAGCGGCGAGGCCTTTGCCGGGGTCGTCGGCCCACTGGTCGAAGTGCCAGCCCTGATTCTGCTCGTCGGGGTTTCGCTGCGGTTGGGGGGAATTCAAAAAACCGCCGATTCGCTTTCGCACCAATCTTCTGATTCAAAATAACCCTCATGACCTTGGGGCAGCGGAAATTTTTGGGGAATACAGAGATTTAATCTTGCCATGAGTTCCTTAAAGTTATTCGCTAGCCAGAAATCGAGAGGTCAAGGTCACACTCTAGGACAATTCGGTTGAAGTTGTTAAATGCTAACTAATCACACCGCTATTTAACCAACGAGGTGACCGCGCATCTCGGTGCTTAAAGCCTCTCGACTCCGGGTATGTTGATTTAGAAAACCCAAGGGCAGCGACGCCGAGTCGCACAACAGCCGCAACTTCCTTTTTAATATTCTGCGGCGGCGACCTCGGCCAAAGAGCACCTAAAAAAAATCAATAACGAGGTAGGACAAGAGAGCGCGTCTGTCGGTCAAAACAGATTCGGCAATACAACAGAGCCACGAGGCGTCGTGGCTCTACACCTTCTTTGGAGCAGCAAAGAAAGAAGGCCTCCGCGGCAGCGGAGTGCACACTAGAGTCGTAGAGAGGGAATGAACAGCGCAGGCCATCTTTCAATGATCATCGGCGAAGCCGGAAGATATCGTCCCGAAGACTCAGATATACCTTGTAGAACCTTAGTTCAATTATTCATTTGTACGCTTTCTACTAACCAAAGATTGAATATTGATCTGCCGGAATAGACGGCGTTCCCCAGAAATATCCTATGCCCCCCCTATGGCCGCGCCATCTTGACGGCCTGTCACGGGCTCAGCCTGTGGCTTTATCAGCAGCACGGTATGCAGCTCTCTCCAGATCTCAGAAAGCGCAAAATCCCCATCTCCACATCCCCACAGATACCTTTCTTTTGCAAACCCCAATTGGCAGACGCGAAATTGTTTACCCTCCTCATTCTCCTCATCACCACTGTTCTCAGTCCTTCGAGCGCGGGAACATCTGAAGCCAAGCACGAATATTACATCGGTGTTGCGGAGATGGAATGTGTTGAGAACCAAATCAAAGCCAGCGCGCTCTTCTTCGCGGACGACCTGGGGCTCGCACTGGGTATTTCTTCTGCCGACTGGGAGAGCCCAAAGGCCGACAGCGCCTTGGCAAAGTACTTTAGGCAGCACCTGAGATTCGAGCAGAGCACGGCTCCGACTTTTGATTGGGTAGGACATGAAATTCAGGGCGAACAAATCCGCTGTTTCCTGAGTGCCAAGAGCTCAAACCTCAGGGCCTTTGCAGCACCCTTGAGATTCGACATTCTGATGGACCGATATCCCGCTCAAAAAAATCTGCTGCACCTGCGCTTCGGACAGCGCACCAAAAGTTGGTATTTCAGCGAACGCCAACGCGTACAAAAACTCGAAATCCCTTGATGGACAGCCTCTACGTCTTTGTTCGACTCGGTTGGGACCACATTCTCGACCTCTCGGCCACCGACCACCTCCTTTATTTGTCGATGCTCGCCATCCGCTTTGTCTTTGCCGACCTCAAAGCCCTGCTGTTTCGCGTTAGTGCCTTCGCACTCGGGCACGCGGCAACGACGGCCATATCGGGCCTCACCGGATGGACCGATTCCAGCGGATGGGTTGAATTCAGCATCGCCGCCAGCATTGCCTTGACCGCTCTCTTTAACCTCCCTCCGGCAAAGAAAAAAACCGCTTTTTGGGAACCTCAAACTGCCCTTGCACTCTTTTTCGGGCTCGTTCACGGACTCGGATTCGGGAGCTATTTCTCGCAGTTAACTGCGTCGGGATCGTCCCTCGGAATTTCGTTGCTCGGCTTTACCCTCGGAATTGAATTCGCTCAATTTGCCCTCGTCTTCGCTTGGCTCGGGCTCTGGGCTATTTTTGAATCGGCCTTCGGGTGGAAGCACCGAGAGTGGGTGCTCGCACTGAGCGGGGCGGGTTGTGCATGGTCCATCGGCTGGTGTATCGAGAAATGGCCCCTGTGATCGATCAATGAATTTGCCGGACGATTTCATCGAAATTTGACCCATGAGCATGCAAAGACAGAGCATTAGATTCGCCCTTGCGCTGATCGCCGGCCTAGGTGCAGCACTTTTTAATGTGGAGGGCATTGCGCAAGTGCCCGGACACGAACTCTGGAAGCAACTCGACGCCGAACTGCCGACTCCGAATGGGTATCGCACGGCCTCCGGAGCCCCCGGACACGAGTATTATCAACAAAAGGCCGACTACGACATCGAGATCTCCTTAGACGAGGCGAACCACCGAATTTCGGGCAAGGAGCGCATCCGCTACACCAACAACAGCCCCGACCGCCTAAGCTACCTCTGGGTTCAGCTCGATCAAAACATGAGGGCTCCCGGCGGCTGGCAGGAGCTCACCCAGACCGGTTCATTGAGCGAAGGAAAAGTCGAGAGAATCGCCTCGTCCTTTAAAGACTTCGAAGGCGGATTTAGACTCACGAAAGTGGCCGATAAAAAAGGGAGGGCTCTGAACCATGCGATCAATCAAACGATGATGCGGCTGGATTTGCCTGAGGCGCTCGAGCCCGGAGCTTCGTTTGAGTTTGATATCGAGTGGAATTATTTGATCAACAACCGAATGGAGCTGGGGGGGCGCTCGGGCTACGAATTGTTCAAAGACGGCAACGCGCTCTATACCATCGCTCAGTTTTTCCCGAGAATGGCGGTCTACAACGACACCTACGGCTGGCAGAACAAGCAGTTTATCGGTTCCGGAGAATTTACCCTACCGTTTGGCGATTATAAAGTTTCAATCGATGTACCCGCAGACCACATGGTTGCGGCCACCGGCACTTTGGTCAACGCCAAAAAAGTACTCAGCTCCGACGAGCGAAAGCGCTATGCCGAGGCCGAGAAAAGCACCGATCAGCCCGTGTTGATCCGCACCCCCGACGAGGCTCGTTTGGCCGAGATCGGCCGGAGCACCGAACGAAAGACTTGGGTTTTTGTGGCAGAGAATGTGCGAGATTTTGCCTTCGCCAGTTCGCGCAAGTTTATTTGGGATGCCATGGCGGTGGAGATTGAAGGGCGCACCGTGATGGCCATGTCCTATTATCCCAAAGAAGGCAACCCGCTTTGGGAGCAATACAGCACTCGAGCGGTGGCTCACACGCTGAAGGTATACTCCAAGCATACCATTGCCTATCCCTACGAAAAGGCCATTTCGGTGCACTCGGCCAGCATCGGAATGGAGTATCCGATGATTTGCTTCAATGGCGGACGCCCCGACCCCGATGGCAGCTATTCTGCGGCCACCAAGTATGGAATGATTTCGGTGATTATCCACGAGGTAGGGCACAACTTCTTTCCGATGATTATCAATTCCGACGAGCGGCAGTGGACGTGGATGGACGAGGGGCTCAACACCTTTGTTCAGTATTTGGCCGAGAAAGAATGGGATCTCGACTATCCCAGTGTCCGCGGCCCTGCGCCGAATATCGTTCCATACATGAAGGGAAATCCCGAATGGCTGACTCCGATTATGACCAATAGCGAGTCGATTCTTCAATTCGGAAACAACGCCTACGGCAAGCCCGCGACGGCGCTCAACATCTTGCGCGAAACGGTGATGGGCCGCGAGCTCTTCGATTACGCCTTCAAAACGTATTGCGAACGCTGGGAGTTTAAGCACCCGACGCCCGCCGATTTGTTCCGCACCCTCGAGGACGCCAGCGCAGTAGACCTCGACTGGTTTTGGCGAGCATGGTTTTTTGGCATCCGTCCGGTAGACCACGCCCTCGCTTCGGTGCGCTTTCAAGGCAGCTCCGGAGCCATCGACAGCCTGGTACTGGGAACCGACAGTGCCGATTTGGAATACGAGTACATCACCGACCTGCGAAACAAATCGTTGGGAATGAGCGCTATGGTGGATGTCGATCCGCGTTACCAAGATTTTTACAACGCCGCCCCGCTTGGAACTTCGAGTATTGAAGTGTTTGAAGAGCAGGGGAATGCCAGTGCCAATGCGGTGGACGGAAACTGGGAGTACGTCGAAGTTCAAATCGACAATTTGGGCGGAGTGATGATGCCCTGGATTTTGCGATTTGGGTTTGAAGACGGAACGGAGCGAATTGTCCGCGTGCCCGTTGAGGTTTGGCTCACTTCTGAAAATTCGGTGCGAAAAGTGTTTCGCTTTTCGAAACGGCCGGTATTTGTTGAGTGGGATCCCTTTCTCGAAACAGCAGACATCGACGTGTCGAACCACCGATGGCCGGCGGCGCGCACCGAATCGGCCTACGACCGCTATATCAAAACCCGGCGGGATTTGCGCAGCGGAGAAAACAAAATGAAACCTGCAACACCCTCTCGTTAATTTGAGTTTCGCTTGGATCAAAAAGTTCTTGGGTTGTGCCCTCATTTCGGGGGCAGTGGCCTGTGGATCAGTCAAAAAAACGCCTGAACGCGCGGCGGAATCCGAACTTAAACTCGACGCCAAGCAGTGGGAGCGCGAATCGATGGACACAGATCCCACCGATCGAGAAATTAGAAAGGAAAACGAGGCCGATCGTGCGTATTCCAATCGCGAAGCGGGGCTCGAAAGCTTTGTAGATGAATGGATTGGCGTGCCTTATCGCTATGCGGGCAGCAGCCGGTCGGGGGTCGATTGCAGCGGATTTGTGTGTACTGTCTATCGCGAATTCTACGAAGACCCCTTCAAAGGGCGCAGGTCTGAAGACTTGTTCGCCGAGGTGGACCCGATCGAGAAAGAAGACCTTCAGCCCGGGGATCTCGTCTTTTTCAAAATACGCGGAGGTCGAATTGACCATGTCGGTGTGTACCTCGGCCAAGGTGAAATTGCCCACGCGAGCACCCAAAGAGGCGTTATTCGCAGTCGTTTGGACGAGGAGTATTACAAAAAGCGTTTTTTTAAAGGCGGCCGCAAGCGCTAGAACCTAGCGGAAAAGCATCAAGGTGCCGCGTTTGTCGTCGAGCTCGACCTCTTGAGCGCGAATTTCGGCCTTGAGCGAAACGCGGTAGAAATACACCCCCGGCAGGCATGG
The DNA here is from genome assembly GCA_041739275.1 of Schleiferiaceae bacterium. Lineage (GTDB taxonomy): Bacteria > Bacteroidota > Bacteroidia > Flavobacteriales > Schleiferiaceae > WGMI01. The sequence goes on along the minus strand of JBGSOF010000034.1, from coordinate 85,691 downwards.
GGTTCCGTCGACCGTGCCGTCCCATTCAAATTCAGGATTTAAACTGGCGTAGAGCATTTTACCCCAACGATCGTAGACCTCGAAGCGGTATTTGATCCAGCGGCAATCGAGAACGGGGCCATAGGTTTCGTTGAGGTCGTCTTCGTTGGGGCTAAAGGCGTCGGCCATGTAGACCGCGCAATGGCACTGCGCGTCGACCACCTGAAACGTATCTAGAGATTTACACCCGTTGTCACTGCTCACTTCTAACCAAAAGCTTCCCGTGTCTCGGGGCTCAATGCTCGGATCTCTGCTGCCCGTGCTCCAGAAGTATTCACAACTCGTGCATTCAGGAGCTTCGATGCGCAGCCTTTCTTCGGGACAAAGCGCAAATTGTGCAGGCAAGTCGAGGGGCACAAACGGCAGAATCTCAACGAGCAGTGTGTCGATCTGGACTGAGCCACCGCATTCAGAAAACACTTCCAACCAATAAACCCCCGAGCGGTCTACCTCGATTTCCGGAGTCGTAGCCCCGGTGGACCAACGGTAGCGATCGAATTCATCGCGGTCGCGATCGCCCAGAATCAGGCGTCCGCTGCCGCAAAAGGCGGTGTCGGGGCCGAGCGCAAGTTTGGGTTCCCAGCGACAGAGCTCTTGGGGTTGAACGGTCCCAAAGCCGGGAGAAACCGCAATCGATGTCCAAGGCAGAGTCGTGGCCGTGATCCCGGGGTTCCAGTCGAGTGTACTTACCTGACTCAAGCTGTGCCCCGGGCTCGATATCGGGAAAGTGCAGTTCGCTGCTGAGTTTTGTTCGACACCCGTTTGGGCAATCACGAGATTTCCACCGCGTGTTCCGGCCGCAATGATTTGTCCTTCAGTCGAAATCATAAGCTCGTCGGGCGATTGATGCACCACGCCTTGCTGCGGCACCCAAGCGCTTCCCGCTACAGGCTCAAAGCGGTCGTTGAGGGCAAACTGAACCCAGCGAGAACCTGAGGGAAGGGTCTCTGTAAACCCCATTACAATCGATTGATTGCGAATGACCAATCTGGGGCTTTGTGATTTGAGATCGATGGTGTGCAGCCCGTTGGTTTTCGGCTGTCCGTTGAAGTTGACTTCGAGCCAGGCCACATCTTGATCGGCGAGTTGGTAGCCCGACATGAGATATCCCGAAGAGGTTTCGATGGGGGACTGATAGTCGTAGGCTCCCCACAGATAGGATTGGCCCCATTCGTACGCTCCGGAGCCGTTCAACTTGACGAGGCGGTTGCCCGAGCGCAGTAAAAAGCCCCCGTCGGAGGTGGAAAGGGCCCCTCCCCAAATAAAACCGTCGCCGATCAACTTCGACCATCGAAGGCTGCCTTGCGGATCGAAACTGCTGATAAAGAGCCAAACGGCATTGGTGGCAATCTCGGTGTTGCTTCCAAAGACGTGAATGCGCCCGTCGGTATCTGAACCCAAGCTATACGGGATATAGTTATGAGCAGGATCGTCTAGAGTTTTTGACCATAAGACCGAGCCTTGGGCGTCGAATGCGACCATTAAAGAGATGTAGCGGCTTGCTTGAACCAAGCGGAAGAGCGCTACGACGCCTCCCCCTTCTCTCGAGATCATGTGGACGGCCTGGGCGTTGTCCGCACCCGGGGCGATCGACCGGTTCCACAAGGCCACGCCGCAGCGGTCGAAGCGCGTGAGTTTGAAATTGTCTTTGGAAAGCACGAACCCGCCACCGTCTGATTCAGCGGCGAGCAGTACCCCCGAACCGTAGGTATTGGCCGTTTCGGTGGCAATCCATTGTTCTTGCGCAAAAGCGCTCTCCGTCTGGGCCAAAAGGCTCAGGAGAAGGGCGAAAAGGCTTGTTTTGATGATGTTCAAGAGAGATAGGGGGGCTTAGCAGGCATAAAGTTCTCAAACTTGCGCACGGCTTTTTCGTTGGAAGCGTTACAGCCGAGTTCGATTGAGCGAAAGGATTTGACTTCGCGACGAATCGGTTGCATTGCTTTGGAGGCTGCGTTAAGGATTTGAGAAGAATAAAAGTAAGAATAAAACTAAAACAAAAGCAGTTCTTCAAGATTTCTCCATCTGCCCAGAGTTCGTGCGCGGCAGCTTCGGCATTCGGCTCACGGAATCTGTCATCGTCATGGCAGCGTTGGTTCAATCTCAGTCTTGGCTTAACCAAAGGGTAACCGAGGCTTAAAGCCACTGAACCCTTGAGCAGCTCAATGTGAATCGAAATTTGAGCTTCTAACTTTATCATCAATCACATGAAGAAGACAAGTCTATTCTGTTTGACGCTCGCGGGCATGCTTTCGGCATCCTCGGCTTGGGCGCAACTTTCGCTGACTGTGTTTCACAACAACGACGGCGAATCGAAACTCACTGCCGCAGGCACCGGCGTTTTGGCCGACTACGGAGGAGTAGCTCGTTTTAAGTCGCTGATGGACACCTTGCATGCCGATGCCACAGCCAACGGATACGAGTACATCACCGTGAGCTCGGGCGACAACTTTCTCGCAGGTCCCGAATTCAACGCCGGTTTTTATCGCGCGAACGGTCCGATCTACGACGCCGTAGTTCTCGCGGACATTAACTACGATGCCATCTGCATCGGCAACCACGACTTCGACTTCGGTCCGGCGGTTCTGGATCGCTTGATCAACGACGTAAAAGCTATCAACCCCACACCTTTCTTGAGCGCCAACCTCGACTTTACCAACGAGCCCGGTCTTCAGGCTTTGGTAGGAACGGGCGACATCGCCAAGAGCACCATCGTGACCAAGGGTGGTCAGCAGATCGGCATCATCGGGATCACCACGCCCTCGCTGCCTTTCATCTCGAGCCCTGGCAACACCATTATTGACCCCAATTTTGTCGCTGCGGTTCAAGGTGAAGTAAACTATCTCTCAGGTCTTGGAATCAAACACATCGTTTTGATTTCTCACTTGCAGACCATCACTGAAGAATTGGCTTTGGTTCCCCAAATCACCGGTGTCGACATCGTCATCGCAGGCGGTGGAGACGAGCTCCTCGGCAACGCTTCGACCCCGATCGTGCCCAACGACGGCCCCATCGACGGTCCGTATCCTTTGATGGCCAACGACATGATGGGCAATCCTGTCTATTTGGTCACCACCCCGGGAGAGTACAAGTACATCGGTGCACTGAAGGTTCAATTCGACGCTATGGGGGTTATCACCTCTGTTGACACGACTTCAGGTCTGAACCGCGTAGCTTCAACGAGCATCAGCGGAGGAGTACCTGCCAATATGTTCATCCAACAAAACGTGGTCGATTCGGTTTCGGCTTACGTGGCTACTTTGGGTGCGAACATCATCGCAACCACTCAAGAGCCTCTCGACGGTCTTCGCAACAGTGTTCGCTCAAAAGAAACCAACTTGGGCAACATCGTTGCCGACGCCATGAAGTGGCAGGCCAACCAAGTGGCTCCTGCCTTCGGAGCGCCTCAGGCTCAGATCGGTATCCAGAACGGCGGCGGTATTCGCAACAACAGCATTTTGCCCGTAGGCAACATCAGCGAGTTGGCCACGTTTAGCATTTTGCCCTTCTCGAATTTCGTTTCGATGGTTGAAGGCGTTACCCCGAGCATTTTCAAAGAACTGGTCGAGAACTTTGTATCGGCCGCCAACCCTGGAGCGGGAAACCCCGGCGACGGACGCTTTGCTCAAGTTTCAGGCTTCAATTTTGTTTGGGATCCTGCCAAGACTTCTTTGGTGTATGACCAAGTGACCAATGCGGTGATTGTGCCCGGCAACCGCGTTTGGGAAATCCGCCTCGAAGACGGAACCTACATCGTGAAGGACGGATTTATCGTCCCCGGTGCCCCTACGGTCAACTTGGCCACGAACAATTTCAGCGCGGCTGGCGGAGACCAATATCCCCTCGGCAACTTGCCACAGACCACGCTCGGTGCTACTTATCAGCAAGCGCTGTTCAACTACCTCACCGATGCCGCTGCTTTGAACGGTACGGTAACTTCTGCTGATTATCCCGCTGCAGGCGAGGGTCGTATCACCAAGTATAGCTGCGTAGACTACGGCATGATGGTTTCTTTGGTTTCGAACTACACCTACAACGTGAGCTGGACTGCGCAAGCCGGAGCCACGGCTTATCGCGTGGAGTATCGCGCCTTGGGAACTGCTGCTTGGACCCCCGCGGGCACGACCAACACCAGCCGCAACATCTCCTTGCCCGCAGTCGGAAGCTACGAAGTGCGCGTTTTGGCGAAAATCGGAACTGAATTCGAAGTGGGTTGCATCCAAGTAATCGACCTCGTTTGCCCCGTGAGCGCAACTCTTTCTCTGCAGCGCGAAGCCAACAGCTGCATCGGTCAAACGGCGATTGTGCGCGTAGACCGCATCGGAGGTTCTGCCCCGATTAACACCATGTGGAGCACCGGAGCGATGAACGTCCCCAACATCACTGCCAACGAAGGCGACATGGTTTGGGTATCGGTTACCGACGGCAGCGGATGCTCTGTATCGGATACACTGGTCGTTGCTCCCGCCATCGGTGGTTTCTACGCTACTTCTGCTCCTGCAGTGACCCGCAGCGGCTCGATGATGAACTTGAGCTGGGCGGCTGCACCTTTCACCCCCTCTGCCGCTTTGGTGGGGTACCAGACGGGCTATCGCGTTCGGAACAGCGGAAATCCGTTTGTAATGGGCAGCTTACAGCCCGGTACTTCGAACATGATCAATTTTGCCGCGAACTGCAACGCAAACTACGAGTTCGTGGTGTTCGCGGTGTGGAATATCGGCGGAACGACTTATCAGGTTCAGTCGTGCAGTGTTTTCCGCGGCTGGAACGGCGGTGGCGTAGCCTGCAAGAATGCTTCGGAGTCGTTTGCTGAAGAAGCCGGAGTTTGGACGGTATCGGTTTATCCGAACCCCGCTCAAAACGAGGTTTTTGTTGGTTTGAACGGCGCTGAGGCCCGCGTTGAGTTGCTCGACTTGAGCGGCCGCATCGTGCTCAGCGAAGTATTTGCCGGAGCTCTGGAAGCCCGCATGGCCTTGAACGGCCTTGCAGCAGGTGTTTACAGCCTCCGAGTTGAGTCTGAAGGCCGCGTAGCGGTTGAGAAGCTGGTGATCGAATAATCGATCTAACCCTGGTTTTCAAAGCCGTCCTTCGGGGCGGCTTTTTTTTTGGTTTAAATCCTCGTTTAAGCTCTGCAGGTTTAACGGTTTGTTCGCCTCGTGAGGGGGATTGAGGCCGGAATCGAACCAACCACCTTAGAAGCGCACCCCCATCAACGACCATAGATAAGCGCAACATTTTGTGGCTCCGACTGCGAGTCTATCGACGCCTCAACCCCTTATCTTGTGCCAATGAAGATAATCGTACTCACCGGCGCACTCATCGGAGCCGCCTTCGGCAGCGCTTTCGAATCAAACGCCCAAACCCGCTACCTCGACCCTGTATTTGACTCCGTAGAAGTGATTTCGAACGTCTCCTACGGACAAGCTCCCGCGTGGACAGGTTTTGCTGTGAACCTTGCACTCGACATTTATCAACCCAAGGGCGACAGCATCAACGACCGGCCGCTGATTGTTTTCGCGCATGGAGGCTCGTTCGTCTCTGGGAGTAAGAGCGATGCTTATGTGGTGGAAATCTGCAACTTATTCGCGCGCAAGGGCTATGTCTGCGCCGCGATTTCCTATCGATTGGGCGTTGATTTTCTCAACTTTACCGAACTCGACCTCGAACTGCGAAGAGCCTCTATGAGGGCGATTCAAGACTACCGTGCCTCGATTCGCTTTTTCTACGCATCGGCCAGAGCTTCAAATACATACGGCATCGATACCACTCGTATGGTTTCTGCAGGCTATTCAGCCGGCTCCATTGCCGCCATGCACGCACAGATGTTTACCGACCCAAATACGGCTCCGACCGAGATTCAAGCGGACTTGGCACTCTTGGGAGGCCTCGACGGGGGGCACAGTGCGAATCTCGGGTTGCCGTCTCGTACCACGGCGGTGTGGGATATGGCGGGTGCCTTGCTCGATACGCTGATGTTGAACCGAAACGATTTGAGCGCTATTGGTTTTCACGGAGATGCAGACGATGTGGTTCCGTTCGGGGTTGGTTTTGCGACCTACAACGGAAGCCCGGTGGTGGCTATGCACGGCAGTGCGGTCGTCCACCCGCGATTGATGCGCAAAGGTGGAAGTTCTGAATTTCACGCATTTGCGGGTGCCGGCCACGATTTGCTTTCAGATATGAGCATGGCCGATACCATCATGAACCGCACTACTCGGTTTTTGTATCGAGAAGTGATCGCGAATTCTGCGCTTTCGCTCGTAGACAACATGGAAGCCCCGGCGCCTCGACTGTACCCGAATCCGGCTCGTTCAGAGGTTTGGATTGAACTCGAGGCTGAGGCTACAGTGCACTGGGTCGATCTACACGGCCGTTGTTTGTGGACGGGCCGGTTGCCCGAAGGCGCACATCCCCTTGATGTTTCTATGGCCGCAGCGGGGCTGTATGTTCTGGTCTTTTCGACGGAAACGGGCAGCCACTCCCTGCGTTTGATCGTCGAATAGATTGAGTCGTCCCCGAATGAGCGATGGGCCCATCCCGAGGCGATTTCAAGCCTTCCTTCGGTTTTTTGCGCTGCTGCTCTTCGGACTTCCGGTGGTGGGGTGCAGCATTCAAGCCGACCCCGATGCCCAGGAAAAGTGCGTCTACCGCGCGGTGACGAAGGTGGTGGATGGAGATACTTTTTGGATCGAGGATGGCTCGCCCAAAGGCCTGAAGGTGCGCATGATCGGCATCGATGCCCCGGAAACGCGCAGGAGCGAGAACAAGGAGGTTGGCTATTATGGAACCGAAGCCAAAGCCTATTTGGAGCGGAGGTTACGGGGCCAAAAAGTATGTTTGGAGTACGATGTAGACCGACGCGATCGCTATGGTAGGGAGCTGGCGTATGTCTATTTGCCCGATGGCACCTTTGTCAATGCGGAACTGATCCGGGGCGGCTATGCGGTTCTCTTGACCATTGCCCCCAATGTGCGCCATGCGGAGGAGTTTGCGCGTTTGCAGGCCGAGGCAAGGGCGGAGAAAAGGGGGGTGTGGGGAGGGGGGGAGTGAGGGGGGTGATGCTGATCTTGTGCCGCGAGGCATCGGGAATATAGGATTTGGGATATGATGATCTTGAGCCGCGATGCATCGGGGATATATGATTTGGGATATGATGATCTTGAGCCGCGAGGCATCGCGGCTGTGCGATAATAGCGCCGCATTGAGCTGTACGAAACGAAGTGAAGAGCTCCAAGTTTGCACGCGTCGCACTGTGCAGAGCGATGTGTCAACCCGTCTGACGCAAAATCGGGCTTATCGGTCGTTCTTCTTTCTCCGTCAAAGGTCAAGCAGTCCGAATGTTTCATTATACGGTATGTTCAGGTCAATGAACTGAAATTTCGGTGCTGCTTCATGTCTGAGCAAGTTGTATATTTTTAAACTCTCGCTGTCTGAAGAAAGGTAAAATTCAATGGCTTTTTCGCAGTCGGCTTGAGCAAATAGTTTTGTGTCGTTAGGAATGATATTTCTGCCAGCTACATTTATCTTGCCATTCCTTTTTGCGTTAAACGCAATTTTTGCAAACTCTCCTGTCCGTTTTGAATGGTCTAAATTGAATGGAACTACTTGCAAATTCCTCAAAGGAAGTTCATGAACATCACCACCGACACAATATTCCGCAATGCTGATTGTGGAAATCATCATTGTGATTTCTTTTTGTAGAAAGTATCGAAAATAGCCGTCAGCGTTTTTAAAAAGAAGGTCGCTTTCATTCAGAAAACGAATAAAGAAACTTGTGTCAAGTAAGACTGCTTTATGCGTCATATCCACCCCTTACTTCATTTAGCCATTTGTCGGGGTCTATACTGCCAAGCCAAGATTTTTTTGCTTTATCCCGAAGTGCTTTTAAATACTGCTCGTCATATTTTGGTTGGTAATCAACTAACTCGATAAATTTCAATGAGGATGTGTCAATTTCTCCAGTCTCCGAATGTTGTTTACCTGTCACCCTAATGCCAAATGTCTTGTACAGTAAGTTTTCGTCATATTGCTCCAAAAAGCTAATTGGTGTCTGTATTCTCAATGTTCCTAGTTCTTCGGTGAAAACGTGAATATTTGCTTTGTCTTTGCCACCTGCGTTGGTTACTTTGCCATAAAAATAAAATTCAGCGTCAGCCCAAATTGCTTCTGTTCTGTAATACCTTGTCGTTTTATCAACTCTTACTTCGTTTGTATTGTCAAGTGATGTTTTGATGCTGAAAACATAATTGCGTTTTGTTGCAATGTCTTGAATGTTCTCAAATGCTTTAGCTGTCCCTAAATCAAGAAAGTCAATGTTTTTAAGTTGGTTAACCTGTCCAATGATTGCATTAAACCCAATAATATATTGAATTGAGGTTTTAAGTATATGTTTTACTGAACCTTCTTCAATTTTGTAACTGATATTAGGTCTGTCTCTCTTTTCGCCTGGATAAAGTAAGTTTTCGGCATTTTCGAGAATAGAGATGATCTCCCGTATGTCGTAGTTGTCAGGGGTTAGGTCAAGATTTCCCTTTGAACCTGTTATTCTTATCTCTATGAAACCAATTTTTTCCACTTTACAAAGGTAATATTTTAGGGGTTGGTTTTTTGTCGCTACTTTCTTGGTCATCTTTCGTTAGAATATGACCGCTAACTTGCTTACAACAACACCATTCTTCCTCCTCTATAACCCCTATCAACTTATAACAATACCTATTGTACTTTTTCAAAACCGAAAAGGAGCATACGAGGAATGGGTCTAGGACAGTTTTGGGTTTAGATAGGAACCACAGCCTAACGAATATAGAAACTTTGCTCGTTTGAGAACGGAATGACGATCTGAATTGTCCACAGATTTTTGAAGTTCCATGGCAGCACAGGGATTTCCCCCCTGCTCAAACACCGTGGAAAACTCAAGGCAGGGAGGGGAGAGGGGGAAGGGAGGAGGGGTTACATTTGAGTCGAACCTGAATTGGCCTTGAAAAACTATCACGATTTGCTCCGGCTGGTGCTCGACACCGGAGTCCGGAAAGAAGACCGAACTGGGACCGGAACCCTAAGCGTGTTCGGTCACCAACTGCGGTTTGATTTCAGCGAGGGCTTTCCGCTGGTCACGACCAAAAAACTCCACCTCAAGTCCATCGTACACGAGTTGTTGTGGTTCCTCAAAGGCTCCACCAACATCGCCTACCTCAAAGAAAACGGGGTGCGCATCTGGGACGAATGGGCCGACGAGAATGGCGAATTGGGACCCGTGTATGGAGCCCAATGGAGAAGCTGGCCAACCCCCGATGGTCTCCACATCGATCAAATTGAACGATTGGTGCACGGGCTCAAAAACAACCCCGACAGCCGCAGGCATGTCGTGAGTGCCTGGAACGTAGCCGAAATTGAACGGATGGCGCTGCCACCCTGTCACGTGCTCTTTCAGTTCTACGTAGCCGAAGGCAAACTCAGCTGTCAGTTGTATCAGCGCAGTGCCGATTTGTTCCTCGGCGTTCCTTTCAACATCGCCTCGTATGCCCTCCTCACCCATATGCTGGCACAGGTGTGCGGCTACCAGGTCGGCGATTTTGTCCACACCTTTGGGGACGTCCATCTGTATGTCAACCACCTCGATCAAGTGCGCACCCAGTTGGAGCGCGAGCCCCGCGCTTTGCCCGAACTCCGGCTCAATCCAGCCATTACCGATTGGAAAGCCTTTCGCTACGAAGACATCGAAGTCGTAGGCTACGATCCCCACCCCGCCATCAAAGCCCCCATCGCAGTTTGAGCGCACAACCTCAAGTCGTATTGGTAGTGGCCATGGCGCGCAATCGCGTCATCGGCGGCGAGAACAAGCTGCTGTGGCACTTGCCTGAAGACCTCAAGCATTTTAAGGCCTTGACGATCGATCAGGTCTTAATAATGGGGAGAAAGACCTTTGAGTCTCTTCCGAAAGCCCTGCCCAGGAGGAGGCATTTGGTCGTAAGTCGAAACCCAGACTGGTCGGGCGTCGGAGCCGAAGTGTTTCCCAACATTGAAGCAGCCCTCGCCTATTGCAAAGACCTCGAGAAGGTATTCGTCGTAGGCGGAGGCGAAATTTATCGACTTGCCATGCCGTTCGCCGATCGAGTCGAACTGACGCGCATCAATGCTGATTTTGTGGGAGATACAGTGTTTCCTGAGATGGACCCACTCCAATTCGAAATACGCTCCATTCGCCCCCGTGAAGCGGAACTCGGAAAAGGGCCCGATTATCAGTTTGAGACCTGGGTTCGAAAGCCCAAGCGAGAGATTGAAAACGTGTTTTTTAGCCGACTGCTTTGAGTCGTTTCATGACGCTCTGGTCGAGCTTCTCTTCGGCATACGAGCGGCTAATCACCAACCGTTCCGTTCGTTCGTCGCTCGGCATGTGAAACATGGCATCGTTGAGAACCGCTTCGCAGATCGATCGAAGACCGCGAGCGCCCAGTTTGAATTCCAGCGCTTTTTCGACGATTAAGTCTAAAGCCTCCTCCTTGAACGTCAGCTCAATGTTGTCCATTTCGAACAGGCGTTGATACTGCTTGATCAATGCGTTTTTGGGGTCGGTCAAAATGCTCTTGAGCGAGGCCGCGTCCAGAGGTTCGAGGTACGTCAGCACGGGAAGTCGGCCAATGAGCTCGGGAATCAAGCCAAAGCTCTTGAGGTCTTGAGGCGAGACAAAGCGCAGCATCGATTGTCCCGAAACCGATTCGCGCTCTTTCGAACTTTGATACCCTACAGACTTGGTATTCAGCCTGCGGGCTATGTGCCGTTGAATTCCATCAAAAGCGCCCCCGGCCACGAAGAGAATGTTTCGGGTGTCGATTTCGATAAACTTCTGGTCGGGATGTTTTCGTCCGCCCTGGGGGGGCACATTCACCTTTGCTCCTTCGAGTAGCTTCAGAAGCCCCTGCTGCACGCCTTCGCCCGATACATCGCGGGTAATGGACGGGTTGTCTGACTTTCGCGCAATTTTGTCGATTTCGTCGATAAAAACGATGCCGCGTTCCGCCGTGCGCACATCATAATTCGCAGCCTGAAGCAATCGACTCAAAATGCTCTCGACGTCTTCGCCCACATAGCCGGCCTCGGTCAGAACCGTGGCATCGACAATGGTAAAGGGGACGTTGAGCATCCGAGCAATCGTTCGGGCCAACAGCGTCTTGCCGGTGCCTGTTTCGCCCACCAAGACGATGTTCGACTTTTCAATTTCAACCTCGTTTTCGGCCGCGGGTTGGGTGAGGCGTTTGTAGTGGTTGTACACCGCGACGCTCAGCACGCGCTTGGCCTCGTCTTGCCCGATGACATACTCGTCGAGAAAAGCCTTGATTTCTGTGGGCTTTACGAGCTTCATATTCAGGCTGAGCTCGCGTTTTTCTCGATTGTCGAGTTCTTCGCTTACAATGCCATTGGCTTGGCGGATGCAATGGTCGCAAATGTGCCCGTTGATGCCGGCAATCAAGACATTGGTGTCTTTCTTGTCGCGGCCGCAAAACGAACAGACCAATTGCTCTTTTTTGTCTTTCATAGCGAAGAGTTCGGGCCGAGATTTAGCCCTTGGGTTGTTTTTTGCTGACGAGAATTTCGTCGACCATGCCGTATTCGCGGGCTTCGCTCGAGGTCATCCAATAGTCGCGGTCTGAGTCTGCTTTGATGCGGTCGTAGGTATTTCCGCTGTGCTCCGCCAAGATGTTATATAGCTCGTCGCGAACCTTTTGGGTTTCTTTCAGAGCGATTTCCATATCGGCCACCTGACCTTGAGCTCCGCTCATCGGCTGGTGAATCATCACCCTGCTGTGCTTGAGGGCCGTGCGCTTGCCTTTTTGACCGGCACACAAGAGCACCGCGGCCATAGAGGCAGCCATTCCCGTGCAGATGGTGGCCACATCGGGAGCCACGACCTGCATGGTGTCGTAGATCCCCAAACCGGCATAAACCGAGCCACCGGGCGAATTCATATAAATCTGAATGTCCTTCTTGCTGTCGACCGACTCCAAAAAGAGCAACTGCGCTTGAACGATGTTGGCAACCTGGTCGTTGATGGCCGTGCCCAAAAAGATGATCCGATCCATCATCAAACGAGAAAAAACGTCCATCTGCGCAACGTTCAACGAACGCTCTTCAATGATGTACGGAGTTAAACTCGCGTTTACGTACCGATCGAGCGACAAACTCGAAATTCCTTGGTGCCCGAGGGCATACTTTTCAAACTCTCCGTTTTGCATGGGGTGAGGGATCGGTTTAAATGTAGTTGATTCGAAGGGTTCTCTACGAACGATAAAAGTGGCTCAAGAGTTCTTCAGACGAGACCGATTTCGTTTTTAACTGAACTTTTTCGGCCATGGCCTCCAAAACTTTCCGAGACATGGCACCGTCGTGCAATTGTCGTACCTCATTTTCATCCTGCAACATTCGGTCAACCGCTCCGCTCAAAAGAGAGGGCTCGATCGATCGGGCAGAATCTCCAAACTGGTTCATCAGCTTTTGAAAGCCCTCGTCTCTGAGGTCTTCTGTAGCTACGCGCAGCCCGTATTCGCGAGCCGCCAGCCCTTCGATGAGTTGCCAGCGCAAACCGGGTTTCATGAGTTCATATTGCTCGGCCAGCTCTGTTTCGCTGAGCGGACGTTCCGTTTGGGTTGCAAGCCATTTTGTCAGGAAGGCGTCGGGAAGCTCGAACCCGTGCCGTTCGACGACCGCTTCGCGAACCGCACCGAGGACGATTTGTTTGGATCGCTGCTCGTTCTCATTCTCTAAACCGGCGCGGATCAGTGACTTGAGGCTATCCACATCGATGGCATCCGGGTGCACTTTCGAAAAGAACTCTGTGTCGAGTTCCGCAGGTTCCACTCGAACAATTTTAGTAATCGTCAGATTCTGAACATCCCCGTGCTCGGCCAGATGCGCCGCGTCAATTTCGAAGAGCCGCGAAGCCGCTTCCGAACTGGAAAAGTCGTTGGCGAGCGAGATTGAAATTGTGTCGCCTTCAGCAAGGCCGACAAGTCTGTCTGCCAACAAAGTCAGTTCGGGGCGCTGCATTCGAAACGCCACCCTGTGGGTGTGTTCCACTTCGTTCGAAGACAGTTCGCCGACCACAAAGTCTTCCATGCCAATTGATTCGGCCTCCAACTGCCGACCGAACCTGCGCCTCAACCTGTTCAGTTCTTCGTCAATTTCGGCTTCGGCCACCGCGGCCACGGGCTTTTCAATTTCGATGCGCTCGACCTCAAGCGAAAACTCCGGGCTCAAGCCGAGTTCAAAATCGAAGCTCAGCTGCTCAGAATCCCAATCGATGTCGTTTTGAGGAACAGGAAGAGGGTTGCCCAAAAAGCGAATGTCTTGTTCGTTGAGATAGCTGTTCAAGCCCTCGTTGAGCATGCGGTTCACCTCGTCGATCAAGATCGATTTGCCGTATTGCTTTCGGATGAGCGTTTCGGGAACCATGCCTTTTCGAAAACCGGGTAGAGCCGCAGTCTTTCGATAATTCCGAAGCACTTCATCCACTTTGGGCTGAATTTCGGTGCGGTTGAGGCGAATTTGCAGTACGGCTTCAAGCGAGCCCCGGCGATCGAGAGAGAATTCCATTTGGGAAATAAAAAAGGGGCGCAAAGGTACGGATTGCGCCCCATTAGAACATCTTAATACCGAACTCTGCTCGGGTTTAGAATTCGATCACCCAAGCGTCAGACACCACGCTTCGTGCCTTTTGCCGGGCCTTCAGAGCGGCGTTCATGCTGTCAAACGACTTGTACACCACTCGGTAGGTGTTGAGTTCTTCAACGTGCAGAATGACCATCTCCTCTTTCTCAAGGTTCACGCGGTCGATAAACCTTTGAGCCATTTCTTGAGTCGGGAAGCTTCCCACGACCACCCTCCAGCGCTTCGAGCTGTCGCTGGCTGTTTGAACCTTAGAAGCCTTGAGCTCTTCGAATTCCATATTTCGTTTGGTCAAGGCCACGCGAGCGCTATCCAACTGTTTGTTCGCGGCGGCAATCTGGGCATTTTTGTCTGCCAGCACTTTTTCGTTTTCCAATTTGATCCGTTCGACTTCTTTTTCCAAAGCGCTCTTGTCGGCGTTCAGCATGTCGTAATCGGTCGTTTTTACGACGCTTTCGTTCTTGAGTACCGTTTTACCAAGGGTAAACGAAAGCCCCAAATTGATGGCTCCGTACATATCGTCGTCGTCTTCGACTGCCGTGGCATCCAAATAATCGGAGCCAAGCGGCAAGCGGATTCCCGCTCCGAGCATCAATTCGATGCGGTCGTTCAGTGGAATGTAAAAATCTCCTCCTGCCCGTATAATTACGTTTTGACTGTGACGTCCGTCGCTGGGTACGTAGCTCTGAAGGAAGTATGGGTCGTCTCCGACAAAGTATCGCCGAGAGTTATACCAGAGCCAACCTGCGCCCACATGCGCAACCCCCCTCCATTTGGAATCTGAGTTAAAGAGCTCGAACAAATCGATATCGGCATTCAGGCTGAGCTCGTTCAGCAGGGTTTCGCTGTATTTTTTTCCGATGTCCCCGTCCATATTGCCGACCAAAAATCCACCTCTGAGCGCCAAAACCTCGGTGAAGCGATAACCCAAACCGACTTCAAGACCCAAATCGAGGCGATTCTGCTCAAAGTTGCTTTCGTAAAGATCGGTAAATGGGAGTAGGTAAACGGCGGTGGTGTTGATGTAAAGCCGTTCGTTAAAACGCTGGGCTTGAGCGGATAGGATGAAGAGGCATGCGAGAATAACGAAAGGGAATCTGTTCTTCATAGGGGTCGGTTTGGTAAGTCTGTTCGCGCGTTTCCAATCTCTGAGGATCGCGATAAAATTACACCAAATATCCTACACGACTTCCCAAATCGGGATGTTAAGAAATATGCGTTTTTTCGTCCACAATGCAGTGTTGAAAGATGTTGTGGGCGCGAATGAATAAATGGGAACTAGAAGGGATATCCTATTCCAAAATTTACGATTAAATCGCCCCATCCCAATTTAGAAATCACCCAGTTTGAACCGGTTTGCTCGTTTGCAAACGGCTGTCTCAGCGGTACACCCCCGTCGAAGCGCAAGACAAAGAACCCGAAGTCGTAGCGAATTCCCGCCCCGCCTCCAATGGCTATTTCGTTTAGAATGTGGGCGTTGTTGATAAAGGCTTCGGGGTTTTGCTCGTAGGCTCTGCTGTAAATCAGAAGATCGGGTTGCATAAACCAAATGTTTCCGAAATCCGTAAAAAGGGCTCCTTTGAATTGTTTAAAGATTGGAAATCGATATTCGATATTGCCCGAGAGCTTGAAAGGAGCAATATTCACGTTTTCTGTTGCCCCTCGAACCGATCCAGGGCCCAGTCGATAGGCGTTCCAAGCTCTGTTGTCGTTGGTTCCCCCTCCAAAGCTGAATTTTTCGAAAGGAAGCAGATACTGACCGTTTCCGTAGCCAAAGAGCGCACCGACATAGGCTCGTGCCACCAAAAATCGCTCGCTGCCCAGATCGACAAAGTATCGGTAGTCGGCGTCTACTTTAAAAAATTGAGAGACACCAACTCCTAAAATTTGATCGTAAGGCAGTTCCGGGTCAGACGATGACAACAGAGGGGCAACCACATTGCTGGCAAATTCTAAAGTGCCATAAAAAGCCTGAAAATTCTCTCCCGGTTTTTTAACGGCCTGTTCGTTGTATTGAAAATTATACTGGGTCGATAAGTAAACCATCGAAACAAAGCCCGTCGGAAAGAGCAGGTCTTCGAGAAAGTCGTCTTCGACGCGCAATACGTTGGTGAAATTCCAGTCTGCAAGTGCCACCGTGTGCTTTTTGGTCTGACTTTCCCACCACGAATATTCCAGCCTCGCATTGAAAAGGACGCGGTCGTATTCCAAACGAGATTGTCTCAAAACCTTGAGCGAAACCCGAGAAGTGGGCCTCATTCTTTTGGGCACGATGAGGTAGCTATTAAAAGGCAGGAGAAATCTCGGAAAATTGACGCCCGCTTCGGTGCCAAATTCGAAGGTGTTGAAGAGCTGCTCACTTTGGTTCGAACTATACTGGGCTTCGACCGCGCCATAGAGTCTGAAATCGAAAATTTCGGCACCCCTGAAGAGATTTCGATCGGTCCAGCCAACGCTTCCGCCAATGCCAAAATTCCCGGAGGTGTTTGTGCCTTCGAGTTCGGTCGTGAAATTTCGCCGGGTCTTAGGACTCAGCCTGATTCGCGTCAGTAAACTATATCCAGTACTGTCGGCGGGGTCGGCTGAAAAACTAATGTCGGCCGATTGAAATACATTCAGGCCATTGAGGTGTCTGTAGGTCTCCTGAACTTTGCTCGATCGATAGAGATCGCCCTTTTTTAAGTGAGTCGCTTCCACGGGAACCCGCTCTTTAATCCAAGTCTTCTCGTCCTTGTGCCGATACAAGAATCGATAGCCATCGAAATCGACCGTATCTACATAGGGTTTGTTGCTGATTGCGAGATCGTATTCATCGTCAAATTCAATGTTTCCAATTCGGTAGGTTCGGTAGGGTTGGGTAAAGGCAGAGTCTTTGTTTTGGAACGCTTGATCTTCGACAAACATGTGAAGAGCCACCTTGGGTCCGGGTCTCATGGTGTCTGCGATAAACCGAATCGCATCTTTCGGAAATCCGAAATAGCCTTCTTCGCGAAGTCGGTCGGTGATTCGCCCGCGCTCAGATTCAAGCAGTGAAGCCCGATATGTTTCTCCGACTTTTAACTTTCCGGTGCTTAAAACGTTTAATACCGCTGGTTGAATTTGGGGCGTTTGAATCTCTGTCGATATCGAGTCTATTTGATAGGCCGGACCGGGCCAAATCTCAATGAGTACCTCGCCTTTTTTGTTGTTTTTTCGATTCTTTGAGATCGTGAAACTCACCTGATTCTCAAAAAAACCTTGATCGAACAGGCTGTAGCCCATTTGCTTGACCGATCGGTCGATCTTGGTGCTGTCGATCAAAACCGGTTCTTCGCCCCGTTTGAGAAACCATCCGGAAAGGCCTGTCGTCTTTTCGGGGTTCCCGAGGTTGTACAGCTTGAGATATCCCTTTTTTACGCCTACAAAAGATGTGTTCGGTTTTTGTTTGAGAATTCGGCTCAGCGGTTTGGCTTGCTGTCTTTCGCCGTAGACGCGAATCTCATACCGATCGAACAAGAGTTCACCTTCGGGCACCCAGCGGGTCGTATTGCACGCGCCAAGAGCGAACAGCGAAAGGCCTACAAAAAGCGATTTGATGCGATGAGACAAGGGCTCGAGGGCGTATTTTGCGAAGATATGAACCCCTCAGAGCTAGCCGGCAAGTCTTGGGACAAGCGGATTCAAAAACTTCGGCTCAAAAAGTACCGCGAAGAGTTCAATCAATTTATTGCAGAGGGCGACCGACTGATCTACCAACTGATCGATAGCGGACTAAACCCCGAGATCGTCTTTGAACTGGATCGTCGAATTAAACATCCACGCACGGTACGAGTTGAAAAAGAACGTCTTGAGCGGCTGAGTGCGCTTGAGTCGCCTGGGCGCAGCCTCGCTGTTTTTCCCAAGCCGGAATTTTCAAATGGGAGTGAACAGCGAACAGAATACTTTTTTGATCGCATCAAAGATCCGGGCAATTTGGGAACGGTGCTTCGAACCGCGGCTTGGTTTGGCATTGCGCGCATTTGGTGTTCACCCGAGAGCGTCGATCCCTTTAACCCCAAAGTTGTGCAGGCATCGATGGGCGGGGTGGCCAGCGTTGAAATTCGCACCGCAAGCGCAAAGGATGCCATCGAAACATGGCAGTCTGAAGGTCGAACGGTGTTTAAGACGGGCATGAGGGGGCGCGAGCCTGCGGTGTTGAACGAATTCGATCGCGTTGCCTTGATTTTTGGGAGCGAGGGGGATGGAATTCAAGCCGGAATTGAACAAATGCTCGATCGTACGATCTCCATAGGCAGGGCAGAGCATTCGACCATGGAATCTCTCAATCTGGCAATTTCGACGGGTATTTTAATGCATGTTCGCGAGGCGGGTTGAGAAGAGGCCAAGGAGGGATTCGTCGAAGTATTTATCCCACTAAGACGTTGGCTTTCGGGAATTTATAGTCGTTGCTGACCTTGGGCGAACCGAGTGCAAAGACAAGAGTCAAGGTCCCGACCCTTCCGACAAACATAGAGGCCATCAAGATAAATTGACTCGAGTGGCTCAGAGAGGAGGTGATTCCCGTAGAAAGTCCTACGGTGCAATAGGCACTGACCTCTTCAAAGACCAAGGACAAAATCGGAATATTAGGTTCAGTGATGCTCAAAGCGACCGATGAAATGAAAATGATGCTCAACGAGAATAGAAAAACTGAAAACGCCTTGTGCAATAATTCAAATGGCAAAGTAGAACGATAGATCTCCAACCTTTCTCGATTTCGTATAATCGCCCAGGCCGAAAGCAAGATGAGTGCGAATGTGGTCGTCTTGATTCCTCCGCCTGTGCCCCCCGGAGAGGCTCCGATAAACATAAGGATGAGGAAGATGAGTAAGGTTGGGGTGGCGAGGGCACCGACGTCAACGGTGTTGAAACCCGCGGTTCTCGTGGTGACCGACTGAAAAAATGAATGCGAGATCCGCTCAGCGGTAGACATTCCCGAGAGCGTACCATTCCATTCAAACAGATAGAAGAGAATCGTACCGAAGAGCAGCAAAATCGCCGTGGCATACAGAGAAATTTTCGTGTTCACTTTTAAGTGCAACCACGGTTTTGAGATCCGTTCTTTTAGTTTTCGCAAGGTTAAAAGATCTTCTAAAACGGGAAAACCGGTTGATCCCAAAATAATGAGAACCGCCAGGCAGAGGTGAAGCGGAAATAGCGATGAAAGAACGGGTTCGGACAATCCCGCTGTGTAGAGCGAAAAACCCGCATTGTTGAAGGCCGATATCGAATGAAAAACCGAGTGGAAAATCCGATCTCCTTGACTTGAAAATGGGGCTGAACCCCAGCTGAAATAGAGAATGCTCGCCCCGACCAGCTCAATAATTATAGTCAAACCAAACAGATGGCGAATCAAGTGTTCGGTTTGGCTCATACTGTCGCCGCTCCAGTTGTCCTGCAAAATGCTGTTGTGCCGAATCCCCATTCCGCCTTTGGCAAAGAGCGAAAAGAGCGAGGCGAAGGTGACGATATTCAAGCCCCCGAGTTGTATGAGTAAGAGAATAACCACATGTCCTTTAAAGCTGAAAAAATTTGCGACATCCACCGTGGCGAGTCCCGTGACGCAACTGGCACTGATCGAAGTAAATAAGGCGTCCAAAAAAGAGGCTGAAACACCCGAAGTCGTCATTTCGGGCAAGCTGAGCAATGCGGCTCCACCTCCGATCAAAACGACAAAGGATACCAGCAAAAGCTTTGGGGGACTCAGTTTGATATGAGGCAAAAAAGATCCCGCCTTTCCCGACTCGATCAAGACAATAATCAATAGGTAAATCTGAATAAACAGAAGGAAAAAATCGCCTAGCGCGTCGATTCCGAGCACGGAGCCCAACCAAAAAATAATCCTGAAATCAAAGAGAGATACAGAGATAATGTTTATGGCAATCAAGAACATCAAAACGGCTTCGATCCATGTCGATCGGATAAACTGAAGGGGATGAAAATCGTAGAAGATTTTGACGAGATACTTAAAAAGGAAAAATCCGAGGCTGGCTCTTATGGTTCGACCCACCCAGAGCAATTGATCCGCGTTGAGTTTGAACCCGTAATAAATGATCAGCGTGGCGACGGCGGCCAGAGACACGAAGAGGCTCATAATTCGCAAAGTGCGGATTACGAACTCTTTATGGTCGTATAGCTTTAGATTGATCGCTTCGCGAATTCGATGAATCAGGTGGCGGGGCACTTTGCGCGTTTTTAGATTTCGTTTTGCGGCGAAGAATCGAGCCGGGCTTCGGTCGAAAGGACTCGGTTTAAGGGCCAAAGATCAACGACTTCTGCGGCCACTTGTTCGGGTTTGATCCAAAGCAAGCACGCCCGGTCTTTGCGAGCGCAGGGCTTATTTCCGAAAATCGAACAAGGTCTGCAGCTCAGCTGGCTTTCTTCGATCTGAATATATCGATGTCCCTGACCCACAGGGGCAAACCCCGCATCGGGTTGGGTGCTCCCCCAAATAGAAAGGGTGGGCAGGCCTTGGAGCGCGGCAAGGTGAAGATTGGCGGAATCCATGGCGATCATGCCCCGGAGTCGTTTCATAGACTGTATCTCGGCCCGCAGCCCTTTTCCGGGTTCGCTAAATTCGAGGGCTTCATGTTCGGGCATTCGACTTCGGAATCGGTTTAATTCGTCGGGAGAACCAAAGATTGCCATTCGATAGCCCAACTCGAGTAATTTTTGGGTCAAGGCAACAGAATAATCTTCCATCCAAGTCTTTTCGGGCGTCGATGCGAAAGGGGCAAAACCGATGGGGCCTTGGCGTGGAAAAGATTTGCCGGCGACTTCGGGGCTTTCGGTTCGATAGACATAACCGGCTTTGCGAAAAACGTCTGCGTATCGCTCGGTGGCATGTTTCAACTTCGGGCGTTTTCCGCGACCCGATTTCAAGAACTCCCTGCGGAGCGCGCGTTGCTTGTCGATCGAAAAACAAGGCAACCCCTTTACTCGAAAGAAGAAACAAAGAACCTGAGTGCGAAGTACGCCGTGGAGATCCAAAACGCGCTCTATTCCGAGTGCAGAGAGTTCCTTCGACAGCCGAGAAAGCCCCGTGAGCCCGCGGTGTTTGTCGGGAGAAAATTCATAAAACTCCAGCCTCTCCAAGCCTGCGAAAAGTTCAAAATAGGGCTTGCGCGTACAGAGAACCAATTCTAAATCAGCGTTTTGAGCAAGCACTGATTCCAAGACGGGGCGGAGAAGCGCAACATCGCCCAAAGCCGAAAACCTCAAGACCAATGCCTTCATTCTCCGGCTGAGCCTCCGTAGAGCGCCGGGTTGAGTCGAGGGTCGTTGTACATCTTCATTTGCCTGTAAGTCTTTACCCGTCTTTTTCCGTCTCGAACTTCTTCGAGTAAATCTTTGAGCGCCCGGGTGAGGTCTCTTCTCTGTTCCAGAAGAACTTCGAGTTTGGCCGCACAGCGCTCACGGTGTTCGGTGCTCGCGCTCGGACGAATGCTTTCCTCGCTCATGTGATAAATCTTGAGCGCCAGAATCGAAAGGCGATCTAAGGCCCAGCCGGGACTTTCGGTGTTCAATGGGGCTGTGGATGAGTGCGCTTGCTCCGAGGCCAAAATCGAAATCATCCGGTCGTCGATTTGTTCGACCAAATCGGTGCGCTTCTGGTTCGAACGGTCGATTCTTCGCTTGAATTCCATGCCTGAGGCAGCTTCAATTTCGGGCCTCCTGATCTCGTCCTCTAAATGCCATTGCACACAGTCGACCCAACACTTTTCGAACAAGAGCGCTTCAAAATCGCGCAAACCCGAATCGGGCATTTCTTGATCGATCGAATCCAGTCTGTGATACAGAGCGATGCATCTGTCGAACAGTGGATTCCAACTCAAGGGATCCAAAATTTGAGCGTCGTTTTCAGAAGTCATAAAGCCGATTATTTAGGGGCTCATGCATAGGGCAAAAGCGCGTTTCGAATTCGTTCGAAGGCCGTTTTTAAGCGGTCTTCAGATGTGGCGTACGAAATGCGAATCGCATGGGGGGTGCCGAAAGCATCGCCCGGAACCAAGCCCACGTGCGCGGTTTCGAGCAAATATGCGCACAAGTCTTCTGAACGCTCAATGTGCTTTTCTCCAATCTTTTTTCCGAGCCAGAACTCAATGTTCGGAAAAAAATAGAACGCACCACCCGGCATTTGCGCTTTAAACCCGGGGATGTCGGCCAAGAGTTCCATGACGAGCTTTCTTCTGCGATCAAAGGCCTCGACCATGTATGCCACCTTCGATGGGTCGGCTTCTACGGCAGCAATGGCTGCTCTTTGCGCAATGGAACAGGCCGCCGAAGTGAACTGCCCCTGAATTTTGTCGCAGGCCGAGGCAATCCACTGGGGCGCACCGAGATATCCCAAACGCCAGCCCGTCATGGCAAAACCCTTTGAGAGACCGTTGACGGTGATGGTGCGTTCGTACATGGCCGGCAGGGTGGCAAAGGAGGTGTGCGCACCGTCGAAGCGGATGAGCTCGTAAATCTCGTCGCTGATTACCAGTAGATTAGGATGTGAAGCGACCACTTCGGCAATCTTCTCGAGTTCCTCTTTCGAATAAACAGCCCCGCTGGGGTTGCACGGATTGCTGAAGATCAGCAAGCGACTTTTAGGGCTGAGAGCCCGAGCGAGCCCTTCCGCATCAAAGCGATACCCGCGATCGGCGTGTGCATCGACAAAAACAGCCTCGGCTTCAGCCAACTTCACCATTTCCTTGTACGACACCCAATAAGGAGTGGGAAGAACAACCTCGTCTTCGGGGTTCACGACCGCCAAAACGGCATTGATGATGCTCTGTTTTGCTCCGGTTGAAACCACGATCTGCGAAGCCGAATAATCGAGGCCGTTGTCGCGCTTGAATTTTCGGGCGATGGCCTCTCGGAGCTCTCCGTAGCCTGCAATCGGCGGGTATCGCGAAAAGTTCTGTCGAATCGCCTCGATACCGGCTTCCTTGATAAAATCGGGCGTGTCGAAATCGGGTTCGCCCAAGGCGAGGCTGATCACATCGACCCCTTGTTCCATCAGTTCGCGGCTCTTGCGCGCCATGGCAATCGTCTGAGATTCATCCATCGACTGCAAACGGCGAGAAACGTGCTTCATGTAATTTCGATTTGGCCCAGGCGGCGAGCAAAGCTAACCCTTGCCTTATTTTGTTGGCCGCACAAGCTCAGGCGGGCAAGCCACTTCGTTTTTGCGATATTTGCGCCCCCGCCACGGCGAATCTCCACAATGAACATCTTCTTCGAAATAGTAAAATACGCTCTTCCCGCCATATTGGTCGTGTTTGTAACGTATTTGATGTTGAGCAATTACTTCGACAACGAAGAAAAACAGCGCAAGTACCAACTCAGGCGCGAAACGCAAAAGAGCAGTCTGCCTTTGCGAATGGCGGCCTACGAGCGCATGGTGTTGTTCTTGGAACGCATTAGCCCGAATAGTTTACTGGTTCGAATCCCCGCGGGGCAACTGGGTCTGAGAGACTATCAGGCGCTTTTGCAAAAGTCGATTCGCGACGAATTTGAACACAATTTGTCTCAGCAAGTCTATTTGAGCGACGAGGCTTGGCTTCGCGTGGTTCAGGCCAAAGCGTCGATGGTGGGAATTATCAATAAAATTTCGTCTGAAATCGATCCGACATCTAAAGGCATCGAATTGAGCAAGCGCATTTTGGAGTACACCATGAGCTCAGAAGACTTTCCGACCAAGCGCGCGATTGCCTTTCTTAAAAACGAACTCCGAGGCGAGCTCTAATCCCCGGACGTCTCACTGCTTGGGCCCGCTTCGCGTCTGAATTCTCTTTTCCAATGTTCGATCTGTTTTTGGCGCTCGCGCAGCGACCCGAGTTCAGTGACTCCTTGGGCTGACGAACGGACCCAACGCTCGAATTCTTCCGCCATTTGTTCGCAGGCTTCTTCGATAATCCGCTCTTGAACTTGAGCTTTTCTCTTTTGCTCGAAACGACCGTCGGCCAGGCTTCGGTTCCAAAGCGAATGAAGTGTTTCAAGGTATTCCGAGATCGGGGAAGGCTCTGAATCTTTTTGAGGTAAAGAACTGACTGTCATCACTTTGATGAAGTCCGAACGCGCTTCGGTGATGCGTATGGCCTGGGCCACCTCGAGGGCGAGGATGCGGGCGGCGCGCTTGTTTTCACCGTCCGCTTTGTTGATTGCGATGATGTCCGCGGTCTCCATAATTCCGCGTTTCAGGGCTTGTAGTTGATCGCCTGAGCCTGTGACGAGCAAAAGGGTGACGATGTCGCAGAGCTCGCGCACTTTGAATTCGCTCTGCCCAACCCCGACGGTTTCGATAAAAATATAACGGTAGCCCGCAGCTTCGCACAGCCTGATGGCTTCGGCCGTTCGCCTTGCGATTCCCCCCAAAGATCCGCTCGAAGGGCTGGGGCGGATAAACGCCCGAGGCTCTCGGCTGAGTTCTTCCATACGCGTCTTGTCTCCGAGGATGCTGCCTCCGCTTTCGGGCGAGGAGGGGTCAACGGCCAAAACCGCTACTTTTTCTCCGCGCTCTCGGCACAATTCGATGCCGACGCGTTCGATAAAACTGCTCTTTCCCGCACCGGGGGCACCGGTCACCCCAATGCGAAGGGTGCGAAGCTCGGAAGGGGGTAAGAGGTCCAAAAGATCGATGGCCAAGGAGCGGTGAGCTTCCAAGCGGCTCTCGACCAAAGAGATAGATCGCCCTAAAGCCGATCGGTCGCCCTCGAGAACCCCCTTGGCCAATTCGCTCGGCGAGAGCGACTCACGCATGGCCCATTTCCAAACGTTCCAGGATCTCGACTGCGGCGGCGGGGATTCGAGTGCCGGGACCGAAGACGCTGAGCACACCGGCCTCCTTCAAAAATTCGTAATCCTTTTTTGGGATCACCCCCCCGACCACCACTTCGATGTCGGCTCGGCCCATGGCCTTGAGTGCATCGATGAGTTCGGGAACCAAAGTCTTGTGTCCTGCGGCCAAGCTGGATACGCCCACGCAATGCACATCGTTTTCCACAGCTTGTTTGGCGGCTTCTTCAGGGGTTTGAAACAAAGCCCCGAGGTCTACGTCGAAGCCGAGATCCGCAAAGCTGCTCCCGACCACTTTGGCGCCTCGGTCGTGCCCGTCTTGCCCCATTTTAACGACCAAAATTCTCGGTTGACGGCCTTCGCGCTCAGCAAATTGCCGCACCGCCAGGCGCGCGCGTTCAAACTCGGGGTCTTCTCTGCTTTCGAGGGCATAAACCCCGCTCACCGAACGAATTTCTGCTTTGTATCGACCAAACTGCTTTTCGAGCACATCGCTGATCTCTCCGAGGCTTGCCCGCGAAAGTGCCGCTTCGACTGCGGCTTCGAGCAGATTTCCGCTTCCGGTTTCAGCGACTTTGGCCAGTGATTCAAGTGCGCTGCGGTGTCTTTCGGGGTCTCGACCAGACTTGAGTTCAAGGAGTCGCGCAATTTGCTGCTCGCGCACCGAGCGATTGTCTACTTCGAGCGTGTCCATGTCTGAAGACCCCTGTCCTTCGAAAATATTGACCCCGACAATTCGGTCTCTTCCGCTGTCGATGCGCGCTTGCCGTCTGGCTGCGGCTTCTTCGATCCTCAATTTTGGGATGCCTGCCGCGATGGCGAGGGTCATGCCTCCCAGCGACTCCACTTCATCGATTAAGGTGCGCGCCGAGGCGGCAATTTCGTTTGTAAGTCTCTCGATTTCAATGCTTCCGCCCATAGGATCGATCCAGCGGCAAATGCCGCTTTCGCGCTGTAAAAAGAGTTGGGTATTCCGTGCAATGCGCGCGGAGGCATCGGTGGGCAGGGCAATGGCTTCGTCGAGGGCATTGGTATGCAGGCTTTGTGTTCCGCCCAAGACGGCTGCCAAGGCTTCGATACAGGTCCGCCCGATGTTTACGTAGGGGTCTTGTTCGGTCAAACTCCAGCCGGAGGTCTGACAATGAGTTCTGAGCGCCATCGACTTGGGGTCTTTGGCGCCCAGTTTTGCGACCATCTCGGCCCAGAGTGTCCGCGCTGCGCGCATTTTGGCGATTTCGCGGAAGTGATCCATCCCCACAGCCCAAAAAAAAGAAAGTCGCGGTGCGAAGTCGTCAATCGGCAGCCCTGCGGCCAAGCCTGTTCTCAAATACTCAAGCCCGTCGGCCAGGGTATACGCCAGTTCGATTTCGAGCGTGGCGCCCGCTTCTTGCATATGGTAGCCGCTAATGGATATCGAGTTGAACCTCGGCATTTTAGCGCTCGTATATCGAAAGATGTCCGCAACAATCCGCATCGATTCCAAGGGGGGGTAGATATAGGTGTTGCGCACCATAAACTCCTTGAGGATATCGTTTTGAATCGTTCCGCTCAGGCTCGCTTCATCCACCCCTTGTTCGCGGGCCGCGGCGATGTAGAAGGCCATAATCGGCAATACGGCTCCGTTCATGGTCATGGAAACCGACATTTCTCCCAGCGGAATTCCGTCGAAAAGCCGCTTCATGTCTTCTACCGAGTCGATGGCCACTCCTGCTTTGCCCACGTCGCCTTTGACGCGCGGATGGTCGGAATCGTAGCCCCTGTGGGTGGCGAGGTCGAAAGCGACGGAAAGGCCTTTTTGTCCGGCCGCTAAATTCCTCCTATAGAATGCATTGCTTTCTTCAGCCGTCGAAAAACCGGCGTATTGACGGATGGTCCAAGGCCTGATGGCGTACATGCTCGCGTACGGGCCTCTTCGGTAGTCGGGAAGGCCCGCAGCCGAGGGTAGCTCAGGGTCCGTTTGCTCTTTTCTGCGGCGGATATACGCTTCTTGGTCGAAGGCCTTTTTCACTGTGGTTCAGTCGTTAGACGTTCAAAAATTGAACGTTCAGATTCACAAGCCAAACGGTAGGGATACATTTTGAGAATGTCCTTGAGATCGACTCGATCGATGCCTTTTTTCAGAAACGGAAAGAGATTCGAGCCGATGATGGGCTGTTTTCCCTCTGCGAAGTCTCTCTCTTCGCGTTCGGCGTCTCGGGCGATGCGATTTAAAATCGAGCCGTTGGCAAGGCCTTTTTCGATGCCCCCGGAGCGTTCAATGGCGCAAAACTCATCCCAGGCTTCGTTTGCAAGGCGTTCGGTCAGGGCTTCTAGGGTATACGAACCGGCACAGATGTCGCCGCAATGGTTTAATTGAGATTCGTATCGAAGCAAGTGAAGGATTTGAAACCCGAGGTGATCTTCGCTTTCGGGAGTTGCTTTAAGCCCGTGTTGCGGTGCCGAAATTTCGTCGGCTCCGCCCAGAATGGCCGAAAGTGCCTGGACTGTGCTTCGAATAAGGTTGCCGTGAGGGTCGGTGGCACTCCAGTAACGCAGGGCACTTTCGCAGTATACGTAGGCGGGCCGAAATTCCGTTTGGTGTTCGGAGTTGAAGTTTGCCCATAAAGCCCTGAATGCGCGGAGTTTGGCAATTTCCATTACATAATCGCGGCCAACTGCAAAGCCAAACCAGAAGCGTCCGGGATCAAAAGTATCGGTCCGTCGAATGGTTTCTTGAGCAGAGGCCAGCGCCAGTGCGAGTTGATAGGCAGGTGTCGCTCCGCGTTCAGCGGCAAACGCCGTGTTCGCCGAAAGACTGCGGTCGAAGCCTGCGATGGAGCTCAGAGTTTTTGCTATCTCAATTTCTGTATTCCTGTCGAACATCTTCGCGCCCGTGCGCAGTTCGTTTTCAAAGGGGTCGTAGTTGATGGCCGCACGAACTTCTCGAGGCTGGAGCCCTCGGAATTCGCAGAGCTCGATCCATTGCCGGGCCATGGGGCGAGGGTCGCCTTCGACCATCAAGGTGGTGCGAAGCAGTTCTATTTGAACATTTTCGAGGGTTCTCGACAGCGAATCTGCGGGCGTCAAACAGAGCAACAAGTGGTCTGCGCCTCGATTGAGTGCCTTGAGACAAAGGGCGTTGAGTTGGTCTGATTCTCCGAAAATCTGCGCGCCGACACCCCAATACCGGGCTTCGAAAAGCGCTTCGGTGGGCCGGGGGAAGTCCCAGGCGTGAAAAGGGGGCTCAGGAGCGCCACTGCCCAGGTCGACCATAATACTCGACCTCGGCTGGCCGCGGAGTTCGCGATCGATGGTCTGCCACCAGGTTTCGGTTTGCGCCGGTTCAAATCGGTTTTCGAAATCGCTCATACAGTCGAAAGATAAGCAGCCGTGCGGCCTCGAAGTTCTTCTTTTGCGCCTAGGCGGTCATTGCGATTCGCGCGGCTCGCTTTCGACCAAATAGATCTGTTCGCCGGGTTTGGCCAGCCAGAACCGCTCGCGGGCGAATTTTTCAAGCGCGGCGTTATCGCTGTCGAGTTCGTGCAGGCGGGTGCTGTCTCGTTCAATTTCGGCTCGATAGAATTCGATTTCTCTCTCGAGTCGCTTGTGCTCTCTGTAAAGGTCGAGGTGGAGCAATACCGAGTTGGAGTCGAGAAAGAGCATCCAAATGCCAAAAGCCGCTGCGCTTAGAAAATAGCGATTGCGCACCCAGCCGGGCAAGCGCATCCAGAGTTGCTTTACGCTTGATTCTGAAGGTGCCGATGCTTCTTGATCTTCAGGCTTTTCTGCTTCCACCCTTGCTTTTTTCTCCGCCTTTGTTTGAGGTATAAAGATCGAGTGTTCAAGCCTGCTTTTCGCCTCTCGCACTCGGGCAGTTATTCACCGTTTCTCTAACGATGAATTTCAAAGCACGAACCTTCAGCGATGAACCACGATAAGACAGACGGTCTCTCGGCCGTCCATCGCGCACTACTTTTCTTTGGTCTTCGTTCTTTTTACCGATTATCAACTTGGGCTATCTTTAAGCAAAGTGTTGAAATAGATGTTATTATGAAGTATTCTTTTTGTTTTTATGCCCCTAAGCCAAAGCTGAGTTCGAAGGGTTTTACGATTCTTTGGCTATGGATGATCATTTTTGGGAGCTCTTCGGTCGGGGCGGTGGACCTCCAAGTGGTCGATGCGGCCGATTCGCTGAGTCCGATTCCGTTTGCCTGGGTGGTGAACGAAACGAGCGGACTCGGGGTCTTGTGCGACGATCGGGGCCACGTGACTCTCATTGCTAAGCCGGGCGATCGGGTGCGGGTGGGTTCTACGGCTTATTTCGAAGCATCTTGGGTATGCGATGCCCGCGCAAGCCACGTGCTGTACCTCCGGTCGAATGCGGTGATCCTCGGTACGGTAGAGGTTTCTTCCGAGCGCAAAAGAACGGGTCGGGTTCCGTTTGGGAAACAACAAACCATTCCAATCCTCGCGTGGGGTAATACACACAGTCATATTTCACGGTCCTTTAGCTATCGCGTTTTCCCCGAAAGCGATTCGATTTGGGCGGTTTGGAAACTAAAGATTAAAGCGAAGGTATCCGTGGAGAACAGCGCTTTTGTGTGGCTGTTGTCGGATTCGCTCGGGTTTCCGCACCGGCCTTTGCACGACACTCCAATCGCAGTAATGCCGAATTCGGGCAAGTACCTCGAATTGGATTTGTCTGATCGCCCGATTGTCACAAACCACCAAGCTTTTTACGTCTGTATCGACTTTCCCGCGATGGCGATTCCAGAAGGCGAACGGCGTACGGTTCATCTCACGAATCGGCTTTCGGATTCACGAACCTTTATTCGTTTTGGAGCTCCCGAATACTTGCCTTGGTGGCCGTTGAATCAGGAAAATGAACCCATGAGAGGTCATTTGGAATTCTGGGAGGATGATCGGTACGATATGATTGTCAGAATTGATTACTTCTTCGAAGATTGAGGAGCTTGGGTCGAATTCCTCTTAATACGAAACAAGGATCTGCTCCTCTCTTTACGTCGTTGCGAACAGCCTGAGCGAGGTCACTGGATGCATTGTGATTTCCCTTCGTTCCGTTGCGCAATCTGCCTGGGTCACTCGGCAGGAACTGAGCGACTGAGATGGTTCTTTTTATCTGCTAGGCCTCCAAACCCTCGGGAAAGTACTCTCAATCGCGGGTTTCTACTTCTTCGACAAAAATGGGAATTCGATGCACAAAAAAACCGCCTCCGATCAGGGACCGGGGCGGTTGAATAAAATTCGGTTTGCGGCTTAGGCGGTGGCTCAATAAAATTTAATATCGAATAGTGCTCGAGTGTCGGCTTCCTTTTTCTTCGGTGAAACTTTTCGGTCGAAAAACGCCTCAGCGCAATACTTGGATACTACTGCGATAGGTTTCGCTGCCCAATTCGAGCACATAGAAATACACCCCTTCGGGGAGCACTTGGCCGCGTCGGTCTTTTCCCTGGAATGTGTCCGAAATCTGCGTACTCTCGAATACGAGCGCGCCCCAACGGTTGAAGATTTGAAGCGAAAAACAAGGTTCAAAAAGCGACATGGCTTCAAAGAAAAAGGCGTCGTTTTGACCGTCCCCGTTGGGGGTAATCACATTGGGCACTATCACTTTGGGTTGGACTTCAACAGGAGGTGCTTCAATAAAAGCCCTTAGGCTGTCGGTGCACGTGTTTCCTGCGATCAGGATGATTGGGGCGGGAAACACAAAATCGGGCTGCTCAATCCGAAGGCTGTGGCCTGTGCGTTGTGTACCATCGGGTAAGATCCATCGAAAGGGCCCTGCGCCTTGGGCATTGAGCTCGAGCACAGGCAATCCGCATTCAGCGGTCCATAGATATGTCCAAAGTGCTTCTGGTGCCGTAGATACGTGTACCAAGAGTGAATCAGAAGCCGTGCAACCACTGCTGTCTGTCGCTTTAATCCAGTAACTACCCGTCTGAATGGGTTTCCAACTCAATTGTGGGGCTCTAAATTGACCTGCTCTTTGCCGGGCCCATTCTTGACCGTTGAGTGTCCAGATCCAGGTGGTATGGTGTGCTTTGGGTGCCCAAACAAAAAGACTGTCTCCAGTGCACAGGGTATCCTGGAATTCGGCAAAGGGTGACCAACTGTTGCCGGACGTTTGAATGACGAATTCGAGGCTGTCTGCCCAACTGTAGGTTAAGGGTGCAAGTCGATGACCGTAGGCTTCAAACTTAACGGTGTCGGGATAGGGATAACTGTTGTCGTGGTAGCCATAGTGGTAGGCCATAAATCCTTGTCCTCCTTCTATGCGATGGGTTCCGGGTGGAAAATAAAATCGTCCGTGAGACCATCGCGGGTAATGGCTAAAAGGCTTCCAATTTCCGCTGAGAATGGCGCCATCGAGCTTTATTTGATCGGTGTCGGAACTGCGAGTATACAAATCGACTCCAAAAGTATTGGCATGCCGCCAGGAATGGGTTCTGAAAAGCGTACGGGTCATGGTTTGGGTGCTGTCCATGCCTGTATCGGCTAATACTCCTGAAGGA
Source organism: Schleiferiaceae bacterium (assembly GCA_041739275.1). Taxonomy (GTDB): domain Bacteria; phylum Bacteroidota; class Bacteroidia; order Flavobacteriales; family Schleiferiaceae; genus WGMI01. Next base: position 54,684 of record JBGSOF010000034.1, on the reverse strand, counting down.
ACCTCAGCAGGATTTATGCTATCAATAGCCATAAAAATGGTGCTTACTTGAGTGAGGGCAAAAGCGTGATTTGCTGTGATATACCCTTCATCAAAAGTTAGACAGGTATCCTTGAATTTTGATGAATCCAGTAAAGCAATTGTAATACCGTTAAATTGAACTTGGGTACTATCTTTTACACTCACAAAACGCAGGAGATTAACTCGCTGCATCGGCATTTTTTTATAAAAATAGTTGGACCGAAGCGCGTCAAGTTCTATAAATGGAATTTGAACCTCATCTTGAATATAAACAGAATTGAAGAAGTCCAACCAAAGTGCAGATGTATAGTCCCGAATGCAAGTTGGTTTTGATTCGAGAAAAAGTTTTGCTAAACTGTACCAGTCCGTCGCATAGGGAATATAGGTGTAACCAAAAGATAAGTTTTGGGCTCTTATAGTTGTACCAGATAGTGTCCATCGTAAAGGTTTACGTATCAGCGCAAAAGGGCTTGTTGTATCGGTTATGGATATATAATTGTTTTTGTATATATACTCTGGATGAATGGTGTCCTGAATTTTTACTACTGTATCAAAAATCGCCCTTTTTGAGAGCTTTATATACACGGTATCCGAAACCGATAAATCAATAATTGAATATCCTTGAGGCTCGACTTGGTCAGTTGCTCTTTCTGCAAGGGGAGCGTCGGGTATTAAGTAAGTTAATCGATTCGGCTCTGGCCTTTGTAGCGAAAATGTGGAACTGGCAACGACATTATCTACATTCAATGATAATGAAGATTGATTGGTGGCTCCATAGTGCAATACGGCGCTGACTGGATAAACTGTTCTTAAACTATAGTTTAAATTCATTTCGTCATAATAGAATGCACTTTTTCGTGCTAAGGGTAGTTCAATTTCTAATATGCTTTCTTTGGAAATATAGAGATGCTCTACAATGGAATCGTTTATCAGCAGAACTCCGCAATTGTCATAAGAAGAAGTAATCGTTAAACTAGGATTGAAGCTTTCGACGTTATTGCCTACGAAAGGAAAATTCGTGGGAAAATGAAAATAGGTCGACTCCGTATGCGCATCATTAAAAGCGCCTTGGCCATAACAGGAATGGCTGATAAAAATTATTAACCAAGCTGATAAAAGCGCAACAATATTTATTACTGTACTTTTAACCACTTGAAGGAGTCATAGTGATTGAAGTCATCAATGATATTTATAAGATATAAACCTGTGCTCCAATCAGAGGTATCAATTAATGTATCCTGATTGCTAAAGAGCTTACCTTCACTAATCTGTTCACCTTGAGAATTGAAGATTATATAACATTTCGAGATGCCCGATTTATTATTTCGAAGTGCTATTTTTAGGTATGTTTCGCCTGGATTAGTGAAGATACTATATTGTGAAGAATCTAAGTTTTTATCTGGCAAATTGTCAACTGAATAATTTTTAAATTGATTCGATGGTCCAAAATCATAGTTTATTGTAACGTAAGTATGTAAATATTGATTATTATTTGTTGTTATTGTATCTTGGTCGAAAATGTTTTGGTTTGCTGAAAATGTTCCAGCTATAGCGTATTGGTTTGAGTTGTATGGCGCTTTGAAAATTGCAGTGGTTTTGCTTATCACAGGTGAGTTTTGATCAGTGGCAGTCTCGTTAGAATTAACCCATATCGGTTCGATGTTTTGTGATAATTTCAAAAGAAGGTGTACAGATTCTGTACTTGAACCTATTGAATCCAAGTTATAAGTATTTGCCAATATACTGCAAATTAGTTCGTTATTGTCTGTGGCAATCATTTCATCGAGATCCGGGCCGGTTCCTATAGCTGTTTTACCTAAATATGTTTGGATTGTGTAAGGCGGAATCTCATAGTGTTTATGCCATATTAGTGATGTTGTATCTGTTGTCAAGAGTATGGCGCTACCTGCATCTAAAGTAGTTGAATTAAATACATAGTCTCGCGTGTAAGAATCCGTTCCGTAGTCAAGATTGCAACGAGTAACTAATCCCAGTACAACGGTTGTATCAATGACAACGAGATCTGCAATATGAGGATAGGGGCCGTTCGTGAACCAAGCTGTTTGGTAACATGGCATAGATTCTATGTAAGGACTATTCAATACAGAGCCCGCTCCAATGTTATTTAGTCGGAATTTCATTAATCTATAGCGAAAGCTAGTATCTTTTGTGGCAACAATTATTGAAGAAGCGGTTTTCTCAATTTCATTGATAGTTTCTGCGTTGTTGAAAAATTGGACACCATTAAAAGTGGTTGTTGGATTAGACCCCTGAATTCCGCTGAGTTTGGCAAGAAAACTACTATTCGAAGGTATCGTGGTGTTCGCGAGATTAAAAGAGTTGCCCATACCATAACCACTTATAATACAGTTAGAATTATCAAGAATTAAACCGTCAGTGAGATAGTGAACATTGGGAGTTGTAGGGTGCACAAGATAAACAAAATGATTTAACGAACCATTTGGGTTGATGCTGAGAACGAAAGGTTTGACTCCATTTGGTTGTATAAAAGATTGGCCAGAATAAGATATCACACCATCAGCATTTCCAAAGATGAAAACCTTTCCATTTGGAGCGATATCTAATTCGACAAGTGCAGCTTCCCCTTCAACCAAATAGTGCCATATTAAATTGCCGCAGGGATCATACTTACTGATGGAGATGCCTTCCTCCATTTGAGTGGTGTCATAACTTCCATTGGAACCGGAGTAGGCCAAGATGTAGCGATTGGGAGAGGTTAGGTTGGGTGTTTCAAAAACATATCGGAAAGCCAAATAAGTATTATAATCCAAATCCATGGCAACTTCTCTTTCTCCGGCATAGTGATTACTTCCTTGAGCGCCAGGGGCAGATAATTGGGCGACAGTTTGAGGAAAGCAGTCATAGACTACACTATCGAATGGGGTTACATCTTGAAGCGAAAATTCATCAATGTAATACCCGCGATTGAAGTTATTGGCTTGTGAACCAAATCAATGGGCCAATTGGTGAGGAGCCCTTGAGTCGGTTTTGTCGGAACAATTCTCAATTTTGTTACGCCCGTAATCCCCGGAGTAAAGTCTATGCTGTGTTTTGCCCAGCCGTTGTAGGGAGTGGCCGCAGCTCCAAAGATGTCCACAGTATCGAGCAAGCTGACGTTGCCCAACGTATCGATAAGTTGGATGCACAATCCGGCGGGGTTATGAGGGCCGGCGAAACTGTAAATCGGGTTTTGCGAAAAGAATTCGAGTCGATAAAGTCGATTGGTAAGCAAGGTTTGACTTAAAGTAGTTTCAAGGTAGTTGTCCGGGTTGTGAAAAACCGCATTCACCGTATCATAAGCGTGCCAGATCACCACGGCACCATCGTTTTGTACGGGCCAGTTCCAGCCAACTAAGCTGCTGAAATAGCTAAACGTACCCGACATGCTGTAATTGATAAAAGGATAAATATTGCAAGACGCGCTCAATGTATCTGGGTGCCAAGGGGTATTGGCTGTAGGGGAACCTGTCCAATTTGGGATATCCGTATAACCCTGTGCGTCTGGTGTAAAGGGTTCGTTGCGCAACGCAGTAGGCACGTTCAGCAAAGTGGCCAAGGTCAAGTCGTATTGTTCGAAATTACCATTACAAATTAGGTTATTCGTCGTTGGTACGCACGTAAGAATTCCCTGACCCAATCGAGCGGGGGAAAAGGAGTTGCGAAAGTCCTCCACACATCCCTCGCTAGCCCATACCGGGTCGTGTACGGAATTATGTCCAAGTGCTGAGGGAAATAGTCCAGTGGTACTGTACGTAAATGGGTCTGAGACCGAAGTGCCTTGGCCTTCAATGAGTGGAATGTAAAAGTTTATAGGGTCCAGCGGCGACTGAGTTAATGGAGCAGAACGATGCGTCGAAATATAATACGGGTCGATGGCAGCATTCCAAAGTCTAATTTCTTCTAAACCGGATTGAAAGCCATTTTGAAGAAGCGGATCGCTAAAACCAATATTCCACTTGTACGTCTTGAAAGGATTGCCGAATGCACCTGTTTCAAATCGTTGAATTATTTCACCATCAACGTAGAGCTCGAGGTTCTCATTCTCATACCGCACAGCCAAGTGAAGGCACTGGGCCTCTCGAATTTCAAATTCATCACCTCGAAATGTCACGCTATTCAAGGAACAATAGAGCATGTTGTTTTCATCAACACCAATTTGAATGGTGTCGTTAAAGGTTGATATGGCCGATGCAATTAATGCATTTGAGCTTAGTGGATTCCAGTTGGCAAACAATGCCTCAAAAGTCCAAGATTGTCCAAGAATTGTTTTAGATTCTTCTAAGTGTATTTCTAGAAAAGATTCAGGTTGAAAATCGAGATGATTTTGGGCATTCGTTATATTAAAAATTGATAGAAAAAATATGACTAACCGCCATTTTAAACTGGCACTTGGGCGAAGGGATTCTTCTTTTTTACCTAAGACCGTAGATCGGGAAGCGGAAAGCGGAAAGCGGAAAGCGGAAAGCGTTATTCATTTTTATATTTTTTGGGAATTTCAGAAAAATTTGGACTTAATTATATCGCAAGACGAAAGTTAACGGTTTAATAATCATTGGTTAATACAAAAAAACCGCCTCCGATCGTGGACCGGGGCGGTTGAATAAAATTCGGTTTGCGGCTTAGGCGGTGGCCAGCGCGTTGAGATGCTTGGAAATGCTCGACTTCAAGTTTGCGGCTTTGTTGCGATGAATGATGTTGCTCTTGACCAATTTGTCGATCATCGAGAACACCTGAGGCATCTGCTCCTTAACGGCCGTGGCGTCGGTGCTCTTGCGCACGTCGCGCAACGCATTCCGCATCGTCTTGTGCTGATAACGGTTGCGCAGGCGCTTTTCTTCGTTGGCTCGGATGCGCTTGAGCGCTGATTTGTGATTTGCCATGTTCGCTTGTACGTTCGATTCTGTCGTCTTTCTGCAACCGAGGTTGCTTTGAGGTTTAAATTTAAGTAGCCCGTAGGGGAGTCGAACCCCTCTTGCAAGAATGAAAATCTTGAGTCCTAACCGATAGACGAACGGGCCGAGAACATTGATCGCGACCGAGGCCGCGAGTGAGTTTCAAGGAAAGTCGGGTGTCGATGAACGAATCCCCTTTGCAAAGTGCTTCAGGCATTGCGGCCTTTCGTTTTTTCACAAACGGGATGCAAATGTACACTAAAAAAACATTCATCCAAGTGCCAAGGCGCTGGGTTTCTTCTCGATTTCTCCGATTCAGGCAAGCGGCTCCTTTGCTTGATTGCTCGCGTGAATGTGATACCCCATTTGGGCCTTCTTCCGCACCCGAAGCTCCTGGCTGATGTTCTCCATTTGATACAGCGTAAGCTCGCGCACATCGGCAAAAGCAGGGGCCGTAAGGTCGTAATCGATGGCGTAGCTCATGGCGCTTTCGACAATGCCGCGCAGTTTGTCCGTATCGAGCACATCTCGGCTCAGGTCGTTGTACAAAAAGCTAAACTGCCGTTTGCCCTCCACAAAAAAGTGCCGGTCTTTGTTGATCCATATCCGACCGAGCAGGTGGCCTACATCGCCCAAACGATTGTATACCAGCGAGTCGTTAAGAAAATTATAGAAGTTGATCACCCCAAAATAGGCGCGCAGCGGGTCTTCCTTTACGTAGCTCAGTTTCTTTATCTCGTGCCGGTCGTCGACCGTATAGGCATTGGTGAGCTGGTGAAAAATCAGCACATCGCCCGAAAAACGAATCATGGCTTCGCGCTCACTCCGTTCGGTATAGTCGACCACCACGCTCCGATCGATGGTGCAGATGTTGGCATTGAGCTCTTCGGCCACCGTCTTCAAGGTTTCCTTCAGCTCACCAAAGGCCGTATGCGTCTGCCGCGCCACCAACTGCTTGGTCGAAGATTTGGTCGAAAGCGCGTCGAGTATGGCTTGGTTGCAGGAGGGGAGGGACGTCATTAGCGGTTTTTTTTCGTTCCGAAGATAATTCTCGAATGGTCGATTGGGAGACAGGGCGCTGCCTGTTTACTTGAGCAGCTTGCGGTATTTGAAGCGGCGGGGCTCGCCACTGTCGCCCAAGCGCTTCTTTTTGTTTTCCTCGTAGTCGCTAAACGAACCCTCGAAGAAGTACACCTGCGCATCGCCTTCAAAGGCCAGGATGTGGGTGCACACTCGGTCGAGGAACCAGCGGTCGTGCGAGATGATGACCGCGCAGCCCGCAAATTCGTCCAGAGCCTCTTCAAGTGCTCTCAGCGTATTGACGTCCAAGTCGTTGGTCGGTTCGTCCAAGAGCAAGACATTGCCGCCTTCCTTCAAGGCCATGGCCAAGTGGAGACGGTTGCGCTCCCCACCCGAAAGAACCCCCACTTTTTTGCCTTGAGAATCTCCGCTAAAGTTGAAACGGCTCAGATAAGCCCGTGCGTTTTGCGATTTTCCGCCCAGTTCAAACGTCTCTTGACCATCGGCGATGATCTCGAAGATCGATTTGTCGGCGTTCATCTTCTCGTGGCTTTGATCCACGTAGGCAATCTTGACCGTTTCGCCCATTTTGAAATTGCCCGAATCGGGTTTTTCCGTCCCCATAATCATGCGGAAAATGGTGGTCTTACCCGCGCCGTTCGGTCCGATGATTCCCACAATGCCCGCCGGGGGCAAGCTGAACTGCAGCGATTCGTACAACAAACGATCTCCAAACGATTTGGCAACCCCCTGAGCTTCAATTACCTCGTTGCCCAAACGCGGTCCGGGCGGGATAAAAATCTCGAGGCGATCTTCGCGTTCTTTTTGCTCTTGGCTGAGCATTTTGTCGTAGTTCGCCAAACGCGCCTTCGACTTGGCCTGCCGTCCTTTGGGGTTCATTCGCACCCAATCGAGCTCTCGTTCAAGGGTTTTGCGACGCTTGCTGGCCTGTTTTTCCTCTTGCTCCATCCGCTTGGTCTTCTGTTCGAGCCAGCTGGTGTAGTTGCCCTTCCACGGAATGCCCTCGCCCCGGTCGAGTTCGAGAATCCAGCCCGCCACGTTGTCGAGAAAATAGCGGTCGTGGGTTACGGCGATCACCGTGCCTTGATAGTTCTGCAAATAATTCTCCAACCACTGCACCGATTCGGCATCCAAGTGGTTGGTCGGTTCGTCGAGCAGCAGCACGTCCGGATTTTGAATCAAAAGGCGAACCAAGGCCACGCGTCTGCGCTCTCCCCCCGAAAGGTTTTTGACCGGGGTGTCGCTTTCGGGGCAATTCAAGGCCCCCATGGCGCGCTCGAGCACGGTGTCGAGTTCCCAGGCGTTGGCCGCGTCGATTTTGTCTTGAAGAGCCGCCTGCCGGTTCATCAGCTTCTCCATCTTTTCGGGATCTTCGTAGACCTCGGGCAGACCAAACTGATCGTTGAGTGCGTTGTACTCGTCGAGCAAATCCGTAATTTCTTTGGCGCCTTCGCGCACCACTTCCATCACTGTCTTGTGGTCGTCGAGCTGAGGCTCCTGTTCGAGGTAGCCCACTTTGTAGCCCGGGCTCCAGACCAAATCGCCTTGAAAAGACTTTTCGATTCCCGCAATGATTTTGAGTAAAGTCGATTTACCCGAGCCGTTCAAACCCAAGATGCCGATCTTGGCACCGTAGAAAAAGCTGAGATAAATGTCTTTGAGGATGGCCTTATTGTTGTGAGGGAGGATTTTACTCACACCGCTCATGCTGAAAATCACCTTCTTATCGTCCGACATAAGAAAAAATTAATGGGTTGCGAATATCGACAATACCGAGCTTTTCTCGGGCTTTCCATTCGTTCGATCGCGTGCGCCGCATGCTGTGGTTCTCTTTCCCTTTTGGAGCCGGCATATGCTCAACTGCCCGAGGAATTTCGCGTTCGCGGTCGCTTGGTCGAAGCGAACACAGGTCTGTCGGTTCCGGGGGCATACGTCATTAACCGTCAAACCGAAAAAGGGGTGCTCAGCGAGGCCGACGGCCGCTTCGAAATCAAGGCACGTCCGGGCGACACCTTGATTGTTTCTCACCTCAGCTACCGATTTTACCGCAGGCCGATAGCCCTCTCAGACCGCGACCGCGCTTTGGTTTTCGAACTTCGCGAACAGAATTACCTGCTCGACGAGGCAGGGGTGTACGCGTATAAATTGTCCACCAACGACCCGCGCGATCTGGTTTTGGAACAGCCTCTGATTCCGTCAACCGAACAAATCGAATACCCCATTCACACCCCGGCTTCTCTGGCCAATCCGGTCGATTTTCTATACGAACGCTTTGGCAAGACGCCGCGTCAAATGGCGGAGTTGCGATTGCTGATGGAGCGCGAAGGCTGGAGAAACAAACTCCAAGGCAGCAATCGAAAAGCCCTTCAAGAACTCACCGGGATGAATCCCGCAGAGGTCGAAGCTTTTGCATTTTATTGCAGCGGAGGTCGAATTCGATCGGCCACCGACTACGAACTGCTCCGCAGCCTGCTCGAATGCTACGAGCGCTATCAAAGGCAGCGCAGTGTAGACGAAATTCTCAACGAATACGACCGGCCCTGAGCAGGGTCTCAACCCGCTTTATCTTTGGCAGATGTCTAGCATTCTGGGGCGAATCTTGAGATTGAGCACGTTCGGCGAGTCTCACGGAGAAGCGATTGGGGGGATTTTGGAAGGGGTGCCTCCCGGAATCGCCCTCGATTTCGAGTACGTAAAAATGCAGTTGTCTCGCCGCCGCCCAGGTCAGTCGAGCTTCACCACTTCGCGAGACGAACGCGATGCCTTCGAGCTCTTGTCGGGGGTCTATCAGGGCAAGACCACGGGGGCGCCCATCGGTTTTTTGTTTCGAAATTCAGACCGCCGTTCGGCCGACTACTCCGAGCTCGAGACGGTTTACAGGCCTTCTCATGCCGATTCTACCTACGACCTCAAATACGGCTTTCGCGACCCGCGCGGAGGGGGGCGTTCGTCGGCCCGCGAAACGGCCAACTGGGTATTCGCGGGGGCGGTGGCTAAGCAATTGGTGCCCGGTTTTGAACCGCGGGCTTGGGTCGATCAGGTGGGGACTGTTCGCTTGAATTCCCCTCGGTTTGATTATGATGAACGCGAAATAGAATCCTCTGCGGTGCGCTGTCCCGAGCCCGAAACCGCCCGAAAGATGGAAGCGTTGATCGACGAAGTTCGAAGGGCCTCCGATTCGGTCGGGGGCGCGATCTGTTGTGTTTTAAACGGCTTGCCGGCGGGATTGGGAGAGCCCGTTTTCGACAAGTTTCAAGCGCGATTGGCTCAGGCCATGCTCAGCCTCAATGCGGTGAAGGGCTTTGAATACGGCAGTGGATTTGCCGCGGCCGAAATGCGCGGAAGTGCCCACAACGACCCCGCGCAAAGGCATGGGGGCGGGTGGGAAAGCAATCGCGCGGGAGGCGTCTTGGGGGGAATTACCGACGGCAGAACGGTCAACTTTCGGGTGGGTTTTAAGCCCACGGCCAGCATCGCTCAAAAACAAACGACCTTAGACCGCGATGGGGCTTCTCGCGAACTCGAACTTTCGGGCCGACACGATCCATGCGTGGTTCCCAGAGCCGTGCCCATCGTCGAAGCCCTGGCCTCGCTGGTCGTGGCTGATTTTTATTTGTTGAACCGAACCCTCAAATCGTGAAGAAGATCCCTCTGCACTGGCAAATCATCATCGCGATGGTGCTTGGAATTGGCTGGGCTTATTTGGGCGCAGTTTTTGGTTTCAACGACTTCACCAAACTCTGGATCGCCCCTTTCGGAACCATTTTCATCAATTTGCTCAAGCTCATCGCGGTGCCTCTGGTGCTGTTTTCGGTGATTAAAGGCATTGTGGGGATGAAAGATGTCCAAGCGCTCGGGCGGTTGGGAATCAAGACATTGGCCTTGTATCTGACCACCACCGTGCTCGCGATTTCGATTGGCCTCGGCTTGGTGAACGTGCTCAAGCCCGGTGTTCGGCTCGATGCCAATCAGCGCATGTCGAATCGGGCGAGCTACGAGCGCTGGCTCGACCAAAACCCCGGAGTGGAGTCTGCCGATGGGCTGCGCTTGGCTTCAGGCGTCGATACTCTGGAATTGGGTTCTTCGACAAATATCTCTGTCTCAGAGCCTTCGCCGAGCATCGGGGGCAAGATCAACGAGGCGCGCCAAATCAAAGACCGCGGGCCGCTCGCTTTTTTGGTCGACATCGTGCCGAGCAACATCTTTTTGAGCTTCAACGACAGCTTAATGCTGCAAGTCATCTTTTTTGCGCTGTTTTTCGGCGTGGCTTTGTTGGGCATTCCCAGCGCTCAAGCCGAACCCATGGTGCGCTTTTTCGATTCGGGCGATGCTGTTTTTGTTCGAATGGTCGACGTGGTGATGATGGGCGCCCCTTGGTTTGTCTTTGCATTGATGGCGGGGAACATGGCCGAGCTCGCGGGCAACAACCCGAATTCGATGATCGATATGTTTCGCGTTTTGGGCGGCTATGCCCTCGTGGTGATTTTGGGACTCGGGGTGATGCTCTTCGGGGTGTACCCCCTCTTGATGCGGATTTTCGACCGCAACTTCCACTACGTCGACTTTTTCAAGAAAGTGAGCCCCGCCCAGTTTCTGGCCTTCAGTACATCGAGCAGCGCGGCCACCTTGCCCGTCACCATGGACGTAGTGCACCAAGAGCTCAAGGTCCCCGAAAAGATTAGCAGTTTCGTCTTACCCATCGGCGCGACGGTCAATATGGACGGCACGAGTTTGTACCAAGCGGTGGCCGTGGTTTTTCTGGCTCAGTTTCACCTGGTCGAACTCAACTTGGCGCATCAGCTCACCATTGTATTGACTGCTTTGCTCGCCTCGATCGGCACAGCAGCGGTGCCCGGCGCGGGCTTGATTATGCTGCTCATCGTGCTCGAATCGGTCGGTCTGAATCCTGCTTGGATCGCCATCATCTTGCCCGTTGACCGCATTCTCGATATGTGCCGCACCGTGGTGAATGTTACGGGCGATATGTCTGTGGCCAAGATTATGTCTGTAGACGAACTCAAGCCAAGCGGCCGATGACTCTCTCTCGTTTTCCTGTCTTTCTGGTGTGGATTGCGACTTTTCTGTCGGCAACGCTCTTGCGCGCTCAAATCGAAGTTCCCGAGCTCGGAGCCTGCGATGTTGAAGCCAATGCTCTTGCGGCCGACCAAATTCCCAAAGCGCTCAAAGCCTGGAAAATGGGCAATTTAGGCGAGGCCAAGCGCTATCTCGACAAGGCCGTAGACTTCGACCCTCGCTGCGCCGATGCCCGCTATCTCTTGGGCGAATGGCATTTTCGGAAACGAGAATTCCTTCCCGCCGAGGCGCAATGGGAACAATTGATCGCCCTTTGCCCCGACTATAAAGCCGAGGTCTATTTCTTTTTGGGTTTGTTGCTGTCCGAAACGGGCAAAAGCGCCAAGGGACGAGACTATCTCAAGAAATACACCGAACACCCCGACCGAGACCCCGCTCTCTTGCCCGAGGCTCAAAAAGCCCTTGAAGAACTCGATGCCCGATCCAAGCTTTTAGCTTCGCCGGTGCCTTTCGACGCCAAACCCGTGCCCGGAATTTCGACCCCTGCCGATGAATACCTGGGCTGCTTGTCTCCCGATATGGAGCTCTTTTTCTTTACCCGAAAATCGCTCAAGCGAGACAAATATGCAGGCCCGGCGGGCGGAACCCGAATGGTTGAAGAGTTTTCGATGGCGCGCAAAACGGGGGTCGCCTTTGAGGTGGGCGAAGCCTTGCCGCCCCCTTTCAACGAAAAGTACAACGAAGGTGGTCCGAGCATCACCGCCGACAATCGAAGGTTGTTTTTCACCATTTGCCAACCAAACGATACGGGCTATTTGGAGTGCGACTTGTACACCAGCCTCAGGACCACGGCGGGTTGGAGCCCCGCCGAGCGCCTCCCCGAGCCCATCAATTTGACGGGGAGCTGGGAATCTCAGCCCTCGGTTTCGGCCAATGGAGATCAACTGGTGTTTGCGAGCAATCGAGCTGGCGGAATGGGCGGCTTGGATTTGTACCTCTGCAAGCGCACGCCCGATGGCTCATGGTCGGCTCCTGAAAACCTCGGCAGCCCCATCAATACCTCAGGGGGAGACAAGACCCCTTTTTTGCACTCCGACAGCCAGACGCTGTATTTCAGTTCCGATGGGCACCCGGGAATGGGTGCTTACGACTTGTACTTCAGCAAGTTCGATGGTTCAGTATGGAGCAAGCCGAGCAATTTGGGCTACCCGATCAACACCGAAAGAGACAATGTCGGTTTGTTTGTGAGCCTCGATGGTCAGACGGCCTATTTTTCGAGCAAAAAACCCGGAGCCAAGGGCGATTACGAACTCTATCAATTCGAGTTGCACCCCGGCGCACGCCCCGAAAAAGTAGCTCTTTTGAAAGGGCGTTTGGGCGAGGGTGAGAATATCGGTGGCGGGGCGGCCTCGATCGAACTCAAAAATGTAAAGACGGGCGAAAAAACAGAGGTCGAAGTCGATTCAGAAACAGGCGACTACGCGGCGGCCGTGCGCTTGAAGAAGGGAGAAACCGTCCTAGTTCAAGTGAAGCAAGCAGAGGCCGTTTTTAGCGCGCGGCTGATCGACGAATCGAGTGTTTCGGGGGTGCAGCAAGGTGGCTTGGAGCTTCGCACCCAAAAAGAGGGCCCCGAGTTCAGGCTCAACGATTTGCGCTTCCCTACCAATTCGGCCGAAATCGACCCATCGTCTTCGGCTCTCATCGAGGCTTTTGCCGAGTATTTAAAGGCGCGTTCAAAACTGAAAGTCGAAATTCAAGGTCATACCGATCAAATCGGGGCAGAGGCCGATAATCTGGAGCTATCAACCCGAAGAGCCAAGGCTGTCTACGATCGACTCGTTCAATTGGGCATCCCCGCCGGGCGCCTGAGCTATCGGGGCTATGGCGAATCCGTGCCCGTGGCGAGCAACGAGACCGAGCAAGGCCGGGCGCTCAACCGACGAACCGTCTTTGTGCTTCGCTGAGAACTACCACAGAGGCGATTGCTTCGATTTAGGTTTGCCAAAATGCCGATCGACCGCCCGGTCGTAAAAAATTTGGGCTTCGTCGGGATTCTTGAATTCATATCTGCGCCGCACCAGAGTAAAGCCCAAAATGCTTTTCCGCAAGGTTACCGCATACACCTTATCGTTAATCGACAACAGCTTAATCGATTGAAAGCGATTTTCTCTGCGCCTCAATATCCGAATCCCCCGAATCGCTCGCTCCATGAATTGGCCTGAAAAGGCATAAAAAAACCGCTGCAAGGAGCGGTTTAGATATTACGTGAGCGTTGCGCTTACATTCTCTTTTCCTTAATACGGGCAGCTTTACCGGTAAGGTCTCGCTGATAGAAGATGCGTGCCCTGCGCACAGCACCTTTTTTGTTCATTTCAATTTTCTCGATCGAAGGGCTGTTCACCATAAAAATGCGCTCCACGCCGATGTTTCCCGACATTTTGCGAATGGTGAAGGTCTCTGTGGCACCTTTTCCGCGGCGTTGCAAAACGACCCCTTTGAAAAACTGGGTCCGCACTTTTTCGCCTTCGCGAATTTGATAATACACGGTCAGTGTATCCCCTCCCTTAAAATCGGGAAACGCTTGCGCGTTCGGGTTGACGGTGAATTGTTCTTCTACGTACTGAATGAGGTTCATAGCACTTCAAATAAAATTTTCGCGACCGACATTCACGATCGCTTCGCCAGCGGTCGATTCGCGTTCCTATGCCTCGACGAACACCGATGTGAATCGGTTCAGAGTTTAAGGACGGCAAAAATAATCAAATTCAGAATATCACATGGGTTTTCACCATATTTCTGATAAAACGAGCTCAGAACGGCAAGAAGGGGTCGGAATAGCGCGAGTCGTTTTCTAAAGTGCCGTCGTCCAGGGTTTTGAGAAAGGCAACCAAATCGGCTTTCTCCGCCTCGCTCAAATTCAATTGAAGCGGGGTCAAGGTGTTTCCCGCCAAAAGCCGCTGATCGAGTGCAATCCCGTATTGCACACCGCTGTTGTAATGTTCCACCACTTCTTCAAGGGTAGAGAACCGACCGTCGTGCATAAAATGCCCGTCCAGAGCAACATTTTTTAGAGAAGGGCTCTTGAAAAAGACCGTCTCGCCCGGGTCGAGCCCATTGCTGTGGGCCGCGGGATTGTAGGCAAAAGAAGGGGCTACGTGGCAGCCCTGACAGCCCGCCCCCCCTTGATTGGGCGGAAGCAAGAAAAGACGCTTTCCGTTGTTTTCAGAAGTCGAATAGTTTGAGAAGGGAATCATCAACCCGCCATCTCCCAAGGCAGAGTTGTACACTGAGGCAAAGCCTTGATCGAATTTGCTGTCGTAGCTGCGGATTGCTCGAACAAATTGCGCCAAAGCCTTTTGTATGCGATCTTCATCGATGGCCTCGTCACCGAAAGCGGCTTCAAACAGAATGGGATAATACTCTGTGGCCGAAAGCCGCGCAATCAGCGAATCCAATCCGCCGTGGTTGGCATCGAATCCCATTTCTACCCGATCTTGAATGGGCTGAGTGGTTTGTGCTTCGAGGGAGTTCGCACGGCGGTCCCAAAACATTTGACCCGATCCGAAATAAACCGAATTGGCCAGTCGCATCGAATGTGCTTCGGTAAGGCCTTCGTTGAAGCCCTTGCTCAGAAGCGCAGTATCGCCGAATCCGAACGCCTGTTTGTGGCAGCTCGCACAAGAGATGCGGTTGTTGATGCTCAAAGCGCGGTCGTAAAACAAGACGCGCCCCAGTGCTATGCCCTCTGCGGTGGGCAAATTGTCTTGAGGGGTGTTCGGATTGGACGGGTCGAGTGCGTAGTGTGCGGGTTCGCCCTCAAAGTAGTCCGGCAGGTCGCTCATCGAAAACACAAAGCGACTCGAAATGGGGTCGGGGTTCTCGGAGGGTTTGGAATCGGGATTGCACGCCACTGCCGAGCAAATAACTGCGAGGGCGGGCATCACACGCGAGAGGGTCTTCATTTGAAAAAGAGATTTCGCACTTTGATGCAAGAATCGGTCAAAGGTTTAACGAGGTGTTAAATATCCGAAGAGTTCGAGCGCGGATTGCCATTCGGGCTTGCCGGGGTGGGGAAGGGATCTCGGCGCAGAATCGGTGGGTCTAAAGGGGTGCCGGTCTCGAGTCGAAGAGTTTAAGTCAAGCCAGTCAAATAAATTTTTCGCCACCGTCTCGGGTTTTTCGAGCAGATCTTCGAGTCTCAGAAGCAAGAGTCGATCGGTTCCGATTTTTTGAGACCAACCGATCATTCTCTTTCCGGCAATCTCCCAAATTCGAAACAAGCCATCCTCGAGAGGTTCCTTCGTCGAAATTCCAAAGTAAGAGCCCCAGCGCTCGAGCTGATTGGTGTTTTTTGACCGAGCCATATATCGACCGTCTCTGAGGACGTAGATGGCTTTGAGCTCTGAAAAGTGCAGCAGCAGCTCGGGATAGAAAATGTGAAGATTGGGCTCCTTGTAAAATCGAATTCCCGAACGGTCTTCATCCCATTCCCTGAAACTTGCCAGCATTTCAGCTCGTTTCTTGGGCAAAAGAGGGTGTTGTTTTCGCTGTAAGTTCAACAGCCATTTGTCGAGCTGCGCGTCGGTTTGTTCGCCGGAGATATAGGCCTCGAATTCTGAAAGAAATCGACCGAGTTTTCCTGAATTCGGCGCGGTTCTTATTTCGGAATCCGACATCATTTGGCTCAAAATCAAATCGTCTTTGGATCGGTTGATCAAAGCCGGGCCCACGAGCCCCATCGACTCGAGCAATTCAGAAAAAACGCGGGTTCCGCTGCCCCCCAATCCGGCGACGAGCACGGCATCTGCTCTTTGGAATCCGCTCATGTCCGCGATTTGGTGTTTCGCTCTACAAGGGTTCGAGCCGCTCGATCGAATTGTTCGAGCAGAAACTCGGGTTCTGATTCGCGATACGGTTTTTGAAAATCGAGGTCCCGATCGAGGCTTTGTCGCATCGCTTCGAATAATTCGCTTTCGTTGCCCGCTTCCACCAAAAGGCCATTTTCGCCTTCGCGAAGCACTTCGGCTATGCCGCCGACTTTGCTGCTAATCACCCATATTCCCGCGGCCAAGGCTTCGGTAACTACACAGGGAAGATTCTCGTAACCACTGAATTGCACCAAGCACTTGCTCGATCGGATGCGTTCTGCCGCCTGCTCGTACAGCAGGTTGCCGTGGAGATCTACAGAATTTTGTATGCCCAGCGCTTCTATTTGAGTTTTCAAAGATTCAAGCGGCCCATCGCCTCCGATCGAGAGTTTGAGCCCGGGTCGTATTTCGAGCAGTTTGGAGAATGCCCGAACAATGGCTTCGGGCATTTTATTGGGGTCGAGGGTCGATAAATGAATGTAGTCGAAGCGCTTTTCGGTTTGGCGATAAAACAAATCGGGGTCTGCGAGGTTGCGCCAGACCATCCAGCCGCAGCCCAGCTTTGGCCCGAGTTTTTCTCCGAGTTGACGCGTGACGGGCAGGAGCAAATCGACGCTTTTCGCCGCTTGGTGTAAACGGTATTTCTGACTGAGGCTCAAGCGAGTGTTTCGCTCAGGGAGGTGCCCGGACCAGTGCTCGATCATCACCAACGGAACCTTAAACCGACGCTTTAAAGAGTTTAGCAGCGCCCCGCTTTGATGGGGAATGCACCCGAGGAGCAATTCGGGAGGTCTTGATTCTGAGATCCATGCATTGCTCAGTTTTCGCACCTTGAGGCGCTGATCGAGTTTTGCGGGATTGTAGAGAAGATGCAAGCAGTCTTCCTGCCGGAGGGCGATTTCTACACGGGCATATTGATCGTCTGTGCTATACGCGAGCAATCGAACCATGTGCCGTTTTCGGAGCAATTCTACTTGCCTTAGAATGAAGTTTCCGAGGGTCGGATTGGCGGGATGGGGATGCCAGGGGGTGAAGAAGAGGAGCTCCATGGAGTTTCAAAGGTAGAAGCGGGAGGGTTTGGGGTGGGGAAGGGGGTTTTCTTGAATGACGTCGGGGTTTATTATATTTGCACCCCTCTAAATGTGCTGAACGCAATACGCTCTACAGGGCGTTTGTGGAAGATACAGAAAGAGATTTTCTTGTTACGGTGGTTGTAGCTCAGCTGGTTAGAGCGCTAGTTTGTGGCACTAGAGGTCGCCGGTTCGAAACCGGTCATCCACCCAAAAACGCAGTAGGGGCACGCCATGACGTGCCCCTACTGCGTTTTTAATCAACCGTCAATGCCCCGATAGGCGCGCCAATACCCGCTCGAGGTCTTCGGGCGTATCGACCGGAATGCTGTTCGATTCGAAGGCAACACATCGAATTTGACCTCCGTTTTCGAGCCATCGATTTTGCTCGAGTTTTTCGGCTTTTTCAAGTGAAGATTCAGGCAAAAGGGCAAAGGCTTCGAGCACTTCGGGGCGGTAGGCATACATGCCCAGATGCACCCAAAATGGGTGGTGACGGAGGCGATCTTCCGGGGCGATGTCGCGGAGGTGGGGAATCGTATTCCTGCTGAAATAGAGCGCGTTGTGGTCTTTGTCGAGCACCACATAGGCTTCGCCGGGGCGGTCGAGTTGATCGATTGAGCGCACGGGGCTGATCAGGGTCGCAAACCCGACCGAGGGGTCGGCAAAGGCTGTAGCCAAGGCCTTGAGCGCTTCGGGCTCGAGCAAGGGCTCGTCTCCCTGCACATTGATGACTGCGCTGCATCGTTCGCCTTGTCCGAGAATGAGCCGCATGGCCTCCAGGCAGCGGGTGGTGCCGTTGGCATGGTCGGTGGAGGTCATCACTACCCGGCCGCCAAACCCATGCACCGCCTCGGCAATGCGCGTGTTGTCCGTGGCCACGTAGACTGCATCCAAAGCGATTGAAGCGCGTTCGTACACCCACTGAATCATGGGTTTGCCCTGGATGTCGGCCAGGGGCTTGCCGGGAAAGCGGCTCGAAGCAAAACGGGCGGGGACGATTCCGAGGATCATAAGGCGAAAATACGCGTGGACGGTTTGAAATTCGGGCATCCTATCTTCGCCCCATGCGAACCCGTTATCTTCGAATTTCCTG
Organism: Schleiferiaceae bacterium; assembly: GCA_041739275.1. Classification (GTDB taxonomy): domain Bacteria; phylum Bacteroidota; class Bacteroidia; order Flavobacteriales; family Schleiferiaceae; genus WGMI01. The sequence goes on along the minus strand of JBGSOF010000034.1, from coordinate 36,642 downwards.
GTTGATCGGCGCCTATCGCGAGCCGAAAAGACGCCTTCAAGGCACTGAAATGGCTGGGTTCTCCGTCATTGAAAACGCCTGGCTCGAAACCGAAAACGGCCGCGTCCTCGACTTTGGTTCCATGGACGCCTTGCCGGCAGCGCATGCCGATTCTGAAGTCGATTGTTTTGGTCGGGTGCTGATGCCCGCTTTTGCCGATCCGCACACCCATATTGTCTTTGCGCAATGGCGGGAGTCTGAATTCGTCGATCGAATTGGGGGCTTGAGTTATGAGGAAATTGCTCAAAAAGGGGGAGGGATTTTGAATTCCGCCCTGGCCTTGGCCGATGCCGATCCGATTCGGCTTTTTGACGAGGCGTATGCGCGGGTCGAAGCCATGATGGCCAGGGGCACCGCTGCCTTGGAGATCAAGAGCGGCTATGGGCTATCCGAAGCTTCTGAGCTCAAAATGCTCAGGGTGATTCGACAGATCAAAGAGCATGCGCCTATCCCCGTCAAAGCGAGTTTTCTCGGGGCCCACGCCGTTCCTTTAGCCTATAAAAACGACAGAGCGGGCTATGTGGACCTGCTCATCGATCAGATTTTGCCCAAAATCGCGGCCGAGGGTTTGGCCGATTACATGGACGTGTTCTGCGACCGGGGCTTTTTTACGGTTCCCGAGACCGACCGATTGCTCGAAGCGGGTTGGAAGTACGGCTTGAGGCCTAAAATTCACGCCAACGAACTCGACTTTTCAGGGGGCGTTCAAATAGGAGTGCGGCACAATGCCTTGTCAGTAGATCATTTGGAATGTATGGGTGAAGCAGAAATCAACGCGCTCATGGGCACCGAGACCATGCCGACGCTCTTGCCCGGAACTGCATTTTTTCTGGGATTGCACCCCCCGCCTGCGCGCAAAATGATCGACTCGGGTCTGGGTCTGGCCTTGGCCAGCGATTTCAACCCCGGCAGTTCGCCCTCGGGCAGTATGCCCTTTGTGCTTTCGCTGGGGTGTGTTTTGTTAAAGATGAAGCCGATCGAAACCTTTGCCGCCGCTACATTAAATGCGGCCTATGCCCTCGAACTTCAAGACGAACTCGGAAGCTTTAGCCCGGGCAAGCGCGCGGCTTTCGTGCTCAGCAAGCCCGTTTCGTCTCCCGACTTTCTCTGCTATGCCTACACCGAGCCTTGGATCGAGCGCGTCGAACTCGGTCGGGCCAGCTTGTCATGATCACCCCAATCTACTTTTTATGAATTCCGATGCTCACACCGCTGCTTTGATCGAATGCGTTCCCAACATCAGCGAAGGACGCCGTCCTGAAGTGATTCAGGCCATTGCAGCCGTGGTCGAAACCGTCGAAGGCGTCCGCTTGCTCGACGTCGACCCCGGCAAAGCCACGAACCGCACCGTTATAACATTTGCCGGAGCGCCCGAGCCTGTGATCGAAGCCGCTTTCCGGCTCATCCAGAAGGCCGCTGAACTCATCGATATGAGCACCCACCAAGGCGAGCACCCGCGGATGGGAGCCACCGATGTGTGCCCGCTGGTGCCGGTTTCTGGCATTACACTCGAAGAGTGCGCGGTTTGGGCGCACAAACTCGGAGAACGCGTAGGCAGAGAGCTCGAAATTCCGGGTTATTATTATGAATCGGCGGCAAAGCACCCTTCTCGCCGCAATCTGGCCGATTGCCGAAGCGGGGAATACGAGGGCCTGGCGGCCAAATTCGCCAAACCCGACGGTCAGCCCGATTTTGGTTCGACCGCCGATGGGCGTTGGAAGCAGACGGGGGCAACGGCGATTGGGGCCCGAGACTTCTTGATTGCTTTTAACGTCAACTTGAACACCACGTCGACGCGCCGGGCCAATGCCGTGGCCTTCGACATTCGCGAAAAGGGACGGATGCTCCGCGAGGGCGACCCACTCACCGGAAAGCCCCTTCTGGACGCCCAGGGCGAGCCGGTCTTTGAACCGGGCAAGCTCAAGGCAGTCAAGGGAATCGGGTGGTTTATCGAAGAGTTTGGCTGCGCCCAGGTGAGCTACAACCTCACCGATCCCCAACAGACCCCGTTGCACGTTTTGTTCGACGAAACCGTGCGCTCGGCTCAAGAGCGCGGCATGCGGGTCACGGGTTCGGAGTTGGTCGGTTTGGTGCCGCTCAACGCCTTGCTCGAGGCGGGTCGCCATTATTGCCACCTCCAGCAACGGTCTTCGGGTCTGCCCGAAGCGGAATTGATTCGCATTGCGGCACTGTCGATGGGTTTGGGTGAACTCAAACCCTTTGTGCCTGAAGAACGGATTGTGGAATACAAACTCGGTTTGCGCACACCCGGGCGTTTGGTCTCGATGAATTTGATCGGTTTTGCCGACGAAACGGCCTCAGAGAGCCCCGCTCCGGGCGGGGGCAGCATTGCGGCCTATGCCGGGGCGCTTGGGGCCTCGCTCGGGGCCATGGTGGCCAATCTGAGCGCACACAAGCGGGGTTGGGACGATCGTTGGGCCGAGTTTTCCGAAGTGGCCGAGCAATTGATTGCGTTACAGGCCCGATTGCTCAGGGCGGTAGACGAAGACACGGCGGCCTTCAACGCGATCATGGAAGCCTTTGGGCTTTCGAAGAATTCGCCTTCAGAAGCGGCCTTGCGCAAAGAAGCCATTCGGTCTGCTACCCGGCGGGCCATCGAGGTGCCCATGGAGGTGGTGGCGCTCTGCGCTGAGGCGGCTCCTTGGGTGGAGCGAATGGCGATAGAAGGCAATCCGAATTCGGTGACTGATGCCGCCGTCGGGATGTTGTGTTTGCGCACCGCAGCTCGGGGCGCGGCCCTAAATGCGCAGGTGAATGCCAAGGGGTTCGACGATGCAGAATGGGTGGCCGAAATTCAAACCCAGATCGATTCGGTTTTGGACGCCTTGCACCAGGCCGAAAATCGGGTGATGGCGCGGTGTGCCCATATTATATCGTAGAGACGCCATGCATGGCGCGGCGCCCTTATATTTTTAATCGTACAGACGCCATGCATGGCGTCTCTACCACGGCACGATGATGGACACACCGCGCCACCCGGGGGCCGATCAATCCAACAATTCACCCTTGAGATCGTATTCCTCGGCTTCGACAATGCGGACGCGGGCAAAATCGCCGACTCTCAGGTGCACGCCTTCAGGGGCTGAAATATGAACCTCGTTGTCGACATCGGGGCTGTCGAACTCGGTTCGCCCAATAAAGACCCCCGATTCGGCTCGATCGATCAGCACCTTTAGTTCTTGCCCGATGCGCTTTTGGTTGAGTTCCCACGAAATTCCGCGCTGCAGATCCATAATGGCTTCGAGGCGCTCGCGTTTGACCTCTTCGGGCACATCGTCGACTAGCGAATAGGCATGCGTATTTTCTTCGTGGCTGTAGGTAAATACCCCCAAGCGGTCGAATTTGCTCCGCTCTACCCAGTCGTAGAGTGTTTGGAAATCGCGCTCGGTCTCGCCCGGATAGCCGACGATCAGGGTCGTTCTCAGTGCGATGCCCGGTACTTCGGCCCTCATTTTATCGATTAAGGCCTCGGTCTTGGCTTGGGTGGTACCTCTGCGCATCGACTTGAGCACTGAATCGCTAATGTGCTGAAGGGGGATGTCTGCGTAGTTGCAAATCTTGGGCTCTTGGCGAATCACCTCGAGCACGTCCTCCGGAAAGCCTGTCGGGAAGAGGTAGTGCAGGCGAATCCATTCAATTCCGTCGACCTGGACCAAGGCGTTTAACAAGCTGGCGAGTTCCCGCCTTTTGTAAAGGTCGAGTCCGTAGTAGGTTAAGTCTTGCGCAATGAGGATTAATTCTCGAACGCCTTTAGCCGCCAGTTTACGCGCCTGAAGCACTAAATCTTCGATGGGGGTAGAGGTATGTGAACCGCGCATCAAAGGGATGGCGCAAAAAGAACACGGCCTGTCGCAGCCTTCGCTGATTTTCAAATAAGCGTAATGCGCTGGAGTGGTGAGCAGTCGTTGCCCTACCAACTCTTGTTTGTAGTCGGCGCCCAGGGTTTTGAGCAAGCGGGGCAGATCTCGGGTTCCAAACCAAGAGTCGATTTCGGGGATTTCGGCCTCGAGTTCGGGCTTGTAACGCTCGCTCAAGCAGCCGGTTACATACACCTTTTCGATCTTTCCGGCCTTTTTGAGTTCCGCAAAGTGCAAAATGGTGTCGATGCTTTCCTGCTTGGCGTTGTCGATAAAGCCGCAGGTGTTGATCACCACGACCTCGCCCTGCTCCTCGTGCACCACTTCTTTGCCCGAGGCCTGGAGTTGCCCCATCAGCACTTCGGAGTCGTAGATGTTTTTAGAACATCCGAGGGTTACGACGTTGATTCTCTTTTTGCGGCTCGTTCGGGTTCTCATCCGTTTTATTCATTAAAAAAGCCCGACGCTCTGGAGCAGACGGGCTTGTGCGTTTTGAGCGGGCGAAGCTTATTCGGCTCCTCCCTCTCCAATGACTTCAAATTCCAATTCGGTGCTCACTTCGCGGTGCAAGCGAATCTTTGCCAGATACTTGCCCGTGTTTTTAATGGTGATGCCCGGAATGGTGATGAACTTTTTGTCTACTGAATAACCTTTGCGATTCAACTCCAAAGCCAAATCGGCATTCGAGAGCGATCCGAACAATTTGTTGCCGCGGCCTACTTTGGCGTTCAGCTTGATCTCGACTCCGCGCAAACCGTCTGCCGTTTTGCGGGCATCTTCGATCAATTTGGCTTCTTTGTGCGCGCGCTGGCGAATGTTCTCCGCGAGCACTTTCTTGGCGCTCTCGGTGGCCAAAACTCCCATTCCTTGGGGGATGAGATAATTGCGTCCATATCCGTTTTTCACGGAGATGATATCGTCCTTGAATCCAAGGTTTTCGACGTCTTTCAGAAGGATAATGTCCATGGCTTCTTATTACTTCATGTTATCGGCCACGTACGGAAGCAAGGCGATGTGGCGGGCGCGCTTGATCGCTGTAGCTACTTTGCGCTGATACTTGAGCGAAGTTCCCGTCAAACGACGCGGCAAAATCTTGCCTTGCTCGTTGAGAAAACGCAACAAGTAGTTGGCGTCTTTGTAGTCGATGTATTTGATGCCGTATTTCTTGAAACGGCAAAATCTCTTTTGGGTGCGGCTCTCGATGCTGATGGGCTGCAGATAGCGAATTTCGCTTTGGCTCTGCCCCGAGGCGCTTTCTAAATCGCTCATGTTGGGTCGGGATTACGCGTTTACAGTCGATTGTCCTTTCTGGCGGCGGCGTTGGGCATAATCCATCGCAAACTTGTCGAGCGAAACGGTCAGGAAACGCAAAATGCGCTCGTCTCGCTTCATCTCTACCTCGAAGCTCGAAATCAATTCACCGGGACCGGTAAATTCGAGCAAGTGGTAAAAACCGCTCTTCTTGTTCTCAATGGGATAGGCCATTTTCTTGAGCCCCCAGTTTTCGTGGTGTGCGACTCGACCTCCCTTGGACTTTACATAGTCCTTGTACTTTTCGACTGTTTCCCTTACCTGATCTTCAGATAAGACGGGATTTAAAATGAAAACAGTTTCGTAATGCTTCATAAAACCTTGACTCTCGGTTGCTTAACCCCTCGTTGGGCTAAGGGGAGGCAAAGGTAATAAAAAACTGTTTTTCTACGAGGAATAGAATGCGTCACAATCATAAAAATCGAGTCAAAAAAAGACCGCACACTCATCAAGTGTACGGTCTTCTCAAAAATCGAAGCTCAATTAAAGCGGCGAACTCACTTTTTAACGATGCGCTCGGCGATGGTTTCGCGTTCGGTCGTCATGGTCAAGAGATAGACGCCTGCGGGCAATCGGCTCAGATTGATCTCAGTTTCTTGTGCCTGTGCCTTTGTGCTTAGAATCTGTTTTCCATCCATTCCGAATAAGGCGATTACGGCATCTTGCGGGCTCGAGACATAGATCAGGTCTCGTGTGGGGTTTGGATAAATCGAGATCGCCGGGCTTGCGAGTTCCGTAGCGGCGTCCTCTTCAATGGCCTTACAACTGCCGCCGCTGTATCCTTTGGCCTCGAGGCAGGCGGGAGCTGAGGTAAATGCCGTGCCCGAGCGATTGAAGCGGGTGTACACGGTGAATTCATAATTGCCGTTGCAAAGTCCGAGCCCGCTGAAGTCGACGGTAGCCGAGAGTGCTTGAGTCAATGTAAGCTGTGTAAAGTTGGTCGTACCTCTCAGGCGATATGCCACCCGATAGCCGATCAAACTTTCGCCGCTGCCCATTGTTGCGGCACTCCACGTCACCATGAACTGCTGAGGCCCGTTTTTGGCCACCGGGTTCAAAACGACCGATTCTTCGGAGTTGGCGGGGTTCGCGATTACAATGGTATCCATGGCCGAGCAATTGCCCGAACTCACTTCTACCCAGTGCGTTCCGGGGGTGAGGCTGGCGAAGCGGGCCGTGCTGCCGTCGCTCCAGAGATAGGTTTTCGAACTTCCCCCTCCGTCGGCCGAAGCGCGTACCGTGGCTGTTTGGCCGGAACAGAAAGGAGACGAAACAACGATGATGTCCGCGCTGAATGGATCGCTACACGCAGGGGGCGGTGTTTGGGTTTGAACGGCATAGCTCAATTCCCAACCGGCTGCGTTGACACTGCTGTTCGTGACAAAGCGAACAAATACGCTTCCGGAGTTGGCTGTTACCGAAGACGGAAGGGCGGTTCCGGAATAGCTTCCAATGACGGGGGCGCCTGCCGAGGTTCCGTCGTGGAGGTAAACGTAATCAGACCAAGCTTGGGTATTGAAGCTGTTCCATGAAATGAGGATGGGGCCTGGGGTGGTGGGTTGAATGAGCCACGAGCAGTTGAGTCCATTGGCGTAGTTGGCCAATCCGCTGCCGTCGCTCAGGATGCCGCTGCTGGCGGTAAGGGTCGGGTTTGCATTGCAGGTTTGGGGGAGACATTGCGCCAGCAAGGGTGTGAGATTCGAATAGGCGACCGGGTTGCTGCTGCGAATTCGAACTTTGTATGATGAACCTTGCACTAAATTGAACGGGATCACGGCGTTGATCAAACCGTTGGCGGTGCCGGCCACGCTGCCGATCTCCAGGGGATTGGCAAAGTTGCCCATGGCATCGCTGAGCTCGGCCGTGAAGGTGTTTCCCGCGCCAAATCCCGAGGCTACAAATGGAATATTCAAGGGGTTGGAGCCGCCACATCCGGGGATTGTGGTGAAGTAGATGGTGATGCTTTGGGCGTTGAGTCCAAGGCTTCCGATGAGGACCAAAACGAGGCCGAAGCGAAGGGTGAAGTGGTTTTTCATGTGGATGTATTTAACTTGTGGTAGTTCGTTTCTGATACAAATATAGAAATTAATGTAATACAACGATTAATAATTAAAAATGCTCGCTGACAAAAAAAACCGCCCATTTCCCCGAGGCGGCTTAGTAAGGTTCTAAAAGCAAGTCTGTTTACTCCCGCATGATCCGCTGGGTTTCAACTCGGTCGCCGGATTGGAGGCGGAGCAGGTAGACGCCTTTGGCGTAGCTCGAAAGATCAAGCGTATGCGAGCCGTTTTGGGTGTGGGCTTCGAGGAGCTTGATGCCGCGCAGGTCGTACACTTCGAGCGTCGTGCCCGCCGGGGCTTCGACGTAGACCAATCCTTGGGTGGGGTTGGGGTAGACGGTGAAGTCGAAGCTCGAGACCAGAACGTCTTCTGCGGGCTCGTCTCCATCGGTTTTGCAGACGCCTCCACTATATCCCTTGCTCACAAAACACGCAGGAGCGGAGGTTTTCTGAAGGCCTCCCTCGTCAAAGCGGGTATAGACCGTAAAGTCGTAGTTGCCGTTGCACAAACCGAGTCCCGTAAAGTTGACGGCAGCGGTCAGGTTGGTCGTTAGCGGGAGTTGATTGAAGGTCGTGGTGCCGCGCAGGCGGTAGGCCACGCGATAGCCAATGATTGTCTTGCCTGCTACCGGGGCCGGAGCTGCCCAGCTTACGTTGAAAATCTGAGCGCCACTCTTGGTCACCACCACGCCGGTGACGGACATATCCGAATTGGCCGGATCGGTGACTACCACGGTGTCTGTTTTGGAACACTGCGCATCGCTCACGGTCACGGTATAGGTCCCTGCAGGAACGGTCGTAAACTTGGTGGTGGCCCCATTGCTCCACAAGATCGACTTGGGACCGCTTCCGCCCGAATAGCCCACTTTGACCGTGGCTAAGCTTCCAGCACAGAAAGGCGCTTTTACTACGTTCGTCTGCGTCACAATCGGGTTGGGGCAGGCGGGGGCGATGGGGTCTCCCATAATCCGAGCGACACGGTTGCGGCCGATGCCGTTGTAAGCAGTGAAACCGCCTCCGATTAATATGTTGCCATCGGGCTGTAGGGCGATGTCGAGCACGGCTGAATTTGCTCCGGTTCCGAGATTGAAGGTGAGGTCAATGGTCCCGTCGACATTGAGCCGGGTAATGTAATTCTGCGTGGTGCCGTTGTATGAGGTGAAACCTCCGCCCATGAGGATTTTTCCATCGGGCTGGAGTGCAATGGTCTGGACAAAGTCGTTTGCTCCAGTCCCGGGATTGAAGGTGAGGTCAAGGGTCCCGTCGGCATTGAGCCGGGCGATGTAGTTTCGGGTGGTGCCGTTGTAAGAAGTGAAGCTTCCTCCAATCAGAATTTTCCCATCGGTTTGGAGGGCGATGGTTTGTACATCGCTATTTGCTCCAGTCCCTGGATTGAAGGTGAGGTCGAGACTGCCATCGGCATTGAGTCTGGCGATGGAATTGCGGGATGTGAGGTTATAGTTAAAAAAACCGCCCCCGATAAGGATTTTTCCATCGGGCTGGAGGGCGATGGTATAGACTTGGCTGTTTGCTCCACCAGTGAAGGTGGGGTCGAAACTGCCATCGGCATTGAGTCTTGCGATGCGGTTCTGGGTGGTACCATTGTACGAGGTGAAACTTCCGCCGATCAGGATTTTTCCATCAATCTGCAGGGCAAGCGCATGGACAGTGCTATTGGCGCCTGAACCCACATCGAAAGTGGTGTCCAGACTACCGTCGCTATTGAGGCGGGCGATGCGGTTGCTCGTTGTGCCATTAAAAGAAGAGAATGACCCTCCTATCAGAATTTTTCCGTCGGGTTGAAGGGTAACGGAACGAACAGAACCATTTGTTCCAGATCCAGGATTAAAAGTGAGGTCAAGAGTACCATCTGCATCAATCCGTGTGATGGAATTGCGCGTTATGCCGTTGTACGAAGTGAAAACGCCTCCGATGATGATTTTTCCATCGGGCTAGATGACTGAAGTAATCACGGTTCCATTGGCCCCGCCCCCATTTCCGAACCCCAAATCGGAAGGGTTAAAAGTGGTGTCCATCTGCCCGGCCTGTGCTTGGGCAAGGTGAGCGGTCAAGGTGCAGAGCACAACGGCAAACAGGGTAGATCGGTTTCTCATCAGGTCTTAGGTTAATGCAGTCGAAATTACGATATCGCAAAGGGCTGTGTCCCTTCGGTTTTTGGGGATTTGGTGTTAAATCTCGATGAACAAAAAAAACCGCCCCAGTTTCCCGAGGCGGCTTTGTAAGGTTCTAAAGGAGTGTCCGCTTACTCCCGCATGATGCGCTGGGTTTCCACGCGCTCGCCGGTTTGGAGGCGGAGCAAGTAAACGCCCTTGGCATAGGCCGAGAGATCCAGCGTATGCGAGCCGTTTTGGGTTTGGGCTTCGAGGAGCTTGCTTCCGCGCAGGTCGTACACTTCAAGGGCAGTGCCCGCAGGGGCTTCGACGTAGACCATGCCTTGGGTGGGGTTGGGGTAGACGGTGAAGTCGAAGTCCGCATACTCTTCACCTTCCACAAATTCAGTGGCTTTGCAGCTGCCGCCGTTGTAACCACGGCTCACGAAACAAGCCGGAGCCGAGGTGGTCGGAGTACCGCTATTGCTAAAGCGGGTATAGACCGTAAAGTCGTAGTTGCCATTGCACAATCCGAGTCCCGTAAAGTTGACGGCAGCGGTCAGGTTGGTCGTGAGCGGCAATTGGTTGAAGGTCGTGGTTCCGCGCAGGCGGTAGGCTACGCGATAGCCAATCAACGTCTTTCCGGGTACAGCCACCGGCGGCGCCCAACTCACGTTGAAAATCTGAGCCCCACTCTTGGTCACTACCACCCCGGTAACCGCCATATCCGAATTGGCCGGATTGGTCACCACCACGGTGTCGGTGGCAGAGCACAGCGCATCGCTGACCGTAACGGTATATGTACCCGCGGGAACCGTAATAAACTTGCTCGTCGCCCCGGTGCTCCACAAGATCGACTTGGGACCGCTTCCGCCCGAATAACCCACTTTGACCGTGGCCAGGTCGCCGGCACAGAAGGGAGCTTTGACCACAGTGGTCTGCGCCACAATGGGTGAAGGGCAGGGGTTCACTACCGTAGAGCTGTAATAGGCCGTCCAACCTGTAAATGTCACGCTGATGTCCGTGTCGAATTCAACATACATCACAGGTCCACTACTCGAGACCATCGAAGGAAGCGTCGTTCCATCAAACGTACCCAACAGAGGAGCTGAATTGTTTGAACCGTCGTACACCCGAACATAATCATACCCACTTTCGGTGTTGAAAGCGATGAATCCAAGATCAATCGACTGGGTATTTGGGTCTGAGGGCGAAATGAGCCAGCTGCAGAGCAGGTTGTTTAGATAATTCAAATTGCCCGAGCCATCGCTAAAGGTATCGGCCTGAGCCGTCAGCGGGGTGTTCAAGCCACATGCCGGGCAATTCGAAACGAGGGCAAGGCTGCTACCCACAACTGCAGGGTTGCTTGAAACCACTCGAATCAAGTAGGTCGAACCCGAGATCAAATTGAAAGGGACTACCGCATTGATGCTTCCTGCTGAGGTCGATGACACACTGCCAATGGCCAACGGGCTGGCAAAGCTTCCGGTTTGGTCGCTCAATTCAACTGTGAACACATTGCCCGCATTGTAGGTGCCGCCAATGGTATAATTCACCGTTACCGGGTTTGCCGCTCCCAAACAGGGAGGCGTACTCGCTAAAGAAGTGCTAATGGAATTCCCCCCGACAATGGTAGAAGTGTAGCTGGCATTCCAACCATTGTCTTGAACGATGTTGTCGGAGGTAAACCGAACATACATGCTTCCGCCGGTGCTGGTTACAGCAGCGGGTAAGCTGCTGCCCGAGTACTGACCCAGAAGCGCGGCGCCTGTGTTGGTTCCATCGTAGACTCGGACATAATCGTACCCACCCTCTGTATCGAAGAAGCTGAACGAAAGCGTAATAGTCGAAGCTCCGGCAGGTTGAATCAGCCAGTTGCAATCGGTGTTGGCATTGTACAAATTCGCCCCGCTTCCATCGCTAAAGCTGCCTGTAGGAGCGGTTAAAACATTGCCGCCCAGGCAATAGGGGCAGTTGTTGTTAATGGCAAAGACCGTGCTGTTTGGACTTCCGGTGGCCGATGGATTGCTCGCTACAACGCGCAGCAAATAACCCGTACCCGACGAAATCGAACTGCTCACCGTATAGCTGAACACTCCGGAGCTCGTGCCCGCCTGAGTCGCTAAAACTGTTGGGCTTGAGAAGCTTCCGCTGGCGTTTGAGAGCTGCAAACTGAAGATATTCCCCGCATTCACCGTTCCACTCAAGGTGTACGGCACGCTGACGACATCTCCCGGACACCAGTTCGTGCTCGAAGGATTTGATGTTGAAAGACAAAAACCGCTGACCGTCAAATTGCTGCCGTTGTCGCTGCCAATCGCAGCCGGTGAAGAAGAAACGACGCGAATGCGATAACCCGAACCCAGGGGAGTGTTCGCGGGGATGCTGGCCGAGATCACCCCGCCTTGGAGACTCAAGACATTGGCGATGGCGACCGGATTGGAGAAAGAGCCAAATGCATCGCTCAGTTGGACTGTAAAGACGTTGTTTGCATTGAACACCCCCAGGGCCGAATAGGGCACGAGAATGGTTGAACTGGGACAAATCGAACCTTGAACATTGATGGGGTTCGTAAGTACGGCAACCGTTCCGATTGACATGGCTTCGGCTCCTTTGCAGGCCGCATAGGCATTGACCCTGCCGTAGCCCAGATCGCTGCTCCAGGTGCCTGTGGGTTGGAAGGCATTGGGAACATACGTATAGCCCCCTACCTTTTCGCAGCTCTGCTCGATGAGCATCCGTGCATTGGCCCCGCTGATGCCGGGATATTTAGAGAGAATCAAGGCCATAACGCCCGCCGCATTGGGCGTGGCCGAAGAAGTTCCGTTAAAGGTCGGAAAGTAGTCTCCGGCATCGTATCCCGCACCCCCACTGATGTCGGTGGTGTAGATTTTAACACCGGGAGCCGCGATGTCGAGGCTTGTACCGAAGTCGCTTCCCCACCAGGTTTCTCCGTCGCAAGACGAAGGGCTTTTGCGCTGATCGCACATACTCGTCGCAGCAACGGCGATTACTTCTGTGAGCGTTGCGGGATAACTGACACTTCCGTTTCCATTGCCCGCGGCGAACAAGACGGGTGCGCCCAAACCGCTTCTGCCCGAAGAAACAGCATTTTGACAAGGGGTAGAAATCAGGCTGCTCGAGCTACCGCCTCCCCAACTGTTGCTCAAAATATCGGCCCCCGCGGTTTGCCAGGCCCACGTAATGGAGCTGCCGATGCCTGCATCAGTCGTAATCCAGTTACCGAAGGCATCGGAATACGCGATCCGCACCGGGATAATTTTTACACCATAAGCCACGCCCGCACTGCCCAGGTTGTTGTTGCCGGTGGCCGCTACAATTCCGGCACAGGCCGTTCCGTGGGCATCGTCGTTCGACATTCCCCCGTTGCTGCCCAATCCCGTTCCGTCGAAGCCCGGAAGCAAACTCGCCGTGAGGTCGGGATGCGCCAAATCAACACCTTCGTCGATAATAGCCACTTTGATGTTCGAACTCCCCGTACCACAAGTCCAAGCTCTAAAAACGTCCATATCGGCTCCGGGCGTGCCGCTGTATTGCGAAGCGCTGCCCGTATTGTTCAAGGCCCACTGCAAACTCAAAGCCGGGTCGTTGGTGCTCATGCGTTTGAGCAATTTGAGCATGTTCGGTTCGGCAAACTCAAAGCGTGCATCGTCCGACCACAGCCGGGCCCAATCGAGCACGCTCAGTTGGGCGTTTTTGTTGAGAGAAAGGACGTAATGTCGATCGAGAAAACCTTTTTCGACCGAGGTCGCGCCCATCTGGGCTGCAGCCCTGCGAAGATCAGATTCTTGAGCTCCCGGGTTCAACACCACATGGAGTTCGGGCAGCGGGAATTCTTCGATTCCGTCTGAGAAAATCAAACCGCGGCTAGCGAAGTCAATTTCGTTCCAAGCGAGCACAGCCTTGAGCGCGGTCTGAACATCGACGCCCGGACGGGTGCGAACGAGAACTCCCACGGGAGATTTTAAGAAACTATCTTCAGTAATTGATTGAAAATAAGGGCTCTGCTGAACGAGGCGCGAGATCTGTTCGTTCGAAACGCCGGTCGCAAAGCGGAGATAGAGTCTATTCGGCGAAGCCTCAAAGCTTTGCACGGTTCCATCGAGTTCGACTCGAATTTCTTCCGAAGAAGCGCTCTGAGCGGAAGCTGTGGCACCAAAGGCCAACAGCATGCCCACGGCAAAGCCAAAGTAGCTGATTTTCATAATTCTCTTGGTTAGGATTGCAGCGAAAAGTAGAAATATTTTGTCGATTCTCGGGTTCGAATTTTGACTGAATTTTTAACCGAACCGATTCAACTTCGGGCAGGTTACCTTCGCACTGTGTTGCGATTTTACTCTATTCCCGCCCACAAGCCAAACCAGGCGTCTATTCGGCTCACGACCGACTTGGACGAAGTGCGCTCGATGCGCCCCGAAGACATTTTGTGGATCGACATTTTAAACGGCAGCGCGGACGAACGACAGTTTGTCGAGCAGAAATTTGAAACCGAGCTCTTTACCCGGCAAGAAGCCGAAGAAATCGAGTCGAGCTCGAAGTACAGCGAAGTGCCCGGAGAAATCAACATCAACTCGAACTTCCTCGTAAAGACCTCCGAGGGTTACCGCAACGAGCCTGTTTCATTCATTCTGCACGGCTCCATACTCATCACCCAAAGGAACGTCGAGCTCAAGTCGTTCGACGATGGGCAGAAGCGTATCTTGCAGCAGGGGAGCGAGTTAACAAATAACTTTGCCATTTTTCTCTGGCTGTTTGAAACCCGCATCGACTTTGATGCCGACTTTCTCGAGAGCATTGCCCGCGAAATTGCCGAGATCAGCCGAGAGCTTGCCGTAGAGCGGAATTTGGACGAACAATTGCTGATTCGGATCAACCATTTTCAAGAGGTGACGATGCTGATTCGCGAAAATATCGTCGACAAGCAACGAATCATTTCGAGCATTCTCAAGAGCACGCATTTCCCGAAAGAGGAGTATGCCAAACTGAGAGTGATGATTAAGGACGTCGGGTCGCTTCTCGACCACACCCAGTTCAATTTCGAGCGCCTCGAATATCTTCAGAACACTTTTTTGGGTCTTTTGAACATCGAGCAAAGCAAGATCATCAAGATTTTTACCGTTGTGACGGTCATCTTTATGCCTCCGACCTTGATTGCGAGCATTTACGGCATGAACTTTCGCGTGATGCCCGAACTGGCTCAGAATTGGGGTTATCCCTTCGCGCTCTTGCTCATGGCCCTTTCGAGCGGCCTGACACTTTTTTACTTCAAGCGAAACAACTGGCTTTAGCCGTTGATGCGGGCATCGTAGACGCCCCCCATGCTGGGTTTGTCTCCCAACAAACGCGCCATCACCACCTTTTTCACCATATTGAAGACCGCCATATGCACGTCTTCGGTCACTTCCATGTCCATGACCTCCGCATGAATCGCTAAATCGGCTATTTCTCTGATTTTACCTCCTTTAAAGCCACACATGGCCACCGTACGCACTCCTCTTTCCTTTGCGTACTCAAGGGCTTTCACCACATTCAGGCTGTTGCCCGAGCCCGAAATGCCAATGGCTAAATCGTTGGGGCCGAGATAGTTTTTGATTGTCTCGACAAAGATGTCGTCGTAGCCAATATCGTTGGCAATGGCCATCATCGCGGGCAGATTGTCGTTGAGGCAAATCATCTTAAACCGCTTGTCGAGCCCGTAGGATGCCCCTTTCAGAAAGTCGCCCGCGGCGTGGGTGGCCGTAGCCCCGCTGCCCCCGTTGCCAAAGGTGTAGATATTGCCCCCCTTTTCGCGGGTTTCGAGAAAATAGTCGACGAGTTTATCGACGGCTTCGAGGTCGAGCGCCGAAAGTGTTTTGAGCAGGAGGTCTCGGTATTCCGAGGGACGTTCAATGGCCATAGTAAATGAGTTTGGAGCCTTCGTTTTCAAATCGAAAATCAAACGGACGAAGCGTTGAAAGTGCGTCAGTTACGGCTGTTTGCAGTTCTTCTCTGCAGTAAAATAACAAAAAACCACCTCCGCCCGCGCCAAGGAGTTTTCCACCCAATGCCCCCGCTTTACGCGCGGCCTCGTAGGCCTGGTCGATGGGCCCATTGCTGATGCCCGAAGCCAAGGCTTTTTTGAGTTCCCAGTTTTGGTGAAGAATGCGGCCAAAATCGTCGAGGTCGCCGGAGTAGAGCACTTTTTGCAGCTCGTACACCAATTCGACCATTTCAGACAGGGCCCGGAACTTGTCATCTTGCGAGACGTTGCGCTGTTGTTCGCCTAAAATCGCCGAAGCGCTGCGCTGGGTGCCGGTGTAAAACATCAATAGCCGAGCCTCCAGTTGTGATTTTCTCTCCGAAGCAATATGCTGGGGCTCAACACGCACGCTTCCGTCGGGCAGGAATTCGATGAGGTTGAGACCCCCGTAGGCCGCCGCATATTGATCTTGCTTGCCAATGGGCTCGCCCAGGCGCTCGATCTCAATTTCGCAAGCCATGCGGGCGAGTTCGTCTTTGCTGACGTAGCGCTTGCTCCAGGCCGAGAGGTTGTGCAGCAAACCGACCGTGAACGAAGAGCTCGAACCCATGCCCGTACCCGAGGGCACATCGGCTATGGAGCTGATTTCGATTCCGCCTTCGATGCCCATCATTTGCAGTGCTGTGCGAATAATCGGGTGCTTGAGTTCAGAGACTTGTTCTACGGTTTCGGTGAGGCTGTACTTGGCCCTGATCTGACCAGCTTCGAAAAAGCGATGGCTCGACAGATACATGTACCGATCGATAGACGTGCTTAAAACGGCTCCTTTTTGGCGCTCGTAGAAGGCTGCCATATCAGACCCTCCGCCTACAAAACTGATTCGGAAAGGGGTTTGGGTAATGATCACGCTTCGAAATTAAGGCAGCGAACGCTGGCTTGGTATGCCGATCGAGGGAAAGGGCTTGCGGACGTTGAAATTCGACGTTCCGCTTTATGCGTAGATGAAGATGGCGTCTTGGACGGAATGTTCGAATTCCTTTGAGCAGTAGGACCTAAGCCGAGCTCGCCCATGCCCTGTTTTGGGGTGTTTGAGGGGATGCGGGGAAGTTGCTAAAGGGACGTATGACGAACGACTATGTTGACAAATTATTCGTTCAATTCTTGTTTATTTCACAAAAATTCCCGAGCGGGCCCGCCCAATCATCCTCCTAGCCCTCCGCCACCTCCTGCCGTAAAGGTCGTTATTGAGAACGAATATTCCTACTTATTCTTATCAAACGATCACGACAGAATACGCAACGCATTTATGGCGCACTTCGCCGGCCTCAAAACATCATCCACAGCCTCTATTGAGCTAAAACACTCGAAAGTGCGGTGCCCTTGATCTCCCTTCTCTATGCCGACACGCGAGCTCTGTCAGACGACCACATCGGCCCAGACCGCGCTTGCGTCTACGGGTATATACTCAATCGGAGCTCGAAGCGCATACAAAGCCTCGATATCGTCATCTGTCCGCCCTTTCCAGCGATAAAAATCGACAAAGCGCTGCTTTCGTATTTCTTCTGAACACGTTACAAATACTTTGAGATCGGCTTGGTCGCGAAGCTCCGGAACCATCAAGGCGATGACCCCTTCGACGATGAGCCATTGCTCTGCCGGGCAGTTGTATTCAACCAACTCGCTGGGCTGCTCGGGATGGTGTGCATAGGGAGTCTCCACCCGCACGGTCTCGCCCCGAAGCACGCGCTCAAAATCGCCTGCGAGCCGAGGGGTATCGAAATTGTCCAATACTCCGGTCTCGGCGGGTCTTTGCGCCTTGGGTTTAATCCAATCGTCCAATCTCAAAATCTGATTTGGGATGCCTTCGGCCTCGAGTTCCCAGCTCAGAAAACGGCTCAAACTGCTCTTCCCGCTTCGGCTGTTTCCGCCAACCAGGATCACACGGCGCTGTGCTGTTTGGGGTCGGGCGTCGAGAGCTTCGAGCACGTCGCGTATGGCAAATTGCCAGGGCCGGTCGAGAATCAAATGAACGGCTTCAGCGAGGTCTTCGGCCATGAGGTCTGGTGCGATGCGGCTTCGCTTGAGTCCGTGGCCTGTTCGCACCCCGATGGTTCTGCAGCCCGCGGCTCGTCCGGCGAGGACGTCTCGTTCGTTGTCGCCGACCATCCAAGAGCGCTTTAAATCGATGTGATAGCGATTCGCCGCATCCAACAGCATTCCGGGTTTCGGCTTGCGGCAGGGGCAGTCGACTTTAAACTCGGGTCGTTCGCCCGGAAACCCCCCATCGGGATGGTGTGGGCAGAAAAAGAGGTCGTCGAGAAAGGCTCCTCCAAGCCCCAAGGCCGTTTCAAGGCGGTTGTGAATGGCCCTCAAGCCCTCGAGGTCCGTTAGCCCCCGCGCCACAACGCTCTGGTTGGTAACCCCGATCGACAGATAATCTGATCGGTTGATTCTCTGAATGGCCGCCGCCGCGAAGGGAAAGAGCACGAGGTCTTCGGGCTTGTGAATGAGGTCGGTATCTATGTTGATCACCCCGTCTCGATCGAGAAAGACCGCCTTTTGTTCGGCCTTCAAATTGCGCCTTGCCGGCTTGCCCGAGGCTAAATCAGACGAAACGCGCTCGATTCGATCGGGAGTGCCCATGTCTTTGAGGTACTCGGGTGTTCGATAGGCATACAGCAGGCCTTTTTCGGCCAGCGGTTTAAAGACGTCTTTCCCGAAATCGGAGGCGATGCCCTTTTCGATCGAGTCAATGAGCTCTTTTCGAAACACATACATCGCGGCATTCACCAAGTTTTGATAGTCGAGGCCTTCGAGATGTGGCTTGGGGTGAAAGGCGGTCACTTTTCCAAGTTCGTCGCATTCGAGCAAGTCCGAATCGAAAGGATGGTCGTTGGGGTGCACCGCGAGGCTCGCGAGTCCGCGGTGGCTCCAGTGGAATCGGCAGAGCCGGTCGAAGTCGAGGTCGAAGATCACGTCGCCGTAGAGCAGAACAAATTCACTGTCGAGCCGATCGGACAATTCAGGAAGGATCCCCGCCGAACCGAGCGGAACTTCTTCTCGAATGCACTCAATCGCGATTTCGGGGAATTGTTTGCCCATTTTGAGCGCCCATTCTTCGATTTGTTCGCCGAGGTGATTGACCACGATAAACACCTCGCGAATACCCCAGTCTGCGCACCACTCGATTTGCCACTCGAGCACGGGTTTTCCGTGCACAACTTGAAGCGGTTTTGGGCGTTGAACGCTCAGGCTTCCCAACCGACTGCCCTTGCCTCCCGCCTGAATCAAAGCTTGTCGTATGGGCTGATAAGGATTTGCATTCATCGTTTGCGGCTCCGATCGAGCGGTATTTTTGCAGCTTCCATGGCACGATTCAACTCTTCACACAAGCGCCTGATAACGAGCTCCGATTTGAAACACGCGCTTTGGGCCGGTTTGGTCTTGCTCGTCTCTTTGGTTTGGACCCCGCTCGAGGCACAGGTCAATCAAACCGATGCCAAAGGTCGCAAACAAGGGGCGTGGGAAAAGCGCTTCCCCGACGGACAGCTCCGCTACACCGGTCAGTTTGTCGACGATCGGCCGGTGGGGACGTTTTTATACTATCACCCCGATGGCAAAAAGAAAGCCGAGCATCGCTACCGCCAAACGCCCAATCGCTGTTCGAGCGTTCAGTTTGACGATCAGGGCCGTTTGATGGCCGAAGGGGTGTATCAAGGCGAGCTGAAGGATTCCGTTTGGACGATGTATTCTTTTGAGGGCAAGCTCATTTCAAAAGAAACATATCGATTGGGCGTTCTCCACGGTACCCAAACCACTTTTCACACCAACGGCCGAGTCGCCGAAGAGGGTTCGTGCGAAAATGGCAAGAAAAAAGGCCTTTGGACGCGCACCACCGAGGAGGGGCAAAAACTTTCTGCCGTCAATTACCTGGACGACTTGCCTGAGGGTGAGGCGGTTTATTGGGATGGCCAAGGGCAAAAAGTGGCCTCAGGTTCCTATGTTCGAGGCCTTGAGTCGGATTGGTGGGTTTTTTACGAGGAAGGTCGCCCCAAAGAGCGGGTGCGCTACCGGGCGGGCAAGGAATTGGAGAGAAGTTCTATTTAGCCATGGCAAGAGTGGTCGTCGGTTTGTCGGGAGGGGTTGATTCGAGCGTGGTCGCATGGCTTTTGCTCCGGCAAGGGCACGAGGTCATCGGGCTCTACATGCGCAATTGGAACGAAGAAAGCGTGAGCCTGAACAACGAATGCCCTTGGATCGAAGACAGCCACGATGCCATGTTGGTGGCCGACCAGCTCGGTATTCCTTTTCAGGTAATCGATTTGGCGGCCGAATACAAAGAGCGAATCGTCGACTACATGTTTGCTGAATACGCCAAGGGACGCACTCCAAACCCCGATGTGCTGTGCAACCGCGAAATCAAGTTCGATTTGTTTCTCGAAACCGCGCTCGAACTCGGAGCCGACTTTGTCGCCACGGGGCATTATGCCCGACGCATTTCAAATGTTCGAGACGGTCGGGTTCGCGAGCATTTACACAGTGGTTCGGATGTCCTTAAAGATCAGAGCTACTTTCTCTGTCAGCTCAGCGAGGCTCAGTTGAGCAAGGCTTGGTTTCCGATTGGCGATTTGCGCAAAAGCGAGGTCAGGCGCTTGGCGGCCGAGGCGGGTTTGTCGACTGCGGCGAAGAAAGATTCTCAGGGTCTGTGCTTTATCGGCAAGGTGAGGCTGCCCGATTTTTTACAACAACAATTGGCGGCCAAGCCGGGAGAGATCATTGAAATCGATGAATTGCCCGAGAGGCTTGAACGCGATTTAGGCGACATGGCGGCTGCATGGCATTTTGAGCCCGATATGGGGCGAGTGGTCGGGGTGCACAACGGCGCTCATTTTTTTACGGTAGGTCAGCGCAAGGGGCTTAAAGTAGGGGGCAAGGCAGAGCCGCTCTTTGTCTTGGGAACCGATGTGGAAAGCAACCGCATTTATGTGGGGATGGGCGAGGCGCATCGAGGTCTTTATCGCTCTGCGCTTTTTGTGAAGAGCGACGAGGTTCATTGGGTTCGCGAAGACGAGGCCTTGCATCCCGGAGACGAACTCGATGTGCTTGTTCGGCATCGTTACCGTCAGTCTTTGCAAAAAGCTCGAATCTTCGCTCAACCTCAGGGCTTGTTTGTGCGTTTTGAAGAGAGACAAAAGGCCATCACCCCCGGGCAGTTTGTGGCTTTTTACGCAGGCGATGAACTGATTGGCAGTGGGGTGATCAACGAATAAAGATGATGAAGATCAAAGGATTAATAGTTCTCGCGAGCCTCGTTTTCGCTTTCGCACAAGTCGAAGCGGCTCAGTGGTGGGTGGAGTTTGGCGACAAGCCTTCGGCGGTTTCCTATTTGTTTCGCCCGGAGCGCATGTTGAGTCCTCGGGCTTTGGATCGGCTCCACCGCCAAGGTCTGCGTCCGAATCTGCTCGATGTTCCTGTCGAAGCGTCTTACATTGAAGCGGTTCGTTCGCGGGGTTATGCTATTGTCGCCCGCAGCCGCTGGATGAACGCGGTGGCCGTAGAATCGGTTGAGTTTCCAACTGAGCTCGAACAACTTCCGTTTGTCACGGGCATTCGCGCGGTCGCAAAGGTTCATTTCGCTGCCTCAGAGGTCCGTACGGTCTTCGATTACGGTTCGGCCTCCGATCAAATTCGATTGTTGAATGGCGATTTTCTCCACCTTGATGGTTTTTCGGGAGAGGGTATGGCGATTGCGGTTTTGGACGCGGGTTTTGTGGGCGCAGATCAGATGATGGCCTTCGACAGTTTGCGCACTTCGGGGCGCTTGTTGGGGACGGTGAATTTTGCGGATACAGCTTCTGTTTTCGAAGTGAATGGCACCCATGGTACTTCGGTTTTGAGTACCATGGCGGGTTTGATTCCGGGCTCGTATGTGGGGACGGCGCCTCGGGCGAGTTATTTTTTGGTCAACACAGAGGTGTTGTCTTCAGAGACTGAAACCGAAGAATACAATTGGCTGATGGGGGCTGAATGGGCAGACAGTGCCGGGGCGGACGTGATAAATAGTTCTTTGGGTTATTCGACCTTCAACGACCCTTTGACGAGCCATTCGTATCAGGACATGGACGGCAACACCACGGTGGTGACCCGTGCGGCTGATTGGGCGGCGTCTCGGGGCATTTTGGTGGTGGTTTCGGCCGGCAACGAGGGCAACTCGCCTTGGACGCATATCACGGCTCCGGCTGATGCGGATAGTGTGCTTGCGGTGGGTGCGACGGATTTGCTCGGGGGCTACGCTACTTTTTCGAGTCGGGGTCCTTCGTTCGATGGGCGGGTCAAGCCGAATGTGGCGGCTCCGGGTGCGGGAATTCGGTATGTGCAGACGAATGGTACGGTGAATTCGGGCAGCGGGACGAGTTTTTCGTCTCCGATTGTGGCGGGGTTGGCGGCTTGTGCGTGGCAAGCGCATCCTTCGCGTTCGGCTTGGGAGGTCCTCAAGGCGATTGAACAGAGCGGGTCGCGCTTTGCAAATCCGAACGACTCGGTGGGGCATGGGCTACCCAATTTTGATATGGTTGATTTCTTTCTGAGCACCGATCAGCCCAAACAGCTAGCGAACCTGCGCTATGGGCCCAACCCCGCCCGGGATTTCCTCTCGGTTTGGTCTGAAGCCGATGGAGTCGCTGAAGTGGTCGATGTCCGCGGCCAACTCATGCTCCGCTGGGATCTCTGGCAGGACCTGCCCTCCTCGGTCGATGTGTCCGCCTGGCCCTCTGGCGTTTACTTCCTCCGCTTTACGACCCCCTATGGCACTACAGCCGCACGGGTGTTGGTGGAGTGAGTTTTTTAGAACACGATTTTCCACACCCCGCCACGAGCGGGGTTTTTTGTAGGATTATGAGAGGCCTGGAAAAAGAGCAAATTGGGGAGAAATGTTAAAATTTAATGTAAAGTGTTGATATAGAATTTTTAAATTTTGCAGAAATCCAGAATCCAGAATCCAGAATCCAGAATCCAGAATCCAGAATCCAGAATCCAGAATCCAGAATCCAGAATCCAGAATCCAGAATCCGTAGTCCCGAATCGAGAATCCCGGATCGTAAGTCTCGAATCGAGAAACCACAGTCCCGAATCCCGAATTCAGAATCAGCAATCCCGAATCGAGAGTTTCTAATCCCGAAAACTCAATCCACACCGACCGCATTTTTTCACATTCAACCAATCATTTCCCCCTTCCAACGCAAAAATATCTGTGCCAAATCCCTCATCCATCTCGATTTCTGACAGCGGGGGCCGACATAAGCGAATACTTAAAAGCCTGTTTTCGAGATACTATAATTCTCTATCTTCGGGTTTTAAAAAATTAATGAGCATGAAAAAATTCTCTACTCGTTTCGCTCAAGCATTCTCGGCCTTTTTGCTCCTCCTCTCCAGCGTCCCGGCTCAGGCCTCCCATTTGTACGGGGGAGAACTCTGGTGGGAATGTCTGCCCAACGGCCAGGTAATCTTCAAAATGAGGTTGTATAGGGACTGCAATGGGATTCCGCTCACGAACAATGAGAACATTCATTTGCTGAATTACCCAACAATGGGAGGTACACTGACTGTGCCTATGACGTTGATCACCAGCAAAGATCTGAGCCCGAGCTGCAGTCCTTTTCCCGGGAGCACCGTTTTAAGTTGTGGCAGTTTTAGCGGAATCAATGGCAATGGGTTGGGCGCCATACAGGAGAACTATTAGAAAGTGCCCCTTTTATGTTTAATGTAAACCACTTCAATGGCGTTTTATTAACCCACTCATCCTGTTGTCGGCCCCAAGCGGTATCCAATTTGGTCAATCCATTAGGTCTGGGATACGGACTCAGAAGCATGATTTATCCGGTGCCCGACCCCAATAACCCGAATGCCTTTCTCCCGGGCTACCCTTGTCATGATCAGTCGGCGCGTTTTGTCGAGACTCCCATTGGCGTCTCAGTCGCGGGCTTACCCAAAACGATTTACAACAACAACGCCTTCGACACGGATCTGGATTCTTTGTATTATCGGTGGGAATCTCCATTGGAAGAGTTTCCTTGGAATAGTAATTCTCCGCAGTTTGCGCCCTTCTCTCCCGGCTACGCCTACAACAACCCCTTACCCGACAGCACATTTCATCCGCTCAACATACCCGCCTCGCTGAACGATCAAAACGGCGCCATCGAATTCACCAATTACATCATCGGCTCGTTTGTCACCACGCTCGCGGTGGAATCGTGGAGGGGCAACCACAAAATTTCCGAGATCTATCGCGACATTGTCATGCTCAACGTGCCCGATACCTTGAGCAACTCCGCCCCGGCCGTTTCGGTCTACGCTTTCCCCGGCACCCCGACCGTAACCGGCACCGGACCCTACTACGAAGTAACCGCGGCCATTGGCGATACGATCGCACTGATATGGACCGCCAAAGACGGAGACAGCATCCCCGTGATTCAACAGCCCCAGACCATCGATTTTTCGGCCTATGGAATGCTGGTCGATACCGTATTCGACGGCAGCGCGAGCACGATACCCTGTGCGGCGCCACCCTGTCCCTATTGGGTATCCGATACCGCGGCCACCGGGCTGTTTCAATCTCAGGACAGTCTGCGCATCGGTTTTGCGTGGGTGCCCGATTCGACCCATCTCGGCGGAGCGGCGCAAAACAACCAATGGACGTTTGATCACCATTTCGTCTTGCGCTTCAGCGACGACCAATGCCCTATACCGGCTTATTCATACGCCTATCTGACGGTTCATCTGTTGAACCCTTTTCACCCCAGGCTGAATCCCATCGATCCGACGAGCGAATCGCCGCGGAGTGCTACTAATTTAATTCCTTTAGGGACAGGTGATTATCAACTCATCAGTCCGTTGAGCGGCCCGCTCAATCTCAACATAACCGATATGGGCGGTCGGATTCACTACAGCACCACCGTTCAAGAATCCGACGATGCGGTTCGGATTCCTCAACACCTCGCGAAAGGAGTGTACATCCTCAGCCTCGAAAGTCTATCCGAGCCCGGAAGGCAATCGACGGGCAAATGGATCAACCGTTAGCAGAGGCTTTTTGAGCAACGCAGAAGAGCAGAGCGCATCTTTCGCAAGAGTTTACTAATCGAACGCAAGCAACGGGCTTCTTCAAAAGGGGAGCCCGTTTTCATTTTTAGAGGTCGCCATGGAGGGCCGAACGATTCCCCCTTTTTTTATGGGAATAGTAATTTTTGTTACCCTTTTTTTAAAATAAACTTTTTGTAATGAGCAAAAAACTTAACATATACATCTCTTTTTGAATCAAATACACAAAACATAATCCAGAAATGAGTGTTACTTTCGAGTTCAACATAATTATATCAACATGAAATTGAGCTATACCACTTTTGCGGTCGCTTTGCTCTCGGCGGGAGCACTCACGGCCAAGGTAGAAGGCTTTACCCCACCCTGTCCGGGTTTTGGGTTTGCCTTTGCCCAAGACACTGCAGCCATTGGCTGTGGTCAAGACAGCATTTTGCTCGACGCCGGTTCGGGCTACGATGCGTACACCTGGAGCAACGGTTCTTCGAATCAGAGCATTTGGGCTTCGGTTGCGGGTTGGTACGTCGTGAGCGTCGACAGTTCGGGCTGCACGGCTTCAGACAGCGTTTACGTGCAAGCGGCGCCTTCAGCTTTAGACTGCGCCCGCCGCATCGGAACCCTCGACCTCGAAGGCCGCAGGTATGCATCGGTCGTCATCGGTTCTTTGGAGTGGATTGACGAGAACTACTCGGGTGTTCACTTTATGAACGGCGATTCGATTGCGCAAATCAGTTCGAACAGTCAATGGTCGAGTTTGAATAGCTCGGGTTTGACCTCGGTCGACAACAACCCCGCCAACGATTTGGTCTATGGCAAGCTCTACAACGGTCATGCAGCCATCGACAATCGCGGCTTGTGCCCTTATGGCTGGAGAGTGGCCAACGACCAAGACTGGCAGGCTTTGGTCAACGAAATTGGCGACAGCACCACCGCAGGAGGCCCTTTAAAGGATACTCTTTATTGGAACAGCGCCAATGTGGGTGCGACCAACGCCAGTGGTTTCAGCGCGCGTCCGGCGGGTTTCCGTCAATATCAAACCGGTCTGTTCGATCGCAGAGGGGTAGTCGGATTTTATTGGAGCCCAGATGCTTTGAGCTTTAGCACCAATTTTATGAAAGTGCACCGCATGCGGAATTTCAATACCGAGGTCGATCGCTTTAGTGCCGTGAAGCGCTGGGGCCACTCGTGCCGCTGCGTCCGCGATGCTGCGGTTGAGGTTTCGATGCCCGTGGTTTCTACCGACGCCATTGTCAATGTGGACGATACCCGCTTTACCGTCGCCGTGAGCTTGAGCGATGCCGGGAACGACCCGAACGTCCGCTACGGTTTTGTGTACGCCACACACATGAATCCAAGCTTGCTCGACGAGGTGGTCGACGCTACAGGTGGAACGAACCAAAATGTTGAAGTCCAAGGTCTTGTTCCCAACACAACCTATTACGTCCGCGCTTTTGCTTGGAATGCAGCGGGTTATGCTTATGGTTCTGAGGTTCAAGTAATCACTACCGACTGCGGACAACCTGCAGGGGTGCCGATCTTGACCAACATCACCGAGTTGAACCCGACCAAGTATCAGATCTCGATGATCCCCACCGCGGGCACTTTGTTCCGCTTGGAGTCTATGAACGAAACGGACGCCTCATGGCAGGTGGAGCGCACTTGGAACGTTCAAGGGTTGACGACGACGTTCTACTACCCCAAGACTTTCGGCAAGCACAAATTGCGCCTGGCAGCCGAGATTTCGGGCCAGTGGGTTGCAGGATGTGTGGATAGTTTCTTCGTGTACTGCCAACCGTTAAGCGTGGTGATCGGCTTGCGCGGCGAGGCGAATTGCGCTCAAGATTCGGTCATTGGCAGAGCGACAGCCACCGGGGGCGAGGGTTCTAAGTCGTATTTCTGGAGCACCGGCGACTCTTCGAGAAGCGCTTTGCTCGGACAAGGCGGAACCTACTGGGTTCAGGTGAGCGACTACTTTGGTTGCACAGCCAGCGATACCGTTTCGGTTTCTTCGGTCGATACCAGCTATGCTCCGTTCAACCTCACGGTTACCAAAACCAGCCCCACCGTATTCCAACTCAACTGGCAGGGCAAGGCTTTTGGAGGAAACGCCGTCTTCCAGTTCTACCGCGTTCAATATCGCCAAGTCGGTTTGGCTACGTGGATCAATTTGCCCGCTGTTTTCGGTACATCTACCAGCATTGACTTTACCGGCAGTGGGTTGCCCGCAGCCAATTACGAGTTTCAGGTCTTTGCCCGTTACGAAGATTTGGGTGTTCCGATGAATTCCGCCCCTACGTGCCGGGTGCGCA
Organism: Schleiferiaceae bacterium; assembly: GCA_041739275.1. Classification (GTDB taxonomy): domain Bacteria; phylum Bacteroidota; class Bacteroidia; order Flavobacteriales; family Schleiferiaceae; genus WGMI01. Next base: position 9,865 of record JBGSOF010000034.1, on the reverse strand, counting down.
AAGGCTACAACGGCAGCGGCAACAAGTCAGACGGTTCGGTTTGGAATACGTCAGACTCGACCCCCGGTTTCTCGATCTATCCCAACCCGAGCCAAGGCTTGTTCTACGTTTGGTCTGCCGAGGCCGGCGACTACAGCTTGACCGATTTGAGCGGCAAAGTATTGTTGCGCGGTTCGCTGAGCGCCGATGCGGTACAAGTTCTCGACTTGAGCACCTTCTCTGCGGGTGTCTACTTGATCAACCTCAATGGGGCTCAAGGAGTGCGTACCCAAAGGGTGGTGAAGAACTAATCGACTTTTCTAGACATGAAATTGACCCGCCGAATGGCGGGTTTTTTTTTGTATTTCCCTATGGTCGAACACAGCCTTGCACCGACTTTTCTATGAGGTCTTCCGGTGAGATCCTTTAGACCTGTGGTGTAGGCTGGGGGTCTGAAATTGAAGAATTCACTTTTCTCACGTAGAAAGGAATATTCAGGCCGTTTGATCGACTGCGCAGAACAATCCCCGCAGGACTCATCAGATGGATAGCGTGGCTCATTTTAACAAACCAACATGTTCAATAACCCGTCCATTTGCTTTAACCAATCGACAAATCTGATGAAAAACAAGTACTTCTACATTTTATTGTCCTTGTACTTTTTGGCTTCTCCCCACGCCCAGGCCTCGCACGCTTTGGGGGGAGAAATCTGGTGGGACTGCCTGCCGAGCGGGCAGATAATTATCAAAATGAAGCTGTATCGGGATTGTTATGGCGCCACCCTTTTCGGCAATGAAACGGTGCTTATCCGAAATTCGGCTACGGGAACCGCACAGAGCGTTCCGATGATTTTTCAATCTTCCAGCGATATCTCTCCGGTTTGTTTCCCCGTTCCGGGAGGTGCACTTCAGTCTTCCTGTGGAGCGTTCAACGGCAACAACGGCAATGGACCGGGGGCCGCTCAAGCCAACTATTATGAAAGCGCCCCGGTGACCTTATCCGGACCCGTTCCGAACAGCGGACTGGCCTTGACGTGGAACCAATGCTGCAGGAATTCCAGTATCGATAATATCACGGGTGCTGCGGCAACGGGGTATACCCTCCGCGCCATTTTGTATCCCGCCGCGCTCTCTGGAAGCAACGGAGGGTGCGGAGACCATGCACCTCGGTTTTGGGAGTCTCCGGCAACAGCAGTCCAAACTGGAAATTCTACGGGCTTTTACACCGGAGGATACGATCCCGACAGCGACAGCCTCTATTACGCATGGGATTATCCTTTGGACGATCCGTCCAGCAGCATCGCATGGAATCCTCCGGTCAATCCCCAGCCAGTCTTATTTGCTCAGGGATATGCCTTTGATCAACCCTTTCCAGGGATCGGTTTGAATCCGAACAATACCCCGGCCATCCTCGATCCCTCGTCAGGTTCGGTTCAAATGAATTGTTATACACCGGGTTCATATGTATATGACATACGCTTAGAATCTTGGAGAAACGGTCAAAAGTTGGCTGAAGTCCATCGTGAGTTTGTCATATAAATTTATACCGGTACGGGATCCTACAGCCCGCCAGTAACAGCGGTGATGCCCGACAGCAATTCGGTTCCCATTGCGATCTCGGGCTACAACTATGTGGCCGAAGCCCGACCGGGCGATTTGGTTCGCTTTGTGTTCGAGGGCGACGATCAAGATTTGATGATGCCCATTTTAATGCCACAGACCGTGGCTTTTACCAGTTTTGGAGCGCAGCTCGGGCAGCCTTGGAACAGCGACTCCACCGGTTGCTTGACGCCCCCCTGTGCCACGATTGTGCCGGCACCTTCCAACGGCGGTTCCTATGCACAAGTGATCAACAATCGGGTGGTCTTTGAATGGACCCCTACGTGCGATCATCTGGCCCCTGCTGCGCAGGGATTGACCCGAGAGTACGTCTTTTTGTTGCGGATGACCGACAATCAGTGCCCGGCACCCGCTTCGGCACTGAGAACGCTTAGGGTGATTGTACGACCGGACAGCACTCAGGCTCCGACCTTGCTCTGTGCCTCTGATGGGCTTGGGCAGAGTGTCGACCTCAGTTGGGCTCCTCCGGCCGATACGGGTTCGGTGTTTCAGTACTACATCATCGAGTACAAGGCCGATTCCATTGCGCCTTTTGCGGCCATCGACACCGTAGCAAACTATGCCACCACTTCGAGCAATTTGACGGGCTTGGCCAATTCAGGTCAGGGTTGGTTTCGCGTTCGGGCCGTTGGCGCTTGTGGAGCCAACAGTCCGGTTTCGGCGGCATCGCGCACGCCTTTGTACTTCAGCGCCGATACGCTTTGGATTTGCGGTCAGGATTCCATTTTGGTCGATCCGGGTGTCAATGCCGGCCATTATTGGTGGAGCACGGGCGATACCACCCCGACGGTCTGGGTAGACCAAAGTGGGATGATTCGGCTTCAGATCGATCAAGGAGGGTGTTATGGACTCGACAGCGTATTCGTAGCCTTCCAGAACTTGATTTGCCCGGTGCCGAATGCTGTGGTCTTTACCGATCAATGCACTTCTGTACAGTTGAACTGGACCGGGGCCGACACCTCCGTGGTGGAATACGGACCGGCGGGCTACCTCTTGGGTACGGGTACGCGTTTGATGGCCTATCAGAATTCGGCGGTGGTGAGCGGTTTGAGCTCAGGTCAAGAATACGACTTCCGCGTGGCCGATTACTGCGCGCGCTGTGGAGACACCACCGACTTTTCGGCTCCGGTGGAGGTGATCAGCGCCGGGGGGATGGTGCCTCAGATCAATTCGGTCAACGATGTACTGGTCGCGCTCACCTTGGTCGATGCAGAGATGAACTTCACCGCCGATGCCGATCCCCATGGGGCTGAATATTATTGGGATTTTGGGAACGGAAACCAGGATACGGGCGCTTCGGTGTTCGAAGTCTACACCATGGGCGGTCTTTACACCATCCAATTGCGGGTCCAGAATGCCTGCGGAACGCAGGACACGACTTTCTCGATCTATATTCCCATAAGCGCCGACGAATTTGCTTTGACGCAGAAGATCAAGGCCTTTCCCAACCCTGTGGGCACTGTCTTGCACCTCGAAAGTGTGGATGCCGCGACCTACCTACTCATCAGCCCGACCGGACAAATTCTTGAACGGGGGGTGTTGTCGGCCCAAACCGAACACCGCCTGAGCATGGAGCATTTGGCCCCCGGGGTGTACGGTATTCAGATTTCGACCGATCGAGGCCGGGAAACCTTGAGGGTGGTCAAGGAATAGGACTGATCGTCAGATTTCAGTAGGTCGATCTTCTAGCCCGTCTTTTGGACGGGTTTTTTATGCGCCCCCAGGAGCGAATCGAAGGTTCTTGGACCATCAGCTCGTACAGATCTTTTTAAAATCGCCTTGATGAATAAACTCGGCGAATCCTCAAAAACGCAAACTCAAGGAGTCTCGGCTTTTCAATAAGCGCCGTAACCTTCTCCATCCCAAGTACCTAACCCTATGTAATCTCGTGCTCTACGCCAAATTGAGCACTACTGTCCTCCGAACAACAATCCGCAGATTCTCAAGATTTCAAGTTCGGCGAGTTTGGCCGAAAACCGAGCGCGGTAAACGGAGCTTTCGCTCTGAGAAAGATTGAGCTGAGCCTCTCTAAACTGACTCTGATTCAGTTGTCCAAGGCTGTACAACTGCCGAGCGCGTTCAAAGTTCAGACGCGCGGTAATCGTATTGCGCTCTGCAATTTTGGCCCCTTCGAGCGCGGTTTGATAAACGTCCAAAGCATTGTCGATCGAAGAACGCGTGTTGAGCCTCTGTAGCTGAGCATCCATTTCGGCAGATTGTTCGCTCAGTTTGGCGTTGGCGCTTCGAATGCGATTCACATTTCCGCTGAACAAATCCCAGCGCAAAGCCAAGCCTGCATTCCAGCCATTGAACTGATTTAAAAGCAACAGCCCCACTTCGTTGTCCTGAACCGAAACATCGTAGCCCGCATTGAGATCGAGCCGAGGCCAAAATGCAGAGCCCGCTGTGGCCGATGCGAAGGCCAAGGCTTTTTGATTTTCGTAGGCCCGCAAAAGCGCAGGGTCCGCTTGATTGGCGAGACTTCTCAGGCTGTCGGCACTCGGAAGGATGGCGTATTGCACTTCGGTGTCCACCTCAAACGTGGGGTCAAACCCCGCCCCCATTTGCACTTCTAAACGGCGACGAGCTGACCGCAAGGCCGACTCCGACACCAAAAGATTGAGGCTGTCGTTGCTCAAATCGACCCGTGCGCTCGACAAATCAAATCCGCTGCCCGAACCGTAGGCGCGCGCCAGATCAAACCTGAGAAACCGATCGAGCGAAATCTCGAGATTTTCTTTTGCGATTCGCACATCTTCTTGACTCGCAGCCATTTCATAATAAAGCCCGGCCGTTTGCAACAGAACACTTTGCCCGAGCAGCTTGAAGTCAAACTCCGAGATTCGCTCTTGAGATTCCAATTGCCTCAAGGTGTGCCAACTTCCGAGCCCGTCAAAGACCGTGTAATTGAGATCCAGGCCGGCCCCGTAGAGATACGAACGCGCACCTTCTACCTCGATGTCGGGCTGTCCGTTGGCGAATTCAAGCCGCGTGTCGTTGTCTTGCATACTCGCCTGCCCGGTGGCTGCCAAACGCGGATACAAACCCGCCAAACCGGGGTCGTTGCTGTTGCGCGCAATTTCGAGTCGATAGGTTCCCGATCTCAAGCTGAGGTTGTCCTTGAGAGCTCGGGCAAACGCCTCGTCCAAATTCAAACGCGTTTGGGCAAAACCGCTCATGGGAAGAAGCAGGGCGACTAGGGCGAAACTTCGCAGCGGATTATGTCTGTTCATCTTGCTCAGCTTGATGTTCAACCATCGCGGGTTCAATTACTTCGGCCGAAGGGAACACCCCCGTCCAAAGCCAAGTCCAAATGCGACGCCCGTCGTTGGCCAGGCTTAAAAGAACAGGCAAGGTGAACAGAGTCAATAGTGTAGCATACAGAATTCCGTAGGCCACCGATATTGCCATGGGCACGAGAAACTGGGCCTGGAAACTGCGCTCCAAGATCAAGGGGGCGAGCCCCGCAACTGTGGTGGCCGTGGTGAGAAAAATGGCGCGAAATCGACTGCCTCCGGTGCTCAGAATGGCCTCGTCCAGAGGCATTCCCGCTTTTATATTCTCGTTGAAGGTGCTTACATACACGAGGCTGTCGTTTACCAGAATCCCGATGAGGGCGATTACCCCGAGATATGAGAAAATGCTCATGGGCATTCCGTGGAAAAAGTGCCCCCAAGCCACTCCGGTCAGGGTGAGCGGAATGAGTAAGAAAACCACGATGGTTTGGATCAGCGACCGAAAGGTAAACGTGATGATCAAAATCATCGCGAGGAAGATAAACGGCACGACAGACTTGGCCGAATTGGCCGTCTTCATCGCCTCGCGGTTTTGGCCTTCATACAGCGCCCGAATCCCCGGATACTTCGGCAGGAGCTCAGAATCGATAAAATTCTCCCTGATTTCGGCGATCAGCGCGGGCGCACTTTCCGCTGGGTTCGAGAGTTCTGCCTCGACCTTGATCTCTCTCGCCCCGTCGAGGTGCGCGATTCCGACCACCCCTCTTTGGATTTCGATTTGAGCCAAATCTCTCAAGGCCATCGATTGACCCGCTGTGCCGCGAATCCGCATGTCTTCGAGCGAGTACAAATTGTCTCGGTCGGAGTCTTCGTAGCGCAGCCAAACTTTTACTTCGTCTCGCCCTCTTTGCAGCCTTTGCACCTCGAGTCCAAAAAAACCCTGCCGCACTTGTTCGAGTAAGGCGCGGGTCGTAAAGCCGAGCAGGGCGGCTTGAGGCTTGAGCGAAACCAAGACCTCTTTGGGCCCTTCGAGATCTGAATCGGTGACGTCTGCGAGTGCGCTCAGGCTACTCATATGGGCCTTGAGTTCTTCTTTGGCAGCTTCGAGTTGCCGGTCGTCGGTGCCCAGCAAACTCACGCTCACGGGGCGACCAAAGGCACTGGCGTTTCCGAAGGTCAAATTGCTGGCTCCAGGAATCGGCCCCACTTGTTCGCGAATGGCGTTGGCGATTTCAAAGCTCTTGGTTCCGCGCTGTTTGGCATCGAGCAAGTTGATGTTGATCTTGCCTTGGTGCCCGAGCGGCCCCACTTCCATGCTGATGTCTTGCATCAAGTCTAGGCCGTCTTCGCGCTCTGCGTTGTAGCGCTCTTCCACCATTTGGGCGCTTTTGTAGATATGTTCAAGGGCCTCCCAAGTGCGCTCTTCTCGAGTTCCGCTGGGCAGGCTGATTCCGATTTCGATATTGTCTCTTTCGATAAACGGAAAAAAAGTTGCTTTGATCACCTCGCCTTTAAAAGCGCCGAGGGTGATGACGACCAAACCAATTGGAATGGAAAGCGCGAAAAGGCGATGTCTGAGGGCAAAAGAGAGCGCAGGCAAATAAAGGCGATTGACCAAACGGCTCATAAATCGATCGGTGCCTTCTTCAAACCGACTCCGTGTTTTAACGTGCAGTGCCTTGCTGTGTGCCAAATGCGACGGCAGAAACAAAGCCGCTTCGACCAAAGAAACGGCCAGGGTCAAAATCACAATCAGGCTGAGCTGAGAGAAAAAGTCGCCCGCGCGGCCGTCGAGAAAAAAGAAGGTGCTGAAGGCCACCACTGTGGTGAGGACGGAGCTCAAAACCGCGGGCAGCACCTCGAAGGTTCCGTCGATCGCCGCTCGATAGGGGCTCGCTCCGCGCTCGAAGTGTTGATAGATGTTTTCGGAAATCACAATTCCGTCGTCGACCAGAATTCCGACGACTACGATCATCCCAAAAAGCGAAATCACATTAATCGTAATCCCGAAGAATCCGGCCACGATAAACATGGCCAAAAAGGAAAATGGAATCCCCATAGCCACCCAAAAGGCAATGCGCCAGTTCAGGAAAACGGCTAAAAAAATCAGCACCAGAATAAATCCGGCTATTCCATTGTTGATGAGCAAAGTTCGTCTCTGTTCGAGCGTAACGGACTGATCTTGAAGAACCTTAGCTTCGAGCGCCCCGTGGGTTTCATTGAAGCGTTTGACGTACTCGCGCACTTGGGCGGCGGTACCCAGCATGTCTTCTTGGTCGGTATTGCTCACCACCACCACGACGGCGCGCTCTCCATTAACCCGAACCCCGGTGGGCCGATCAGCAAATCGGTCTTTGATTTCGGCGATCTCGCCCAAGCGCAATTGTCCGCCAAAAGCGTCGCTGCGTATGGGGAGTTCGCTGAGCGCGTAGCCTCGGTCTGCCTTGTTTCGCGCGCGGATCGAGAGTTCTTCGTTTTTGCTTTTGACCAAACCCGCACTCAGCTCGACGTTTTCAGAGCGCAGCGCCTGTGCAACTTGTTCAAAATTAATGGCCTGCGCCCTCATGAGCGCTTCGTTTAAAACGATCTCGATTTCTTCTTCGGGAAAGCCTTTGATTTCGATTTTCGAGATACCGGGAATTTGCCTGAGTTCTTCTTCAGCACTGCGGCCGAGTGTCTTTAAGCTCCTTAAATCCAAGTCTTTTCCTGAAATGGAGAAGCTGATGGTGAAGTTGATATTCTCTCTTCGATACACCCGAATGGGCTCCATGCCCGCGGGAAAGCTGGGAATTCTGGAAACTGCATTGCGCACATCTTCGAGCACGAGGTCTACGTCCTGTCCTTTCAGCGCTTCTACGAGAATCAAGGCCGCGTTTTCGGAACTCACCGAGGTGATTCGCTCCACACCGGTGGTGCCTTTGAGGTTTTCCTCGACTTTTTGCACAATGCCCTCTTCGACTTCTTCGGGAGACGCACCGGGGAAAATGGCTTCTACCGCGATGATCCGGCTCTCGACTACGGGGAAAAAAGTTGAGGTGAGCTTGCCCGCTCTATAAATGCCAAAGAGCACCAAGGCCGCCAACAGGGTGTTGACCGCAATGGGATATTTGAGGAAGTACGCGACCAGCTTTTTCATGGACGCGCAGGCTCCGTGACGCGAATTTTCATGCCGTCGTAGGCTCCGACCACCGGATTCTTAATCAATCGGGTTCCTTGCTCGAGCCCGCGAATCAAAACTGAATCTCGGGCCGAAGCAACGATTTCAATGGAGTGTAAGCTCAAGGTCGAGTCGTTGATTACAAAGACTTTGCGATCTTGAAAGAGCGAGAGTCGAGGATAGGCAAACACATTTTCGAAGTTCCGGGTGTTTAAACGGCCGTGTACGTATTGCCCTTCGCGAAGTGCCTCGCCTTCGACGCGCAAAAACACTCGGATGCTCTGCGTGCTCTCGTCAATTTTTTCGTTTATTCGAACCACAGTGCCCATCCATCGGCCTTCCACTTCGTCTGATCGAAGCTCGACCCGGGTGCCGACTTTGATCCATTCTGCCTGACTGCTGCTGATCGATGTTTCAAGCTCGTAACGGCCCGGAGCGATAAAGCTTCCCAATCTTTGCCCGGGGCGTACGAGGCTTCCTTCGGTGAGCTGGGCATCGGCCAAGACTCCGTTAAATGGTGCGCGAATTTTGTATTTCGAGAGCCGGTTCGATGCGCCTTGGAGGTTGTGATAATTGGCATAGACATTTCGAGCGGTCAGAAAGAGTCGGAGCGTTTCATTTGAGGGTTCGGGAAGGGGAGGGGGATCGCGTTCGGGGTTCAGCTTCGAGAGGTATTCCTTCCAAAGCGGAGCGTCTTGGGGATGATCGATGCTGAGGTCGGGCAGCAACTGAGCGATGCTCTGAATGTAATTGCTCCGCTGAGCCACTAAAGCCGCCGAGGCCTCGGTATCGTCTATGGACAAAATAATTTCTCCTTTGGCAAAGCGCGCTCCGGCTCTGAACCGATTCGATTGACCGAGCATGATGCCTTGCGCTTCGCTGAAGAGCTCGATTCTTTGCTCGGCCAAGAGCTTGCCGCTCAGCGAAATAGGCAGGGTGCGGCTCTTGTTCTGAACCACTACGGCCTCGACCACGGGCACGGCGGAGAGGGGTTTTCGAGCGGGAGGTGTCTTACTTGATTTCAACCGGTTGTAACCGAAGAGGACCACCGAGAGAAAGAGCGCTCCCAGTATGAAACTCCTCAGAACATCCATTTGTGATTTACCCATGTTTTTTCAGTGTTCAAACACGAGTACGAAGGAACTGCATAGAAAGTAAAAAAACACCCTGAATTTGAGAAAATGGATGCGTGGTGAAATCTATCCATAGGGTTGAAACAGGGCGTCGAATGGAATGGCCGATTTCTTTTGTATTGAGGGATAGGAGATTAGAATTAATAAAACTGCTCTGAGGCGAGGTATACTCGATCAGTCGATGCGGTTTACGCGGGCAACAATACGCTGTTGATGACGTGAACTACGCCCTTGCGGGTTTCCACGTCGGCGGTTACGACTTCGGCTTTGTTGATGTGCACTGTTCCGTCTTTGTGGTGGATGGTGAGCTTGGTTCCTTGAACGGTGCCAACTTCCATTCCGTCGCTCAAATCGCCGGACATCGCCTTTCCTGCTACGACGTGCTAGGTGAAGATGCCTTGCAATTTCTCTTTGTTTTCGGGCTGTACCAACGACTCTACGGTTCCGGCGGGCAGGGCGGCGAAGGCGGCGTCTACGGGAGCGAATACGGTAAAGGGTCCGGTTCCGCTGAGGGTTTCGGCCAATTCGGCGGCTACTACGGCGGCTACGAGGGTTGTGAACGAGCCGTTGTCGATGGCGGTTTCTACGATGTTCATGGGGTCTTGGGGTATTAGTGTATTAATCCAACGGCCCCTGACCTGCTTTGTTCTGGTTTTTTAGAAGGGTGTTGATTTGGTCATTTCCGCAACCCTGGGGTAATATGGGGAGGCTTTTTGGGGGGAACGGTGGTGGGAGGGGGTG
>JBGSOF010000030.1:0-15301 GCA_041739275.1 Schleiferiaceae bacterium | reverse complement strand
TTGTTCGATATATGGGTGGCTCGATTCGACACGAATTTGAATCTCCTTTGGGAAACGGTCATCGCCGATAGTGTGGTAAACCAGCCCTACGGAGACTATGGCACATCGATCCTTGTGGATGGGAACGGACATGTTGTTGTTTCAGGATGCACGTACCGGCCATTTGTAAATTTCTACTTCTCATCTCATGCGACAAGGCTAGATCAAGTCACCGGCGAAGTGAAATGGACCAGGACCTATCCTTTTCAGTTTGGAGGCTCGGGGATGTTTGTGGTCAGCGATAGCACAGGCGGCTACTCCTATGTCTCTCAGAACTGGACGAACTCCCCGGGTGTCAACGTAATCAACGTGGGCAGGCTAGACACGGCCACGGGTGATGTGCTGAGCCAGGCCGTACTCACAGACCCCGGTCGGCTACAAGCACCAAGGGACGTTTTGCGCTCCCGTGACGGAAGTATTCTCATCGCGGGTATAGGATTTTGGGGCGAACAATATGGATTCTTACTCAGAACGAATGAGATGGGCGATACGATTGCCTATAGAGAGTTGAGCTTGGAAGACACCGTGGGTATCCGATGGCACAACGTGGAGAGCCTGATCGAGCGGGAAGACGGGTCCATTGTAATCGGAGGATCCCACTTTGACCCCTTTAATGGCGGATGGAGGTACTGGCTGGTGGGGCTGGACCAGTACGGCTGCGACACCGCCGATTGTTCCATCGGTCTGGAGAAGACCCCGTTTGGAGCAACGCGGGAAACAGCCCCATACGGCTCTATCCCAACCCCATACACGACGGTGTGGTGCATCTGGACCTGAGCCAGGCCCAGGTCAACAGCCCCCTCGAATGGACCTTGATTGACCTCAAAGGCGCACGGCTCCAATCCGGAATCCTATCCCGACCCCAACCCCTCGAAACCCTCCAACTCCCCCCCTGTGCCCCGGGATTCTACCTCCTCCACCTCACCGACGGCCGCAGGAGCGTGCGTTTGAAGTGTTTGGTGGAGTAAAGGGGGCACTAATGATACTCAGTAACTTACACAAAAATCACTCCGTGGGCTTTGCGAACTATTTGAATCACCGAGACGACATTTCGATGTGCGCAGTGACTCAAAAAGGCCAACAGTGCAGAGATGTCGAACGCAAAAAGCCATTTCGACTATTCCTGCATCGCCAACATCCCGTCGCACACTTTATTGAAAAAGTTATTGACCGAAGCGCAGTTGGTCCCGGCGGGGACTTGAACTGCAAAGACAGCGCCACAGCCGGTAGAAACGCCGCACCAAATGAATTCTGACGAGCCTACTGTCGAATAAGTCGTTTGGGTTTCAGACAGTGTCATTTTGACTGTGATGTTCTGATCGTTTAATCGGGTAGGGTATTCCATTTCCGTGTCTTCTTTCGCAATGAGCCTTAAATGCACATCCGGATTGTCCATTTCTTTAAGCGGCTCATACTCCATCTTCAAGTATTTGTATTTGAACTTCTTCTTTCGAATGTTCAAATCGGAGGGCATTTCTTCGATGTCAAATAGGACAAACGGAACGGCGATGATTCTTCCATCGACTTGATACAAAGAATAGGTAATAGGCACCTCTGCCTCTGGAATTGAACCCGTGCCGCTGATCTCCAGTTCTTCTAGAGTATATACAGAAATAGGCGTATTCTCCGCGGGAAATCCATCCAACGGCTCGAGGTAAAAAGTCGATGTATCCGATCCTCCGAGTTCGGGATTGATCTCTCGCTTGATCAACGAAACGTGGCCCACATATTCGTTTTTCTTCAGTGGGTCTTTCGACTTTACTTTTTCACCTGCCACTTCGGCTTCTACATTTGAAGGCTCTCCCGGAGCTTGGACAACCGCTGCACCCTTGATGGTTGCCCCCTTCCAGCCCAGTTCACCTTCAACTTTTCGATTCGTAGTTTCATCAATTTCCACGATCACCTCGCTCCCCCTATTGAATCGAGAGACATAAGTGTTGAGCGGAAAAGGATCGCCGTCGGCTTGCCCTTTGGGATTGAGACTTCTACCCGTAATGCGTCCATCTTTGTCCAAGCTTGCATTCATCACGATGGCTTGCCCTTTGGGGTAGAGACTTCTGCCTGTCGGCATAGTCTTGATGTTCTTTACGGGCCCGGGATATCCGCAGTTCTGTCCATTGGGGTTGAGGCTGCGCTCGTTGCCAAAAACCAATTTCTTTGATTCTTTCGGTGGTTGTGTTTTTTTATTGGTCGATGTTTTGGTTCCCGGCAGTCCTTGTTCGTTGATGGCATGATCGGTAGGCGCTCCCCCGGAGAACCCGCCTGTTTCTAGACCTGTAGGGTTCGTGGATCGATCGAGGGAATTATTCATTTTGGTTCTTGATTGCAACCGAAAAACAAGCCCCCCTCCGAAACTAAAGACATTGGTAATTCCCGAAGTTGTTTCAGTGATGGTCGGAGCGTTGTAGAGTTCGAAGTTCACGACATCAATAGGCCGTGAAAAATCGATATTCGAAACATCCTTGTAGGTGTACGAAAAATCCTTAGACGACAAGGCGGCTTGGTATTGCGCATTGAGATTGAGCCCAAACCACGGATTGAACCAATAGTTGAACTGAATACTGGGCTTGAGCGCAAACTGAGTCGAGGATACAGTTCCCGTTATAGACACATAATCCACAATCGAATACAAACTTCCATTGAACGTTCCGCGTACCTCCTGATCGGGCAGCATATTGTATATAGCTCCCGCTCCCAATCGAACATTCCAACTGCTGGTCGAAGATGAAATCTCTCTGTTTCGGCCCAATGTGAAGGAGTACCCCGCGTTTGCAAAAACAGAAGTAGATCGAACATTGGATTGGATGACGAATACGTCGACAATCCCCAAATCGGCGAATGGGGCGATGTAATCGCTCATCACGAAAGAAGGCTCTGCCGGGGTGTACCCTCCTTCCAAACCCATCGTGAACCCCGAGCCAAAGTGATAATCCACATTGAGGTTGGGCTGAAACACCAACGAATTGTCGACCCCTTCGCCTGAGGGCCATGCCGCATTGCCGTTGAGCGCAAACTGGAAACCTCGGTGGGTGTTGCTCTTGACGACGATCCCAACGCCTTTGATCGGATTGACGTGCTTGGAGCTCTCAGTTTCTTGTGCCTCGGCAGCGAGGGCTAGCCCTACAAGGCCGGTACACAGTGCGATTCTCATGGGATTCATCATTCGAGTTGAGCGTAGCTTCAGTCTCTTAAAAAACTGAAAATGTTATTTTTATAAGGAAGGCTCACAAAATTCACGCTGAGAACAAACCCCAGACATCGGACTGTGAATGTACTGTTAAATTTATTTAAAACAGAGGTGAACAAGAATTTACCAATTCATATAAAGCGTTGAAATACATAAAATTAATCAGTTACTAAAACGCAAAAGCCCTGCTATACCCTCTGCACATCCGGCTAAAGAACCTCAGCCACCCTTCCCTTTTTCGATCCAATTGCACCCTCCGGTTCCGACCTTCGCAACCGACCATTTCCATTAAAATGAAATCGAATTCGTCTCAAAACCCCGAAACCTTGTGGAACACCTTTGAATGGATCAACGGTTTTCCACGGGCCTCGAAAAAAGAAGAAGCCCTGCGCACGGCCATTGTGGCGCAATTGACCCAGGCAGGAATCGACCACCGCATCGACTCGGCGGGAAACATCATTGCGAGGAAACCCGGAAGCCCGGGAAAAGAGCAACAGCCCCCGCTCGCGCTCCAGGCCCATTTGGACATGGTCCATCAAAAAAACAGCGATACCCCCTTCGATTTCGAAACCCAAGGCATACAGAGCTACCGAGATGGTGAATGGCTGCGCGCTCGAGGCACCACCCTCGGAGCCGACAACGGCCTCGGATTGGCCATGATTCTGGCGGTCTTACTCGACCCCAACGCCGTACACCGCCCGCTCGAAGCCCTGCTCACCGTAGACGAAGAAAGCGGAATGGGCGGAGCCAAAGGGCTGGAAAAAAACGCGTTAAGCGCAAATCGCCTGCTCAACCTCGACACCGAAGAAGACGACGAAATCACCATTGGGTGTGCCGGTGGCATCGATACGACCCTCAGCGCCGAATTCCCGACTGAACGCATTCAAAATCAGATCGATTTCCTCACTCTAGAAGTTTCGATCTCAGGCTTGAGTGGCGGACACAGCGGCACCGACATCCACCTCGGACGCGGGAACGCTAATAAACTGCTGTTTCGGTGTTTGAATGGCCTGTTGAACCGAGACATTGCCATTCGCTTGGTCTCTTGGAATGGAGGCGGTCTGCGCAATGCCATTCCGCGCGAGGCCAAAGCACAGATCGCGGTTGCTGCGGGCGACCACAGTCGCATCCAAGCACTGTGGAACGAAACAACGGCCGAAATCCAAGCCGAATACGCGCGCACCGACCCCGAATTCAAATCGGAAATCAAGACCGTCGAAGCCAACGGAACCGCGATGAACTCCATGAATATGGGGGACAGCGCTCGATGGATCCGAGCCGGACACGGCTGCCCCGACGGGATTGGGCGGATGAGTGCCGAAGTGCAAGGCCTGGTCGAAACTTCGAGCAATCTGGCGTTTGTCTCGCTCGAAAACGGGCTTTTTACTTCTAAAAGCCTACAGCGAAGTGCCATACAATCGGCGAAGTGGGCCATGGCTCAATCGGTGTCGGCCTCCTTCGAAAGCATTGGAGCACTGGCGAAATACAGCGGCGATTATCCCGGATGGGCGCCCGATCCCAGCTCAGAACTCGTTCGAGAAACCGCGAGACTGCACGGGGAGTTTTACGGACGCGCACCCAAGATTTTAGCGTGCCATGCCGGCCTCGAATGCGGATTGATCGGCGAAAAGCACCCCGGGATGCAGATGGCCTCGATTGGCCCCATCATTCGCCATGCCCATTCGCCCGACGAATGCGCGCACATTGAATCGGCCGAGCGCTTTCTCGGATTCTTGCACGTCTTGCTCCGCACCTTGTAAAAAAGCCTGCGCAATTCGCCCAAAGCGCGAAAACTCAACATTTGACGTTGGTAACTCGCGAAGACTGTGCCCAAAAACCACTTGAGCTCGGTCTAATTTCGCAGCGCAGTGAATCGACGGACTTATTTTTTTGGCAGCCTGATTTTCGGAGCATTCGCCTTGCTCTGTTCCAATGTTCACGCCTTGGGTCAAGAGGTGACGCACTGGCGTTCAAACGCCCACCTAGGCGAAGAACTCTTTGAATACGAGCTATATCCCGGGGCGCAGCACAATTACGACCGATCGCACGAAGTCGAATTCGATCGAAGCGAATCTCAAATTCAACGAGCCGATTTTCGTTCGGTGGTTTCGGCTCTCGAACTGCTCAACCCCGATGCCGAGGTCAAGGCACTCGAATTTGAGCGCAATTACCCCGAAAGCGGCCTGGCGGTTGAACTGAGACTGCGCGCAGCCGACCACTTCTTCAAACTCAGGCGATACGAAAAAGCCCGCAAGTGGTTCGAAGGGGTCGATCGGCGGCTGATCGGCGGGTCTGAAAAAGAAGAAATCGACTTCAAGATTGCCTACACGCATTTTATGAGTGGAGACAAAGCCACAGCGCGCCCACTCTTTGAAAAAGTCGGCCTGGGCAATTCAAATTATGCTTCTTCTTCGCGCTACTACACCGCCTACATCGACTATACCGATTCGAACTACGAAAAAGCAGGCGCCGCCTTCGAAAAAATGAAGGACGATCCGCAGTTCGGACCTGTGATGCCTTATTACCTCACTCAGATTTATTACAAAACCGGCCGGTACGACGAAGTCATCAACACAGGGCAAATGCTGCTCGAACGCCCCGATGCCGTCCGAGCCGAAGAAATCGAGCGCTTGGTGGCAGATGCGTACTACCGAAAGTCGAACTACAAAGACGCGGCGATTCACCTGGAACGCTTTCTCGAAAAAGGCGGGAAACCGAGCGAACAAGACCGCTTTCAACTGGGCTATTCATACTATAAAACAGCCCGTTATGGCGAAGCAAAAGAACATTTTAACAAGATTGCGAGCGGTTCGGGTTCTCTGGCGCAGCAGGCATGGTATCACCTCGGAGATTGTTACTTAAAAGGAGGCCAAAAAACAGAAGCGCTCAATGCATTTAAAGCTTCTGCAGCCCTCGACCTCAGCCCCGAACTCCAAAAACAGTCGGCCTATTTGGCCGCCAAACTGAGCTACGAGCTCCCCGACCCCATCGACGACCCCGTCAAGACCATCCGAGCCTATCTCGACCGCTATCCCGCACCGTCGACCGATCGCGAACTCAACGGTTTGCTGGCCGATTTGTATCTCAACCGCAGAGATTATTTGCAGGCCATGGCCGCACTCGAAAAAACGGGCAACGACAGCCCTGAACTCAAGGCGGCCTACCAACAGGTGGCCTATTATCGCGGCGTCGAGCTCTTCAATGCGCTCGAATTTGAACAGGCCATTTCCACCTTTGAAAAATCTCAGCAGCGGCCTGCCAAACCCTTGCTCAGCGCCCTTGCGCATTATTGGATCGCCGAAGCCCTTTTCAAATTGAATCGCCTTTCGGAATCTGTCGTTCAATACGAGCGGTTCTTGGCACATCCCGGTGCGAGCTCGAGTTCCGAATACAAGCGCGCCCGCTACGACTTGGCCTACGCCCGGTTCAAACTCAAAGAGTACGCCGCCGCGAGTGTCGAGTTTCGAGGATTCGCCGACCGCGGCTCTTCGGATTTGCAGCTAAAGGGCGATGCGCGTTTGCGCGCAGGAGACTGCCACTTCATGAGCGGGGAGTACACCGCCGCGGCCAATCAATACAAGTTGGCGGTAGAATCTAAAGTAAAGGATGCCGATTACGCGCTGCTGCAATGGGCCAATTGCTTGGGCTTAACGGGGAAAACCGAAGACAAGATCAGAACCTTGCACCGACTCAGCACCGAGTTTCCACAGAGCCGATTTGCCGCAGAAGCTCTGTACGAACGAGGTTCGAGCTATTTGACCGCAGACCGTCCCCAAGAAGCGCTCGCCGCCTTTGAACAATTTGAAAAGGCCTATCCCGCGCATCCGCTGCTGCGTTCGGCCCGCCTCAATCAGGCCGTGGCCCTGAGAAACATCGGGCAGTCTGACCGAGCACTCGATGTCTCCAAAAAATTGGTTACCGATCACCCAAACACTCAAGAAGCTCGAGAAGCGGTCTCGCTGGTTCGCCGCATCTACAGCGACCGCGGAGAAGTGGACGCCTACGTTTCGTGGGTTGAAAAGCTCAAGTTCGCAGATCTCGAAGAGTCGGGTCTCGACAGCACTCTTTATTATGGCGCCTACGATCGATACGCTTCCTCAGACGATGCCTCGGCTCTGCGTCAGTTCGACGCGTATCGCTCGCGCTTTCCCGAGGGGCTATTTATTCGAAAGGCTCTCTTGTATTCCGCTGAAATAAGAGAGCGTCAAGGCCTTGCTCAAGAGGCCGCAAAAGATCGCGAGCGCCTGTTTGAACTCGGTCCGGGTGAATTTTACGACCGCGTGAGCTACGATCTGGGCGTTCAGGCGCAAAAGGCCGGGAAAAAGACCGAAGCGCAGACTTATTTCGAAGCCCTGAGAGGTACGTCTAATTTCGCACTCATCCGCGACAGCCGGATTTTCGTACTCCGCATGGAAGCTGAAGATTCGCCCGAGACGGCCCTGATTTTGGCGGGCGAAATTGTTCAAGACGAGCGCAGCAAACCCGAAGACCGCACCGAAGCGCGACTGGTCCGGGCGCGCACCTACGAGCGAGTCGGGAAATGGGCAGAAGCGGCGGCCGACTATCGCCTTTTGTACGCGGACCCCAAAGGAGAGAGTGCCGCAGAAGCCGGCATCGCTTTGGCTCGAATGGATTTGAACAACGGAGAACCCGCCAAAGCCGTCGAACAAGTTTACGAAACGTTAAAAAGACAGCCGAACTACCCGCGCTGGAAAGACGAAGGCTTTTTGGTGCTGATCGATGCCTTTATCGAACTGAACGATGCGTTTCAAGCAGAGTACTTGATCGATCACCTCGAAAAAAATGCAGACGATCCAAAAATCATCGAACGCGCGCGAGAAGCACGAAGCCGGCTAAGTGCCAAAAACGCTCCTCAACCCGAGCTAAAAACCGGCGAAACAGAGGAACTTATGGACGATGCAGGCGAAGATGAAGTTGAATTCGAAGAAGAAACGGACGAACCATGAGCGCGAATCGCCCCTTTCCACGGACGCGCGGCGCCATCCGGCTCTTAACCGCGGCCCTGCTGTTTGGCTCGGGCCTTGTAAACGCCCAACCCGGAGGGCTCGGGGGGGTTGAACTCTTTGTTGTAGAGGCCTATAAAGGTCGAATTGCCGAAGCGTCGAAGATCTCGGAACAGCCCAATACGGTCGATACTTTGGTGCACACCCGTCCGCAGACCTACTCGGTTGCGAGCATTCCGCTACAATTTGAGCTGGCTCCTCCTCCACTCAAACCTCTGCTGGTGAGCAAGGTAAACGTCCCAAAACTGCCGAATTACCACCTCGACCTGGGGCTTGGAAACAACGGTTTTTTCACCACCCACCTGAGCGCCGGTTCAGGTCGTTCGAATAAGAGGCAATGGGGAGGTGAATTTGCGCATCGCTCGACACAGAGCGGGGTGCGCGACAATCCCTTCGACGATCAGCCCACGCGAAATACCCGACTTCAGGGGCATTTCAAACTCTTCGACCGGAACTCCGCATGGTCGGGTTCGGCGGCCTACGACCGGCAGGCATTCAGCTACTACGGCTTTCCCGAAGACACAGCCCTGTTTGAAACGGCGGGGAGCGAAGCCGAAAAACAAAATATTCATCGAATCGAACTCGATGCAGCTTGGACATCCCTGAAACCCGAACCCGGAAAAGATCGGCTCGACCAAGCGCGCATGGGGTATCGCTACCTCAAAGACCGCTTCGGGAATTTTGAGAATCGCTTGTTTTGGGAGGCGCAGTCTCACTTCGACCTCGCGGGACAAGGGCTCGAACTCGGCGGAACCGTCGATTTCTTTCGCAGCGATATGGACTCAATCGATGCGCGAAGCCGCTCGTTTGCGCTCTTTTCGCTCCGACCGATGCTCAACGATCGCTGGGGAGATCTGCGTTTTGGCTTGGGCCTGGACCTGGGCTATGAGCTCAGCACCTTCAACCTTTCGGGCACCGATCGCGGAGGTTTCTATGTATTGCCGAATTTTAGGGCCGATTACACGCTGGTCCCCGCCTATTTGAGCGCATTCGGCGACTGGACGGGCCGTATAGACCCGCTCTCGCTCGACGAACTCAACCGCAAGTTTCCCTTTCTCCATCCTTCGACCGATCAAGAGACCACGCGCAAAACGCGGTTTAGATTGGGGGTGCGCGGCCGCATTACCCACCGCTGGAGCTACGAGGTTTCGGGGCACTACTCCGATGCGCGCAACGAGGCGCTGCTCTATCGCGACCCCAATTTTGAAGGTGTGCGAGGCGCGGGTTTTGGGCTGCTCTTTGACCGGGTCTCGGCACTGGGATTCGAAGCGGGAATGAACTTTCAGACCTCTGATCTCGATCTTCAGGCCGGGCTTCAGTACGACAACTACGACACAGATCTCTTCGATGCCGCCTATCATTTGCCTTCTTGGAAAGCGCATTTGACGGGTGGATACCGGGTACACCCCAAGTTTAGAGCCGAACTCGAGCTCGAATTCGAAGGTGTCCGCACTGCTTATGAAGAAGAAACTCAGGGAATTTTGGCGCGCGACTTAGACGGCTACATCGACTTGGGCTTGGGGGTGACCTACCTCTACAACGATGCGCTCTCGGCTCGTTTGCGCTTCGACAACGTACTCTTTCAGGAGTACTATATCGCCTACGGATACGCGGTGGTTCCCTTCCAAGCCAGCTTGGTGCTCTCGTACCGTTTTTGAGATTCGAAACCGTGCGAACGGCGCAAGGGGCATCAAAAAAGTGCCCAAGTGCACAGAGTTCTCAAATTGTTGAAAACCCCTTGGTTTTTCAAGGAAGACAGAGCGCTCAATACAAAGCCCCGCGCGAGATTAAGCCGTAAATTCGCATGAGCTTTTAACCGCATTCTAAAGTCCAAAACCCCTTGGCTGTTCCAAACGGGGTTTGTGGGCTGATTTCCGGAATGCTCCGAAAAACTTGAGCACAGCAAAACAGAACACAGAGGCCAATCGAAGCAGGCGCTTCCACGGCTGAACCGAGCGACGACCTCGCGAAAATCGGTTCTGTTCACATCCATCAAAACACCTTAAAACGGCCATGGCTGAAAACCCCGAAGATGCTTCGACCAACGGAGCGATGAAAGAATACCGCGCAGACAGCATTCAGGTGCTCGAGGGCCTCGAGGCCGTTCGAAAAAGACCTGCGATGTACATCGGCGATGTGGGTCAAAAAGGCTTGCATCACTTGGTCTATGAGGTCGTCGACAACTCGATCGACGAAGCCTTGGCCGGGCATTGCAAGAACATCACCGTCACCATTCACGAAGGCGAGCGGATTACGGTTCAAGACGACGGACGCGGAATTCCGGTCGACATGCACCAAAAGGAAAAGCGCTCTGCCCTTGAAGTGGTGATGACCGTGCTCCATGCCGGGGGAAAATTCGACAAAGACAGCTATAAAGTATCCGGGGGTCTGCACGGGGTGGGCGTGAGCTGCGTCAACGCATTGAGCGACCACCTGCACGTACACGTCCACCGCAACGGCACGGAGTACGAGCAAGAATACAGCAAAGGCGCCCCGCAATATCCCGTGCGCGAAGTAGGCCCGACCGACATCCGCGGCACGGTGGTGCACTTCCACCCCGACCCGAGCATTTTTAATGAGGTGGTCTTCGTCACCAGCATTTTAGAAGCCCGACTCCGCGAGTTGGCCTACCTCAACAAGGGCATTCGAATCGTCCTTTTTGACGAGCGAAATCCGGATGCCGAGGGGGCTCCTTATCAACAAGAATTCTTCTCAGAAGGCGGTTTGGCCGAGTTTGTGGAGTTCATCGACCAGACCCGCGAAAAACTGCTCGCCAAGGTGATGCACATGGAGGGAGAGCGCGCAGGCATTCCCGTCGAAGTGGCTATGACCTACAACGACAGCTATAACGAGAACATCCACAGCTACGTAAACAACATCAACACCCACGAAGGCGGCACCCACCTCGCAGGTTTCCGCAGGGCTTTGACGCGCACGCTCAAAAAATACGCCGACGACAGCGGCTGGTTGGCCAAGGAAAAAATCGAAGTGGCAGGCGACGACTTCCGCGAAGGTTTGACCGCCGTGATCAGCGTCAAAGTGATGGAGCCCCAATTCGAGGGACAGACCAAGACCAAACTCGGGAACAACGAGGTGGCGGGCGCGGTAGACCAGTTGGTGGGCGAAATGCTCTTCAACTATTTGGAAGAGAACCCCGCCGACGCCAAAATGATCGTGCAGAAGGTCTTGCTCGCTGCCCGCGCGCGAATTGCGGCCAAGAAAGCCCGCGAAATGGTGCAGCGCAAAAACGTCTTGCAAGGTTCGGGCTTGCCCGGTAAGCTGAGCGACTGTTCAGAAACCGACCCCGCCATCTGCGAAATATTTCTCGTCGAGGGCGATTCGGCAGGCGGTACCGCCAAACAGGGTCGAGACCGGAAGTTTCAGGCCATTTTGCCTTTGAGAGGAAAGATCTTGAACGTCGAAAAGGCCATGCACCACAAGGTCTTCGAGAACGAGGAAATCAAGAATATGTACACCGCGCTCGGGGTGACCATCGGCACGGAAGAAGACAGCAAAGCCCTGAATACCGCCAAGTTGCGCTATCACAAAGTGGTGATTATGTGCGACGCCGACGTAGACGGAAGCCACATTTCTACCCTGATCTTAACCTTCTTCTTCCGCTACATGAAGGAGCTGATTGAAGCCGGACACATTTACATCGCCCAGCCACCGCTTTACTTGGTGAAAAAGGGCAATAAACAAGCCTACGCCTACAACGAGAATCAACGAGACCGTTTGGTGATTGAGTTAGGCGGCGAAAAAGAAACAGGAGTCGGAATTCAGCGATACAAGGGTTTGGGTGAGATGAACGCCGAACAGCTTTGGGAGACCACCATGAACCCCGAATTCAGAACCTTGAGGCAGGTCACCATCGACAGCGCAGCCGAGGCCGATCGCGTGTTTTCGATGTTGATGGGCGACGACGTTCCGCCCCGCCGAGAGTTTATCGAGAAAAACGCCAAATACGCGCGCATCGACGCCTAAAATCCGAGTACGCGCAAACTCTTTGACAAGCGAAAATTGCATTTTCTTTAAGGCGATTTTATCAATTTAAAGATGCAAACCCTAAGAGCTTGGTCGCGAGTGCTGTTGATGTGCTTCGCCGGCCATTGTCTGAGCGCTCAGAACTCAGAAAAGTCGCTCAACCCGCGCGCGCTTCAAGTGCTCGACGGCATGAGCGAGCGCATTGGCCAGATGAATTCATGCCGTTTTGAGGTTCAAATTGCCCTCGATAGTCTCGATTCAGAGCTCGGCCCCTTGCGCTACTTCAACGTCTGCGAGCTCGCTTATTCAGGCCCCGAGCGTTTCTACGTTCGTTCTGAAGGTCAGAATGGCCGCAGAGGATTGTGGTACAACGGTTTGGATATGGCCTATTACGATTTCGAGAAGCAGCTCTACGGGCTGATTCCCGCGCCTGAGGCCAGTTCGATCGCAGCCATTCAGTATGTGAACGAAACCTACGGAATTGATTTTCCCGCGGCGGACTTCTTGTTTCCCAGCTTTACAGACGACTTGATCGAGGCCCACGACCGCATTGAATACCTCGGGGTGGTGAACATCGGGGGCCGGCGCTGTCACCACATTGTGGCCAAGGCAGAAAACCGAAATGTGCAGTTGTGGATTGAGGAATCAGGTGCGCTGCTCCCTTTTAAGATGGTGATTTTCGAGCGACGCGGGAGCCGGGTGACTTCGTACGCAGCCGAATTTTCGAAATGGGAAATCAACCCCGGGCTTCCCGACGGTCTTTTTGACTTCCCCGCTCCGACCGACGCCCGTCCCTTGAAAATCGCGGCTAAAACAATTAAAAAATGAGCAGAGTCGCTTGCATCAACAAACTTGTTCTCAAAGCCTTAATTGCTACAATCGGGCTTTTCGGAGTGCATTCGTCTCCGCTTTTGGCGCAGCGGATGAACCACGCCCCTGTGGCTCGACCTGCTTCAAGGCCTTCGGGAGGAGGTTCGATAAACGGAGGCGCTCGTCCTGCTCCTTCTCGGCCTGAGGCTCGTCCTCAACCCGCTCCTTCTCAGCCCTCTGCCCGTCCGGTGCCTTCTCAAAGGCCCTCGACCCCATCGGCCAAACCCGCCGCGCCATCGAATTCAAAACCGTCCACAAGCGATCGGCAGTCTCCCAAAGCCAAGCCCGGTTCAAACAATTCAGATTCGGGCAATTTGGGGACAGTGCCGCGTCCGGGTACCGGCAATTCGGGGGGGAATTCTGGCAGTAAGCCGGGGCAAGGCTCGGGCAACCGACCCGGAGGTGGAAACAACATCAATATCGACAACAGCACCAACATCAATATCAGTGGCAACAACGTGGTGCGCCACCCGCCGAGTTACTATCCGCGCCCGCCCTACTACTATGGGGGCTATCATTTTTACTGTGGCAACCCCTACTACTACCATCCCTATCACCCCTACTATTACGGCCCTGCTTGGCATCCGTGGGGGTTCTTTATCGCGGCGGTCGCGGTAACAGCCGTTGCAGTTTCGGTTCAAAACACCACGTATCACTACGATCAAGGGGTTTGGTATCAACCGAGCAATGGGGGCTATGTCGTGGTTCAGGCGCCAGTGGGCGGCACGGTAACGCAAATCCCATCAGGATCTCAACCGGTGGTGGTCAATAGTGTGACGAACTACTACTACGGAGGTACGTTCTACGAAAAAGGCGCCGAAGGATACACTGTAGTCCCCCCTCAAGCGGGGAGCGTGGTCGAAAACCTGCCCGAAGGCGGAGATGAGGTAAAAGTGGGCGACCAAACTTATGTCAAGGTGGGAGATATTTATTACTCTCCGGTTCAAGTAGATGGCAAAGAAATGTACGAGGTGGTTCAGGTTGAAGAAGCTCCTGTACCGTGAATTCATCGCGTAATGGAAGCGAAGAGTAGCGAAGAAAAACCCGGCTTAAAGGCTGTTTTTCTGACGGGAGTAGTCGCCGTCAGCCCGTTTTTAGTGCTGATTTACGTGATTTTTCACGCGCTGAGAACCATTGGAACGGCTCTTTCCCCACTTGCAGAGCGGTTGGGCATCATTCGAATTCTGGGAGAAATCGGCTTGTTTTTGCTCTTGCTCCTCCCCTTAATCGCTCTGTTCTTTTTGGGCGGATGGTTGGTGCTCCGGCGCGGAGAAGGGGCCGCCATGAAATGGGCCAGTGGCGTGGCGCTCAAGTTGGTGCCGGGCCTGGCAGAACTCAAGAAACGACAAGAACAACTGCTTGTAAACGAGCAAAGTCGAAAAAGTCTTCGCGCGGTTTTGGTCGAATGTGAGGGGGTTTGGAAGCCTGCGCGCGTGGTCGAAGAAAACTCCGATTGGGTGGTTTTAGCTTTTCCTAAAAATTCTGAAGAACTCGAGAACACCCTCGAAATTCACCAAAAATCGAGTTTAATACTCAAGAGCATAGACGATTCAGTATTCAAAACCGCACTCGAACACGACGGCGCGGGATTTTTGGGAATGATCTGATCGAATCCGACCTCTGGCCTTGCACTATTCCATGATTTGGTCGTTTGCAATAATATGTACTCAGCCAAGAAAAAAGCCCAAATTAAGCCTTGGCTCCCTGCCCTACTGTGGGCTTTGATCTTTACCGGCATGCTCTTCAGTTTGGATGAAGGCTACAACGATTTGCGCTGGATGAAATCTCGGCAGTGGAAATTTCTGGGGACTGGGTTAAAAAGGCCCCATTGGTTCTATTGGGAAATCCCTTCTGATTAGATCATAAAGAGGATGCAGGATTTGATTGATGTCGTAGGTGAATGAGCGTTTAAATCAGTATTCCAACAATCAACGAGGTGCCCGCATATCAAGGTGCTTAAAGCCTCTCGACTCCGGGACCCGCAAGCGACGCCGAGTCGCACAACAGCCGCAACTTCCTATTTAAAATTCTGCGGCGGCGACCTCGGCCAAAGCTTACGCGGGTAGGACAAGAGAGCGCTGCGCCGGTCTAAAAAGCTCCTTTCTTTCCTTCTTTCTTTGGAGCAGCAAAGAAAGAAGACCTCCGCGGCAGCGGGGAAGACATCAAGGTCGTAGAGAGGGAATGAACAGCGAAGGCC
>JBGSOF010000049.1:0-10947 GCA_041739275.1 Schleiferiaceae bacterium | reverse complement strand
ACCCGTCAAGGCTCTCAACTCGAACCGAGTCAACCCCTGCCGCGCTGCGCGCGGTGACGGTTTTTTTTAATTGTCCGCGGGTTGACTCACTTCGTTCGTCGACCCGTCAAGGCTCTCAACTCGAATCGAGTCAACCCCTGCCGCGCTGCGCGCGGCTTCAGGGGTTGGTGGGCGCCCAGGGTTGCGTCGCTTTGCTCCGCGACCCGTCAAGGCTCTCAACTCGAACCGAGTCAACCCCTGCCGCGCTGCGCGCGGCTTCAGGGGTTTTTCACCCGGTGGGCTTGCGAGCGAGCTCGCGCCCCCGGGAAATGAAAAACCCCTGGCGACTTCGTCGCAGGGGTTGTACTCGTGGGCGCACACGGGTTCGAACCGCGGACCCTCTGCTTGTAAGGCAGATGCTCTGAACCAGCTGAGCTATGCGCCCTTTTGGGGAGGGCAAAGATAAACGCAGAGAAGAATAAGGCAAGAGAAGAGAGAAAAAAAATCAGAGGACTTCGGCGACGACAAATGTGCTGCCTCCGATGTAGATCAAATCTTGGGGGTCGGCATGTGCTCGGGCGTGTTCATAGGCCTCGCGAACCGAAGAATAGGAGGTTCCGCTGAGTCCCAGCTCAAGTGCCTCGGCCTGGAGCTCGGCGGCGTCTTTGCCCCTCGGGATGTTCGGGCGGCAGAAGTAATAGACGGCATCGCGCGGGAGGAGGTTCAAAACCCGCCGAGGGTCTTTGTCGGATACCATGCCCCAAACCATGCGGAGTGTACGGTGAGGTTCGCGTTCCAGTTGTGCCAAAACGGGCGTCAGTCCGTGCTCGTTGTGCGCGGTGTCGGCCAGAATCCGCGGGTTTTCGCCCAATGGCTGCCATCGACCCTGAAGACCGGTATTTCGGACCACATGGAGCAAGCCTTCGCGTATCGAATGCTCATCTATTTGAGCGTAAAATGGTACCGATTCAAGGCGTTTGAGCGCACTGAGCACCGTGCGAATGTTCTTGGCTTGATATGGCCCCTTCAAATCGCAATCGGGCAGGAGAGCACCGTTCGGAAATTCATCCTCTGCCCAAAACAAGGGGCTTTTAAGCTCATCTGCCTTTGAACGAAACACCATTTCGGTTTCTGAAATCCGTTCGCCGATCACCACGGGAATGCCCGCTTTGATGATGCCCGCTTTCTCGCCCGCAATTTTTTCGAGCGTATCGCCCAAAAACTGCATATGGTCGAACCCGATGTTTGTCACAATCGATACATCGGGCAAAATCACATTCGTCGAGTCGAGTCTTCCGCCCATACCTACTTCAATTACAGCCACATCAACCGGTTCAACGGCGTTTTTCAGCCCTTGAGCCCCTCGAAAAATGTCGAACGCCATCCCCACCGTCATCTCAAAAAAAGACAAACCCATGGTCTCGAGAATTTCGCCGTGCCGAGCGACCCAAGCGCAGACTAAATCTTCCGGAATCGGTTGCCCGTTGATGCGAATCCGCTCGCGGAAATCTTTTAAGTGAGGCGAAGTATAGAGCCCTACGCGATAGCCCGCTTCGCCTAATACGGAAGCCAGCATATGCGAGGTGCTGCCCTTGCCGTTGGTCCCCGCCACGTGGATGCACCGCATTCCGCGTTCGGGCTGACCCAAATAACGACACAGTGCAATGGTGTTGTCGAGATCTGCTCGATACGCACTCGAGCCAACGCGCTGAAACATAGGCAATCGCGAGAAAAGCCATTCGAGCGTTTCTGGATAGGATTTCATAGCCCGGCCGGATTCATGGAACTGATTTTCAGAGCCGGGAAAATCAGTGCTTACTGAAATTATAGACGATATAGCCCGACTGCTCGTCCGGACCCTGAGGGCTGCTTTGCCAAGAAGTGCGCAATGCGGCAGACTTCGCACGATCTAAAAGGCACTGTGCTGTGGTCGTGCTCTGTTCACCGCCGGGAATATTGACCCCGGGATCTGCAAACGTCACCTTGCCATTGCGGTCGACTCGAATTTTGACCACTACACGCCCTTGGGCATCGCAGTCGTAGGTCGGTTGGGGAGTATTTGTCGGCTTGCGCCCCCCTAAGCTGTACCCTGCTCGCGAACCATTTCCTCCGCCCTTGCCTTGTTCGTCGCCTTTTCCATCGGGTTCACCTTGTTTTCCATCTCCCTTTCCATCGCCTTGCCCCGGCCCCGTGCCTCCTCCGCCGGGTTTTAACAGTTCTTGCAGTCGCTGGTCTGGAGTGCGTTCGGGCTCCACGGGTTTTTTTGTTTCGTTTTTTGCGGGATCGGCACTGGTTTTCTTTGGTTTGTCGGGCAGTGAAATGGTCTCAACCATGTCTTGGGTCGCTGCCTGCTGCTCGGGCTCCGATGATTCCGAGACCGGTTGAACTTCGGGATTTTGAATTTCGTCACCTGCTCCACCCGCATCGGCCGAATTCCCAAATGCAATCGCGATGCCCGCTTCGGGTTTGGGTTCGAGATAGCTCAGGCCGAAAAACACGAACAACACAGTAAGAAGGGCGTGTATGGCCACAGAAATCAATGCGGCCTTTCGCTGTTCTCGTTTTTTTCCTCCGGAATTGTTAAAATGGACGTTCATGCAAGCTTTCGTCTAAGGATCGTCGTCAATCTCTCGGGTCGGTTGCCAAGACCATTTTTAGCCGGTTGCGGTAGGCTAAATCCATCACCTTCACCGTGACCCCCGTAGGCACGCTTTCGTCTGCTTGAAGCAGGATCACCGCATTGGGATTCTCTCCGACTAAAGCCATCAGGCGGCCTTCCAAGTCGGCTTCGGCCACATCGGTTCCGTTTAACTTGAACCGAAGCTCAGAGTCGATCGAAACGCTTACATCTTGTTTTTTAACGCTTTGTGCCTTGCTCTTTGGAAGTACCAAATCGAGCGCACTCGAGGTGACCAAAGTCGAGGTCAACATAAAGAATATGAGCAATAGGAACACGATATCGGTCATGCTCGCCATGCTGAAGTCGGTTCGAACCTTGTTGCGGCCTCGGAGATTCATGGCTTATGCAGGTTCGTTGAGCAAGTCCATAAAATCGACGGCATGGGCCTCCATGGCATAAACCACTCGGTCTACCCGGCTCACGAGATAATTGTAGCCGACAAAGGCCATAATCCCCACCACCAAACCGGCCACGGTGGTGGTCATAGCGGTGTAAATGCCTTCGGCCAACATTCCCACATCGATTTGCCCGCCTGCAGCGGCCATTTGATGAAATGCGAGGATCATCCCAATTACGGTTCCCAAAAACCCGAGCATCGGTGCCGCGCCCGAGATGGTCGCCAGTGTGGCCAGATTGCTTTCGAGTTTGGCGACTTCGAGCTTGCCTGTATTTTCAATTGCAGCACTAATGTCTTTGAGCGGCTTGCCAATTCGGTTGATGCCTTTTTCGATCATCTTCGAAACCGGGCTTCCCTGACTTTTACAAAGGGTTCTCGCAGAATCTAACTTGCCCGCCAGAACCAGTTCGCGGATCTGCTGCATAAAATTCTGATCGAGCCTACTCGCCTTTCGGATGGTGTTAAAGCGCTCTACAAAAAGGTACACAGTAATCAACGACATCAAGCCGATCGAGGCCATGATGATGTTTCCGCCAATACCCCCGCTCGAAATCAGCTCCCATATTGAGAGGGTCTTTTCAACGGGTGCGATGATCGGTTCCAGCGCGCTGCCGGTGGTTTCGATTTGAAGGAACATGGGCGTTGTCGAAGGTTGGCTCCGAAAGTAACGCCTCGCTCCAGTCTTTGGTGTGCTTTGTCCGTTTAAATGTCGACCGCCGATTGTTCAAAGCGGAGCCCACAGATTCGGCTCAATTGCACGCCGACCTAGTGTCCTGCCATCAGTGAATGCTGCAGGATGTAGACCCCGGCGCCGGCAAAATATCCCAAGAGGGCGAGCAAGCTCATTTTTCGCAGATACCACATGAAGTCGATCTTTTCGATGCCCATCACCGCGACACCTGCCGCGGATCCAATAATGAGCACGCTTCCCCCGGTTCCGGCGGTGTAGGCCAAGAATTCCCAAAACAAACCGTCTTGGGCAAAGAAACCGCTTGGAATAATTTCATACATCCCCATGGCAGCGGCCACCAGCGGAACGTTGTCGATAATCGAAGACAACAGACCGATAAGAGTTCCGATGGTGTACACTCCATTTGGCGTTGAGGTTCCGATGCTTCGATCGAGACCTTCGGCCATTTCGCGAAGTTGCCCCGCGCTTTGCAAACTACCCACGGCCAATAGAATACCTAAGAAAAAGAGCACCGAGGCCATGTCAATTTTCTTGATTACGCTCACCACGGTCAATTGTCTGCGGTCGTCCAAGCTTTTGCGGCTGTGCATCAGTTCCGTAGTGATCCACAAAACCGATAAGCTCATCAGCATGCCCAAAAAGGGAGGGAGATGCGTAAGCGTTTTGAAAACGGGGACAAACAGCAGTCCGCCTAAGCCGAGGTAGAGAATGGCATTTTTCTCGGCAGAGGTCACCAAGCTGCCATGTTCGCTTTCTTCTCCTTCAATCACAGGGCGTTGGACATTCCCTTTCATTCTAAAGCTCAAGAAGATAAGAGGTGCAGCAAGGCAGGCAAGACTCGGTAGAAGTACGTTGAGGACAATTGCTTGAGCCGTTATTTGACCGCCGATCCAGAGCATAGTGGTGGTTACGTCTCCGATGGGCGACCATGCTCCCCCTGCATTTGCCGCAATAATCACAACTCCGGCGTAAAACCAACGCTCGCCTTTGTCTGCGATCAATTTTCTCAAGAGCGAAACCATCACAATGGAGGTGGTCAGGTTGTCGAGAGCGGCCGAAAGAAAAAAGGTCAAGATGCTCACAATCCACAGCAGCTGTACCTTTTTTGTTGTCTTGATCCGATTCGTGATCAACTCAAAACCCCCATGGCTATCGATCAATTCGACAATCGTCATGGCCCCCATCAAAAAGAACAGGATGCCCGCGATTTCGCTCACGTGTTCGAGCAGTTGATGATGCGTGACAAAGTGAGTCACAGATTCGCGAACATCGTGCCCCATGAGGTGCGCCGGAATACTCGACGGGTCGACGATATCGTGCATTCCGATGACGTAAATCGTCCAACACAGTGCTCCGGTCAAAAGTGCCGTGGCGGCTTTGTCGATGTGGATGCTGTGTTCGAGCGCTATGGCCAAGTAGCCAATCACAAAAACGACAACCATAAGGGTGTACATACCGAGGCGAGTTTTTAGGGGGTTATTCGCAAGAAGCTCAGTTCAATTTTTCCAGCGCAATTTCGTAAGCAGTGCTGGTCAATTTCACGGGATCACGACGGCGTTCTGAAGTCTGTTCCAATGCGCGGCGAATGGTTTTCGAAACGTCTTCGAACACACTCAACTCATCGATTTCGGTTTCGAGTTCCATGAGATACGCAAAGGTTCTGGCCATTCCGCAATTCGAGATAAAATCCGGAATGCATGCGCACAGTTCATCCGCCTTTCGGCTAATCGGGCCGTAGAAAATCTCTTCGTCCGCAAAAGGGACGTTCGCACCGCTGGATATGGCCTTGAGCCCAACTCTGAGCATTCGATCGAGTTGATTCTCGCTCACCAGTCTCGAGGCGGCGCAGGGTACAAAAAGCTCCGCTCCAGAGTCCCAAATGGTTTGATTGACTTGGTCGAAGGGGATTGAATCTTTTGAGACAAGGAAATTGGAGTTGCGATCGAGCATGAGTTGGGCGAGCTCATCGGGCGCGAATCCTTCGGGTTTGAGCAAGCCTCCCACCCGATCGATAATGCCCGTCACCCGTACCCCCATTTGTCCGAGATACCAGGCTGCAGCCGCTCCGACATTTCCCCAACCTTGAATGATGGCTCTTTGGCCTTCGATGGGTTGACTGTATAAGTTTCCAAAATGCCTGAAACTCTCTGCGACGCCAAAACCGGTAATGAGGTCGGCTACGGTGTATCGACCGGGAGCGGGACTCAATTCGTTGGAGTGGACAGGCAGCAAGACTCCTTTGCGCAGGTTGCGAATGCCCTGTTCCCGCTTTTCGGGCTGGGGGTGGTAGTGTCCGTTAAAAACGCCTTCTTGAGGATGAGCTAATCCGAGTGCTTCGGTGAATGGAATGACTTCGTGAATTTCGTCTACGTTTAGATCGCCCCCCGTGCCGTAATAGGTTTTGAGAATGGGCAACAATGCGGCATACCAGCGCCGAAGCACCCCTTCTTTTCTGGGGTCTGCGGGGTCGAAATCAATGCCCGACTTCGCCCCCCCAATGTCGGGACCGGCTACGGTGAACTTGATCTCCATCGTCTTGGCCAGCGACAACACTTCGCGGCGGTCTAAACCTTTGCGCATGCGTGTTCCGCCCCCGGCTGCACCGCCTCTCAGGGAGTTGATGACACACCAGCCGCGCGCATCGGTTTCGCGATCGCACCACTCGAAGACAATCTGCGGAGCTCGTTGCTCAAATGCCTTTAAAGCTTGTTCCATTTCCCCGCTTTTAGAATCACTAAACGCGGCCAAACTTAGCCATATTCATCCAAGAAAGTTGGGGTCGATGGCGTCGTACAGAGTTCCGGCTGTGTGATCTCTATAAGCGCCTGTAGAAGATGCTATTACGTTTTTTTCTCCCCTAATTTTCATGTAGGCCAACAGGGCGAAGACGAGGGCTTCTTTCGATTCAATGGTCGTTTTATCGGGAATTTCAATCCGCGCCGGGCTAAGGGCTGCTCGAATTCGTTCGATTAAAAAATCGTTATACGCCCCACCCCCCGTAATTAAGATGCGGCCACGGCTTTGAATTCGACGGGCACACATATGTGCAATGTGCTCGCAAAAGCTTCGGAGCAAATCCTCAGGAGCTGCTTTTTTAAGCCAGCCCGCAATTTCAGAGTCAAAGAGCTCTCGGCTCAGGGCAATCGGATGGTTCCCTTCCAAAGCTGAGTGTGCATCGAGCTCTTCAACCCAATCTGTCATAAGAGTTCCACTTGCCGCGAGTCTTCCCCGGTCGTCGTACGCCAAGCCTTTGGTGCGCGCAATTCGGTCGAGTAGATAATTGCAGGCGCACAAATCGCTTGCGACCCTTTGGCCGAGAATCTGTTCGGAGTGATTGGCGAAGCCACCCAAATTGATGCACACGTCATATTCACGGTACAGCAGTTGGTCTCCAAAAGGCACCAAAGGCGCACCGCGCCCGCCCAATTCGAGATCAGAACTTCTGAAATCGGCCACCACGCAAACTCCCAGTGCTCTGGATAGAGCTTCGGGTGAGCCCAATTGAAAACTCAGCTTCAAATCGGGTCTATGGAAGAGGGTTGGTCCGTGAAAGCCGACGGCTGTCAAGGGTTTCTCAATGTGCTTTCCAAGGGCTTGCACCTGTTCGGCAACCCACAAAGCATACGCTCGATGAAGGGTTAAGAGCTCAAGTCCATTGAGAAGATGCGCACTTTCGATGATTCGTTTCCATGTATCGGAATAAGCGACGCTTTCGAAATGAATCAGGTTCGAACGCAACACAGGGGTGTGGATAAATTCAACCCAGCAGAGATCGAGCGCGTCCGTGGAGGTACCCGACATTATGCCGAGAAATAGTTGAGAAGAGGGGTTCAAACCTTTAGTTTTGCGAGCGGTTTAAAAAAGCGGAAAATGGTTCTGCTTTTGATCATCAAACCTAAATCGAAATGAGGTTTTCCTTTTCAGAAGAGCACGAAATGATTCGTCAGGCAGCCCGAGATTTTGCTCAGCAAGAGCTTTTGTCCGGCGTGATTGAGCGCGACGAGCATCAAAAGTTTCCGACAGAACAGGTTCGCAAAATGGGCGAGCTTGGCTTTATGGGCATGATGGTCTCTCCCGAATACGGCGGAGGGGGTATGGATACGATCAGCTACGTTCTGGCGCTTGAAGAGATTTCCAAGGTCGATGCTTCGGCCTCGGTGGTCATGTCGGTGAACAACTCATTGGTTTGCTGGGGATTGGAAAAGTATGGTACCGAAGAACAGAAAAGGAAATATCTGGTGCCTCTTGCCAAGGGCGAGGTGATTGGGGCATTCTGTCTCTCTGAGCCCGAGGCAGGGTCAGACGCGACATCTCAGCGAACCACAGCCATAGACAAAGGCGATCATTACCTTTTGAATGGCACCAAAAACTGGATCACCAACGGGAGTTCGGCTTCGATTTATTTAGTGATGGCTCAGACAGACGCCGAGCTCGGACATCGGGGGATTAACTGTTTGATCGTCGAGCGTGGAATGCCCGGTTTTGTCGTGGGAAAGAAGGAAGATAAAATGGGGATTCGCGGTTCGGACACGCATTCGCTTATGTTCCAAGATGTCCGTGTGCCGAAAGAAAATCGGATCGGCGAAAATGGCTTCGGTTTTAAGTTCGCCATGAAAGTTCTCTCAGGTGGGCGAATTGGAATCGCGGCTCAAGCGCTCGGAATTGCTTCAGGCGCTTACGAATTGGCGCTGAAATACAGCAAAGAGCGCAAGGCATTCGGAGAGGAAATTCACAAGCATCAAGCGATTGCTTTTAAATTGGCCGACATGGCCACTGAAATCAGCGCGGCTCGCTTGCTCTGCATCAAGGCCGCATGGTTAAAGGACAACGACCAACCCTTTGATACGGCCAGTGCCATGGCCAAATTGTTCGCATCTTCCATTGCTCAGAAAGTAACCACCGAGGCTGTGCAAGTGCACGGGGGGTACGGATACGTCAGAGAATTTCACGTCGAGCGGATGATGCGAGATGCAAAGATTACCCAGATCTACGAGGGCACCAGCGAAATTCAGAAAATGGTCATCAGCCGAGCCCTTATCGGATAATCCGATCTGTTCTAGAGTACCGGAAGCAGTTTCTCAAGCTCCATACCTCGCGATCCTTTTAAAAGGATGGTGAAACCTGAGGGCGCCGTTTTTCTAATTTCCTCCTCAGCCTCTGAACGTGTTTCGAATGTTCGGATTTTGTTTGAAAAGCGTGTTTTTGAAAAAGCATGTCCAATGAGCAGTGCCTTTTCTATGTCGCTTTTTTCTATTTGGTCCACAATTCGTTGATGTTCTTGAGCTTCATAAGGCCCGAGTTCGAACATATCCCCGAGGATGGCCATCCTTTTTCCCGATTGCTTTTTCAGATTCTCCAAAGCAGCCGACATACTGCTCGGATTGGCGTTGTAGCAGTCGACAATCAAGGAATTTCGATTTGATTTTTGCCTTTCTGAACGTTGATTTGTCGGAGCATAGGTTTCAATTCCGGAGATAATTTTATCGGGGTCAATGCCAAAATGAAGCCCGAGTCGAAAGGCGGCCGCGATATTACTGAAGTTATATGCACCGCTGAGTTGGGACCGAAACGCACGCTCTCCCCAGAGACATACGAGATCCGGCGCCTCGCTATCCAACTCGAAGTGGTTTGGAGCGGCCTCGTTCGTTCCGAACAACAGTCGTTCGATGCCTTGGCTCTTTGTCATTTGCAATTCGTCTGAGCTGTTGACCAAGGCGACTTTAGAATGCGTTCTCAGGTAGTCGTACAATTCGCTTTTTCCTTTTATAACGCCTTGAACTCCACCAAATCCTTCGAGATGTGCTTTGCCAAAGTTGGTGATGTACCCGATGTCCGGTTGGGCGATCTCGCTTAAAAAGGCAATTTCACCTTGGGCATTGGCGCCCATTTCTACGATTCCGATTTGGTGCTTCTCTGTGATGGCAAGCAGGGTAAGCGGCACGCCAATATGGTTGTTTAAATTCCCTATGGTGGCGCTCACGCTGAATTTTCGGCTCAAGACTGCATTAAAGAGTTCCTTGGAAGTGGTTTTTCCATTGCTGCCCGTGAGGCCGATAATCGGAATTTTGAGCTGAGATCGGTGATGGCGAGCGAGTTCTTGTAAGCTCTCGAGTCCATTCCAGACCCTCATCACCCTCGAGTCTCGAATGCCTCTGTCTTCGTCCATGACCACCACAGCGGCACCTCCGTCCAGCGCCTGTTGCGCAAAGTCGTTTCCGTTGAAACGATCCCCTTTGAGACACACAAAGAAAGTTCCGGGCTCGAGTCTTCGGCTGTCCGTGTTGACCCGCGGAAAACGAAGGTATTGTTGATAGAGTTCAGCGATGGAATGCATCGTTTCGTACTTCTTCTATGGGTTCGTTTTTGAGAATCCGCGATCGGAAGATACGCTCGGAACGAGCAGTGGTCGTATCGACTTTGGATGCTTCGATTGAGCGCAAATCTCCGGTATATCGGTCCAAAAGTGCATAGAGTTCAACCAATGAATGATCTCGTTCCGCTCCTTCAGCTATGAGGGTTCGTTCGAAGAGCACCACTAAACGACGCAGACGCGCATCCTTGCGACACGCTGAGGGCACCATTCGATGAAAAGGAGCGTAGCCATGGACGTCCTTTGGGCCTGTTCCGCCGTCCCAGCCCCAGCTGAGAGGATTTTGGAAGCGATTGCGATTGCAGTATTTCAGATTGAAAAGTGGCTCGCCGGCAGAAGGGCCTGTTCGGTTTATTTCTAGGATGAATGGCGCTGCGTGCTCTATGAATTCCATCAGCCTGACGGAATCGATGGAATTTGATTGTTTAAGGTAAATCTTACATTTTATCAAACGCGAGAGACTTCGGCTGATTGCGCTCGTACTCAGATTCAGGGAATAGGCCAAGTCTATCTGTCGGAGGTATATACCGGTATTCGCGCTGATTTTTAGTGCGATGAGGAGATCTTGAGGCTTCATAAAAGATCGGAGTCAAATGAGATGCAATTGTAAGGATTGTTTGAAGTTAAATGTTAATAAATAAGAATATTCGTATGGAATTATGATTATTGTGTTGAAAATGAGCCGTAAATTTTTTCCAGAATCCAGAATCCAGAATCCAGAATCCAGAATCCAGAATCCAGAATCCAGAATCCAGAATCCAGAATCCAGAATCCAGAATCCAGAATCCAGAATCCAGAATCCAGAATCCAGAATCCAGAATCCAGAATCC
>JBGSOF010000048.1:0-26447 GCA_041739275.1 Schleiferiaceae bacterium | reverse complement strand
GGATTCTGGATTCTGGATTCTGGATTCTGGATTCTGGATTCTGGATTCTGGATTCTGGATTCTGGATTCTGGATTCTGGATTCTGGATTCTGGATTCTGGATTCTGGATTCTGGATTCTGGATTCTGGATTCTGGAAAAATATATCATTGAATTTTAGACGTTTGTGCTATAAATTTAAAAATTCCACCCCGTCTTCAAATCTCTTCCGCTATCGTTCCTTCGTTTTGCATTAAGAAATCACAATTATGACCTTCGAACTCTCTGATTTAAGCACGCCTGAAGTTCAAAAACTCCTTCAAGGCATGGTCGCGCCCCGACCAATCGCATTTGCCAGCACCGTAGATGAAAAGGGACGCAACAACCTCAGCCCCTTTAGCTTTTTTAACGTGGTGAGCAGCAATCCACCCATTCTCGTCTTCTCTCCTGCCCGGCGAGTTCGCGACAACACCCTCAAGCACACGCTCTTAAACTGCCAAAAAACCCGCGAAGTCGTCATCAATGCCGTGAATTACTCGATGGTGCAGCAAGCTTCATTGGCGAGTTGTGAGTATCCCGAAGGAGTCGACGAATTTATCAAAGCAGGGTTTACCCCCATCGATTCGGAGTCTGTAAAGCCGAAAAGGGTGGCTGAATCTCCGGCTTCGGCAGAATGCAAGGTGCTTGATATCATTTCGTTTGGAGAAAACGGAGGCGCGGGAAATCTGATTGTCTGCCAAGTGCTCAAAATCCACGTGCACGATCGGGTTCTCGACGATAACGGGCAGATCGATCCCTACCAAATGGATCTGGTGGCGCGTCTGGGAGGAGACTGGTATGCACGCGCTCAGGGAGATGCCCTTTTCGAGGTTCCCAAACCGGCGCGCAAACTGGGCATCGGTATCGACGCATTGCCCAAGTCGATTCGAGAGAGCTACATCTTGTCGGGCAATGATCTGGGAATGTTGGCCAACGTTGAACAACTGCCCGAACCCGAGGAAGTTGAAGAATACGCCTCAGACACGCGCATCCGAGAAATCCTCGACCAAAGCGGCGACGGCCTCGAAGCCCGCGAACGCCTGCATGCCTACGCCGCAGAATTGCTTTCGGGAATGAAAGTAGACGAGGCGTGGAAAGCCTTACTTTGCGATCGGCTTAATCGAATTTGAGTTTGATTGCAAGCCATTGATTATTAAATACTAAGCAAGTCGTCGGAATGGAAGTTAGCGGAACTGTCAAGCTCGTCAACGAGGTAAAACAAATCACCCCGACCCTTCGAAAAGGAGAGTTGGTGATCACCACAGAAGAGGCCTACCCTCAAACCTTGATGATCGAATTCGTCAACGATCGAGCCGAGCTGCTCAACAATATCAAGCCGGGTGAGCGCGTCAGCGTGTCGATCAATTTGCGTGGCCGAGAGTGGAACAGTCCCTCGGGCGAGATCAAATACTTTGTCAGCCTTTCAGGTTGGAAAATCGCTCAAGGCTCGAGTGGAGATTCGCCCGCAGCACCCCCCCAGGCTCCCTCAGCCGCCGCTTCGTCTTACGGTTCGGGCTTTGCGGACAATTCCAAGAAAATGGGAGAGCCCGAAATGGACGACGACCTTCCGTTTTAACCCCATCGGTTGAGGGCGATCACCAAACTCGGCCAAGGTCTCATTTTTCCTCCAACTCGGTTCGCCCGAAAAGACGGGCTGCTGGCTTGGGGGGGAGATTTGAAACCCGATCGATTGATCGAAGCGTATCGGAGCGGGATCTTCCCCTGGTACGACGAAGAAAGTCCCATCCTGTGGTGGTCGCCCGATCCAAGAGGCATCATTCGCCCGGAGAATCTCAAATTCAGCAAGAGCCTAAGCGCCTCGATCCGAAAGAACGGTTTTGAAGTAGTGGCAGACACGGCCTTTGCCTCGGTTATTCGCCATTGCAAAGCAGACCGCCGCAGTGGCCCTCCCGGAAGCTGGATCAACGAAGACATCATTCAAGCGTATACTGAGCTCCACCGCCGTGGAATTGCCCACTCCGTCGAGGTTTGGATATCCGGTCAACTCGTGGGCGGCTTGTACGGCCTTTGGATGAACGGAATTTTCTGCGGAGAATCGATGTTCAGCCTTGTGGCAGATGCCAGTAAAACAGCCTTGATTGCTTTGGGTGGATGGATGAAGCACGAAGGACACCGACTGATCGACACCCAATTGCTGAATCCTCACCTGGAATCGATGGGGGCGGAGGCCTTGGCGCGAGATTCGTTTGAACACTTGCTCCCGAAGCGAAGCGAAAAGCTGGAGATTATTAACCTTCGGGGCGTTGAGTGGGGCAACTACCTCGTTCGAAAAACACCGGGCTCGTAGTTCCTATCACTGACTATCGACTCACTCGGTGGTTGTTGAGCCAAAGGGCGCCTGAACCGGCCTCGATGCGACCCAAATTCAAGCGTTCGGGACGAATCAAAAGCTCGTCGATTAACACGGTGCCTTGGTCGTCGTCGGGGCCTTTGAACATGAGGCGATAAACGGCATTCTGCTTTTGCGGAATCAATCTGAGCACCACCCTTGACCAATCTCCGTCTATGGTTTGACACTGCCGGGGGTCGATGGAAGGTTCCAGCCAACGCTCGGTAAAATCGGGTCCGGATTCGATCCAGAACACTCTGGCCAACATTCGATCTTGGCCCTCTTTTGCCCCCCCGTTGAACATCCAAAAGCTGGCTTCAATGGGCTCGCCCGCGGCAAAATCAGAAGCTCGAATTTCGGCGAGCTGATGAAACTCGCGCTTGCTCGCCTCGAATGCCCCAATCCCCATTCGAGCGGCGCGATGATGGCGCTCTTCGAAACCTCGATGAACGAATTTTAATGAAGTATCTGACACCAACCAAGCACCCGAGCGAAGCCCGAGGGAGTCGAGTTCGTTGTAGACCGTTCGCAGCGAATCGGCCCAAGTGCGAGATCGAAACACTTCGATGTCGATGGATCGCAGTTCAACACCTACAGCGCTGCCAAGCAAGGTCGAGCGATTTCGATAATAGGTTTCTTGTGGACTCAGTTCGCCTGGGCTACAAACCATTAACAATGGCCTTTTATCGTCGAAAATTTCGTCCAACAAGCGGGGATATCCGGGCTCGCTCAGCCACTGAACCTGCGCTTTGGCCTCGAGAATGGCCGTTCGAGAACCACTTCCGCCCATCATAGGCAAACCGAGGGCCTCGGAAAAGACAAAGGCCGAGCGATGTCCCTCAGTTGTTCCGATTCGCTCGAAATTTTCTGAGCCAATGTGGAAAAAAGGCAAGGGCAAAATGGCCTGAAACGCACGAGTATCGAGCCGATCGACCAGTTTTGTCCAGTTTGAATCGCGCCGGGAATCTGAAAAAACGTTGGGAGAGCGGACCATTTCTTTTGACGTAACAATATGGTATTCAACAGATTCTAAAATCATAAACAGCGGGACGAAAAAAGCCATAGCCGTTCGTACTGCCCGCATAGAATAAACCCGAACTCCGCACAAAGTGTGGAACATGGCGAGCAGGATCACATAATAAAACACCCAAGCAAAGCGCCCGAGCGCCCGAAATTGCCGGATCGGACCGAGTGAATCGACCCATGAATCGGGCAGCCACCTCAGCGGGATGGCCATACTCCACAAGAGGACGAGCACAGAACTGCCGAGTGCCAGCTTTACAAATCGATCTTCAATGATGGCAGGCCTCGACGCCTTTCGAGTTTTGTCAAACCAGCGAGATAAAACGCCAAACCACAGCCACCGAATCAGCATGAAGGCGCTGAACAAAGCACCGAAAAAACCGACGTACGCCCAGCCTTCCCAAATCTGATCCATGTCTCGGTCGAACCAACGACCCAACTCCCGCAACGGACGGTGGGTCGGCAAAAAAACCGTTTCGGGCTCGGCCATGTGGCTTTTGATCCCCCAAGGACGATCGGTGCGATGCGAATGGGTTTCGGTGACCGAGAGGGTCAAAGAGAACGCGAGGACGGGCAAGATTGCGGAGGCCAACAACCCAAATGAGGCTGTTCGCTCCATGAGTCTCGGATGGAGGTCGCCCTCGAACCATCTCAGAAAAGCATACGACAGCACAAAAAGCGCCATCATCATACCGAAGTAGGGGTGGATCAACAGCCCGAATCCGACCCAAAGCGAGAGACCAAGAGCGTTCGAGACCCGCCTTCGACCCTGTTCCCAACGCATCAGCAACAACAAGCCCACCGGAATATACCAAGCATGCGACAGCGACAAATGGCCTGTCCATCGATGGATTTGAGGTGCCAAAACCGCTGTGGCCAAAGCAGCGAGAACTGAGTATTTGGCTTTTAATCCAAGGCCTGAGTAGAGCGAATTGAGCACGGCCGCGCTCAAAGGGATTGAGAAGAGGATGAGGACGTTCAAAATGCCCACGGCTGTTTCTGAAAACACAGGGTGAATTCGGCTCATCGACTGCAGCACAAAGGCTAAAATCGGATGGTTGTCGGTGTAGATCGAACGTTCGCCGAAGGGGTAATTCATACCGTCAAAAGCCTCGAAAACAGCGAGATGACGGATGCTATACACAAACGTATAGTAGTTCTTGATCCCGTCTCCAGCTGCGCTGAACAAGAAATCG
Source organism: Schleiferiaceae bacterium (assembly GCA_041739275.1). GTDB lineage: Bacteria > Bacteroidota > Bacteroidia > Flavobacteriales > Schleiferiaceae > WGMI01. The sequence goes on along the minus strand of JBGSOF010000048.1, from coordinate 21,862 downwards.
TTCGGGGCCACGAGAACGGTGCCGTAAAAAATCGAGATCCACGCAAGCCCGAGTGTAAACGCCCAAACCCCGGATGCACGGTCTCGACCTTGATTTAATTCGCGCATTCGGAGGACAAAATACAAAAAGCACCCTCGGGAGCGATTTAGAATTGAAAAAGACTATTCCAAGCGGGCATTTCGAACGTCCAACACATCGCGAAGTCTGTTTCCGAGCATCATAAAGCCGAGAACGACGATCATTAAACACATGCCGGGCCAAAGCGCCAACCAGCCCTTGCCCATGAGGAGATACGCATAGTGGTCTTTCACAATTCCGCCCCAGGTCGGCATGGGTGCCTGAGCCCCGAGCCCGAGAAAACTCAAACCGCTCTCGATTAAGATGGCTGAGGCAAAATTTGCGGCGCTCACCACGATAATCGGAGCACTGACATTGGGCAAGATGTGTCGAAACAAGATTCTGATGTGCCCATAACCCAATACCCTTGCGGCCTCGACGTACTCCTTGTGCTTTTCGACCAAGACTTCGCCGCGCACAATCCGCGCCACTTCAACCCACATGCTCAGACCCACAGCCGCGAAAACCTGCCAGAAACCCTTGCCCAAAGCCAGAGTGACCGCAATGACCAAAAGCAAGCCGGGAAGCGACCATATCACTTGAATGAGCCCCGAAATAAGCGCGTCGGTTCGTCCTCCGCGATATCCTGCCCAGGCACCCAGGGGAATTCCGATCAGAAGCGAAATCGCCACCGCGATAAACCCGACCGAAAGCGAGATTCTCGAGCCGATGAGCAATCGAGAAAGCATGTCTCTACCAAAGCGGTCGGTTCCGAGCAAGAACCTCCGTCGAAGCAGGGCGACCTCATCGCTGGCCTCCAGAGTCTTCCAATCGTCCGGAGCACTTCCGGGGAGGCGGTAGCGAATTTGCCCCCCTTCTCGGGTTGCTTCTTCAACAGCCCACACCCCTGCGGTGCTCTGGCAACCGTTGACCCAGCGTATCCAGAAAGGACAATCGACTTTGCCTTGAACGATGAGGTCGGCCTCGAAGCCCGGTGGCTTGAGCGCAATCGACGGGATCACCGTGTTGGCGTAACGGCTCGAATCGGGTGCGAGCACATAGGCAAAAATCGAGGCTCCGAAGGCCAAACCGACCATCCCAAGCCCCAAAAGACCTCCCGGATCTCGGGCAATTTTAAACAGCAGCCCCATGTTTGGGACTCAAATCGCCAGAGAAAGCTCGCGGGCCCAATAGAGATAAAGGTCTTCAGAGAGGGCTTTGTGCCACTTATCGGACTCTTCAAGCTTGGCCTTATCCAATTTTGCCGACTCTCCACTAAGGTAGGTTACCCGGTCGAAGGGGCTCGACATTTTGTACAAATCTTTGAAGCGCTTGCGCTCCGCTTCGCGCGCTCGTTCATAGGCGGTGTACTCGGCGAGCGAGAGCGGAACGGCCGTGCGCGAGCGAGCATCTTTGAGATATTGAGCGTGCATCTGAATGGTGTCGAACACCGGGTCTGCATCGACGCGTTTAGACAATTCTTTGCCAGCTTTTTGATGACGCGATTTCCAACCTGCCGAAGGCGTAAACGTCGCGGGGGTAATTTGATCGTATCCCAGCGGATGGCGCTCTTCTTTTTCGCCGTAATCGATATACATATAGGCATCGGGCAGCACCACATCCGAAAGCACCCCTTTGAGCTGGGTCGTCCCCCCGTTGACGCGGTAATACTTTTGAATGGTCAGTTTTAAAGCCCCCAAGGGCGCTTGGGCCGAGCCGTCTGAAAAACCCAGCTTGTTCCGATCGAGATCCACCACATTCTGAACGGTGCCCTTGCCAAAAGTCGTTGGGCTGCCGATCACCAAACCGCGGTCGTAGTCTTGAATGGCTGCGGCGAATATTTCAGAGGCGCTCGCGCTGAACTCATTCACCATCACCACCAAGGGGCCATCGTAGACCACGGCGGGATCGCGATCGATCAAAAGTTTGGCGGCCTTTCCCGGTGCCTTTACTTGAACGACCGGGCCTGTGGGGATAAACAGCCCGACGATATCAACCACTGCGTCGAGCGAACCGCCCCCGTTGTTTCTGAGGTCAAAAACGATGCTTTCGACCCCTTCTGCCTTGAGTTTTTCGAGCTCTTTTCGAACGTCGTCCGCACAGCTGCGATTGCGGTCTTGATAAAAATCGACATAGAAGCGCGGCAGTCGCAGATAACCCACCTTGCGATCTCCCTCGATCACCGCTGAGCGCGCAAAAGTCGATTCCAGTTCGACCACATCGCGAACAATGGGGATGACTTTCTTGCTGCCGTCGAGTTTTTTCACCGTCAGGCGAACTTCGGTGCCCTTTTTGCCGCGAATGAGCTTAATGGCCTTATTGATCCGCATTCCGACCACATCGACCGCCTCTTGATCTCCTTGGGCTACTTTCAGAATCACGTCGCCCTCTTCGAGTTCCCCTTGCCTCCACGACGCGCTGCCCGTAATAATTTTCTCCACTTTGATAAAGTCTCCTTCCTGGCTCAACTGCGCGCCAATTCCCTCAAATTGACCCGTCATCTCAATTTCGAAAGCCTCTTTGCGCTGAGGGGGAAAATACTCGGTGTGCGGATCGTAATAACCCGTAATGGCGTTGAGATAGATCCCCATCCAGTCGATGGAATCGAAGTCGTCCATATCGGCAAACCAGTCGTTGTGCAGTTCGAGCTCTTTCTCGCGCGCTTCGCGTTCGATTTGCTCGAGAGGTTTCGCGGCGAAATCAGGATCGCTCTGGTTTTCGGGCTTGGCTTGTTCTTCGAGCCTGTCGTAGACCCTTCGCAACACGCGTTCTTTCAAATAATCTCCCCAGTAGGCGTACAAATCAACCGAATCGGTGCAGTAGGCGCGTCGCTCGGGGTCGGTTTCGAAGAGCCCGCCAGACTCTAAGTCAAAGGGTTTGGAGAGCAAGTCGACGTACATATTCTTGGCCTGCCGGGTGCGCATGGTCAAGATTGAACGGCTGAGCTCAAAGAATTCGCTTTCGCCTTTGACGAACTCGTCGTCAATCTTTTTGCGGTATTTCGAAAGGAGTTTGAGGTCGGCTTGCGTAAAAAACCGCTTGTTGGCATCGAGGTCTTCCAAATAGGCATCGAAAACGGCCTCAGAAAAAACATCGTCGACCTTCTTGGGTTCGATGTGCGTGGTGTTCAAGAGGCTGTACACCATTTGCTGAAGGACTTCGCTGCGGGGCTTGACCTCGGAGAAAGGCCTCCAAGACAAGAGCAGCGCGACCGAGCTAAAAACCAAGAGAAAAAGCGGAAACCGATTCCGGAAAAAATTGCGCATAGGGCAGTTGATGGAGTGTAGCGAAGATAACCCGAGCGCGACGCGTACAGTTCTTCGAAGAGCGAAATACAAACGTATAAACAACAAGCTTGCGTATGTCCCGTTCGCTTAAACGACTTTCGCGTCGAATTATGAAAGCATCCCTCGCACTTCTCGTCGCCTTTTGGCTCTCGAGCACTTCGTCCAGCACCCTGTGGGCGCAACAAAAATTGACCTTGAGCGGAAGCGTCCTGGAAGCTAAGACCGGAGAGGCTCTGATTGGAGTGGCCGTGAGTTGTGAAGAGCTCCGCCAGGCGGCCACCACCAATGCATACGGATTTTACTCGCTCAGCTTGCCGCCGGGCACTTGGACGATTCGGGTTCAGTACATCGGTTTTGCCGAGCAGAGCCAGAAACTCAGTTTAACGAAAAACACTTCGCTCAATTTTGAGCTTCTTGAATCGGCCGTGGTGATGGACGAGATCGTCGTCACTGACGGTTCGGCCGAAGACCCGGTTCGCTCGAACCAAATGAGCACCGCCAAATTGAGCATTAAGGAGATTAAAAAAATCCCTCAATTGCTCGGCGAAGTCGATGTCATTCGAACCTTGACGCTGCTGCCCGGGGTATCGTCAGTAGGCGAAGGGGCCAACGGGTTTAACGTCCGCGGAGGCAACGTAGATCAAAACCTGATTTTGCTCGACGAAGCGCCCGTTTTCAACTCGTCTCACCTGCTCGGTTTTTTCTCGGTCTTTAACCCCGATGCCGTCAAAGACCTCAAGCTGTTCAAGGGCGGAACACCGGCCGAATACGGAGGGAGGTTGTCGTCGGTTCTCGACGTTCGGCAAAAAGAAGGAAACAGCAGGGCGTTTTCGTGCAGGGGCGGACTGGGGCTTCTCTCGAGCAGGCTTTTGCTCGAGGCGCCCATTGTAAAAGACAAGCTGTCGTGGATGCTCGCGGGGCGCAGGAGCTATGCCGACATTTTTTTGAGTTTGAGCGACGACGAAACCCTCAACCGAAACATTTTGTATTTCTACGATTTCAACGCCAAACTCAACTGGAAAATTGACGACAAAAACAGCCTGTTTGCCTCGGGTTATTACGGAAAAGACGTCTTTGGAATTAACGATCTGTTTTCGATCGATTGGGGCAATTCGACGACCACGCTTCGCTGGAACAACATCATGAGCGAAAAGCTCTTTTTTCACCTTACCGCCATCTATTCAGATTATCGATACAGCCTGGGAACCCCACCCGACGACGACTTTACTTTTCAATGGAATTCTCGCATTCAAAACACCATCGGAAATGCCTCGATTCGCTGGTATTCGAGCCCCACTTTTGAGGCCGAACTGGGGCTGAGCAATACGTATTATGTCTTTGATCCTGCAGTTATTACCGGAGATATCGCGACGGAACTCGAGCGTCAGATCGCGCTCGAACCTGCGGCTTATGTGTCGATCAAGCAAAAAGTTGGGCTGCGCTGGAATTTTGAATACGGCCTGCGTTCGAGTGCCTTCTATCGGTTGGGCCCGGGCACTGAAGATCTGTACGCCCCGGGCGAGAGCCGCGAAGACAGCAGCATCGTGGGCACCGAAACCTACGAATCGGGTGAGGTAATCAAAAGCTTTAACTTTCTCGAAGGCCTCGAACCGAGGTTTACCGCGACATACATTCTCGACGAGTCTCAAAGCGTGAAAGCGAGCTATCAAAGAATGCGGCAGTACATCCATTTGGTTTCAAATACGACTTCTCCGACCCCGATCGACATCTGGAGGCCCGCCGGGAAATACATCGACCCGGCGACCTCAGATCAGGTTGCCATCGGTTGGTTTAAAAACATCGAATGGAGAAAAGGACTTTTTGAGTTTTCGCTCGAGGCTTTTTACAAAGACAGCCGCAATGTTTTGGACTACAAATACGGAGCGGAACTCCTCTTCAAAGAGAACATAGAAACCGAACTTCTTCCCGGGGATGCGCGCTCGTATGGCCTCGAAGTTTTACTGCGAAAAAACAGCGGAAAACTGACGGGTTGGATCGCGTACACTTTGTCTCGATCAGAAATTCGGGTTGACGGCCTCTACGAAGGCGAAACCATTAACGAAGGTGCTTTTTACCCGACGAACTACGACAAAACACACGACGTCACCATTGTCGGAACCTATACGTTTAGCCCAAAATGGGATGTCGGCGCCATCTTCAGCTTCCAAACAGGGCGACCGGCGACCTATCCCTCTGCGCGCGCAGAGTTTGAGACCGGCATCACTTATCCGGTGTACAACAATCGAAATCAAGACCGAATACCGAATTATCACCGCCTCGACATCAGCGCGAACTACACCCCAAAACCCAAGCCCGACGGCAAGTGGGAATCGAGTTGGTCGTTCGGCATCTACAACGTTTATGCAAGGCGTAACGCATTTTCGGTTTACCCCAGACAAAACGAAGACAATCCTCAGGTAACCGAGCTGGTTCGGCTCTCGGTGTTCGGAGGTATGATTCCTTCGGTGACCTATAATTTCCGATTTTAAAGATGAAAACGACGAAGGCACTTTTCCTCTATTCGGCCATTATCGGACTCTCGGCATCAGTGATTCCCGGTTGTACGGATGTGATTTCGGTTGACCTACCCGATTCAGAGCCCTTGGTCGTGATCGACGGGCGGATAACCGACCTCGACCCGGTTCGGGTAAAGCTGACGGCTACCGCCAATTATTTTTCTCAAACCCAAACACCGAGAATTCAAGGAGCGCGTGTGAGCTTGTGGGCCGATGGAGTTGAAATCGCCGTGCTGAGCGAAGATTCTGCGGGCTACTACTCTGCCAGCGCCATGGCTCAAGACGGTCCGAATTATTCCATTCGAGTCGAAACCGACGAAAACGACCCCATCTTGGGCGCGGGCGTGTGGGAGAGTTTGAGCGAGCGCCTGCCCCGATCTCTGGGCATCGATTCTTTTTATGTCGGCTTTCTGAGCGACGACCCCCCTTTTACAGACGGTTGGTACACTTATTTTGAATTCCGCGACCCTCCGGGAATCGGCGATAAATACAGGCTTAGACGAACGCGCAACGACACCATCCTCGACACCCCTTTCGATTTGTCGGTTTTTCAAGACGAGTTTTGGGATGGCCGGGCGTTTAACGGCAGCGATTTGCCCGCCATCCGCCTCGACGGGCCGCTCGACTCCGGTACCACTTTCGAGCTCGAAATGGCCGGAATCAGCCAGAGGTTTTTCTCGTACATCGCCCTCTTGGCTGAACAAACGGCGCAAGTCGGTGGAACCTTCGACCCCCCTCCGGCACCCCTTTCGGGAAATATTCGAGATCGGAAAACCGAAGGAAAACTCGCCCTCGGTTATTTCTCGGTTCAAAGAGTGTCGCGGGCTTCGGCCATCGTGCCCGATTAGGGCGAGTTACTTTTGCAGCGACGGTCGAATTTTCTCGATCGACAACACGGCCCACGGCAATGAATCTCCGCCTTTCCTTTTTTGATCGAATGCATTTAAGTCGAAGCTGGTTCGTCGAACGCGGCATCAACGAAGACTGGGCCGGACTGGCCGTGCTATTTTCTGACCTCGCCTTGCTCTTTGCCATTGGTTGGTTGACCGATCGCCTCGGGCGCATGGTCATTTCTCAAGTGGTCGCGCGCGCCGTAAAACGCAGCAAAAACGAATGGGACGACATCTTCTTCGAGCGCAAAGTGTTCAACAGCTTGGCGCACATGCTCCCCGCCCTGCTGATTTACTGGACCTCCGACGGAATTTTCCAAGACTTTCCCGCGGCCATCAGTCCGGTCAAGAGCATCGCCCTCGTCTATTTCACCGCCTCGATTTTTGTGGTGACCCACCGCGTGCTCAAAGCATTCGAAGTGGTGGCGCTTCGGTTTCAGTATTTTGAAGGAAAACCTGTAGGAAGCTTCATCCAGCTCGGGGCGCTCGTCAATTTTCTGATCGGCCTAGTGCTGGTCATCACCATTCTGATCGGCCGAAATCCCCTGCCCTTACTCGGTGGATTCGCGGCACTCGCCGCCGTTTTCTCGCTCATTTTCAAAGATACCCTGCTCGGTTTGGTGGCGAGTATACAATTGGCAATCAACGACATGGTGCGGATCGGCGATTGGATCACCATGGAAAAATTCGGAGCCGACGGCGATGTGGAAGAAATTAAGCTCACCACCGTCAAGGTTCGAAACTTCGACAAGACCATCACCACGGTTCCCACTTACGCCTTCGTTTCCGATTCGTTCAAGAACTGGAGGGGGATGCAAAGCCAAGGGCGCAGACGCATCAAGCGCAGTTTGTTGATCGATCAAAGCACGGTGCGCCTAATCGACAGCGAAGAAACCCTTCGGCTGATGCGTTTCCAATTGATTCGCGATTATTTGGCCACGAAGCAAATTGAAATTGATGCGTTTAATCTCGAAAACAAAGTCGATCGAAGCGAGGTAATCAACGGTCGGAATATGACCAACTTAGGGGTTTTTAGGCGATATGCCTTGGAGTACGTTCGTCAACACCCGAATGTCGATGTCAGCGAAATTTCAATGGTTCGCCAGTTGCAACCGGGTGCCGAGGGCTTGCCCCTCGAGATATACTGTTTCGTTGACGACACCCGCTGGATTGAGTACGAGACCATTATGGCCGATCTCTTCGACCATTTGATCGCGTCGGTTCCACACTTTGGTTTGCAGCTCTTTCAAAACCCGAGCGGGAGCGATTTTCGGAGTATGGGCGCCCGGGCCTGATGGCCAAGATCGACAGAACGATCACCGAGACCGGTTGGATCCATACGGCAAAAGGCAAAATGTGCCTCCAGCGCATTTGCTGCTCTTCGGGAAGCCCGAGGATCCGAGCACCGCGAATCAGAACCGCCGCTTCGCCCATGGCTTTGATGCCCCAATAAACCCATCCCCACACCCCAAAGAGCAGGGGCATTCCAAAACAGGCCAGCGAACCCAGCCAAATGGTCCAAGCCAAGCTTCGAATAGGCGAAGCGGGATAGGAAGGTGCTTTGCTCGCCCAGCGAATCCTCTGTTTGGCCCAGGCGCCCCACGAAATGGGAACCTCGGTAAACACAGCGGCCGAGCGCATCATTCGCATCGGAATTTGCCGAGAACGCCGTCGCGCGGCCTCGACCAAAAAGACGTCGTCGCCCGAAGGCTGTTCCGGCCTGAGCTCCGATTCGTCTAATGACCTCCTAAAATCAAGGCGCACAGCCATATTGGCCCCGTTCGACAGCCCGGGTCGGCCTCGTTCGGCCTCGCAAATCGCCGAGAGCATCATCGAAAACTGATCGAGTTCAAAAAAGCTGTGCGACGGGCTCCTCTCTGCCGACGTGGGATAAACCGGCGCCATGCGAAGAATTTCGCCCGGAGCGAGATCGTCAAAGAGGCACAGCAACCAATCGCGAGGCAGTTTGACATCGGCATCGGTCATGGCGACCCATTCGGCATGAGTCGCCGAGAAACCCGTGCGCAGCGCAGCCTTCTTTCCGCGTCCGACGGCCGTCAAGCAGCTGAATCTCGAATCTCGCTTCGATTCTGCCAAGACAATTTCGGCTGAGCGGTCTGTGCTTGCATCGTCGACGAGGATAAACTCCAGTTTGGTTTCTTCGGGAGCGAGGAGGCCCCGGAGCGATTCCATCAAAGCGGGGAGCAAATTTTCTTCGTTTCTAAACGCGATCAGAACAGCAATTGAACTCGGCCTGAACACTTTGCTACTTTCAGGCGCTGAGCTTGAAGCGACCGTTTTCTGCGGGCGAAGGGTCCGTAGCCAGGCGAGATACCTGAACCCCGCATAGAGCGCGAACAGCTTGATGGTAAGGAGTACGAACGACAACACCCGCCTATTTTGGCCTAAATTACGCCTATGGAAACGGGTCTGCGGATATTGGGCATAGACCCGGGGTCTCGCTTGATGGGGTATGGGCTCATCGCGATCAAAGAACGAAAGATTCGCTACGTTGAATCGGGAACCCTGCGCTTCGATCCGAACACAGACGCCCTAACCCGCCTTGGAGAAGTTCAAAAGTCAATGGCAGCCTTAATCGAGCGATTGAACCCAACGCACCTGGCGGCAGAGGCTCCGTTTCAAGGCAAGAGTGTGCAATCGATGCTCAAGCTGGGCCGCGTACAAGGCGTCGTGATTGCCACGGCCATGGCCCGAGGATTGATCTGTGCGGAATATTCGCCGGCTCGGGTCAAGCAATCGCTGACCGGAAGCGGTCGATCGACCAAGGAGCAAGTGGCTTGGATGGTGGGGCGTCTCTTCGACCCCAAAGTCGACCCGTCTTTGTTCGAATCTCAAGGGCCCGATGCCACCGACGCATTGGGTGTAGCGCTCTGTCACGCCATGGGGATACAGTCTCAAGCCATGCGCGGCGAACATCGTTTGGGCTCGAGCTCCGCTGCCTCCGACGCAGGGATCGGCGATCGGAACAACACGCCGAAATCGGGCTCAAAACCCTCTAAAGGCTGGGCCGATTTTCTTCAAAACAATCCCGATCGGCTCAAATAAACGATCTGCTCAAACCGTGCGATTCATGAACGGGCATACCCCAAATCGCTCCATGCCTTGGCTATTTGATCGGCGGTGCGCCAAAACTCATCCGCCGATAGCTCAACTCTCGGGTTGTTAAAGCGCAAATCACTCTCTCGATCGATGGGCACCAAATGGATGTGCGCATGCGGAACCTCCATCCCCAAAACGGCCATCGCGATGCGCTCGCAATCGATGGATTGTTTCATCGCGTTCGCCAGCTTGCGAGCAAACTGAAACAAATGAATGTACTCCGCACTTTCGAGATCGAAGATCAGGTCGACCTCGGTTTTCGGAACGACCAGCGCATGCCCTCTTTTGAGCGGCTGTATGTCCAAAAAGGCGATGGCTCGAGCGTCTTCGGCAATTTTGTAGCAAGGCAGTTCGCCTCGAATAATGCGGGTAAAAACAGAGGCCATTCGATCAACGGCTAATCTCGAGCACCTCGAACTTCAAGGTTCCGTTGGGGACCTGAATTTCTGTGATCTCGCCCACCTTTAGTCCCAATAGACCCTTGCCGATCGGCGAGCCCACCGAGATGCGCCCCGTTTTGAGATCGGCTTCGTTTTCAGAAACTAAAGTGAATTTTTGTTCGGTTTGATTTCCGAGGTTCTTCAATCGAACTGTCGACAAAATCATCACCTTCGATGTGTCGATTTGAGAATCTTCAAGCACCCGAGCATTGGCGAGGAGTTCTTCGAGCTTCGAAATCTTCATTTCGAGCAGACCCTGGGCCTCTTTGGCCGCATCGTACTCTGCGTTTTCAGAGAGATCGCCCTTGTCTCGGGCCTCCGCGATTTGGTTTGAAATCTTCGGACGCTCCTGATGCTTGAGCTGATCGAGTTCTTCTTTGAGTTTGCGAAAACCCTCGGGGGTATAATAAGACACTTGAGCCATCGACTTATGATTGGGATAGACAAAAAAGACCGAGGCAGTGCCCCGGTCTGAGTCGCAAAATTAAATCAAATACCTTTTGATCGCTTCAGAGCAGATCGGGCTTTAAAACTCGAGTCGTACACCGAAGCTGTGAACCCCGCTGAAGGGATTGGTTGCCCGGTAGGCATAGTCGAGACCAAAGCGACTTTCGTCTCCCAATTTGGTTTGAAAAGTCAAACCCGCGGTGAGCCCCGTCAACGCGGTCGTGCGGATGCCGTCGTCGCGGTTATCGGCGATCACATAGGCTCCGCGGAGCATCAACACCTCTTTCCAGCTCACTTCCAAACCCGGAACGTATTCGTCCTTTTGAAACGAGTTGGAGACAAAGCTGAAGCCGGGAGTCAAGCGAACAATGTCGTCAGCAAAGTGGAAATCATAGGTTCCGCCCAAAGCCAGTTGAACCGGGAGGTCGAAGGTTGCGGAACGCTGCTCGTAGCTCTGGGTGTAGTTGCCCTGAGGAACCGGCAGAGTCACCGAAAGACCGTCTCCGCCCATGCTGTAGCTCGAACCCACGTTTTTGAGCGAGATGCCGAACTTGACATCTTCCAGAACGTACTGCACCCCGGCGTCCGCGCAAAGTGCCGTTCCGGAAACGTTGTTGATCGCCTGGTTGTAGACCTTGACATTCACCCCTCCGTAAATGGTGTTGGTGAATTTTCGAGCATAACTGATTCCCAGCGTAATAGCACTTGGAGAGATCGTACCGGCCCCACCGTCGGGCAGTGCCTCAGTGGTGATTTCCCATTCACCATAGTCGAACGAAACCAACGAAATGCCCAAGACCCCGTCGTTCCCGACCGCTTGGTTCAAGCCTGCTGCGTTGATTTGAATTTCGCTGCCCGAGAGCCACTGGGTGTTCGAAAAATAGAACTCCGTGCCCTTGGTAAACGCTGTTCCGGCCACGTTGACAAAGCTGGCTTCAACCCCTCGAACGAGCGAAAGGTTGAGCGCTCCCCAACCGGCAGATCGCGCCCACGGATTGATGAGCAATTCGGGAGCCGCAGCCGAACCAACCCGCTGGGGATTGCCCGCCCAAAGTGCGGGAGCCAAGGCCAAAAGACCGGCTGCAACCGGCAAACGGAAGTGAGAGAAGCGTGGATTCATTCTTTAGAAAGCATTCAAATCAACCGGACGCATGGTACCAAACCACTTGATCACTTTTTCGCCAGCGGCACCTGCATCGACATGGATCAAGTACACCCCGCTCGCAACCGGCACATTATAGTCGTTTCTGAGATCCCATTCGAGGAAAGTCAACTTGGTATCCTTGCGGAATTGTCGCACTCGAGTGCCATTGCTGGTGTAGATCGTCACCGTGCAACGGTCGGGCAGATTGGTGATCTTGACAATGTTGTCGAGCTGGCTGTCTTCGTACAAAGAAGAACCGAAGTACGGGTTGGGCACTGCGCGAATCAAATCGAGGGCCGAAGTAGCCGTCGGCAAATCGTTCTTGGTCGTTGCGATTCCTCGGGTCGAGAAGAGATAGCTCGGGTTGCCCGAATTGCTGCCATCGGTGGTATAGGCGCCGAAGGGACGATCCATCCTCAGCCGCACCGTGACTTCGCTCGGCATGAACTCATAGGGATCGACGGGAATTTGTTGCACCGCGATTGGTACCGAAATCCACATCAAAGAGGTATTCAGGGTTCTGCGATTCTGAACATTGTTGTTGAGATTCGTAATGGCCGTGAACAGCGGGAAGTCTGAAGGATTGTCACCGCGATAGGTCAGATCGACCGTTTGACCCGAAACGCGCGTTTCGTCTGAGAACACATATAAGTAGTGCTGTCCGCCAAATACAAATCCGTTGTTGATGTTGTTTCCGGGGGAGATCACAATGTTCGAAGTCGGATTCCAAAGCATGTCTCGGCCGTTTTCACCAACCAACCAGCTGTTTTCGCCAAACATCATGTTGAGGCGCTTACCCGTTTCTACGTCAATGGCATAGCCCGGGAAATAGCTCCAACCGGTTTCTGTGCTGCTTCGCACCAATTCTCCGTTGACCAGATCCCAAGAAGCCCCGGCGCGCAAATTCCATTTAGAAATGAATCCCTCGCTCAAACCGGCATCCTCGCTCAACTCGAGCACAGGGACACGAGTCCAAAGACTGCGATCGTTGGTCAGGTAGATGTTCACTCCGTGGATCTCAGAAACCGCAGGCCTTCCGCTCACCACGTTGCCAACAGGGCTCGGTGCTGCAGGGCCCATACCCAAAGTGAAAGGCGTCAAGTTCAAGGTGAGGTAGCTCGCATAGGCATAAGGTCCCCAACCACTTTGATCGACATTGCCAAAGAAGTTCAGCAGGTCTCCGGGGTAGTCTTCATAGGTCTCTGCCGCAGAACCCGCCAAAGCATTGCGGTTTGGGCCGGCGAGAATAAAGTTAAAGGCATCGAAACTGCTCGCATCGGGCAAGAAGAACATCCACGGCTTGGTAGGGTCCGAATAATTGACTTCGGCTCCGATCACCCCGTTGTCGCGCTCGCCAATGGTGTCATTTCCGGGAGCTCGCGCGTTCTCGACCGTAATCGACATGCCGAGTTCGGGGATAATTTGCTCAGAAAGAGTCCCGATGGGGCTCAAGCTGCTGGCCACGGTGTCGTTGGTGTTCTGATCGAGAATCACCCAGCCGCTGGCGTTCGAGGTTCCCGTAAAGTCGATTCGATAGTCGCCAAGAGGCACCTTTTTAGGGTCAACTACTTTGAGATCAAAAGGTCCAAAACCCGGTAAATAGATCGGATTGTCCATTTTGAAGTTGCGCGCGATCTCTTCGAGCGACTCCGAATTGAATTCCGTAAACCTGCCTGAATTCCCGACCCCTTCAAGTCGCGTGATTTCGACCCCATCGCCGTATTGACTGCCGAGAACCAAGCCGCCTTGTTCGGGCTGGACGAGGTGCGGAATGGCCAGCGATACTTTGTTGTTCAAACGACCGGCCAAATAAGGCACTTTCTGCTCTGTTCCGTCGGGTGCTTGGTCAAAACTGCTGTAATCGTTGTGCGCATAGGCCACCACCGTGTAGTAATACTCGCGGTGGTTCACCAAGCGGCGGTCGCCTGTCGCGAAGGCATCTTCGAGAATGCGGAAGGAATTGAATACCCCTTGGTTGTTGTATTCCAAGGTCATCAACTGCGGTACATCATCTTCGATTTCTTCGTCCGGGAAGTAGTTCACAATCTTGGTGATGCCATTCTTGACGTCGCTTTGAGCCACCAAACGGGCTTGTTGCGGGTCGTAGATATCGCTGACACTTACCTGAGGACCTGCGAGTTGGAAGATCTGATAACCTTCAAACACGTAGTTGTAGTAGCGAATGGAATCTTCAATACTCGCAAAGTTCAGGGTGTCGTTGTGCCTCGGAATGCTCGGATCAAATTCCATGTAATCCTGATTCGCATTGTTCGAATTGCTCGGATTCACCACGGTGATGATGAGCTCGCGATCGAGTTCGACAATCTGAAGATTCGGCGCAGTGGGTCCGTCGAGAACTTGGAAGCAATTGTCGAAGAGGTTCTGAGCTTTGTCGTCGGCGATGATGACGCGCTCGACCGATGCAAACAGATCGGCGTTGTTAAAGTCTCGGGCCCATACCACCCCAGTCGTGATGAAATTCAACGCACCGGGTGCGAGCGAAAATGGACCTGCGCAGTGCAGTCCGCGCTTGTCGGCCAAGTTCGAAGGAGACTCATACCAGTTGACCGGCGAAGTGGGTGCGCTCACGCCCGTGGTGTCGAACGAATTGCCCGGATAAGCATATAGGGTTCTCTGCCCCGAACCATCGGCCGTAAATCCATCTCCGTTTCCGCTGTTGGCGATTCCCGACGGAGTTTCGACCACCAGCGGATTGCCGTTCTTCCAAAGACTGCGCATATAGTTGTAGAACTGCGCCGCATTGTCGGGGTCGGTGGTTTGTTCGATTCCCTGGTTGTTGAAGTACATAAATCCCGACATAATGATCCGCTCGTTGATTCCGAGAACGGGGTTTTCGGGAACGCACTGACGCGTGATGGGGTCGCGAACCGCATCGACACACCCGTCGCGGTCGTTGTCACGGCCATCGAAATAGTCGGCAAAAGGTCCTTGGAAGAAGTCGAAACCCACCGCCGGTGGATTGGCTCCGTAGCCCAGAGGTCCTTGGTCGTCGAGGTCGCCGTTGTAGCAGTAACCCAGTCCGCGAGGAATGTCGCTTCCGATGATGTCGTCGTTCGCATTGCCCAAATCCGGGTCGAACCACGTACTGAAATACGTGTCGGTCAATCGGAAAGTAGACCTGTTGATAATGCGATAATTGTTGAAGGTCATGTTGTTGATCTCGTCGTTCGTGCTAAACGCAAAGGCCTGCGCGCGAATTTCAAAACCCAAGGCTCCGGCACCGGTCTCGGTATGCACGTTTCCGCGGTCGTTGTAGACCCACCAAATCGTTTGGTCGCCATAGACCAGATCGACCTCTTTAAGGCGGCAATCAAAGCTCTTGTCGAGGTCGTATGCCGGATAATCTTCGTTTGGATCGTAGAGAAGGTCTCCGTTGCGGTCGAAAAAGGGAGCCAACATATAAGGCAATTCTCCCTCTACCCCATTTCCCGGCCATTCCAGAATCGAAACGGGGGTGGTGTAGCCCGGGAATACGGTGGCTTCGTCGCAATCGGGGTCGTTTTTACAGTTGATCCAAGCCCTGTGGGTTTCAACTTCGTCTCTCCGAATAATCCAGTGACGGTCGTATTTGTCGCACACCGACTTATCGGTACTCGCCGTTCCATCGGTCGTCAAAGGCCCTGTCCAATAGTCGTTTCCTCGTTGACGATAAGTCATGGCGGCCAATTTGAGCTGATTGCCCTCATCGACCCCACCGAGCCATAGAGCACCGGCGAACATGGAGTGTTTCCCCTCGCCCTTGGGCACCTCGTAACGCGCTTGGTTCAAGTCCCACCACATATCGCCTCCCCCGAGAATGGTCGCGCGGACGTTGTTGATGCTCAAGTCGCTTTGGGCCGTGGCGGGGGCGCAAAGCTCTGCAGCCGCTTTGAGAGCCTTATTGCTCTTGCCCGGTTTGGGCAGTTTGTGGTTTTCTCGCGCATGGGCTTGCGCACTCATAAATATGAGCGCCAACACTGCGAGGAAGGTGCGAATCGATTTCATGCCGGGGATCAAAAAAAGCGTTTTCAGACCGAGAACAATTAGAATGAGAGGACGACTCCGAGGCGCAGACGACGGGGCAAGGTGTAATTGCCCGGGCTGGCCATGCGGATGTTGTACAAGTCGGTGTACGACTGAGCGTTTACCTGAGAGGCAATCACGTTCTGTGCCTGGGCCGAGGTCAGATAACCATCGTCTTCAGCACTGCCGGTAAAGGGATACACGTTCAAGACGTTGCGCGTGTCGAATAGGTTCTGGACGAAGAGGTACCCCTCGAGACTAAAGCTCTTGCCCTTGTCTTTGCCGTACGCAATGTCCCAAACCTTGTTGATTCGCGCATCCACCCGCACCTGCCATGGCAGCCGCGAACCGTTGACCTGCCCGTCGAGCTGAACCGTAGTGGGATCTGCGGTGATGGGATAGGCTTGAACCCTGCGCGAATAGGGCGTTCCCGAGAAGGAGAAAATACTGAAGTTCAAACCTGCGTTTTCAAATACGCGGGTATCCCACCAAACCGGGCCTTTGTAGTTTGCGCCGCGACCGTAGCGATAGTCGATGTTGGTGACGATCTGATGCCTTGAGTCGTAGTCGAAGGGCAGGATGTAGCGCAAATTCGGCTGACCGGAGCGAGCGATGTTGGCCCCCGAATTGGGGCCGGAGCCCGAACCCGCGGCAAACTGCAAGGTGTAGTTGGCCGTGATCGAAACGTTGTTTGTCCGTCGCAGTTCGTAAGAAAGTGTCAACCCCTTTACCGTACCAAAATCTTGGTTGCCGTAGGTGACATACGTAATGGGGTAGGCTTCGTTCAAGGAGAAGGTCTGCAACATGTCGCGGAGCTCGCGATAGAAAGCCGAAAGTGTCAAACTCGAGCGATCGTTGAGTTTTTGTTGAAAGCCGAGTTCGTATTCCGTGGTGCGCTGTGGCCTCAAATTGGGGTTGTTCAGCGTTCCGGAATTGTTCTGCACCTGCAATTGGAGCAACTCGAGCATGTCCAGGCGAGACAGCGGGCCGTCGGGGCGCTGAACCAAAACGTCGTAGTGTGCCAGGAACAAGGCTTCGTCCGAAATCGGGAAGTTGAACGAGATCCTCGGCATGACGTTGATTTGCGGAGTGTAATCCACAAAAGACTCTGCAGTCAATACTTGCTGCTGGGGGTCAGACTGATAGAGATACGGTTTGATGCCTCCTGAAGCATCGGCAATGCGCTTGGGGTTGGGCTCGGGGTTGCCATCTGCATCGTACCAATTGCCCTCGTCGCGATAACCGACAATCTCGGTCGGGTTGGCGATGTCGTTGACGTACACCACAAAATCGTTGCCGATGTTGTCCGGAATCGAAGCGTCTTGAAGCGGAGTGCCGCCGAGATCGCCCACCGTGCGCCTTGGGAAGAGCACATAGGGGTCTTTCAAAACACTCTGATTGGCATCGTAGCGGTCAACCCGCACACCAACCCTGAAGAACAAGTCGTCAAAGCTGAACTGATCTTGAATATATCCTGAGATATAGATCGGTTCGAAGGCTCCGATTTCGCGGGTCAAATTGCCGTCGGGACCTCTTTTAGTGAAGAAATCGTTGAGCGAGGGCTTGTTGGTCAAGACTTTGCCCGTGTAGTCGTAGCCGTAATAGCTGACATATTGAGTACCCCCGAGGTTGATGAGTTCGTCGGGAGAGAACATGTCAAGGCTGTAAAAATCGGGGTCGTAGCTGTTGATGTCGAGCCAATCCAAACCGTTGGGGTCGAGCCCGAGCTTGGTTCGCACATTTCGATCGAAGGTTCTCGGCTTTTCGGCATCGAACAGGCGGGGGTAATTGATGGTGTCTTGAAACACCCCGAATTCGTCGTACACGGCTTGTGGATTCGAAAAGTCGAGTTCTCGAATGTGGTCGTTTTGGAGCAGAAACATCTGCGACCACAGACCTCGAGCAGCCAATCCGTAAGCCCGGTCGACCCGCTGTTCGTACTCGAAACCGACGATGAGCGAGTGGTCTTTGATGTCGAAGGTCGAACTCGCGGTAACGCGAAACTGAGAATTCTGAGTCAAGTTGTAGTTGGAAATCTGAGCACCGACGTTGCTCCAGAGGTCGTTGTACACCGATGCGGGGTTATCGCCATTCACCAAGGCGTTGCCAAGCCGAATAAAGTCGCGGCTGGCGGTGCTTCCGAAAATTTGCCCTGACTCTACGAGGTCGTAATACGTCTGGGTGTAGTTTGCCAGAACCGCGTTGTCGGGGCTCGGGGTAAAGCTGGTCGCGGTGTCCTGCCATACCAAGTGCCTCCATCCGACCAAGCCCGTGGCTGTGTCTTCGCCATAACCGTACAAACGAGCTTGACTTGTTTGAAAGGTTCCGATATGGCCGTATTTAAAGAAGTTGTCTTCGAACCTGCTGTCTTGGTCCCGGCGATTGTTGCGGGTATAGTCCACTTGCAGGGTGTAGAAGGCATTGCTGATCAACGACTTGTTCTTTGCATCCTCACCTTCCTGATCTTGGCGCGCGAACGACTGCTGGAATCGCAAAAACGTCGACCAGTCGCTGTCTCTGTACTCTCCAAAGTTGTCGTAGTTGAACAAAGAATTCAAACGACTGTAGTTTGAGCCTTGACCGTAAATGTATCGGCCGCCCGCGGTGAGCACGCTGCGCGTGTTGAGCCTGAAGTTCAAACTTCCGTTGAGGCGCAGTTCGTAGTTGGCCGCATTGAGCCGCGCTTGTTGCGTCTCGAAATCGTCTAAAGTGACAAACTCCGAGCGGTTGATGATGCCTACCCCCGAAACCGCAGGGCGAACGGGTGTTTGCTGCAGATCGGCCAAAACATCGTCTTTGAGTTTGTAGACCGGCACGGCAGAGGGAGAACCATCGTCTTGAAACTGGAATTCGCCCGCGAACAAAAAGCCCATTTTGGCCTGACCGTCTTTTTTGATGATGGGTCCACCCACGGTGGCGTTGACCAGGTTGTAGTTGTAATCGTCGAACAAACTTGAGGTCACGTACTCAAAAGAGCCGAAATAGTCGGGCGAAGGGCCTCGAGTCGTGGTGCTAATTACTCCACCGGTCGCGTCCCCGTATTGGGCGGGCAAGCCCCCGGTGATGACTTCGACCGAGCCGATGGCCGATTGCGGCAAGCTGATCGAGCCGCGCACTTTGACACCGTCAATGAAGTAAACGTTGGTATTGTCTCGGGCACCGCGAATGTTCAAACCCTGACCCGCATCGGTCTGAAAAACGCCCGGAGTGAGGGCCGCGCCCGCGTTCAAATCTCGGATACCCACATTGGCAAACTGCTCCCCTCCGACGGTTCTCGATGTTTTCGTTCCGTCGATCAAGGGCGCCTCGGCAGTGATGGTGATGACATCCAAATCGGTAGACCCCTCAGAAATGGAAACGTTTTGAATCCTCGGGCGTCCCGGAGGAATTTCAATTCCTTGGAAGGCTTGAGTTTGATAACCCAAACCTGAAAACGTCACCGTGTATTTTCCGGGAGGGACGGGATTGATGTTGTAGTTCCCTTCAAAATCGGTTACCCCACCGGCTATGATGGTCGTTCCTTGTTTGATTTGAACTTGTATTCCAAATTCCCCCTCCTTCGTTTTGGAGTTCGTTACTTTCCCTTTGAGCGATCCCGGCTGGCTTTGGCCAAAAGCCGAGAGTACGGAGGCGACAAAGGTTACCAGCAGTAGCCTTTTCAGCATGAACGAGTGTTTAGAGGTCCCAAATGTTAACGAAGGGCTAAAGATAGAGACAAACAAAGGCGTCCTTCCAAGGCTCATAGTGCATCAATTGTGACGTTTCTTAATAATCATCTGAAACTGAACCGTTTTGTTTTCCTTTGCAGAAGATTTACATTCTGGTCTCATTTCCCTAACGCTAAACAATGGTCAACGCGTTGGCTCTTTGCCAAATTCAACGGATAAAATTTTCGATAATCGCCCTTCTTTTGGGTGCCGGGGCCTGTTCTAAGGCTGATTTTGGGAATTTTCCGAGTGTTGCAGTCAACCGAAGTTTTGTGCTGGCAGAGCCTTCAAATTTTCCACTCACGGTTCAAGGGGGGTGGATTTACGACGCGGCAGGGGTACGCGGTTTGATTGTCTATCGCCGGACCTTCGCCAATCAGGTAAACGACTTTAGTTGCTACGATCGGGGCTGCACGTTGCATTTTGAACAAGACTGCGGCAAAGTGGAAGTGGTCAACGATTTGTTTCTCGAGTGTGGATGCGACCAGGCGCGCTGGATCCTCCTCGATGGCAGCCCGACAGGAGGCAATCCGGCTCCTCCGCTCAGAGCCTATTCGGCTGAGTTTTTGGGTGGGGTGGTGGTGGTGCGGAATTGAAGGCCATTGTTCCCGCGTATTTTGATGTTTCTAAGGGGGATGATGCGTTTCCCTTTGTGCATTCACCGCATTGGGTTTTGCAAAGTCCCCACTATAAGGACACGGGATCGATCACCGCATTGAGCGGGATATAAAGGGTGTCGTTGGGGCTGATGCGTTCTTCCCAGACCACGCTCAAAACGCTAAAGCCTTCAATTTTCAGCAAAGGGTCTACGAGGGGTTTGGGGAGCAAAAACCGAAGCGGTTTGCGCCAAGTGCCGATTTGGGTGCCCGCAGCGAAGCTGTTTTGACCCGTGAATTCGTTGAGGTTGATCCCAATATCCAAGGGTTGTCCTTGTGGGCCAATGCCTTCGGTGATGGGGACATTGCGGTGGTAGTAGGCTTCGTTGGCTTCGATCAGGGCTTGCCCGCCTATGAAGGCCCGATCTTGGGTCCATCGGCTGGTGCCGGGCTGTCCGGGAGCGTAGTTGTCTTCGAGTTGGGGGAGGTTGCTGAGTTGACGAAAGTCGCCGTCGTTGGGGTCCCATTCGGTGATGTTGGTGGCGCGCAGGCCGTCGATCAGCAAATAGGTTTGGACATAGAGCCGGGGGGCGCTGAAGTTTTTGAAAAAATCGATGCGCAGGTCGACTTGAAAGTCGATGCCCGAATCGCGTACGTCGTGCAGCAAGCTCAAGATAGGGCTGCGGAGCGATAGGGTGTCGAGCAGGCTGCTGAGTTGGGTACAATTCACGATACTGCCCAGAGCATACGAACGGGGGCTGACGGGAAAGTCGCCTCGCGGAAACAAATCGTGCAGATCCAGAAAGTCTTCGCGGAATAGGGTCAATCCAAACTGGAGGTTGAGCAAATGGGCTTCGGGATGGAGGTATTCGGCTTTGATGCGTTCTTCCTCGCACAGAGCCTGACGTACATGTCCGGTCGAGGTGGTTGTGATGATGAGCGGGTGATAGATCGGGTCGGGACTGAGTTCGTCGAGGGGATAGGTGGTGTCGACCAACTGAGGCTGATTTTTGGCACAACTGAATAATATTAGGGCAAAAAGGCTGATTGTTAAGTTTCTGTAAAGCAGGGGCATGGGAGCTTATTTATGGTATTTTGGTCTAAATTAATTCAACTTACACAATGAAAACAGGTATTCTTTCTGTCGTATTTTCCCTAACTTTGTGGGGGGGTAATTGAGGCTCAGGCACAAAGCTGTCCAAATCGGCACAACAACAGCAGCCCCAATTATCTCGACAATGTTTCGGCCTCGGCGGTGTTTACTCCTCATCCCACGCAGGCCAACGTCTATTTGGTGAACGGAGGGATGTATGTGGTGAATGGGACGTTGACGATCGATGCGGAGGTGCGCATCACCAACGGCGCGGTGTTTTATTTTCGGAAAAATGCAGGGGTTTTGGTTCAAGCAGCGGGAAGCTTGACTATGGACGATGTAACTTTCGACGCCTCCGCCAGGCCCATCAACGATGTGTCGTGTTTGTGGAACGGCATTGTGTTAGAAGCGGGGGGATCGGGCAGCCGTTTGATTTCGACCAATTCGCTGATCAAGTTTGCCAAAATCGGAGTTTTGTCGAAGGAAGGAGGGGCGCGATATCGATTGGTGAGGACTCATTTTCTGGACAATATTGAAGGTCT
>JBGSOF010000010.1:0-42609 GCA_041739275.1 Schleiferiaceae bacterium | reverse complement strand
CCGGTCAGGCCTTCCAAGAGGGCGGTGAATGTGAGGAGGGGTTTCATGGATGGGTGAAGAATTTCGAACTGATTCGAAGGCAGGATTCTATCATCGCACGAGCTTGGAGGCTCTCGGCAACCTTCAGTGGCTTGTCCGTCTCGTATACTCTGCGGGGAGCTCTTCGAGAAAAGAAGAAGGTTGAGATTCGTCTCCGAGCAAGTAGACTCGTTCTCGGGCGCGGGTCAGGGCTACATAAAAGAGCCGGCGTTCTTCTTCTAGGAGTTCAATCGGATTCTTGGGATGGATCAACCAGTGAATGCGATCGCCTAACCAATCGTCGGGGAAACCATACCTCCCGTTGTTCAAGCCTACCAAAAAGACTACCTTGGCTTCGAGGCCTTTGGAGGCGTGAATGGTCTTGGCGTTCACTTTGATTTTATTCGTCCTGAAGAACTCATAGTAAGTTTCAAAGTGCATCGTTCGTCGATAGAGAAACAAGATGTCCTCGTCTTGGTAGCCAGAGGCCTTGAGGTTCTCGATTTCTGAAGCGGCGAACAGCGCCAGCTCCTCCTGATTCGGTCCCAGATGAATCGTGATTTTCTCCCCGGGCCCCATAGCAGATTCAATGTGCTTTTGGACTTGTTTCTTGTTGCGCTTCATCACCTCGCTGCTCGCTTCCACAATCGGAACATGACTCCGATAATTCTTGACCAGGGAAATGACTTTGGCAGGCGGAAAATGCTCCTCAAAACGGACTATATAGTCCATCTCAGAACCCCGAAACCCGTAGATGCTCTGCCAATCGTCGCCCACACAAAACAAATTTGTCTTGGCTCCCAACAGCTTCTGCACCAGCTGAATCTGTAAATGGTTCACATCCTGAAACTCGTCTATGAGTAGGTACTCAATGCCTGAACTCAAATGTTCCGTCCATGAAGGATCTGCATCTAAGCGCTGCAGTGTATAAATCAACAAATCGTTGAAGTCGAGATAACTGTGGTCTTTCATTTGCCGCTCCGTTTCATCAAACAGGGGCAAAGCCAACTCATAAAAGGAACGCGTTCGGTCGTGGGGCTCTTTCTCAGTTCGCGCACGCATTTCCTCCAAGGTGAGACCAAACGACTTGATTTTATCGAAGGTCGTCTCCATCAGCCTAAGAAGGTCCGCAAGTTCTGATTGATATGGCTTAAATTCCTGATCCATAGTTATCTGCACCGGCTCGAAGTCTACATTGAGCCGATCGCGAAGTGTCTCATCCAAGTAGCGATAGATGACCCTGTGATCGTGCATCATGTCTTCGGTGGTGTAGACACAGCGCAGTCCCGCCCATCGATAAACCGATTTTTTTAGAGCCTCTTGAGAACTTAGTTCACTCATATGCTCCAGATATATCTCAGAAGCAGGCAAATAGAAATCAGGATAATAGTCTCGCCCATCGATGTGCACCCGGCGCTCGTATTCGAACTCCATTTGGTGGCGGTACAGCCAGTCGGCAATCAAAGCCTCCGATTTGCTCCGCACTCGGGTGCCATTGAGCGTGGTGTAGCGAAAGTCTGCGCGTTCCTCGGCCGATTTGCGCTCTTGCCGATCAATGCGGTCGACGAAGTAATCGAGCAAATAGCGCTTGAATCTGAGTCGATAGTCGGTGTTTTGACATAAGATTTTGAGCGCATCTCGGATCAGGTCTTTCTTCTTTTTTTCGGCCGAGAAGCGTTCCAAATCATGATCCGGTCTTTCGTTTGTAAGCAGCTTGAATTTATTGTCGAAATCGGGGGTAATTCCCTTTCTCAGCAATTGATAACACAAGGCATGAAACGTTTCGATTCGCAGTCCGGAAAGCATACTGCTCCCTTTTTTGCGCTGACTGCGGAGTGCTCGTTTTTCGGGGAACTTCAGATGGCGATCAGACATTTCTGCCAGATGGCCTTCGCACCCCGGTTGCTGATCGATGAGCCGGTCGATCATTTCGTCGCAGGCGTTCCGTGTAAAGGTGATGGCCAAAATCTTGGACGCGGGCACCTTTCGCTTTTCAACGAGATAGGCTATTTTTTGAAGTAAGGTTTTGGTCTTCCCACTTCCGGCTCCCGCCAGCACCAGAAGCCGCGGGCTGTCGTCGGCTACTGCGAGGAGCTGTTCGTGGTTCAGGTCGTTGAGGTCGAGCACGTGGGGAGTGAGTTATTTAGATAGGCACATTCAAGTAGGCTCGCGCGAGCAAAATAAGGAAGCTATTCGGGTTTTTTGGATCGCCTAACCTTATGCTCTGCTTCAAATTCTGTGACACCTTCGATGAAGTCTTTTAGAGGCGCAGGATATTTCTGGGGAGAAGAGGTAGTTCGCGTTGTTTATCGAACATCTCTCAAATTAGAAAAAGCCTGTTGTTGAAGGATGGTCGGTGGCCTCAATGACTCCGATCCGGGTTTTTGGGTAGAAGTCTTCCGGCTTCGCTAAGCATTATTTAGAGTTGTCCTCCGTTGTTCATTCCCACGCTTTTTACAAGATGTCTTCCCCGCTCCCGCGTAGGGCTTCTTTCTTTGCTGCTCCAAAGAAAGAAGGAAAGAAACGAGCTTTTTAGTCCGGCGCAGCGCTCTCTCGCTTTCACCCGCAGGCGCTTTGGCCGAGATCGCGCCTCGCGGCCAGCTTTAGCCGCTTCGGCTTGGTGCGACTCGGCGTCGCTGGCGGGTCCCGAGCGAGATAGGCTTTAAGCGGTAGAATTTTCGGACACCTTGTTTGTTGCGAACGTCTAGAACTGGCTCTCGGGTCAATAGCTATCTACGAAATTCATCGATCTCCCTTAATCTTCACCCAGGAGTTTCAACTATCATAGTTTCAATCAATAGAGAAAATCCTCGATTTAGATAATCACCAGAAATTTCCGCTGTCCCCATTTATCCAAGTCAGAATGAATGGTTTTTTAGCTCCTTCTCCAGACCATGTCAATATGATGAGTGCCGGGATGAACGCGAGAAAAATTACGGTAAATAAAACGACGTATGCCTAAAAGAGCCCATTCTTATTTCAGCGAGTAGCGGAGCGCAAGAGCAATGTGCAGAAGGGCAATTTTGGAGACAGGACAACAAACCGATTAAAATCGGGTCGGGGTATATTTTTTTAGAGTATTAAATTACATCCACTACAATCCGGTCAAGTCGGGATCTGTCGATAAGCCGGAAAATTGAATATACAGCAGTGCAGCCCGGTTTCAGGCGTTGAAGGGTTTCTTGGGATTGTCTGAAATACAGATGTTTTTTTGAAATATTCTTTTAAAATGTCACGAGCCGGGAGGCTCGTGACATTGGATGGTCTACAGATCGGATAGCCCGCGTCCCAAGGGACGTTTACGCCTTCTTTTCGTTCTGATCTTCCTCGTCCATGTCGAGTGAGTCGCGGAGGTCGTTCCATTTGTCGGCGGCAAAAGCCTTGGTCTTGGCCCAAAAACTGTGCACGCCCTGTTGCAAATCCTCGGTGTTTTCGTCGAGTTCGCTCCAGAGATTCTTCGCGCTCAGTGAAATGCGATCGAACGCCTTGCCGGTCTCAGCCAAAGCCTTGTCGCTCCACTCGCGGCCGTCGTCTCCCAATTCACGCGCCTTTTCTTCGAGCTCAGCCATCAGTTCTTTCGCCTTAGCACTCAGCTCTCCGCCTTTTTGCTCTGCCGTAGCTTGAAGTTTTGCGAGCATCTCGCGAACCTCTTGACCGCTCTGCTCCGCGGCTTCTTTCAATTGGTGATTGGTGTTTTCCATAGGGTGATGTGGATTTGAGGGTTTCAATTTAAAGAGGGTTCAAGGTACGCACGACCTCAAGTCCGAGCCAAAAGCCCGAGCCGGAGAGATTACCTTCGCGCCCATGAAATGCGGAATCGTAGGCCTGCCAAACGTAGGCAAATCCACTCTTTTTAACTGCCTCTCCAGCGCCAAAGCTCAGGCAGCGAACTTTCCCTTCTGTACCATCGAGCCCAACATCGGCACCGTCATCGTGCCCGACCCGAGGTTGACTGCGCTCGAAACGATCGTAAAACCCCAGAGGGTGCTTCCCGCTTCGGTCGAAATCGTCGACATCGCAGGTTTGGTTAAAGGCGCGAGCAAAGGAGAGGGACTGGGAAATCAGTTTCTCGCCAACATTCGCGAAACCAACGCCATTCTACACGTTCTGCGCTGTTTCGACAACGACAACATCACCCACGTCGAAGGCGGAGTCAACCCGCTGCGCGACAAAGACATCATCGACACCGAATTGCAGTTCAAAGACCTCGAAAGCATCGAAAAACGGCTCGACAAAGCCGCCCGTGCCGCCAAAGCAGGCAATAAAGACGCCCAGAGAGAACTCGACTTGCTCAAGCGCTGCACCGCGCATTTGGAAAGAGGGCTCAATTTGCGATCGATGGAGCTGAATGCCGACGAGATGGCTGAGGTGGAAGGTTTTCAACTGCTCACTTCTAAGCCCGTGCTCTACGTCTGCAACGTGGACGAGGCCTCTGCGGCCAAGGGCAATGCGTATGTCGATGCGGTGCGCGAAGCGGTCAAAACTGAATCAGCCCCCGTATTGGTGCTGGCCGTCGCCACCGAAGCAGACATTGCCGATCTGGAGACCTATGAAGAAAAACAACTTTTTTTATCTGAAATCGGCCTCGAAGAACCCGGGGTCAACCGGCTGATTCGCATGGCGTACGAACTGCTGAATCTCCAAACCTATTTTACAGCGGGCGAAAAAGAAGTTCGGGCTTGGACCATTTACAAGGGCAACACCGCCCCACAGGCCGCGGCGGTGATTCACACAGACTTTGAAAAAGGTTTTATTCGAGCCGAAGTAATTGGTTTCGAAGATTATGTGAAGTTTGGCAGCGAAGCGGCGGTCAAAGACGCGGGCAAATTGCGCGTAGAAGGAAAGGAATACGTGGTTCGAGACGGAGATGTGATGCACTTCCGTTTTAACGTCTAAGCATAATACAGAGCTTTAAAAACGCTTCGCACAAGTCCGCGATCGGCCTTGCTCGAGTTTCCACAGGGCAGGCGCGTCTTGTTTTGTGGGCAGTTTGTTCATAATCCGTTTTGGGGCCTTGAGGCAAAAGCCGTTCTAGGTCTTACTTTCCCTCTTTAGATGACGAACTACAACGAAGAGAGCATCCGGTCGCTCGATTGGAAAGAGCACATCCGCCTGAGGCCGGGCATGTACATTGGAAAACTCGGGGACGGAACTTCGCCCGACGACGGCATTTACATCTTACTCAAAGAAGTCCTCGACAATTCGATCGACGAATTTGTGATGGGCAATGGGCGCAGCATCGAACTTCGAATCGACGAAACGGCCGTAAAGGTGCGCGATTACGGTCGCGGAATCCCCTTGGGAAAGCTCGTCGACGTGGTTTCGAAAATCAATACCGGCGCCAAATACGACAGCCAGGCTTTTAAGAAGTCGGTCGGTTTAAACGGGGTCGGTTTGAAAGCCGTCAATGCTTTAAGCCAGCGTTTTGAGGTTTCGGCTTATCGCGACGGGCTCGGTCGAACAGCCGTCTTTGAACGCGGTGAATTGATCGAGGCAGGGGCCTCTGCCGAAAGCAAGCAGAAGTCGGGAACCGAAGTCGTCTTTAGTCCCGATCCGCAGATTTTTCGCAACTACCGATTTCTCGACGAGTACATCGAGCGCATGCTCCGCTTTTATGTCTACCTGAACACAGGCCTGACGATTGCCTACAACGGCACCAAGTTCGCCTCCGAAAATGGCCTGCGCGACCTGCTCGAAGACCAGCTCGACGGCCCCGTGATGCACCCGATTATTCATCTGAAAGGGGAGGACATCGAAATCGCCATCACCCATAGCGATCGATCGCAAAGCGAACAATATCACAGTTTTGTAAACGGGCAGCACACCACACAGGGCGGAACTCACCAAGCGGCTTTTCGAGAAGGACTCGTCAAAACACTGCGCGAGTTTTACAACAAGAATTTCGAAGCGGCAGACATACGCCAAAGCGTGGTGGCCGCGATCAGTTTAAAAGTGATCGAACCCGTTTTTGAGTCCCAGACCAAAACTAAATTGGGTTCGAGCGAAATGGGTCCCGGCCTCGTCACCGTGCGCACCTTTGTGGTCGATTTCGTCAAGACCCAACTCGACAATTTCTTGCACCGAGAGCCCGAAGTGGCTGAGGCGATTTTGAGAAAAATTCTGCGCGCCGAGCGCGAGCGAAAAGATCTAGCCGGGATTCAAAAACTGGCTCGAGAACGCGCTAAAAAGGCCAGCCTTCACAACCGCAAATTGCGAGACTGCAGGGTACACTACAACGACAGCAAACACGAGCGAAGGCTCGAAACGACTTTGTTCATCACCGAAGGAGATTCGGCCTCGGGTTCGATCACCAAATCGAGGGACGTCAATACTCAAGCTGTTTTCAGTTTAAAGGGCAAGCCATTGAACTGCTACGGCCTAAGTAAAAAAGTGGTCTACGAAAATGAGGAGTTCAACTTGTTGCAGTCGGCCCTTGACATCGAAGACGGATTGGAGACCCTCCGCTACAACAATGTGGTGGTCGCTACCGATGCCGACGTCGACGGAATGCACATTCGCTTGTTGCTGCTCACGTTCTTTTTACAATTCTTCCCCGAACTCGTCAAAGAGGGACATTTGCACATTTTGCAAACCCCCTTGTTTCGGGTGAGAAATCGAAAAGAAACGCGCTATTGTTATTCTGAAGAAGAAAAACGCGCGGCCGTGCTCGAACTGGGGGCCAAAAACGAGATTACCCGATTCAAGGGACTCGGCGAAATTTCTCCCGATGAGTTCAAGCATTTTATTGGTGCCGACATTCGGCTCGAACCCGTTTTGTTGTCAAAAGACCAAACCATCGAGCAAATTCTCGAATTTTATATGGGGAAAAACTCCCCCGAGAGGCAGCAGTACATCATCGAAAACCTGCGCGTCGAAAAAGACTTGATCGCCGAGTTGGCATGAGGATACACACCCGTCCGCGATATCGAATACAGCAACTGGCTTATTTGCTGATCCTCGCGTCTTTGCTGTCGGGTCTCATCCTCATGAACCTCCCCGGCTCTTGGAGTGCATGGAAATGGATTTCGCTGCTGGCCTTTGCCTTGATCTTTTTCCTCGTGTATCGAGGGCTGCCGGTCTTCGATTTCGACAGCGATGGCGAAGTGTTGATTTTGACCGCCAAAGAGCCTTTTTTGCAGCCTTTTTCTCCCGCTTTTGTCAAACACACCGAATTCCCCAAGCGAAAACTCAAAAATTTTGAGATCGAGCGCTGGCCCTTGCGCAGAACCATCGCCCTCTTAATCGAGAGCAAAGACGGGAGCGTAAAAAAAGTGAGAATCCCCGCTTCTTATCTGCGGCGGATCGAACTTCGCGATGTCGAACGATCTCTGAGGGGCGTCCTCAAACGAAACAACGAACTACAGAACTCGAAGCCCGAACATGGATTTGAATGAACCGAATCTTGAATCGACCTTAGGGAGTCGAACGATCAAGGTGTCGGGGATGTATCAGGATTACTTTCTCGACTATGCCTCCTACGTAA
This sequence comes from Schleiferiaceae bacterium, assembly GCA_041739275.1. Taxonomy (GTDB): domain Bacteria; phylum Bacteroidota; class Bacteroidia; order Flavobacteriales; family Schleiferiaceae; genus WGMI01. Next base: position 35,108 of record JBGSOF010000010.1, on the reverse strand, counting down.
TTCTCGAACGCGCGGTGCCCTTGCTCGACGACGGTCTCAAACCCGTTCAGCGCAGGCTTTTGCACGCACTTGACGAACTGCACGACGGCCGGTATCACAAAGTGGCGAATCTGATTGGACATACCATGAAGTTTCACCCCCACGGAGATGCTTCGATTGGAGATGCCTTGGTTCAGCTCGGGCAAAAAGAGTTGCTCATCGATTGTCAAGGCAACTGGGGAAACGTGTTGACCGGCGATTCGGCCGCGGCACCCCGCTATATCGAGGCCAGGCTCACGGCTTTTGCCCTCGAGGTGGTGTACAACTCCAAGACCACGGAATGGCAAGCTTCCTACGACGGCAGGGGAAAGGAACCCATCAGTTTTCCTGTTCGCTTTCCCCTCTTGCTGGCCCAAGGAGTCGAAGGCATTGCCGTCGGGCTTTCGACGCGAATTCTCCCGCACAATTTTAACGAGCTCTGCGATGCTTCGGTAGCCATACTCGAGGAGCGCGATTTTGAGCTGTACCCCGATTTTTTGACCGGTGGTCTGGTCGACGTCGAAAACTACCAAGAAGGCATTCGCGGCGGAAAAGTTCGGATTCGGGCGCGCATCGCCGACATCGGAAATCGCAGTTTGCTGATCTCGGAAATCCCCTTCGGAACGCATACCACCGGCCTGATTGAGAGTATTTTGAAAGCCAACGAAAAGGGCAAGATCAAAATCAAGAAGATCGAGGACAACACAGCGGAGAACGCCGAAATTCTCATTCACCTCCCCCCGGGAGTTTCGCCCGACAAGACCATCGACGCCCTCTATGCCTTTACCGATTGCGAAGTCTCGATTTCGCCCATCTGCTGCGTGGTGCATCGAGATCGCCCCGAATTTATCGGAGTGCGCGAAGTCTTGAGGCGAAGCACCGAAAGAACCCGTGAACTGCTCAAGAGAGACCTCGAAATTCGGCTCGAAGAGCTGGCCGAGCAATGGCATTTCGCCAGCCTCGAGCGCATTTTTATCGAAGAGCGGGTGTATCGCGACATCGAAGAAGCCGAGACTTGGGAAGAAGTCCTCGACCGCATTCGAAAAGGTCTCGAACCGCATTTGGGAAGCCTCTTGCGCGAGATCACCGAGGCCGACATCGCCAAGTTGACCGAGATCAAAATCAAGCGAATTTCCAGGTTCGACTCGACCAAGGCCGACGAACACTTGCTCAAGCTCGAAGGCGATATGGAAGCGCTTCGGGCCGATCTCTCTCAATTGACCCGCTACGCCATCGCTTGGTTCCAAACACTCAAGCGCAAATATGGGGCGAGCCATCCGCGGCGCACCGAAATTCGCAGATTCGACGGCATCAAGGCCACAGAAGTCGCCATGGCCAACGCCAAGCTCTACGTAAACCGCGCTGAAGGTTTTGTGGGGATGGGGCTCAAGAAAGACGAATTTGTATGCGAATGTTCCGATCTCGACGACATCATCACCATATGCGCCAACGGCGTGATGACCGTCACCAAAGTCGATCAAAAAACCTTTGTCGGGGCCGATATCCTGCACGTGGCGGTGTACCGAAAAGGAGACGAACGCACGGTCTACAACCTGATTTACCTCGATGGCTCCAGCCAGCGATCGTTTATGAAGCGCTTTGCCGTAACGGGGGTGACACGAGATAAAGCCTACGACCTCACTCAGGGTAGTCCCGGTTCTAAAGTGCTGTATCTAAGTGCAAATGCCAATGGTGAAGCCGAACAAGTCACCGTTCATCTGCGGGCGGGAAAGGGCTTGAGGAAGCCCAAAGTCGAAATCGATTTTGCGGGTATGGCCATCCGCTCTCGCAGTTCCAAAGGCAATTTGGCCACGAGGTATCCCGTTCGAAAAGTCGAACTCAGGCAACAAGGAGCTTCGACCTTAGGCGCTCGGAAAATTTGGTTCGACGAGAGCGTATTGAGGCTCAATGCCGAAGCCCGCGGTCGATTGCTCGGCAGCTTTGGACCTTCTGATTTGCTGATGGAACTCTGTTCAGACGGCCGATATCGGAGCATGGCACCCGAGTGGACGCTCCACATCGACGAACGTCACGCAGTGCTCGCAAAGTTGAATACGGAGGCTCCGGTGGCTCTGGTGTATTTCGACGGAAATAAAAAGCGCTACTTCGTCAAGCGATTTGTTCCCGAGGCCTCGGCCAAACCCGATCGACTCTTTAACGAACATCCCGAAAGCAAGCTCACATATTGGATTGACCGAGCCGGCGCGCGCTTGAAGATTGAATTTGAGCAAGATGCGGGCAAGCCCTTCAAAGAACCCATGGAGGTGGATGTGGATGAATTTGTGGCCGTCAAGGGCTGGAAAGCCGCGGGCAATCAATTGTCGAGCATGGCCATCGCCAAGATTGAGCTCGAACTGCCCGAACTCGTCGAAGAGCCCGATCTGGATGATTTGGCCGATGTCGATGGCGAAGCCGTTTCCGATTCGGGCGAAGCCATAGGCTACACTGCCGAAGAAGACGGGCAGATCGCCATCGAATTTTAAACCTTTGCTTTATCCGGGTCGTTTGACTCTGTGTTTTATCCCCCATCTCCCCATGAATTTTCGCTTTCGCTTTGCCTCTACGAGCGCGTTTGCCTTTGGCTTTGCCGGCCTTTTCGCGCAACCCGCCGACAGTTTGAACAGCCGAATGTTGGGTCATTTGGATTATGTACCTGACGCATCTGATGTGTGGGGCTACGCGGCCGATGGCAAAGAGTACGCCCTTATTGGGCTTCGAAATGCACTCTCAATTGTAGATGTCACCGACCCCACAGCTCCCCTCGAACTGGAGCGCATTCCCGGGGCGCCGAGTGTTTGGCGCGACATGAAGACCTGGCAGCACTACGCATACACCACCCACGATTTGGTCTCGAATCCGAACGCTCAACCCTCGGGCCTGCTCTTGGTCGATATGGACAGCGTCGGTTTGCCGGGCCAGGTGCGGCATCGATACATCAAGCCGGGAATTCCGCTCCCGGGCGGAGGTTTTGACACGCTCCGCACAGCGCATAATCTCTACATAGACGAGAATGGCATCTGTTACATTTTCGGAGCAGATGTGGGTGCCGGCGGGGCTTTGATTTTCGATTTGAACCCCGATCCTTGGAATCCCGTCTACTTGGGCATGTTTGACGGTTATTACCTGCACGACGGCGTGGTGCGCGGAGACACTCTTTGGGGCAGTGCGGTGTGGAATGGCTTTTTTTCGGTGATCGATGTGAGCAACAAGGCGAACCCGCAGCAGTTGGCGACCCATCCCACCCCCAATCAGTTTACGCACAACGCTTGGTTTAGCGACGACAACCGCTACCTCTTCACCACCGACGAAGTGAGCGGGGCGTTTATCGGAGCCTACGATGTTTCTGATTTGCAGAATATCGGCGAGGTCGATCGAATTAAAACCGAAGTCGAACCTTCAACAATTCCGCACAATGTCCACTACAAAGACGGGTATCTCATCACGAGCTACTACACTGCAGGCGTGCAAATTGTCGATGCGCACGAACCCGATTTGCTCGTCGAAGTGGGCCGCTACGATACCTCCCCCTCGTTTTCGGGAGACGGTTTTAACGGCGCATGGGGTGCTTATCCCTGGTTGCCCTCGGGACGCGTGTTGATCTCAGACATACAGACGGGTCTTTGGATTTTAGAGGTCGATTACCGGCGAGCGGCTTATTTGAGGGGGCGGGTGGTCGATTCGATCAGCGGACAGCCCATTCCGCTCTCTCAGGTTTCGGAGCTCTCGGGTTTGTTCTCGGAGACGACCTCGTTCAACGGGCGATTTAAGTTCGCCGACCGAGATTCTTTGCTTTTGCAGATTGAGATTTCCGCCCCGGGATACACCACCGATACGGCCTATGTTCAAATGGTCAACGGGCAGGTTGTCTTTCGCGATTTCGCTCTTTTGCCTCAGGGATTTTCCATTCGCGAAAATGCCCGGAATGCACTTTCGCTGAGCGCCTGGAATGGGGTGGTTTATGCCGCGGGAACAAATCTCGAAAACGCCGTGTTGAATCTCTTCGATCTCAGTGGCAGGGGTTTGGGAACGTGGATTTTACAAAACGGTGAGGCGCGCTTGGAGATCGAGCCAAAGGGTCTATTTGTCGGGGTGCTCACCACTCGAGACGGCCGACAGTTTCGCACCTTGCTTTCGATGGGTCGTTGAGCGGTGAAGTTGCAAATTGAAAAGGCCGCGGATTGATTAATTTCGGGCGCCCTTAAGCCTCGAAACCAAACCGCTGAACTTTTCCTAAGATGATCGAAGTCGCGCTTGTCGCATTGGGATTACTTCATTGGGCGGTGTTCGGCCTCATGGTTTTTCAAGTGCTTTATTTATTGCTTTTTGCCGCGGCATCTGCCTTTGGATATCGATCCAAACATCCGGAGAAGGCGCCCTTGGAGATGGCCATCCTGATACCGGGCTATCGCGAAGACCGAATTATTCGCGAGACCGTTCGTTCGGCACTCGCGCACGATTACCCCCGAGAGCGCTTTCGAGTGGTGGTTTTGGCCGACCAATTTGAAGATTCGACCCTTGAAGCGCTCAGAGCTTTAGGAGCTGAGGTGGTCGAAGTAAAGTTCGAGCAGAGCACCAAGGCGAAGAGCTTGAACCTCGGATTGGAGTATCTCTCGAATTCACCGCTCAAGCCGGAGGCCGTGTTTGTCTTGGACGCCGACAACCTGATGGAGGCCGGGGTTTTGAAGGCCGTTTCGAACGCGCTCCAGAATGGATATAGAGTGGTTCAAACGCACCGGACCGCTCGAAATGCAGAGACGGCCTTTGCCTTGCTCGATTCGGCCAACGAAGAAATTGGGAATTCACTGTTTCGCAGCGGGCATCGCAAGCTCGGGCTTCCCTCGGCCCTGATCGGTTCGGGAATGGGCTTTGAATTCGACTTGTTCCGCGGAATTATGAACGACATCCGCGATGTTTCGGGCGAGGACAAACTCATCGACCTCAAATTGGCCGAGGCGCGCATCGATGTCGAATACCTTTCAGAGCATCGAGTCTTGGACGAAAAGGTGAGCAATGCGTCAAACTTTACCAAACAGCGCACGCGCTGGGTAGGGGTTCAGATTTATTTCTTTAAAAGACACTTTTTCAAGGGGTTCGCTCAGCTGTTTCGCGGAAACTTTGCTTATTTCGACAAGGTTCTTCAGCTTTCGCTCATCCCCAAGGTCCTGCTTATGGGGATGTTGTTCCCGATCGGGATCTTAGACGTCCTCTTCGGTTTTAAACCCTTGTGGTGGGAACTTTCGGCCCTCCTGGCCTTGTCGATGTTACTCGCCCTGCCGCGCAGACTTTATTCGCTCGAAATGCTCGGAGCGGTGTTGCGCCTGCCGATGGCCTTTGTCGGGATGTTGAGGGCACTCGCTCGAATTGATCGCCACACGGCCGTCCGTTTCGAAGTGACTCCAAAAAATCAGGGGAGCGAAGATTGAAGATGTGCCGATGGGCGCAGGGCGTTCATTCAGTCGCGTTGAACGTCTCTCAAGAATTTACCCACCAGGATGGCCATCAAAATGGTGAGGTAGATCTGCCCGAGCAGAATGCCGACCAAGACCACCGCCTGAGCGGGTGGATTTTGGGGGAGGATGTCTCCGTATCCCGTGGTGCTCATCGATACAAAACTGAAATAGACATAGTCGTAGCGCTCCAGGAGGTCTTGATCTCGGTAAAAACTGCCCGGCAAGATTTCGTCGATAAACTGCATCCAAAAAGCCCCCAACAAACCGAGGACCAAGTAGCCTGAAATCGAGCCATAGATTACCCCGATGTTGGCACTCCGCGCCCTGAGAATTTCGCGCAACAAGGTGAATTCCAAATAAGAAAGAAAGCCAATCGACGACAAGCTCAACAGCATTTTGATCTCGACCCCCGGCGTCAACAACCGCAGCAATTCGGGGAGGGCGAGGCTGATAAATGCAAGGGTGGCCAAGGTCCAGCCGATGATGCGCTCTCTTGGGTGTGCCTGAATCCAAAATAGAGAGGCGAGAAGGAGCAAGAGATAGCAGAGGGCAAAGACAGGCTCGGAGATGTCGCCGAAGACAATCGAAAGCGCCGGAAAAAGCGAGATGGTCGAAAGTGCCACCAATAGCCATCCGTAGCGCTGCCGCCAAAATTGAAGTGGTCTCAACGTCCTCGGTCGGAATCAAAAAAGGCGGCCAGAATCGTTTTCAGGCCAAAAATTCCCGTCCCCACGGCAGTCAGCATGCAAACAATCGAAATAATTCCCCACAAATAACGGCCTTCAGACAGATCAGAGGCTCCTCTCCAGGCAAAAATGGAGGGGCCTGCCAAGACGAATGGAAAGCTGAAAGCCAAGATATACAGTCCTTTAACGAGTTTTTCCTTGTCGGTTGCCATGGGCTTCAATTGCCTTTCGGACGTTTTGATGTTTTTCGAGAAGCCGCTGCGCTTCTTTTCGGGTAATTCCGAGTTCTTCCATCAACATCCGCTCGGCCCGATCGTTCAATTTGGCATTGGTCAACATCATGTCGACCATCCGGTTTCCCTTTACCCGGCCGAGTTTAATCATCAGGGAAGTGCTGATGGTATTCAAGACCATTTTGGTGGCCGTTCCCGCTTTCATCCGCGTGCTTCCGGCCACCACTTCGGCACCTGTGGGCACCTCGATCGGATAGTCGCAGGCCTTCGAGAGCAGGCTGTCTCGATTGCAGCTCAGCCCGGCCGTGGCGATTCCACGCCGGCGGCAATCGAGAATGCCCCCGAGTACATAGGGAGTTCGACCCGATGCGGCAATCCCAAAAACAAAGTCTCCGGAATCCAGCCCCGAGGCCATCAAATCGACATGTGCCTGACGGGTGTCGTCTTCGGCGCCTTCAACGGCTTTGCGAATGGCCGAATCGCCCCCGGCAATGATTCCGTTCACCCAAGTGTCGGGCACTCCAAAAGTGGGTGGGCATTCGGAAGCATCGAGAATTCCCAGACGGCCCGAGGTCCCGGCGCCGATGTAAAAGAGCCTTCCTCCGGCCGCCATTTTCTCGAAAGCGGCGTCGACCACGGCTTCTATTTGACCCAGCGCCATGCCCACAGCTTCGGCCACCGACAAATCAGCGCGATGGATAATCTCGACGAGTTCAGCCGTGCTTTTGTTTTCGAGCTCGCCTTCGAGGGGGAGCGATTCTGTGCTTTCCACCATCAATTCTTCTTCAGTCGAGCGACAAAAAAACCATCTGAACCGGAATCATTGGGCTCAATTCGCTCCATTTGGATCAGCTCAAAGGCCGTGTCTCGCTCCAAAAAGGCCTCGATGGCCCGTTCGTTTTCTTCCGGCAAAATGCTGCAGGTGGCATAGACCATCAATCCTCCTTTTTTGAGCATGCTGCTGTAGCGGTCGAGCAATTCGGCTTGGGTTGCGCACACCCGCTCGACGGCTTCGGGTTTGAGCTTCCATTTGCTGTCGGGGTTGCGCTTTAAGACGCCCGTTCCACTGCAGGGCACATCCAGCAAGAGCCGATCGGCCGATTGTTCCAGTCTTTTGATGGTTTTGGCGCTTTCGATCGCGCGGATTTCGATGTTGTCAGCACCCGCTCTTCGCGCGCGCTTGCGCAGTTCTTCGAGCTTCCAAGCCTCGATGTCGAGCGATAGAATTTGACCCTTGTTTTCGAGCAGCGAAGCCAAATGAAGGCTCTTTCCGCCCGCACCCGCGCAAGCGTCGATGACCCGCATGCCCGGTTCGACTTGAAGGTAGGGCGCAATTCGTTGAGAGCCGCCATCTTGCACTTCGTATAGACCGTCTTTGAAGCTTTCGAGTCGAAAGACATTGGTTCGTTCGTCCACGCGCAAGGCCTCGGGAATTCCTTCGATGAGCTCAGTTTCCACTCCTTCGCTTCGAAGCCTGGCCGCAGTTTCAGCCGAGCTGCCTTTGAGGGTATTGACTCTCAACACCAAAGGGGCAGGCCGGTTGAGCGTCTTGGCCAAATCGCTCCATCGATCGCCGTATGCCGAAAGTCCACGCTCCCAAAGCCAGTCAGGGAAAGACTCGCGAATGGCTTCGGGCAAATCGAAATCGCTCATTTTAAGGGGCGAAGGGTCGATGCCATAAAATACATCCCAGTCGGGCAGGCGGTTTCCGCGCCATTTCCAATAGGTGGCGAACAGCCTCCAAAGCGATTTGCGGCTGAGCTCGGGTTCTCGGTTTTCGAGTGCCCAAAGCAAGCGCCAGTAGCGAACCATGGTGTAGGTGTGTTCGGCCACAAACGCTCGATCTCTGCTGCCCCAAGCGCGATTCGAGCGCAAGAGCTTCTCGATGACCTTGTCGGCGTACTGATCCATTCCAAAACTCTGACCCAAGGCGTCGAGCACCCCGGTAACCAAGTTTCGGTGCAGCGTTGGAGAAGGCGATTCGCTCATTTTCGAGCTCCGAGATCGCCAAATGTTTGAGAGGGATCTGCCTCGCTCATCAATTCGATACACATTTCGACCAAGTCGTCGGCCGAAGGCTTGCTAAAATAGTCTCCGTCTGAGCCGTAGGCCGGCCTGTGGTCTTTGGCGGCCAAGGTCCGGGGCGGGCTGTCTAACCAACGGTATCCATTTTGAACCTCGAGCACTTGCTGCATCAAATAGGCACTGGCTCCGCCGGGTACATCCTCGTCAAAAACGATCAAGCGGTTGGTCTTTTGAAGGCTGAGCGCGGTTTCGCCCGCCAAATCAAAAGGCCAAAGACACTGTGCGTCCACGAGTTCAATTGATATTCCCAAAGTGTCGAGAAAATCTGCGGCCTCTTGTGCAATCCGGCAATTCGAACCATAGGTCAGCACGGTGATGTCTCGGCCTTCTCTGTAACGATCGACTTTGCCTACCGGAGTGCGCAATTCGGCCAAATTGGAAGGCATTTGTTCTTTGAGCCGATAGCCGTTGAGGCACTCGACAATCAATCCCGGCTCGTCGCTTTCGAGCAAGGTGTTATAAAAGCCGGCGGCCTTGGTCATGTTTCTGGGAACGAGCACATAAATGCCCCGAAGCATGTGGACAATGCCCCCCATCGGCGAGCCGCTGTGCCAGATGCCTTCGAGCCGGTGCCCCCGAGTTCGGACGATGAGCGGCGCCTTTTGCCGACCGCGGCTGCGATAGTGAAGCGTGGCGAGGTCGTCACTCATAATCTGCAGGGCGTAGAGCAAATAATCCAAATACTGAATTTCGGCAATGGGCCGCAGTCCGCGCATAGCCATACCGATTCCCTGCCCCAAGATGCTGGCTTCTCGAATGCCCGCGTCGGCCACTCGATGCTCTCCGTGCTTGGCCTGCAAACCTTCGAGGCCTTGGTTTACGTCTCCGATTTTGCCCGAGTCTTCGCCAAAAATCAACACCTCGGAACGCTCGCTTAAAATTCGATCGAAGTTTTCTCGCAACACCAGACGCGCATCGACCATGGGGCTTTCGCCCATATAGTTTGCCGGAACTTCCGCGACGCGCAGGGCACTCAGCGCGCTGCGGCTGTGGAGAAAGCTCGAATAGCGCTCCAGATTGACTTCGGCTTCAGAAGCTCTCCATTTTTTGAGCTCATCGATGCCTGCGCGGTTCGAATCTCCGAATAGGGCTAGGACTTTGCGCGCAATCGAATGTATTTCTCGCCGAAGGGGCTCTTTGCTCGATTTCAGTGCCTTGAATGCCTGTTCAATCGATTCGGGCAGAGGGCCCAAGGTTTCGATCAGGGCCAGGACTTGGTCGCGCTCGTGTGCGATGGGAGCCAAATAAGCCTTCCAAGCGGTTTCTTTCGCCTCTTTAACGCGTTGTTTGGCGGCGTTCGAAATCTCGACCAATTCGTCGGCAGTGGCGATTCCGTGCGAAGCAATGTACTCGCCAAACTTTTTGATGCAGTCGAAATCGGCTTCCCACTTCAGCCTTTGCTCGTTTTTGTAGCGCTCGTGGCTTCCGCTGGTCGAATGGCCTTGGGGCTGAGTCATTTCGCGGACGTGAATCAAAATGGGCACATGCTCGTCTCTCGCGAGCTGCTCCGCCTTGCGGTAGGTTTCAACCAAAGCGGCATAATCCCAACCTTTTACAGTGAAAATTTCAAAGCCTGCTCTTTCGCTGTCTCGCTTGAAGCCGGCTAGAATTTCAGAAATGTTCTCTTTGGTCGTCTGATGTCGGCTGTGCACCGAGATTCCGTAATCGTCGTCCCAAACTGAGATCACCATGGGTACCTGCAGCACCCCCGCGGCGTTGAACACCTCAAAAAACAGACCTTCAGACGTACTCGCATTGCCGATCGTTCCCCAGGCAATTTCGGAACCCCCCAGACTGAACTTTTCGGAGCCCTCAAATTCTCCGAGCTCCCGATACATCTTAGAGGCTTGCGCCAATCCGAGCAATCTCGGCATCTGACCTGCCGTGGGCGAAATATCCGCGCTCGAGTTGACTTGGGCCGTCAGATTTTTCCACGAACCGTCTTCGTCGAGGCTGTGCGTCGTAAAATGCCCATTCATCTGTCGGCCTCCGCTGGCTGTTTCGCGCTCGGGCTCGGTATCGGCGTAAAGGCTCGCAAAAAACGATTCGAGGCTCAAGGCCCCCGTGGCGAACATAATGGTTTGATCGCGGTAGTAGCCCGAGCGGAAATCTCCGGGTCTAAATACCTTGGACCAAGCTAGTTGAGCGAGCTCTTTTCCGTCGCCAAAGATGCCGAATTTGGCCTTGCCCGTAAGCACCTCTCTTCGGCCCAGCAGGCTGGCCTCGCGGCTCTCGCACGCAAGGCGATAGTCGTTCAGCACGGTTTGCCTGAGTTCTTCGAGTGTAAGCGCGGCAGGATCTGGGATACGCGTTTTCATGGGCGCCAAGGTCGGGAATAACGCGATTATCTCGAGCCCTCAACCGAGCCGAGCTTGTCTTTTGGCTTGTTACCTTCGCAACCTATGCCCATGGGAAATGCCAAGCAGTTGCTCGAAGCCGAAGAGGTTTCGATCATTCTGCACCGCTTGTGTTGTCAGCTCATCGAAAACCACGGCGACTTTTCGGGCACGGCCTTGATCGGCCTGCAGCCCCGAGGTGTGGTGTTCGCGCGGCGCGTGGTGAAAATGCTGCGCGAAGACTACGGTTGCGACCCGCTTCAAATGGGTTTGCTCGACATTACTTTTTTTCGAGACGACTTCAGGCGGCGCGAGGCTCCGCTCAAGGCCAACAGCACGCGCATCGACTTTATCGTCGAGAAATTGAACGTCGTCTTTCTCGACGATGTCTTGTACACCGGCCGGAGCATCCGAGCCGCCATGGATGCCATTTTGTCTTTTGGACGCCCTCGGTCGATCGAACTCATGGTTTTGATCGATCGCCGATATGCCCGCGAATTGCCCATTCAGCCCGACTACACGGGGCGAAGGGTCGATTCGATCGATTCTGAACGCGTGGTTGTAGAGTGGAGCGAAGAGCACGGAAAAGACGGGGTCTACTTAACACGAAGCGAGCGAAATGGCTGAATTGAGCACCCCGCATTTGCTCGGAATCAAAGAGTTGTCTGAAGCCGACATCGAGTTGATTTTGAATACGGCCGAGCAGTTCAAAGAAGTGCTCAATCGCCCGATCAAAAAGGTGCCTTCTCTGCGCGATTTGACCGTGGCAAATTTGTTTTTTGAAAATTCGACGCGAACTCGGCTTTCGTTCGAGCTCGCCGAGCGCAGGCTTTCTGCAGATGTGGTCAATTTTTCGGCCTCGGGCAGTTCGGTGAGCAAGGGAGAGACCTTGGTCGATACGGTGAACAATATTTTGGCCATGAAGGTCGATCTCGTCGTCATGCGCCACCCGATGCCCGGTGCGGCTTTGTTTTTGTCGAAGCGGGTCAAGTCAACCATCGTCAATGCGGGCGACGGAACCCACGAACATCCGACGCAGGCGCTTCTCGATGCGTATTCAATCCGAGAAAAGCTCGGCCGATTGTCGGGCGTTCGCGTTGTGATTGTCGGCGATATCATGCACTCTCGGGTGGGTTTGAGCAACGTTCTGTTGCTGAAGAAGATGGGAGCCGAAACAGCGGTCTGTGGCCCGGTCACCCTGGTCCCCAAGCACATCCGTTCGCTGGGGGTAAGGGTTTTCGAACGCCTCGAAGACGCTCTGGAGTGGTGCGACGTGGTCAATATGCTTCGGGTTCAAAACGAGCGCATGGACGCTTCGTATTTCCCTAGCCTGCGCGAGTACATTTTGCGATTCGGGCTCACGAAAGATCGGCTCGATGCATTGCAGGGCTCTCGAGTGGTGTTGCATCCGGGGCCAATCAATCGCGGGGTCGAGATCAGCTCGGAGGTGGCCGACGGCGCCCACAGCATCATCCTCGACCAAGTGGAAAACGGTGTGGCGGTTCGAATGGCGGTTTTGTATCTTTTGGCCTCGCGTTTGCTTCCGGGCGATCGCAGACCTTCTTAATCTGAGAACCTTTGATTCTGACGCACCATGGACAGTCCTTGGAAAGCCATTGAAGATGCCCGAATCGCACGCTACGAAACCCGAGCCGCGCTGCTCAATCTCGAATTGTGGCAGGCATTGATGGATGCGATTGTGCTCGCAACCGATGCCGTGCTCGAACTTCCGGATATTGAAGCACTTGAGGAGCCTGAACTGCTCTTCGAAGCCATTGAATCGATCCGCGAACAAAACCGTTCGCTCGTATTGGTGGTGCCCGAAAACCGTTTTGCTCTTTTTAGCGACGAAGAATGGCCCTTAGTCCCCACCTTTGGCGAAGCGCTCGACTATATCGAAATGGAGCGCATTCAAAGAGAACTCGGCTTTTAATTGAATCCTGTAACGCTTATTTCCCCATGAAAAACATTTTCACGTTCGGCGCTCTTCTGGCTTCGTTTGCGTCTCTGTCGCTCGGCGCGCAGTGCGTACCTGATGGGTCGATCACCACCCCGGGCATCTATCCGCCTGCAGGTTCGTTTGTCGATACCACCTACGTGGTTTTGCCCGATGCCTACGAAGGCCAATTTCTCGACTACCTGACCCAGATTCGGGTGTTGACCGATACCGTGGTCGATATCGGAGGCTTTACCATCAATGCCCCCGTCGACAGCCTCGGCATTGCGGGCGTCTTCAATATTCCGAACGGCTTGGGCTATGCCTGCGATACCCCGAACTGCACCTGGGCCGGAGGTGAGAATGGTTGCATCCGGATTTTTGGAACCCCCACCCAAGCGGGTCAGTACAATATGCAAGTGGATGTCAAAGTAGTGGTCAATGTGCCGGGCTTTCTCGATACGGTGGTTGTAAGCCCGTTCCAGTTTGTGCTCGAAATCCTTCCGCCTCAGTCCATCGACGAATCGAATTCGCTCGGGGCAGTGTTGTTTCCGAATCCGAGCAACGGTCTCTTTTCGCTGACGGGAACCTCGGGCGAGCGCCGGTATGTCGAGCTCTTCGACCCCAGCGGACGGCTGTTGTATTCGGTCGTTCTGGAACCGGGAACGCCGGCCGAGCGCCTCGGAATGGAGGGCTTGGCCCCCGGCAGTTATGTAGTGCGCTTGCGCAACGGGCGGGGCGTTGCCCGAATTCCCTTGCTGATCGAACCCTGATCGGGGTCGATTGGACCGCTTTGTCCTAACCATTCTAGGGTGTTCGAGTGCGACGCCCACGACGCGACATCGCCCGACGGCGCAACATCTCTTGTTGCGTTCGAGGCATTTTTTGGTCGATTGTGGCGAGGGAACTCAAATCGAGCTTCGCAGGAGAAAGCTGAAATTCAGCCGAATCGATCGAATTTTTATCAGCCATCTGCACGGCGATCACTACTTCGGTTTAATCGGTTTGATTTCGTCCTTTCACATGCTCGAGCGGCAGCGCGAACTGCACATTTACGCTCCTGAGCCGCTCGAAAAACTGATTCGCTTGCAACTGCGGATTTCGAATACGTGGCTGCGATTTCCGCTGCTCTTTCATCCTCTGAATTTCGCTGCGCCCGCCCTGATTTTTGAAGATGAGGCCGTGCAGATTTCGAGCATGCCGCTCAAACACTCGGTGTCGTGTTGTGGATTTTTGTTTGAAGAAAAGCCGCTTCCGCGAAAAATGCTCCGCGAGGCATTGATTCGCCACGGGGTTCCGAGTTGCGACATCCACCGACTGCGCAGGGGAGAAGACTGGCTTTCGCCCGAGGGAGAAACCATTGCGAATGCGCTGCTCACCGAGGCTCCGCGCGCTCCGTTTCGCTATGCCTTTTGCACCGATACGGCCTATCTGCCCGAACTGGCCAATTGGGTGCAAGGGGTAGACTTGTTGTATCACGAATCGACTTTTTTGAAGCCTGACGAGGCCTTGGCGCACAAGACCTTTCATTCTACGGCCGAACAAGCGGCACAGATTGCCCAAAGCGCCGCTGCCGGCCGCCTCCTGCTCGGGCACTACAGCGTGCGCTACGAAGACCGAACCGCCTTTCTCGACGAAGCCCGCCCCATTTTTCCGAATGCCCTCCTCGCCGAGGATGGGTTGGTGGTGGAGGGGTAGGGGGCAAACGGGCCGCAGTTATGCTCAATCGTCAGCAGCCGAGGGACTGAAAAAAAGCGTCCCAGTCGCTAGCTTTCAGCGTTGACGACTATTTCGGAGGGGTATAGCTGAAGAAAGGCGCGAACGACGTCCAAACTCCCATGATGAATCTGTCTTGTCCGAGTTGAAAACGGGTCACAGGATATTTCTGGGAAACACCGTCTATTCCGGCAGAAGAATATTCAATCTTTGGTTATAAAAAGGCATACAGAAGATTAATTGAACTGAGGTCCTACAAGATATATCTGGGTCTTCGGGAAGATATCTTCCGGCTTCGCCGATGATGCTTTAACGTTGGCCTGCGTTGTTCATTCCCTCTCTACGGCTTTGATTTACACCCCGCGGCAGCGAGGAAGACATTAAAGTCAACGGCAGGGAATGAACCACGGAGGACACAAATCATGAGCAATCGGCCGCAGGCCGTCAAACACGACATCCGAATAAAAAGGCGCGTAAAACCTCTCTCGCCCGGCACCCGCGAGCGTAAGCAGGGTCGCTCAAAGCCAAACGCTTTAGTCGTTTGGTCGCGCGACCAGTAGAGAAAACGATAGGCTAGGTCTCCGACAGAGCCACGAGTCATCGTGGCTCTACTCTTTCTTTGGCCCTCACAAAGAAAGAAGCCCTCCGCGGGGGCGGGGAAGACATCTTACAAAAAGCGAGGGAATGAACCACGGAGGACAACTTTGGATCAAAGCTGTCGAAGCATAAGGTTCTCGAGCTGAAGATCCAGATAATCAAGGGCGTAGGCTGGGGCCTACGCCCAGAATTGCCTGAAGGCCGCGACCCTTTCCGAGTTAAAAACTCAGGCCATAGTTGTCACTCGGCGCAGCCGAGGGACTGAAAAAAAGCGTCCCAGTCGCTCGCTTTCAGCGAGTGACGACTATTTCGGAGGAGAATGGTTGACGAAAAGCGAGAATAACGTCCGAAGCTTCATTTGAAAACGGTCCTTTTCAAGAAGAAAACGCGGGCAATCGTCGTCACGCAACGAAGCCGAACGGGTCAAGAAACACCCCGCCCCCGTAGCGCGTGAGGGATTGCAGCGGCAGCCCCTGACCGGCAGCGCCGCGTCAGGGCTATAGCGAAAAGCCCGGTCCTGACACGCGCAGCGTCGTCAGGGCACGCCCCCCAAACCACCCCCCAACCCTACCTTCGCGCCGCTATGAAGCCCCGCCCCTTGCTCGTCATCTTTTTGATCGTATTCGTCGACCTGCTCGGCTTTGGCCTCATCATCCCCATTCTCCCCTTGTTCGCACAAGAACTCGGAGCATCGAACGTGTTGATCGGCCTCGTAGCCGCCTCGTTTAGCATCATGCAGTTCATTTTTGGGCCGTTTTGGGGAGGGCTGAGCGACCGCTACGGACGCAAACCGGTCTTGATGATCAGCATGCTGCTGATGGGGCTCAGCTACCTTCTCTTCGCCCATGCCCACACCCTCGCATGGCTGTTTGTAGCGCGTCTGCTGGCGGGCATCGCCGCGGCCAACATCTCTGCGGCTCAGGCCTATATCTCAGACATTTCTGCACCAGCCGACCGCGCCAAGAACTTCGGAATCATCGGTGCCGCATTCGGCCTTGGTTTTATTATCGGCCCCCCGGTAGGCGGGTTTCTCAAAGACAATTTCGGAATCGAGTGGGTGGGATACTCCGCGGCCGCATTCAGCTTTATGAATCTCATTCTCTGCGGCTTGCTGCTCGAAGAGTCGCTCAAGGAAAAGAACACATCCAAGCCTCTGTTCGCCAATCCTTTGGTTGAAATATTCAGAGTAATTCAAAGAGACACAGTGCGCGAACTCATGTTGCTCAGCCTCGTCTTTGTGAGCGCTTTCTCGATGATGCAAATCACCTCGACCCTCTTGTGGGCCGGGAAGTATGGTCTCAGCGGAACCCAAATTGGCTATATGTTTTTGTTTATCGGCGTGCTGGCTGCGTTGATGCAAGGCCTGCTCGTGGGGCCACTCAACCGGACTTTTGGCGAGCGCAAGCTCCTGCTCAACGGCATACTGCTGATGCTCGTAGGCCTCGCGATGATGCCCTTGCCCGACAAAGCCAACTTTCTCTGGGTCGAACTGCTCTCGCTGACCTTGATCAGTTTGGGAAACGCCTTTCTCACCCCGACCCTGAGTTCACTGATTTCGAAGGTGGCCGCCCCCGGCGAACAAGGCCTGCTCATGGGCACCGCCCAGAGCTACAGCTCGCTCGGACGCGTCATCGGGCCGGTGTTCGGAGGCGCGCTTTATGGAATCGGCTCGGCTTGGCCTTTCGGGGTATCTGCCGCGCTCATGGGAATTTGTTTTATCATGGCCTTTGGTTTGCTCGCAAAACCCGGTTTAAAAGCCGTCCTGCTGGCGCGCTAAAGCCTGTTGGCATACCTTTAATCTCGAATGAAGTCCAAACTATTTCGCGAGTATTTGTCGATGGCCCTCGAGTCGATTCGGGCGCAAATGCTCCGCACGGTGCTGACTGTGATGATCATCGCCTTCGGAATCATGGCTCTGGTCGGCATTCTCACCAGCACCGACGCACTTGCGAGCAGCATCGAAAGTCAATTTGCGCTGATGGGGTCGAACACTTTTACAGTCCAAAACCGCGGCCCTCAAATTTGGATTAACGGTCGGGGCGAACGCTCCAAGCCCAATCCCCGCATCGAACTCCGCCAAGCCGAAGAATTCCGCGATCGCCTTACCGCCGGGGTCGGCCTGGGCTCGATTTCTTTTTGGGCTACGGGCAACGCAGAAATTAAAACAAGCTCGGCCAAAACAGACCCCAATGTCCGCGTTTGGGGCATCGACGAGCGCTATTTCGAAACGGGTGGGTACGAAATCGAGCGGGGAAGAGGGCTTTCTGCACGAGAAGTCGACGCGGGTTCGCCGGTGGTGGTCGTGGGTAAAGACGTAGTCAACAAACTGTTCAAGAACCGCGAAGCGCTCGGTCAAATGATTAAAGTGGCAGGCAGACCCCTGCGCATTGTCGGCATTTTAAAAAGTAAGGGAGACGGAATTGGCATGGGTGGAGACAATGCCGTTTTTCTGTCTTATCGACTCGCGAATGTCGTTTATCCATACACCGGCAGAACGTATTCTGTGAGTGTGATGGCTCCCTCGGCCATCGAAATCGAGCGCTCGGTGGCCGAGGCCACAGCTTTGATGCGCGCCGTGCGAAGGCTGGCACCGCGCCAAGATGATAATTTTGCCATTACCCGAAGCAATCAGATTTCAGAGCGCGTGATCGAGGACCTTCAAGTGGTCAATTTGATCGCGTATTTCGTGGGCGGAATTACTTTATTGGGCTCTTCTATCGCGCTGATGAACATCATGTTGGTCTCCGTAACGGAACGAACGCGCGAAATTGGCACGCGAAAAGCCTTGGGTGCTCGTTCTGAGGCCATTCGATTTCAGTTTTTAACCGAAGCCATCGTGATCTGCCAAATCGGCGGTCTGGTGGGTGCGGTGCTCGGAATCGCGATTGGCAACGGGGTGGCCGCTTTGGTCGGAGGGACTTTTGTCTTGCCCGTAGACTGGCTCATCGGCTCTTTGGCTCTTTGCTTTGTCGTGGGCTTGATCAGCGGTTTGTACCCCGCGCTCAAGGCGTCTAAGCTCGACCCCATCGAGGCCCTGCGCTACGAATGAAGGTCTATCGTTCGATGGATTCGTTTTCGCGGCTCAGAGATGCCGTGGCCACGACCGGCACTTTTGACGGCGTTCATTTGGGGCATTTGAGCATACTCGATCGCCTGGTGAAGAGCGCTCGGGCTTTGGGGGGAGAAAGTGTGTTGATCACCTTCGATCCGCATCCGCGCAAGGTGCTCCAGCCCGAAACTCCTTTGAAACTTTTGAGCAGCCTCGATGAGAAAATTGATCGACTGCGAAAGACCGGGCTCGACCACTTGATCGTACAAGAATTTACGCTAGAATTTTCGCGAATTCGCTCCCTCGATTTTGTCCGGAATCTCTTGGTAGAGCACATCGGAGTTCGCAAGTTGGTGATTGGGCACGACCACCATTTCGGGCGTAACCGAGAGGGGAGCTTTGAGCATTTGCGAGAATTCGCGCCTTTGTATGGCTTTGATGTTGAGGAGATACCTGCGCTGGATGTCGATCGAGTCGCGGTGAGTAGCACCAAGATTCGAACCGCGCTTTCTGAGGGCAAAGTCGATCGGGCAGCTTCTTTTTTGGGCTATTTCTACGGTTTAGACGCGCGGGTGGTGAAGGGAGACCAAATCGGGCGAACCCTCGGTTTTCCGACCGCCAATTTGGAGCCTTTGGACGCCGATAAAATGCTGCCGGCGCACGGAGTGTACGCCGTCCGGGTCAGGGTTTCCGAGAATCATTGGCTCCAAGCCATGGCGCATCTCGGTCCGCGGCCTGCACTCGGCAGAGTCGAAGAGCGCTTCGAGGTTCATCTTTTTGATTTCGAGGGCGATTTGTACGACCGCATCCTGCGAATAGAATTTGTTGAACACCTGCGGCCGATTGTGTCGCTTTCGGGCACTCAAGCCTTGATCGATCAGCTTCACCAAGATCAGATTCAAGCAAAAAAAGCCTTGAAGAGCGATGGATTGCCGTTCAATTTTTGATCTCAGTTTTTCTTTTTGCCCATGCGCCTCATCCTCTTCTTCGCCTTTATTCGGTTCAGCGCCGAAGTCGGAGCTCAGCCGTTGGCGAGTTTTTTCTCGGGAGATTTGAGCCGCGACACTCCGGCTGAGTCATACCTCGAAGATTCTACTTTCCTCAAAAAGCTGCACGACGAAGCCTTGCTGCGCGGCCGGTCGTACGAGGACTTGCGGATTTTGTGCAAAACGGTGGGCCATCGCTTGAGCGGTTCGCCCCAAGCCGCCATGGCTGTGCGTTGGGGGCAGCGCACGCTCGAGAACTACGGTTTCGACACGGTCTATTTGCAGCCCGTTCAGGTGCCTCACTGGGAGCGGGGAACCCCTGAAGTTTGCTGGATGCAGCTTTCGGATGGCGGGTACGAAAAGCTCGAAGCGCTGGCCTTGGGCGGCTCGCCAAGCACTGAAGGCATGCTCGAAGCCGAAGTGGTTTATGTCGCTTCTCTGGCTGCACTCCAATCGATGCCTGCCGCTGCTTTGAAAGGCAAAATCGCCTTTTTTGACCAGGCCTTCGACGCTTCTCTCATTTCGACTTTTAAGGCCTATGGGGCTTGCGCGGCACAGCGTTTCGAGGGTTCGGTTCGGGCGCAAAAACTCGGAGCCGCAGGGGTCTTGATCCGCTCTTTGGCTTCGAGTACAGACCCCCATCCGCACACGGGAGTAATGTCGACCGAGGGAGATTTGGTCCCCGCGGCCGCCCTGAGCACATCCTCGGCCGATCGGCTGAAAGCTGCGCTCGACAAGGGTGTGGTGCGCATTTCTATGCAGCTGAACTGCGCGACCTTCAAAGATGCCTCTTCGTTTAACGTCATCGCCGAGATTCACGGTTCAAAGGGAACGGACTCTCCGGTGATCTCCTTTGGAGGGCATTTGGACTCCTGGGATGTGGGCGAGGGGGCGCACGACGACGGGGCAGGGGTGGTTCATTCGATCGAAGCGCTTCGGTTGCTTTCCGTTTTGGGATATCAACCGCGCAATACGCTGCGATGCGTGCTTTTTATGAATGAAGAAAACGGCAATTTCGGCGGCAAGACCTATGCGCGCTGGGTTCGCGACCAAGGAGAAGGCCATTTGGCCGCGCTCGAGAGCGATCGGGGTGGGTTTTTGCCACTGGGTTTCGATTTGGTGGGGAGCGAGGCTCAGCTCGGCTGGCTCAACTCGATGGGCACTCGGCTTGAGGGCTTCGGACTTCACGAGCTTAAAAAGGGCTACGGCGGGGTCGACATCGGGCCCTTGCTCGAATTCTACCCAAACATGCTGCAGTTAGGCTTGAGCATTAATTCTCAGCGCTATTTTGACCACCACCACGCCGAGACCGACGTCTTCGAAAGCGTGAATCGACGCGAGCTCGAACTCGGCTGCGCAGCCTTTGCGTCGATGATTTATTTGGTCGACCGGAGGTACGAGGCCCCCCGCCTTCGGTGAACCTCTCCCGAACTGGGGCTCCGCTTTTTCATGCTTTTTCTGAACAGGACGCCTTATGTGGTTAATTTGAATGTTTTCGCAATTAAAATGCGATTCGCAGAATTCTAAAATTTCATAGTCAAATTCTATCGGTGCATGATAAAAGTCACTATACATAGGCACCTGACCTTGTTAATTTCACCGAGTAAAACGGAAAATAAATATCGCACACCATGGAAAATAACACCGCCGCAGCGGCTTGTCCCTTTACGGGAGGAGAGATCAAGCAAGTAGCCGGATCGGGCACCTCGAATCGAGATTGGTGGCCCAACCAACTCAAATTGAATATTCTACGTCAAAATTCAAAGCTCTCCAACCCCATGGATGAAGGCTTTGATTATGCGGCTGAATTCAAATCGCTCGACTTGAAAGCGCTTAAAAACGACCTTTTCGAGTTGATGAAAGACAGCCAATCTTGGTGGCCTGCCGACTACGGACACTACGGGCCCTTCTTTATTCGCATGGCTTGGCACAGCGCCGGAACCTATCGCATCTCGGACGGACGGGGCGGCGGCGGAAAGGGCACCCAGCGTTTCGCCCCCTTGAATAGCTGGCCGGACAACGTAAACCTCGACAAGGCCCGCTTGCTTTTGTGGCCGATCAAACAGAAATACGGCAAGAAAATTTCGTGGGCCGATTTGATGATTCTCGCGGGCAACTGCGCCCTCGAATCGATGGGCTTCAAGACGTTTGGATTTGCAGGAGGACGCGAAGACGTCTGGGAACCCGAAGAAGATGTCTACTGGGGTTCTGAGGCAGAATGGCTGGCAGACAGCCGCTACACCGGCGACCGCGAACTTGAAAACCCGCTTGCCGCCGTGCAAATGGGCTTGATTTACGTGAATCCCGAAGGTCCCAACGGGGTGCCCGATCCCTTGGCCGCTGCGCGCGACATCCGCGAGACCTTTGGCCGAATGGCGATGAACGACGAAGAAACCGTAGCTCTGATCGCCGGAGGGCACACCTTTGGCAAGAACCACGGGGCCGCCAATCCGGGCGAATACGTCGGTGTGGAGCCCGCGGCTGCCGGAATCGAAGAAATGAGCATGGGATGGAAAAACAGCTTCGGGCAAGGCCACGGAGTGCACACCATCTCGAGCGGATTGGAAGGTGCGTGGACCACGAGTCCTACCCAATGGTCGAACAACTACTTCGAGAACCTCTTCGGTTTTGAATGGGAACTCACCAAGAGCCCCGCGGGTGCGCATCAATGGAAGCCCAAAGACGGAGCGGGTGCCGGAACAGTTCCCGATGCACACGACCCCTCCATTCGCCACGCTCCGGTGATGCTCACCACCGATCTCTCGCTTCGCTTTGACCCCATTTACGGGCCGATCTCGAGGCAGTTTTTTGAAAACCCAGAGCATTTTGCCGATGCTTTTGCACGTGCTTGGTTTAAACTCACTCACCGCGACATGGGGCCCATCGCCCGATATCTCGGCCTCGAGGTTCCGAGCGAGGTGCTGATCTGGCAAGACCCCGTGCCCGCCATCGAGCACGATTTGATCAACGAAACCGACATCGCCGCGCTCAAAAAGGCTGTCTTGGCCTCCGGACTCAGTGTTCCCGAACTGGTGCGCACCGCTTGGTCTTCGGCTTCGACCTTTCGCGGCTCAGACAAGCGCGGCGGGGCCAATGGAGCGCGTATCCGCCTTGAGCCTCAAAAGAATTGGCAAGTGAATCAGCCCGAGCGCTTGCAGCATACCCTCGATGTGTTGGCGGGAATTCAAATCGAGTTCAACGCCGCCCAATCGGGCACCAAAAAAGTGTCCATGGCCGATCTCATCGTCCTTGCGGGTTGTGCGGCTGTCGAAAAGGCAGCGGCCGACGCAGGTCAGCCGGTATCGGTTCGATTTGTGCCCGGACGCGCTGATGCAGGACCCGAACACACCGATGTCGAGTCGTTTGAGGTGCTCGAGCCCAAGGCCGACGGCTTTCGGAACTATC
Organism: Schleiferiaceae bacterium; assembly: GCA_041739275.1. Taxonomy (GTDB): domain Bacteria; phylum Bacteroidota; class Bacteroidia; order Flavobacteriales; family Schleiferiaceae; genus WGMI01. The sequence goes on along the minus strand of JBGSOF010000010.1, from coordinate 12,611 downwards.
TCAAGCGCGGGCTCAAGGTGTCTGCCGAAGAAATGATGCTCGACAAAGCACAACTCCTCACGCTCACCGCCCCTGAAATGACGGTTTTGGTCGGCGGTATGCGGGCCATGAACGCCAACTGGGACGGTTCCAAGCACGGGGTGTTTACCCACCGCCCGGGAGTTCTTTCGAACGACTTCTTCGTCAACTTGCTCGACATGAGCACTACTTGGAAGGCCGTTGACCCTTCGCAGAACGGTTTTGAAGGCCGCGATCGCATCACCGGCGAGCTCAAATGGACCGCCACACGAGCCGATCTCATTTTCGGTTCAAACAGCGAGCTTCGCGCCTTGGCAGAAGTGTATGCCTGCCAAGACGGTTCGGCAAAGATGGTGCACGATTTTGCCCGAGCCTGGAGCAAGGTGATGCATCTCGACCGCTTTGATTTGAAGTAATCGAACTTCGACTTAATCTTGAAGGCCGTCCCAAAAGGGCGGCTTTTTTTATGCTACAAAGCTTTCAGAAAGGCCACGACATCGGCTTTGTTCTGTTCGGTCCAGGGCATGGGGCGAATGCGCGGGTCTGCAGGCAAGCTATCGGGCATGGGAAAGCCACCGACTGCGTAGAACTCGACCACATCTTCGAGGGTTTTCAACCGCCCGTCGTGAAAATAGGGCCAGGTATTCTGGACGTTTCTCAAGCTGGGGGTTCTGAATTTGCCCGAGTCCGAAAGTTTGAGCGTTATTCGAGCGCGCCCCGGGTCTGCCGGCTTGGGCGGGAGCAATCGATAATAGGAACGGTCGGTAAAAAACACCCCTGAATGACAACTCGAACATCCCGATTCGGGGGCGTAAAAAAGAGCTCGTCCGCGGAGCTGAGCAGTGTTCAAGGCGCTCGAATCGCCGCGCTGAAAACGGTCGTTTGCACTGCCGTAAACCACGAGCGTGCGCTGAAAAGCTGCGAGCGCTCGTACCAATCCGAAGTCGTCGGGTGTGCGACTGAATGCTTTTTGAAAAAGTTCCACGTATTCGGGATCAGCCTGAAGACGTTCAGCAATCCAAGGTGTTGCAGAAGCCATTTCGCTTGAATCGAGCAAGGGCACCAGGGCTTGAAGTTCGAGAGAGCGAACCCCGCCATCGAGATTAAATCGGGTTTGCCAAGCCAAATTCATGAGTGCGGGGGCATTGCGCTCGCCATGGCGACCGTGGAAGCCCGTGCTCACCGGCAAAGTGTCTGCAAAACCATGCTTGGGCAGGTGGCAGCTCGAACACGACACGTCTCGATTTCGAGATAAAATAGGGTCGAAAAAGAGTTTTTTTCCGAGCGCGATTTTTTCTTGGGTGGTGGGGTTGTCTTCGGGTATGGAAGCAGCTCCGAAGATTTCGGGATATCCGAGATCCACGGCCGGCGATGAATTCTCCTCGCAGGCTCCCAGGAGCCCCATACATAACAACAAGACGAACGCTCGACAGCAGGGGGCTAGGTCGGTTCTCCGAAGTTCAAATCGACAGCGAGCTCGCAAAGTTTCCGATAAAGCGCTTAGCCAGTTCTTGAGATCCCGGATCGTCGTGAACCGCGTTCTCAGTGCGTACGTCAATGGTGCCTTCAGGCCCGTAAAACCACTTCTGAACATCGATTTTGAGTGTCAACGAAGTGTTCAAATTCGGGGCGGCATTGAAATCAACCGGAAAAAACAAGTCTTTAACATACAAATGATCTCCGCCGGGGTGGTACGAAAAACCCACGTCGTCCGGACGTCCCAAAGCGCCGATTTGATTGGCCTTTCCTTCGGTAAGCACAAACCGATATTGAGTGGCCCAGGTCCAATACATCCCGGCGGCCGAACTCAAATAGTCGTCCATGTCGAAGACAGTCGGATCCGAGAGGTTCTGGATGCTGTCGAGTCCGAGGTTTACGACAATCCCGATATAGCTGCCGTCCGGGATTTCAAAACCATGCCTGAGCTCTCCTGTTTTGGTGAGGTTGAACAGGGTGTAGTCCGCAAAGGGAACCTCGCTGCTGTCGCTTTTGACCAAGCGGAGATGGCTGAGGTAAAACCGAAGTTCGTCTATGCGCACCTCGGTGCCGTCGTCTACGAGCAGCGGTTCGCCGGCAAAGGCTGCAACGCCTTGATTGTCTAATTCAATCCCGAGGCTGAAACCGCCCAGATCTGAGGTTTTTCGCTCTTCGCAGCCCGAAATCAGAAGAGCCAACGAAGCCCAAAGCCCAAGGACGAGAAGCTGCTTTTTCATCACAACAGTATGATTCCGTTTTGCGCGGCTTGGCGCAGTTCAAGCGCATGGGTGTAATCGTCCACGAGCCCGCGATCGCTGCGGATTTCACTGAGCGTATCGAGATCGAAGGGCGCGAGAATGGTGTCGAGATCAATAATCACGGCAAAGACAATTGGAATAGATTCACCCGCCGAAAACGACTTGCTCAGCTTGAAGTTGAGATCCAAGGTGTCTCCCAATTCGTAGCGGAAAGTCTTTGAAGGCTCGAGCTCGTCGGGCTTGTGCGGATTGAAGACCCGCCCTTTGATTTCGAGAAAGCGATATCCTTTGTACCCTCCTGATGCCCCGCGATACAAAGCGGCCTCGTTGAGCGGACTTCCGGGTGATGACGTGCCCAAGGGACGCAGATTGGTCACGGAATCGAGGCCGATGCGAAAACCCACAGAACCTGAATAACTGCCGGGATTGAGTTTGAGCACGGGATAATCGTCAGAAACATCGGTGAGCAAGGCAAACGACTCCGGATCGTAAATGGTGTCGCCTTGATTGTTGACGAAGAATTTGCTCAGCAGGAGGTTCACTTGGTCCACGTAAAAACGATGGCCTTGAGCATCAGTGTAGATGCTGTCCTTGCGAAATCCGCGATCGTCCCATTGAGTGACGGCCCGAACAAATACATTGCGGTTGTCGAACGTGCCTTCTCCCCCCACGGCAATGTCTTTTTCGCACGATCCGAGCGAGGCGAAAACCAAAAGTGTAAGAATGGAGACGGAAACTGCCGATCCTAATCGTTTCATATCCTCAAAAATACGAACAAGGAGCTGCGTCTACTGCATTTCGTATGCATGCAGAGGCTGCGATTGAGCCAACGGCGTCGAAGCCCTAAAATTGCCTGATCGACTTGCGCTTTTGAAAGCGTTCGCTCTGTTCAATCGCGTCCATGACCTGCGCCAAAATGCGATCGGCACTGTCGTTGTAGTCGATTTCCAAGGCGGGCTTGAACGTCAGGCTCAGTTCGATTCCCCGTTTTTTCATCAACAGCCCCCTTTTGTTGAAGGCGCGTCTAAAACCGTCGACCACGACGGGTATCACGATGGGTTTCTGCTCTTTGATCAGGCGCGCGGTGCCCCTTCGGCCGGGCACAAAAGGTTTGGTCGTGCCCTGTGGAAATGTAATGACCCAGCCACTGTCGAGGGCGAGTTGAATTTTTCGAACGTCCTGTGGATCGACTCCTCGGTCGATGTCTTGCCCACCGGCTCTCCACGTCCGCTTGATGGAAACCGAACCCACGTAGGCAAAAAGCCTCGGGAGCCAGCCCTTGCGCATGGTTTCGACCGCGGCGATAAAGTAAATATTCAGCTTGGGGTTGAAGAGGTGCCAAAAGAAATCGATGCGGTTGTACACTTTCCACTTCACACATCCGAAAACGTGAATCATGGCGGCAACATCGGCAAAGTATGTTTGGTGATTGCTCACAAACAGCACTTTGGTGTCGGGTAGGTCGATGAGGTTGCGGGTTCCGCGCACCACAGTCCGATTGGCCATGTTGAAGCGGTAGTACGTCAGGGCCCCGAAAAAAAATATTATGATCCGCTTGACGATCAGAACATTGCCAAAGGCGTCCCTTTTTAAAAGCGGTTTCATGAGGGCGCCAAAGATAGAATGAAGACGCAGCCTAGAGTTCCAAGTCGGAATCGAGCTCAATCAACTCGATTAATTCGCTGATCATCATGGCGGTAGCCCCCCAAATTCGATGGTTGTTCCAGTGGTAGGCGGGGCTGCTGAAACGCTTTTCGCCCTCCAAAAACTCCGTCTCGAGCAGGCTGTTTTCGAGCTTCAGTGCCGAAAGAGGCATTTCGAGCACGCGTTCCACTTCGTGATTGTCCGGAACAAAGACAGGTCGTTCAGATAAGGTGGCGAGCACGGGGCTCACCCAATATCGACTCGGGGGGATATACACCGGGCTCAGCGACCCGACGATGCGCGGCAAGTCTCTCGGTATGCCCACTTCTTCTTCAGCCTCGCGCAGGGCTGTTGCAATGTCGTCGATGTCTTCGGCTTCGCGCTTGCCCCCGGGAAAGGCTACTTGCCCGCTGTGCACTCCGGGGTATTGAGGTCTTAAAATCAAGCCTGTGTGCAATTGACGACGGTGTGGATAAAGCAAAATAAGCACCGAGGCGAAGCGGGTGTCGGCGGGCGGAGAATCGGGACCTGATCCTCGGTTCGGAGGGGCGAGTTTGCGATGAGCGCTCCATCCCGGCAAACCCTTCTTGAGCCGCTCCTCTAACCTATGGGCAAACCGATCCAAGGCCTATCGAAATTGAGCGATGCTCTTTGACGTGAGCGTCAAATAGAGCGCTTGGCCTTCCTCGCCCATCCCGTTGAGTTTGGTGGACATCTCGGTGTTTTGCGAAATTGGAAATCCCGTCTTTCGATCGATGGTGATATGTCCTTTCATTTCGAGGCCCTCGAGTTCAGATCCCGACTTCATTCTCGCCTTCATCGAGAGAAAAACGGTCTGGGCTTCGATTCGATCGACCGTGTACTCGGCTTCCATTTGGGCTTGGCTGCCCGGGATGGAATGCGTGCGCGTCCAAGTCGATCCCTGGCTCACCGATTCACGGGGATAGACCATCAGGCCGAGGCTGCTGAGCTCGAAGTCGCGGAGAATTTGAGAAGTCCGGTCGAGCTCAATGAGCCGTCCATCGGTTCCGATAACCAAGGCCACGGGCTTGTTCAACATGGGGCGAATTTCTTGGTCGATGATCGCATTTGCGCCGGTTGCTTGATCCTTCGAGTTGTATTGAATCGCCATACCCCCCATGTTCTGGTCGAAGGCCAGTTCTTCGATGGTCAATTCTCCCGAGATGCGTTCGCGATCGACCGCGGCAATCGAAATCGCCAAACCGAGCGAGATGTCCTGTTTGGTAAACAGGCGGCTGCGCTGAGCATCTGAGAAAAGTGTGGATTTGACATCGGTGTGCAGCCCGATTTTGGCGCCCGGCTCCAGTTGAAGTCTCAAGACGACAGACTCTTTGTCGGGCAAAAGTGTAAATCCAAGCCCAAAGAGAACCGCCACGAGTGTTGCCGGGAGCAAGCGGAAGGCTGAGCTGAAGAAGCGCTTGGGGTGAATTGAATTCAAAATCATATAAAACCTTGACTTTTAGCACGGAAAAGCCCGTTTTCGCCGAGTCGGAATATCCGAAAATCGCCCTGATCGGCCTGCGGGCATCGACCTTAAAAGTACAACCTTTCAGAGGCTGAAATCGCGCGCTTCGGCAGGCGTTCAATTCGTTTTCTTTGCGTTCAAGACCCTCTGCGACTCTATGTCGATCACCCTCACCCAGATTCAATACGTACTGGCCGTGGCCGAACACGGGCACTTTGGAAAGGCCGCCGAGCGCTGCGCGGTCACACAACCCACCTTGAGCGCTCAAATTCAGAAGCTCGAAGAAGAAATCGGCCTCAAGATTTTCGCGCGGAACACCCATCCCATTCTCCCCACCGATCCAGGCAAACTGCTCATCGATCGGATGCTCGAGATTCAGAGGGCTGTTCTAGGCCTCGAAGCCGGCGTCGAGGAGCTCAACGGGCTGTTCAAGGGTGATTTTAAGCTCGGCATCATCCCCACGCTCGCCCCTGCACTCTTGCCGCGCATGCTTCCGCATCTGACAAAAGAACTGCCATTGGCCGTTTTTCACCTCAGCGAACTCACCACCGAGGTTCTTCTGCTCGCACTCCGGGAACGAAAACTCGACGCGGCCTTGGTGGCCGGACCCTTGGCTGAACGAGGCATCGTTGAAGTTCCGCTCTTTTACGAACCTTTTGTGGCCTATGTTCCATCGAGTCATCGACTGAGCAACAACGACTTTGTGCTCCATTCCGAACTCAAGAGCGCCGAATTGCTCCTGCTCGGCGAAGGGCACTGCTTTAGAAACTCGGTTTTGCGCTTGTGCGGCGAGTCGGGAGAAAGCGTGCCGGCCATTCCCGGAATAGCCCTCGAAACCGGCAGTTTTTCGATGTTGATCAAACTATCGCAACTCGGCTATGGAATGACGCTGCTGCCTTGGTTAATCGCCGCAGATTTGCCCAAGAGCGATCTCAAAGCGCTCAAGCCCATCGACCACCCCATACCCACGCGGCAAATTAGCCTCGTTTACCCCGAAGATCGCTATCGAAGAGCGGTAATGGATACATTAGCCGAAGCCGTTCGAAAGTCGGTGCCCGAACGAATGCTCGAAGTGAAAGGCGACCCGATTTCGCCTTTTTGAACTTTCACAGGGTCAAGGTGTTTCAGCAGATATGAGCCAAATAAACATTCCGTTATTTCCGCTTTCGATCTTCTTGATGCCCGGAGAAAAGTGCGCTTTGCACATCTTCGAAGAGCGGTATCGCTCTTTGATCGCCCAGAGCATCGAAGAATCGCGCCCGTTCGGACTTCCCTGCAACCATGTGTTGAACACTTCGAATTCAGGGAGTTTGGTCGAGGTGAGTAAGGTGGTCAAGCGCTATCCCGGAGGAGAGTCGGACATCGAAGTGCGCTGCGTGGGTTTGTTCCGGCTCGATCGCTTTTTTTACCGAATGGAAGATGAGCTCTATCCAGGCGGTGCCGTTGAACCCATCGATTGGAAACTGAGCATGGAACGCGAAGTGGGCAAAGGCACGGGCGAATTGGGAGAGGGTTCCAAATCGACGGCCGTGGTGACCAATGCCCTGGCACGCGCTCTGGAACTCGAATATGATTTATCAGATAAACTTCGATGGGTCAAATATTTGCGCACCGGAGAGGGGATGCGTTTTCTCGATCGTCGCAATGAGTATTACGAGTCGATTCGACTTCAAGAAGACCAGACGAGTTTTGGTTTCTACTGGAATTGATGGTGCCCCGCGCTCTTGTAGTTTTGGGAAATGCAGATTCAAATAATTAACGGTCCCAATCTCAATTTGCTGGGCAGGAGAGAGCCCGAGCTCTACGGAAGTATGGGCTTTGACGATTATTTCGTCCGATTGAAAGAGCGGTTTCCCGAAGTGCAACTCGAGTATTTTCAAAGCAATGTCGAGGGTTTGTTGATCGACCGCATCCATCAAGTGGGTTTTTCTGCCGATGGCATACTGATCAATGCCGGGGGCTATACGCATACTTCTGTGGCCCTGGGCGATGCTCTGAGCGCGGTTCCGGCTCCGGCGATCGAGGTGCACATCACGCACACTTTGGCGCGCGAAGAATTCAGACAGCGTTCGCTCATCGCTCGTTCGTGTCTCGGCGCTATTGTCGGTTTTGGATTCGATTCGTATCGACTCGGTCTCGAGGCCTTGCTCTATCAGCTCGGCAAACGGGCTTAGGTCGGCGTTTCGGGCTTCCACCCGAGCTCATCAAAACGCTTGATACCGCGCGCGAAATAGGCCCACAATACGCTCTTCGGGTAAACGCCCCGGAGTTTTTGACCCCTCGGATGAAGGTCATTTTTTCGGAAGCGGTACACACTCTTCCACATTCCGTAGAAAGCAAAATGTGCGCGCACAATGGCAAAGCAATGGTCAAATTGGCGGCGACTCAGCAGCCGAAGGCCCGCTAAGCCGTCGAGCACGAGTCGGAGTGGGATCAGCCACAAGAGCTTGAGCGAGGATTCATTGCGCGCCAGGCAAAGCAAGTTGTTGCGAAAGTTTAAAAACGTTTTTTTGGGATTCGACTGCGTCAAAGTACCCCCGCCCACGTGTTCGACCACTGAATGGGGCACGTATTCCACGCTCCAATTCGCCCGCTGAATTCGCCAGCACAGATCGATTTCTTCGAAATGCGCGAAAAACGAAGCTTCAAAACCGCCCAGCTCTCTATAGACCGATCGACGCACAGCCAGACAAGCGCCACTCGCCCAAAAAATGGAACTCGGCTCCAGATATCGGCCCGCTTCATCTTCCAACGCGTCAAAGAGCCGACCTCTGCAGAAAGCATAGCCGAAGGTGTCTATAAATCCGCCTGCAGCCCCTGCGTACTCGAATTGCCGGGGGTGATTGAAGTCGAGAATTCTGGGTTGCGCGGCTCCGAGCTTCGGGTTCTTTTCGAAGGCATCCATCAAGGGTTCGAGCCAGCCCTGCCTTGGCCGAACATCGGTATTCATCAATATGAGCAGATCGGCTTCAATCTGTTCAATTCCTAGGTTATACCCTCCCGCATACCCTTGATTCTCCGTATTTTGAATCCAAAGGACTCCCGGGTGATTGGCCTCCATCCAAGCCCGCGAATCGTCGGTCGACGCGTTGTCGATCACAACGAGTTCGGCCTTGTCCTTAAGAGTCGAGAGCACATCGGGCACAAAGCGCTCGAGCCAGTGCCGTCCGTTCCAGTTGAGCAGGGCGACCGCGGTTTTCAAGCGATTTCGGGGAGGCTGTGCTTCCAGCGCTTGTGAGACCAAAGCCAATAGGGCGGATCGCGCCTGATTTCGCCTTCGAGCAGCGAGAGGTGCTTTCGGGTAATGTCGCCCGGATCCCAGCGGTTGGATTCGGTGGTAATTAATTGAGCACGAAGAGAATAGTGTCCGCGGCTTGTCTTTCGGGCATCCATCCAAACAACCGCGGCATCGAGCTTTTTCGCGAGGTTTTCCACCCCGAGGTGCGTGGCGGTCGGTCGGCCGAAAAAAGGGCCCCAGAATTTTATTTTGTTTGCCGCGGGGCTTTGATCGGCCATAAAGATATAAGCCGCCCGAACATCGGCATTGCCGAGCATATATGGATAGGTTTCAGCCATTTCGTAAAGTATCAGACCAAATTTTTGCCGAATTTCGACAATGATTTCGCCAAATCCCGGGTCTCGAAGCGCTTGATAGACCGCATGCGTTTTTTGAGGAATCAACAAGGGGAGGCCCATCGCCATGAGCTCGAAATTGGTATAATGTCCCCAAACCACAATGACAGGCTTTTTTTGCTCGTAAAGTTCTTCGAAAACCTTGCTGTTTTCGAGAATCAGGCGCCTGCGCAAATCGTCTTCGCTCATCGAAAGACTCTTGATCATTTCTACGATGAGGTCGGCAAAGTGGCTGTAGAAAATCGATCTCCATTTGTCGCGTTGCCGTTTGTGGCTGTGGGGAAATGCGATGAGCAAATTTGAGTCGATCACCCCGCGTCTATAGCGAAGGATATTCTTCAAGATCCACGCAAGAAGATTCGAAAAGAGGTAAAGGACACTCCAAGGAATACGCGACAAGCCCCACAGCAGGGGGCGGAGCACTCGGTCGCTCCTCATCGTCGATTGATGCTGTTAATGGTCGATTCGTTGATAATCGGGTTGCTGTTCACTCGGCCTCCGTGCTGTATGATGTCTTCTCCTGTTTCGTCTACGCTTTGAAGCGGCAACATCCTGCGGTTGAGCATGAGCATCCAACGCTGGTTAAAAGTCTCGCCTTCGGCATTCGAATGAATGATTCGATAGAGGTCTCCCGCGCTTTCGGTGTTGGCGAAAATAAAGACGCGGTTGACTTCTTCGTTGGTCGAAGCCGAATTCAAAACGTTGTATTGCCAGATTTCGTAGGGATACATACTGGGCTCATACTTGCGGTCTTCGATCATGTTGGGATTTCCAAATTGCAGAAAAACGCGCCCTCGGTCGGTTTGATATCCCTTCATCGAACGAGCCCCATACGAGCGATCGGCTTCAGAGACTTTGAGCAAGTATTCGTTTAGCGCTTTTTCAGGCTGAATCGGGTCGCGCGCCAGCCAAAATTGAATGAGAAAGTTGCGCTTTTGCTCTATGGAACCACTGATCATCAAATTGCTTTCTTGCCGGCGTTCGGGCAGACTAGAAATGGGATAGAGAATATCCAACATATGGTTGAGCGTATCCTCGTTTTCAAAATAGGTTTCGAGCCTGTGATCTACGGCTTCAGATGAAGAAATTGTTTGATTATTTTGAAGGTCGGATGGCTTTCGAAACTCAGTTTCGGAAGTGAGAATCGGTGCGACACCCACTTCGCCGATTTCAGCCCTGAGGATGTAATCTCCCGGCTCCAAAATTTCTATGGGTAAGGAGAGCAGCACCGGAATCACGGAGCGGACGTCGCGCTTGAGCGTTCCTCCCAAGCCGGGTACGGGGCGCAAATAGCGATCGAGCACTTCGAGTTTGATTTGAAGCCTTTCGCCTTCGGGCAAACCGAGTTTGTCGCTGTTGTAGATTTCGAAAAACAGCGGGAGTTCTGGGCTGTTCAGCGGCAAAATAGCGTCTCCTACCAAGGGTTTAAACTCAAAGCCATAGCGGTTGAAAGGACTTCCGTCTTTTTCAGGGCTCAATTGCTCGCCGATTCGGAGTTCAGACAAAAAACAAGTTTCGCTATTGGTTTTAAGCCGGAGTGGGCCGTTGACCAAAGCAGGTTCTGCGCTTGAATTGGGATCTCGAATAACAATTTGCACACCGTAGGTTCCGTCCGCGATTTTATAGCGGAGCAAGTGCGAAAATGCAATCGGCAGGCCTTCGGGGGCGTTGAGCCGCACCTTGTCGCCCATCGTGATTGAATCTCTTTGTCGAGCGCTGTCCTGACCTACCACTAAAATCTCGAGATCTAAACTCCTCGGCTTTTTGGAATCGAGGGGCTGAAAGAGGCTTTCGGTAAGGCAAAACAAAGTGAACTCCACGTAGTGAAATCCCTTGCCATCTTGATAAGACGGTGTGTGCAGCTTTACTTGTGGCCCCTGAGCCTGAAGTATGTCCGCAGAACCGATCAAACCAAGCGCCCCCCAGAAAAAAATCGCCGTGGAGAGTCTTTTTGTCAGATTAAAACAGGCCTTCGGAAGCATCGATATGCGGGGTAACAAAAAACGCATCTTTCAAAGATACAACGCTCTCCGATCTGCTTTGGTTGGTTTGAGGTTCAATGACGCTCCTTATCGTATTTTCGCCCCGGAGAGATGGCAGAGTGGTCGATTGCGGCGGTCTTGAAAACCGTTGAGGGTTAAACCTCCGGGGGTTCGAATCCCTCTCTCTCCGCAAAGTCCCGAGAACCGGTCCGCCGCAGGCGGACCACCGAAAAGCCGTAGAGAAGACCCTCGAGCTCGCTCGTTGGGGATTCGAGACGGCTTTTCGGTTTTTCAGCGCGCGCAGCGCGCGGAAAGGTTCTCGGGATTTTCGCCCCCACCGCCGCAGGCGGTGAGGGATCGAGGAGCGCAGCGACTCAATCCTCTCATTTCGAGTGGGTAGGGATCGCCCCCACCGCCGCAGGCGGTGAGGGATCGAGGAGCGCAGCGACTCAATCCTCTCATTTCGAGTGGGTAGGGATTGCCTCCCCTCTGACGCTGCGGTCAGGGCGAAACCGCCGCAGGCGGTGAGGGATCGAGGAGCGCAGCGACTCAATCCTCTCTCTTCGCGTGGGTATGGATTGCCCCACCGCCGCAGGCGGTGAGGGATCGAGGAGCGCAGCGACTCAATCCTCTCTCTTCGCGTGGGTATGGATTGCCCCCCCTCTGACGCTGCGGTCAGGGCGAAACCGCCGCAGGCGGTGAGTTCAAATCAGCTCAAAATCATCAGAAACTTTTTAGAGAGCTCTTCCTGAACGCAGTTCGATTTTCATCCGCCAAAACCGGCGCCCACTGCGCCGACCATTGCACCGATGAAAATCAAGAAATAAAGAACGATCAGTCCAACAGTAAGCCATCCCACATAGGCAAAGTGCTGTCGGAGCGACTTAAACGCAGCATTCAGCATTTGGGCATCGACAAAGCCCAAAGACTTCTTCATTCGACCCGAAAACTCAAGGAGTTTTGCCACAGGGTAGATATAAAGAGCGGCCATTAAAAAATAGATCACCCCAATCACCTCGGGTTCAATACCATTGATGTTGCCCAGTTCTGTGATGACTGCAAAGATGACCACCCCGGCGATTAAGAAAATGGCAATGGCCACATATCCCAAAACAGCGAAGAATTGGGTCCATTTGCGAATGGCGTTTAGATGCAATTGAGCCTCGGGAAGTAGCTCCATAATCAACTCATGCCGCGGCACTTCTACGGCAAGTGGAGTGGTTTGTTCGACCTCTTGATGGCCCAACCCTTCGGATGAAACATTTTCAGGCTGTTCGGCTTTGCTGTATTCGGGATCGTCGTTGCTCATTTTCAAAGGATTTGAGGCGCCGAAAGTACATAGACGTTCAATTTTTCTCTCCGCCCAAATCAGCTTGTTTGAAGCTGTATTTTATCTAATTTCGCGCTCCCTTTTGGAGAGATGCCAGAGCGGTCGAATGGGGCGGTCTCGAAAACCGTTATACCCTCGCGGGTATCCAGGGTTCGAATCCCTGTCTCTCCGCAAAGCCCCGAGAACCGGTCCGCCGCAGGCGGACCACCGAAAAGCCGTAGAGAAGACCCTCGAGCTCGCTCGTTGGGGATTCGAGACGGCTTTTCGGTTTTTCAGCGCGCGCA
>JBGSOF010000029.1:0-48182 GCA_041739275.1 Schleiferiaceae bacterium | reverse complement strand
CTCGGCCAAAGCGTACGCGGGTAGGACAAGAGAGCGCTGCGCCGGTCTAAAAAGCTCCTTTCTTTCCTTCTTTCTTTGGAGCAGCAAAGAAAGAAGGCCTCCGCGGCAGCGGGGTGAACATCAAGGTCGTAGAGAGGGAATGAACAACGCAGGCCAATATCCACTCCTATCTTTAAATCGCACCGCCGCGAAGCATCGCGGCACTACACAATGCTCATAGGCAAAACCGGAAAACATCGATTCCAAGACTTAACTAAATAAATCGGACAAAAAAAGGAGATCAGTATATTTCATTCATGCTGGCTCGAGTGTTGTCTACATTTTTGCATGAAAACCATGTCTCTCCCCAGAATTATCCTGTACCCCATGACCATCGCCCTCTTTTCAGATATCCACGCCAACTTGCCCGCCCTCGAGGCTTGTTTTGAAGAACTCGATCGAATCCGCCCCGACGCGATCTATTGCCTCGGCGATTTGGTGGGCTACAACATTTGGCCCAACGAGGTCGCCTCGAAGATTCGGGCAAGGGGCATTCCGTGCATCGCGGGCAATTACGACGAGGGCATTGGGCTCGCGAGCGACGACTGCGGTTGTGCGTACAAAGACGAAGAAGAAAAGGCCAATGGGGCTGTTTCGATTCGCTTGACCAACGAATGGGTAAGCGAAGACACCCGCCGCTACTTGCGCAGTTTGCCCCGGCATTTGCGCTTCGATTTTCAAAATGGGCCAGATGCGCCCAACGCCTTGTTGGTGCACGGCAGCCCGCGAAAGATCAACGAATACCTCTTCGAAGACCGGCCCGAAAAGAGCTTGCTCCGCATCATGCACGATGCGCACACCGATCTCATGTTTTTTGGACATACGCACAAACCGTATCACCGAATTCTCGAAGATCAACAGCCCGATGGCTCGCTTCGTTACCGCCATGCCGTAAACATTGGCTCGGTGGGCAAGCCGAAAGACGGAGATCCCCGCGGCTGTTTGGCCCTCTTGCACTACGACATCCTCCCCGATTTCGGCCGACCCGACGGAATCTCCATTGAGTTTCGCCGTTTTGAATACGATGTAGAAAAGGCCGCTCGTGCCGTCGAAGGCTGTGAGCTCCCCAACGCCTATTCCGAAGCCTTGAGGAAGGCAAAGTGAGTATGCCCTCTGTGGAGAATCAGTTCGCCTTTGGCCTTCGATAGGCTTTGGACAGACTGAGAAGCGCGAGGATGACACCCATCAAGGCGCTCACCCTCAAGGCGATATCACCATAACGCGCATAAAGAGTCAACTCGTGGTTCGCGTGCATTGTGCCGACCAACACTCCGGTTTTCTCCCAAGCCAGGGTTTGAAGCAAATCGCCTCTTTGGTTGATCACCGCGCTAATGCCGGTATTGGCCGAACGCCCGATGGCCCGGCGGTTTTCGATGGCGCGAAGGCGGGCATAGTGCAAATGCTGTCGGTGACCTTCTGAATTTCCCCACCAGCCGTCGTTGGTAATGACAAACAACAAATCGGCTCCTGAACGGACAAATTCCGAAACAAAGGCTCCAAATTCGTTCTCCCAGCAAATGATGGTTCCACAGCGGTGCGCTCCGTCTTGGGAGACAAATGTTTCTCGGTGATCTTGCGTTCTGTTGGTTCCCGATATCCCCCCAAAATCGAAGGTGGAATTGCCCAAAAGCGGCCCGAGAACCCCGAGAAATGGCATTTTTTCGGCCCCAACCACCAGCATCGATTTGTGATAGAGCGGAACCGAATCTGCCGAATTCACCTGCAAACCCGTGTTGAATACATCGTACCAATATCGACCGGAGGGGTGCAACCTCGCGGTTTCCGTTTCTCGAGATTCATACCACCGAACGGTATTCGCGCCGAGGACGAGATTCACTTGGGGATGTTTCTCGTGGAAACCGCGGAGCATCCGAATCTCGGGCTCCGAGCCCATTCGGTCTTCGTCTAAACCCGAGGGAATCATGGTTTCGGGCCCGACCACATAGCGGGTATTCTCGTCAATCCGGGCTTCGGCCAAGTCGAGAAATCTCTGGAGCTGTTCGGCAGAATTCATCTCGAATTTCTCGACATACGGGTCGATATTCGGCTGTACGATCACCACTTCTACGGCTTCACCCCGCTCTTCATAACGAGTGTACATCCAAAGAGAAACACCCAACGGAAGCAACACGGCCAAACCGGCTTTCCACTGAGAACGCAGGTCAAATCGAAGAGAATTCGCGAGAAGTTTCTTTAGAGCCCCGTAGATCAAAATGTTGACAATTAAAACCCAAACACTTCCCCCAAAAATCCCCGTCGCCGAATACCATTGCACCCACTCGGGCCTAGTGGCAAAGACATTTCCGAGCGCCAACCAAGGCCAGTTCAAATCCCAATCGCGCAGTAGCCATTCGGTGAGCATCCAGTAGCCCACCAAGGCAAACCAAGCGCGGCGCTCGCCCAATACTCGAGCCGTTTTGCTCCATGCCCACACAGCCAGGGCTTCGACCGAGGCTGCGATAAACACCACGGCAAACAGACCCGACCAATGCGCCAGCGCGATCCACCACGCCGTGAGTCCGTTCCAAAGCGCAAACGCGAGCCAAGACATTCCAAAAATCCCTTTGATCTCTGAAGTGCGCGCCTGCTCTACCGCCCAAAAAAGCGGAACGAAGGCAAAAAAGATGAGAAACGGCCACCCCTGCTCGGGCCACGAAAGCCAGAGGAGCACTCCGCTCAATGCAGACCATGCGAAGCCCTTGCGCCGATTCAAAGCCCCCAGCGGTATTTTAAAGTGAACAAATTGCTGTAGAGCGCGCTGCTTTGGTCGCCTAGGTCGGTCAAGGCATAATCGACCGAAAGCCCCCGATACTTGAAGCCCAGCCCGAGGTTGGGTTGCCACAGCCATTGACGGCTGCCGTCGAACAAGGTGCTCCGCTGAAAATTGCCCACCCCCACGCGCAAAAACACCATTTGTCTGAAGTCGGCTTCGACCCCCAAGGCGGGGTCAATGTTGCCAAAGTCGGCGCTCACCAAGCTGTTTCGAGGCCCGTCGAAGGTCATTTCGGCATTGATTTCAGACAAGAGCCCAAAGCGATCGCCCCATCGAACGCGGTGTCCAAGGCCCAAGACGAGCCGAGGAAGGGTTAATTCAATGGCATTCTCGGGGGCTTCGTTGCCGGTCGCAGCCAAAGTGGAATCGAGGGCTGCCGTGGTAGAAATCGACCATGCGTTAAAGGTCGAGGGCGCATCGCGAAGCACGGCTCCGAACTGCCAATTCTCGGTGTGATATTGCGCACCGAGGTCGAATCCAAAACCAAAAGCGTCCGCAAAAGACCCCACCATTCGGTAGATCAATTTGAGGTTTGCCCCATAGCTGAGACCTTCAACCGAAGGCGATTTGCGGGCGTACGAGAGCAAGAGCGCATAGTCGGCCGCCGAAAAAAGCTTGATGCGATCGTAATTGACGTTCCCGTCGGCATCGATCAATTCAGAGGTGTCGGGGATGTCGTCTACCCCAAAGCGCAAGAGGCTCACCCCCACCGTGCTCACGGCATCGACCGGGCTGGCAAAGCCAAAGTAATCGTATTGCGCAATTCCCCCGAAGTACTCGGCATGCATCAGCGCAAAGTCGTAGCGCGCCTCGAGTCTGGCGAGTCCGGCAGGGTTCCAATATCCCGCCGTGGCATCTTCGACGCTGGCCACCACAGCTCCCGAGCGTCCGAATGCACGGGCGTCGACCCCGATGTGGAGAAACTCGTTGCTATACTTTCGTCCGGTCTGTGCGCGGGCCTCGGTGTTGGGCCACACCGCCACGACGAGACTCGCCCAAAAGGAAATGATCCGCTTAAAATTCTTCAATCGATTTCTTGAATCTCTTTCGTCCAAAGGTCTGAATACGTCCCAAGCCCGCAAACTGGAATTGCGCGCAGATGCTTGCCCAAATAAAACCCCTTTCTTCGAATTAATATTGTGACTTTCTGCTCGCTTAAAGACTGCGATGGCTCAATCGATTTCAAAAACGCTTTTTTGGGCTCCCCATGCCCTCACGGCAGGCAATTTGCTTTGCGGGGCGACTGCTTCGGTTTTTGTCTTGAGCGAACACCGGCTCGATTTGGGGTTTTGGTTGATGGCGGGCGCGCTGTTGCTCGATGTCTTCGACGGCCTCCTCGCTCGCTTGCTGCGTGTGGCGGGCGATTTCGGCAAACAGCTCGATTCTTTGGCCGATGTGGTGAGCTTCGGTTTGCTGCCTGCTTTTATGGGGATGGAAATGCTGCTTCGCTACGAAAACCAAACGGCGACTGAGCTCGGTTTTCTGCGTTTCTCCCCGCTGATTTTGGCAGTCTTCGCCGCGCTGCGCCTGGCAAAATTCAACATCGACCCCACTCAAAGCACCCATTTTATCGGACTTCCCACGCCTTCAATGGCCGCTTTTTTCGGGGCTTGGGCCATGGCGGTGCACTCGGGTTCGCTATCGGCTCAGTGGACGCATCCGTTCGCGATCGTCGCCTCGAGCCTTGCAATGAGCGGTTTGATGGTGGCGCCCATCCCCTTGTTTTCGCTCAAACCAAAAAACGGAAAGTTGTCTCCGCTGCTGTGGGCTTGTGCTGCGGTCGGGCTGCTTTCTGCCGGCCTGCTCGGGTGGTGGAGCATTTCGCTTGTCGTACTTTCGTACGTGCTTTTGTCGATCGTATTCTTTAGGCCCGGGCATGTTCCATCGCAGGGTTCTTGAGACTTAAATCGATCGCTGCAGTAACTCAAATCAAAACCTTTCGATGAAATTCCGAGCCGAAATCGATGTCATGCCGCTCAAGGCGCTTCTCGACCCTCAGGGCAAGACCATCACCGCTCAAATGGGCAATGTGGGCATCGGTGGAGTCTCTGACATTCGGGTGGGCAAACACATCCATTTGGAGTTGGATGCGGTAGACGAATCAGAAGCGCGATCAAAGGTGGATGAGGCCTGCAAAAAGCTTCTCTGCAACCCGATTATGGAGAATTACCGCTTCGAGCTGAGCGCGATTTAAAACACTGCTCTTCAAAATTTTGGGTGTTTCAATCCCGGCACTCTGGCTTCGATTTCGGGCATTGCAGTCCGCAGGTTCAGACTGGGACTTGGTTCCACCAAAAACTGAGGTGCGCCCCGGTTCTTCCTTCTCTCGAACCTCCGCGCCCAGATTCTCGGGTGGGCTGCAAGCGACTGTTAAGGGTAGACCCCCGGGGAATACTTGATTTGCTGAGATCAACAAACCGGCGCAAGCGCCGAGGGGCAAATCATTGTGCAATTCATTTTCGGGGAGCTTGGCTATGGGCGGATTCCGTAGGGAGTTCTTCACAAACATTCTTTAGGACATGCTGCGGTTGTGCCTGGAATCCGGAAATTGAATGGGTGCCCTGACGAAGCTGCGCGTGTCAGGACGGGGGCGCGGAGGGGTGGGCTCGGGGTTCATCGGTAGATTGGAACCATTTTAACATGCTCACCATCAGAAAAATAAGAAAAAATCTCGTACTCCGGTGTTCATTGGGGCATTCAGAAATACCTCCCACAAAAATCTCTGTACCGAGAGTTCGAAACTTGAGTCTCACCATGCGTTGCATCCGCCGTGAGCCGAGGCTTAAGGCCACAAAAACAGCCCTGATCCGCCGAGAAATAAGACACATTTAACTTGTTCACGATTAAATATCAAACATTTAACCTAGAGCATTTGAAATTTTAACATATAATTAAACTTTTGGCAATCAGTAATTTAAAACCCAAAATTCACACGTTTCACTGAATCTTCATCGTAAAACCGAATTTTGGCGAACCCAGACACCTCTTTTGTGTTTAAGAAAACGAACCAAATCTTAAACAAAATGGATGCAGCGTATTCTTCAGTGTTGGCCAACCTCGTCGCCATTCCCAAAGACGACCCCGTGGCATTCACCTTTTTTACGGGCTACATGGCCATGCTGGCCGCCTCGGTTTTCTTTTTCTTCGAGCGGAGTCGCGTTCCAGACAAATGGAAAACTTCTCTGCTGGTTTCGGGATTGATCACGGGCATTGCCGCGGTACACTACTACTACATGCGCGATTATTACGCTCAGACCGGCAGCAATCCCACAGCCCTGCGCTACATCGACTGGACCCTTACGGTGCCCTTGATGTGTGTCGAGTTTTATTTGCTGACGAAAGCGGCGGGAGCCAAAGTCGGTCTCATGTGGCGTTTGATCATCGCTTCGGCTTGGATGCTGGTCGCAGGCTACATTGGCGAGGCATTTAACCCCGAAGGAGGCGACACCGCGCACAGCGTTTTATGGGGCTTCCTTTCGACTCTCGGGTATATCTACGTTCTCTATGCCGCGTGGTTTGGTGAGGTCAAACAACTCGCAGACAAATCGGGCAACCCAACGGTCGTACGCGGAGTGCGCACTCTTGCTTGGTTTGTCCTCGTGGGATGGGCCATTTACCCCATTGGGTACATGTGCATGCCCGGCGGCTGGTTGAACACGTCCTTTGGATGGGATTCGAGCAATGTCGATTTGTTCTACAATATCGCCGACGCGGTCAACAAAATCGGTTTTGGCCTAGTCGTGTATAGCATTGCCATTCAAGACAGCACCAAAAGAGAAATGGCCCTCTGACCAGTTTCCGGGTTCCCGGGTTTGAATGCGGAATTTTCCCCACCGCCTCAGGCTCGAGGCACCATCTTATTCTTCAAAGAATGAAAGGGCTCCTTCGGGGGCCTTTTTTATTGCCATTTTACTCTGAACCCAGCCAATAGGCCTCGTGCCGAAGACCGTGTGCGGTGTTGCGGGTACGAATGGCAAATTCGCCCGGAGCAAGGGTCTCCCAAGCGGAATGCCTCGATTTTTGAATTTCAATCTCGAGCGATTCAAAAGCCACCGGATGTTGATCTGCGCGAATCATCAAGGGCCCTATCAGCGAGTCTCCTCGATGCAATCTCGTCTCTGCAACACATTCGGGTTGAGGCCGATCGATTCGAGAAATGCGCATACGCACAGCCTTTCGCCCAAGGTGATAAATCACCGTCTGCCCCCCGTGGGGTACGGCACAGCCCACAGGCAACTCGGGCCCGGGAGCCTTGCGTTCTTCCGTTTGGACAAAGATCGGCTCGCTCATGGTGACCCGCTCTAGGTCTTCGTGGCTGCTTCGATCGCGAAAAACGACCGAGCCTTCTTCGTCGAGCACAAGGGTCTCTCGATACCATTGAATTCCCGCATCGGGTGCCGAACTCGCCTCGACACGATGCACACCGCCATTGGGGTGAAAGCTCAATCGAACGCTTGCGTGCCCTGCATAATTTCGGCGATATCCGGTGTACACCAAAGTTCCCGATCGACTGTACACCCGCACTTGGCCGTCTTGTCGCCCATATCCATCGGATGCGGAGTTCCACTCGACACAGGCGCGCTCGCCCGAAGCATAGCGGTAAACCAAGCTGTCTTGAGCGCCGACCGACAAGGCGCCGAGCAAAATCACTAAAAGATAAATGGTCTTCATGCCGATTTTGCAGGCAAGAGCTGTGCCGAAGTTCGCGGGCTGTTGGTACTTTTCGCTTCCAGAATTTCTTCGTCAACCCGAAATAGCAGCAATATGGCCCGTTATCACCTCAAGTCCTTCGAAGATTACCTCGAAGCGCGGAGCGAATCGATCGATCGCACCGAAGAATTTTGGGCCTCGATTGCTTCGTACTTTGAATGGCAGAAACCCTGGGAGCGAGTGCTTGAATCTGATTTCGAACGCGGACACAACCGATGGTTTGAAGGGGGGTTGTCGAACATCACCGCGAACTGCCTCGATCGGCACCTCGCAGAGCGCGGCAACAAATTGGCGCTTATTTGGGAGCCAAACGACCCCAGAGAACGCTTTGTCCGCCTCACTTTTCGAGACCTTCACACTCAGGTGTGCAGAATGGCCAACGTGCTCAAAAAACACGGAATCGGCAAAGGCGACCGAGTGGCGATTTACATGCCGATGATTCCCGAATTGGCGGTATCGGTTCTGGCTTGCGCTCGAATCGGCGCGGTGCATTCGGTCGTTTTTGCAGGCTTTTCGGCTCAGTCTTTGGCCGACCGCGTTCAAGATGCAGGCGCCAAAGCCGTTTTGTGTTCTGATGGATTGTACCGAGGCAACAAAGAAATTCCCGTCAAAAGGGTTGTAGACGAAGCTCTTGAGCACTGCCCTACCGTTGAGCGGGTGTTGGTGGTCGAGCGCACGAATTGGGCCGTGCACATGCAGCAAGGCCGCGATTTTTGGGTGCATTCCGAACTCGAAACAGTCGAAAAAGACTGCCC
Source organism: Schleiferiaceae bacterium (assembly GCA_041739275.1). GTDB lineage: Bacteria > Bacteroidota > Bacteroidia > Flavobacteriales > Schleiferiaceae > WGMI01. The sequence continues at coordinate 39,905 of JBGSOF010000029.1, read as the reverse complement.
GGCAGAGGCCATGGATTCCGAAGACCCGCTCTTTATCCTCTACACCTCGGGTTCTACGGGCAAGCCCAAAGGGGTGGTGCACAGCTGCGCGGGCTATATGGTATACGCCGGCTACACTTTTCGAAACGTCTTTCAGTGTCTCGAAAGCGATATTTTTTGGTGTACCGCCGATTTGGGTTGGATCACAGGCCACAGCTATTTGTTGTACGGCCCGCTTTTGAACGGAACCACCAGCCTGATGTTCGAAGGGGTCCCGACCCATCCCGATCCGGGGCGCTTTTGGCAAGTTTGCGACAAGCACGGGGTCAATGTGTTCTACACGGCTCCTACGGCCATTCGAGCACTGATGGCGGCGGGCGAAGACCATGTATTGGCCTACAGCCTCGACTCGCTCCGACTGCTCGGTACCGTGGGTGAACCGATTAACGAAGAGGCTTGGCATTGGTATCACATTCATGTGGGCAAGGAGCGCTGCGCGATCGTAGATACATGGTGGCAAACCGAAACCGGAGGAATCATGATCTCGGGTCTCGCAGCCCTGAGCCCGATGAAGCCCGCACACGCGGGTCTGCCCTTGCCGGGAGTCGAGGCGGTTTTGCTCGATAAAGAGGGGGGCGAAATCACCGAAACCGAGGCCGAAGGCTTGCTGTGCATCAAGAAGCCCTGGCCGGGGATGATTCGAACCACGTACGGAGACCACGAACGCTGTGTTCAGACGTATTTCAGCGCGTTTAAAGGGTATTATTTCACCGGAGACGGGGCCAAGCGCACGGCCGACGGGCTCTTCAGAATCATCGGGCGGGTCGACGATGTGATTAACGTAAGCGGACATCGCTTTGGAACGGCCGAAATCGAAAACGCCATCAATCTGTGCAAGGCGGTGGCCGAGTCGGCCGTGGTGGGCTATCCCCATCCCATCAAAGGGCAGGGCATTCACGCTTATGTGGTTCTCAGAGAGGGAAGTGCCGATTTGGAAATCGTGCATGCCGAGATTGTCGAAGCCGTGGTCGAGGCCATCGGACGGATTGCCAAACCCGATCGAATTCAGTTCAGTCCGGGCCTGCCCAAAACGCGTTCGGGTAAGATTATGAGGCGGATTTTGAGAAAAATCGCCGAAGGCGAAACCGAGAGTTTCGGTGATGTTTCAACCCTGCTCGACCCCGATATCGTTCCGGTTTTGCTCGAGGGATACTCAAAATTTTAAAAGAACCCGAAACTGAGCGGTCTTCTCCCTCGCCGCCTTAGACCGATGGGGGAGCTTCATCAACCCAATACATCTTCATAGGACCCTTGCCCTTCACTTCGACCGACTCGCGCTCTTCAAATCGAAAGTCATCCTCGTTTAGAAAGACAGCGCGCACCGCCTCCGAAACATTGAGCCGGCCAATGGCCCCGCAGCTTTCCATTCTGCTCGCGGTGTTCACGGTGTCTCCCCACAAATCGTATTGAAATTTTTTAGTCCCGGCCACCCCCGCCACCGCCGGCCCGAAGTGAATTCCTACCCGCATTCCAAAATACGATTCGCCGCGGAGTTCCAATTCGGCACGGCGCTCATCGATCCATCTCAACATGGCAAAGCTCGCACGAAGGGCGTTGGTCAAATGCTCCTTGGCATCAGATCGATTTGATTTTAAACCCGATGCAGCCATGTAGGCATCTCCGATGGTCTTTATTTTCTCAAGTTCAAAACGGTCTGCGAGCGAATCGAAAGTTGCAAAACACCGGTTGATTTCTTCGACCACTTCCGAAGCCGAGCGATGGGCAGACCAAGCTGTAAAACCGCTGAAATCGGTAAACAAAACCGCCACTCCATCGAATTTGCGCGCTTCGACCGAGCCTTTGTTTTTGAGCTCTTCGGCTACATCGGCAGGCAGAATGTTTTCGAGCAAAGCATCGCTTCGCCGGCGTTCGCGGTTGATTTGATTCCGCTGAAACCAAAACACCAGGGCAAATCCGCCCATCAAGGCCAGCAAAACCAATAAACCCGTCTGCCTTTGGCGCTGATGGGTGCGCTCGAGCATTCTGCGTTCTTCGAGCGAAACCAGAGAGAGGCTGTCGGCGATGGCTTGCTTTTCAAAGTCGTACTTCACGGCGTTTCCAAACACTTCGAGCCTTTTGTCTTCTTGCAAAAGATCGGTGTATGAGCGCACATAGTCTTCATACATATCTAACGCTTCTCGTTCTCTGCCCAGTGCTTTCAAGGTTCGGTATTCTTGGAGATAGCCATCCATTTCTAAGCTCACGCTGTTCGCTTCTCTCGCCCAGGTTCGTCCTCTTTGGCTGAGTTCGAGTGCCTCGACAAGCCTCCCTCGCATTCTCTTCAAAATAGACTCGGCAATCGCCGCGCGCGCCCGGAGCTCTTTTGAGCTACTTTCAACAATGGTTCGTCGAACCGATTCCAGCGCGATTTCGGCCGTGTCGAGACGATTCAAAGCCGTGAGCAGCCGGACATACGAAATCATGGCTCGCGCCAGATTCAAGGGGTCGTTTTTCGAAAATGGAATAGAGAGTGCCCGCTCCAGATTGGAAAGCGAACCTAGGGTATCGCGATCCATGGCAAGGGTGGCTGCCTGCCCGACCAGTGTGTTAAAAATGCCTATAGAATCGCCGAGTTCTCCATAGAGCCTGAGCGCTTCTTCGCCCGAGTCTTCTGCGAGATCAAACTGTTTCATTTCTAGATGCACGGTGGCTATGTTGCCTCGCAGCGAAGCTTGTTGGGAAACGTCGCGAACCTCTTCGGCTAACCTCAATGCACTCAAATAGTGGGTAAGCGCCTCCGAGGGTCGGTTTTGATTGAGCATTAAATTGCCCAAGCGCGTATGCGCCGAGGCAAGGGTTCCCTTTTCAATTTTTCGCGGATCGGTCTCGACGATCAGCCGCAGAATGCTCTCGGCCGTTTGGGGGAATCCGAGCGAAGAGTAGACGTCGCAGAGATTCGATCGAGCGGCGGTAAATCCATAAAAATCAACGGCTTTGGCAGAATATCTCTGGCTATTCCGATAGGCCGTCAACGCTTGAGGAAGATCGCCTGATTCCGTGTAAATCACAGCCAAATTGTTCCAACCGGACCCGAGCCCTTTGGTGTTCCCGATTCTTTGGTTCATCGCCAACGAGCGCCTCATATACGTTCTGCAAGACTTTAAGTCTGATCGTATGTAGGCTTGAATTCCTTTCAGCTCGAGGGCATCTGCGTATTGTTCAAAAGCCCCAAAGTGGAGCGATTTCGACAAATAAACCTCGATGAGACTGTCGGTTCGATCGGCATTCGCGTAGATATAGAATCCTTCGATCATCTTGCCCAAAGCGTTCAACCGGGCTGTGTCGGAGGCATTCGAATCCTGCCAACGTTGATAGAGGGCTGTCGAATCGGGGGCAGACTGAGCTTTAATCTCCTCGAACAATCCGAAGTAAAAAGACAGGGCCGCGAAGCTTCGTAAAACGATCCGAACCAGAGCCCGATTAGCCCTGAGCATTCGCACTCCAAATGGCTTTGAGGTCGCCGTTTAAAAAGCGAAACAATCGGGGCATAAAACGATGAATGCCCATCAACACGAAGAGACTTGCGAAAAAAGCGATCAGCGGGCTGAACGACTCGACCTGCATTTTAGAATCCGGCCAAAAGCGATTTCCCAACAAAGCGAGCAGGTAAAAAACCAAGGGGTGGTAGAGGTATATGGCGAGAGAATACTCCCTCCCCCAGCGCACAAGAGCGTTTTCGCGCATCGCGATCAAACTGCTGCCGATAAAGAGCGGAATCGCACAGATCAAAGTCCCCACCAACAACTGATGTTCGTAGACTGGATAATCGAACTTTTTCGATAGCCAGTAGGCCTCTCCAAATTGAAGAAGCATGCCCAAAGCTGCAATGGCAAACCAGAACCGGGGCCCGCTGCCACTGCGCCCGTTGGCGGCAATTCTCATCCCCAAATGAACCATGGGGATTCCCAAGAGCAGGCGAAACGGCTCGTAGTTAAAGCGCACATCAAAAAACAAGTCGTAGCTGTCGCTGAACAGAGCCGCGAGGATCAAACCCAAGCTGATGATGTCCAGCAATCGGCGCCCCCCCAATTGTCTAAAAAACCACTGTCCGATTGTGCCGACCAGCAGCGCGCCGACAAACCACAAATGGAAATAGTTGCCCACCAAAAGTTGATCGATGCGAAAAGCGTCAAAGCCCATGGCCGCCTTTACGGGAAAATAGACCAGGGCGGAGGCGAGCAGAATTCCAATCAAACGATTCAGATTGGGTTCGATTCGGCCGAGTGGGAGATCGCCGGATTCGTTCCGTCTCTTGTTCAAAAAATAGCCGCTGGCCACGAAGAAAAAAGGAACAGCCCAGCGCGAAATCAATCGAAAAAAATCGACCCAGCTCTCAGGGATAATTCCAAAGCTACTATGAATCAATATAATACAAAACGAGCCAATCAGCCTCATCGCGTCGATTCCGTGGGCTCTTGAGGGAGGGGTCATCATTTTTTATCTTGTGATGGGTTCTCGCCAAAGTAGAAAGGATCCATTTCTCGATCTTCGTAACACCACGCCCAGCGTTCGCGCGGCTCCGCAGATGCCGCCACGAGATGCCCCGCTACTTCCGAGTGCGCACTCATGTGTTTGGACGGTGAAGAATCGCAACAGAGAGTCACTCCGCAGCTTTGACAGATTCGCAAATGCACCCACGTCCCACCGCTTTTTCGGCATTCCTCACAATAGCGTATTCGGGGTCTGATTCGCGTCGACTGATCGAGATGGGTACACATCATTCTATGGATTACATCACATTTAAAAATCGTTCTCTTTTTGAATTCGCACAGAGCGAAGCAAATCAAATCTCGATCATTTGCAGGACTGCTACGAAAGATATGATTGAGTGAGCCCCATTTCTTTAAAGTGTGAATTCCTACATATATGAGTGAAAGGAGGGATTCGCTGAGCGAATCCTAAAACTTTTCTGTCAGTCGCGATGTTTAAAGCCTTGTAACCCCTAAATCTTATCCCATGAATTTACGTTCATTGGCCTTTGGAGTCCTTCCGGGAGTCCTCATCGCCCTCGCAGGTGTCGGTTGTAGCGAAGACGACGACGACAACAACAATACCCCTGCCCTCGGAACCATCGCCGACCGTGTGGCATCCGACCCTGAGCTCACTTCTCTATACGCAGCTCTCCAAGCAACCGGTTTGGACGCCGTGGTCGACGACCCCGCCAATCGGCTCACCGTTTTTGCGCCGACCGATGCAGCTTTCAACCAATTGCTTAGCGATCTGGGTGTTACCTCGCTTCAAGGATTGATCGACGCGCTTGGAATCGATGCCGTCCGCAATATTGTCGCCTACCATGTGCTCGGTAGCGAGTATTCATCGGGAGCCTTGAGCTCAAACTACTTCAGCTCGCTCGGAACTGCAGCCGGAACCACCGACGAGTACCTCAGTTTGTACATCAACACGAGCGCGGGCGTCAAAATCAACCAGGCCAGTGTTACGGCGGCCGATATTGAAGCCGACAACGGAGTGATCCACAAGATCGACAAAGTGCTCTTACCCCTCGGAATGGTTGAGTTGCTCCAGCAAAATGCGAGCTATTCAAGCTTGATCTCTGCGGTTCTCGCAGCCGAGCCTACGGTTTTGACCGCTTTAAACGACCCCAATGCCAACCTCACTTTGCTCGCGCCCAACGACGCCGCGTTCGCTCAGCTCCTCACCGATCTCGGCGTGGCCGATTTGAATGCACTCGTGGCCGCTATTGGTCAAGACGGCTTGACAACCGTTCTTTTCTACCACGCCATTGGGTCGATTGCCTACTCAAGCGACCTGACCAACGGTTCACTCCCCACGGTATCTGGTCAAAATCTCACCGTCGACTTGAGTTCAGGAGTGCGATTCCTCGATGTATCGGGCAATCCCGCCACGGTGACTGTCGCGAATGTGCGCGCAACCAACGGCATTATTCACGGAATCAACGCCGTGCTCGTGCCCACCCTTTAATCGAAAGTTCTTTAGTGAAGCCGCCGGATCTTTCCGGCGGTTTTTTTTTGGCCATTCTGTATTGCGCCGAATGTGTATTTCTGCTACTTTCATAATATGTCTGCGTCAGAAATCAAATCAACTCCGGCACCTTACCCCGACGACCGGCGGTCGTTCTGGCTGAACATTTACGAGTTGGACACCGACACCCTGCGCAAAACAGAAGAGTGGAATCGCTTAGACCCCTTCGACCGGGGCATGTTGCTCGACGGCTATAGCCCGGGCGAAATCGAAGAGCTCAGGCGTGTGATTGAATAGTGTCTCGAGCCGTCTGCAGGTGCTAATTTCGCCGAATGTCATCACAAATTCTGCGCATCGCGCTTGCCTCATTGGCCTTTCTAGGTTCGGTCGCACTCATCATTACCAGTTCGATTGGGTGGGGAATCCTCGCCTTTCTTTTGGCTGGGCTCATTGTCCTGACCTATTTCAGAAACGAGCGCATTTTAATTGCCTTCTACCACCTGCGAAAGCAGCGATTCGACCAAGCCAAGAAATCGCTTTCGGCCATCAAAGACCCTGAAAAGGATTTAATCAAAGGTCAAAGAGCCTATTTCTACTTTTTAAATGGGCTGCTCGAGGCCCAAAATAATTTGGGCAAATCGGAGACCTTTATGCGAAAGGCTTTGAACACGGGTTTGCGCATGAAACACGATCAGGCCATGGCCAAACTCAATTTGGCGGGCATTGCCGTTGCTCGGCGCAGGCGGCGCGAAGCCGAACTTTTGCTCTCAGAAGTGAAGAAACTCGACGAACGCGGGCTTTTGACCGAGCAGGTCAAGTTGATTAAACAGCAGCTCAAGCACCTCTGAGCGCTTCCAAGAGCATTGTCCTTTTGCCGGGGCTCGGAAGCACGGGTCAAAAATTGAGGCGTCTGCTGCCCCCCTCTGCCGCTGTGCACATTCTGAGCTGGAATGCGACGGCCGATCGCAAAAGCGTCGACGAACTCATCGCTCTTTGGTTTGAAGCTCCTCCGCCACCGAACTATTGCTTGATCGTGCAGTCGCTCGGAGCATTATTGACTGAACCCATCTGCTCGAAGTACCCTCCCGGTACACTCATTGTTTTGTCGGGGCCTGTCTGTTCCAATGAGTTTCCCTTTTGGCTCAGGCCTGCGATTCGCTGGGCCACACGCACTCCAAGAAGAGCGAATATTCTGCATCGGGCGGCAGTGATGCTCGCTCAAAGCGCGGCTTCTCTTCGCTTTGATCGCTGGGAAAAAAGCCTGAACCAAATCCATCCCGAAACCTATTCGGCCCTATTTTTCGCCGCCGTTCGCTGTCCGAAGAATCGATTTATCGAGCTCGAAGCCCGCGGATGTCTACACCGAATCTTTGACCCCAAAGACAGATTGAGCGGGATTCCCAAATATGGAATTCTGAACAAGTGGAATAACGCTGGTCATCTTATTGAAAATCAAACCCCAAAGGAATTAACAACACTTTTTCGAGGGCTTCTTTTTGAAGATGAAGTCGCTGCGATATAGTAAGGTGATGACGCTTTTCGATGCATTGTACTTGCATTCTTTGATTGAAGAGCAACAATGGAACAAATTCCGTGGCTCCTTTCCAAGAAACTACCACTTAATCCCAAAAGGGGAAATCCCAAAGAAATCAAAAAACAATAATTAATTGAATAACATGATTTTACGGGAGTTTCTCGAGCTGGCACGATTATCATATAGGTATGGAAAATCTAAAACCTGCCATGACGAAATTCAACTATTCAATGATCGCAGCCGGCCTGATCGGGCTTGCTGTGGGGTCCTGCAAACAGGATCTGGACTCTCCTAACCAAACCTCAGGTACGTTTAACTACGAAACCAGCGGCGCGGTTCGCGTAAGCCTGAACGGCCAAGACTTTATGTCTGGCGCAGCGTTCAGCCTTTACACCGCTGACCCAAAAGAAGGCGGCAAATTGATTGCTACGGCCATGTTGGACGAGAACGGACAGTTTGAAAACAACTTCCGCCTTGCGACTGCCGCTCAGTCAATCTTCTTGGTATCGAATTATATCGGCATGCCCGGTAACTTCCCGATCGCCATCAACAACGGTGTTGCAAGTATCAGCTTCAACCGCACCGGCGCCGGCAAAAATGGAGGTACCATCCAAGGTCCTTCTGCTAAAGTGGCCGCAACGGTGTATAGCTACTTCGGTACGTACAACGCACTCGGAGTTCCAAGCTATTTGTTGGCTCCCGACGTCATCACTCCGCTCTTGTTGGCTCAAATCAACGCCACTCTCCCCGAGTTCGTCGACAATTCGGCTCTGGCCGTTTTGGGCAACAGCGACTTAGTTGTAACCGCCACCACTGAGGTCTTCTTTACGTGGATCTTCGAAGGTGCAGGTTTCCAAAACGCCGTCGGTTTCTATACGTACAACACCGGAACTCCTCCTGTGAGCGTCAACGACATCGACAGCGTACAGGTCATTATCCCGAACTCTTCTTTCTCTCCCCAGGGCGGTTTGGTCGCCGGCGACAAGATCAGCCTCGGCGTGATCCCCGCGGGCAAATCGATCGGATGGGTATTGTTCAAATACGGCTGGAACAGCGGAACACAAGCGGTTGGTTTCAACAACGCCAAAGTTTACTCGAACCCCAACTTCAACAGCGAAGCCTCTGCCGCCAATCGCCGTCACGTCGTAAACCTCTACCACGCTCCTCAGAATCTAATCTTGGTCGGTTTTGAAGACCAAGACCGCGACAACGGAAGCGACAACGACTTCAACGACTTGTTGTTCTACATCACCACTTCGGTTCCCAACGGTTGCAACACCAGTGGTTTCCCCTTCGTAAACACTGCAGGTGGTGTGGATAGCGACAACGACGGTGTAAACGACCAGTTCGACTCTTTCCCGAACGACCCGACCAAGGCATTTGTATGCTACCACCCCTTCGACGGCGGTTTCAACAGCGTCGCGTTTGAAGACTTGTGGCCCGCTCAAGGCGACTACGACTTCAACGACCTCGTGATGGACATGAACTATGCTGCACACGTGGACATTAACTACGACGTAGTAGAAATTGAAGTAACCGGTTATGTTCGCCACATCGGTGCATCGTACAACAACGGTTTCGGTATCCGCTGGCCTTTCGCTTCAACCGACGTCACCAGCGTAACGGGAAGCCAATTGCTCCACGGTATTGTAACGACCAACCCCAACGGCACCGAGGCCGGGCAAACCGACGCGGTAAGCATGATGTTCGACGACGCTTTCGATTTCGAAAACGACACCGTGGTTTTGAACGTGAAATTGGGCAACCTTTATCCGCTCAGCCAACTGCAGACAAACATGTGCGATCCCTTCTTGTTCGTAGATGGAAACCGTGGCCGCGAAGTACACCTCGCCGGCAAGCAGCCTACTGCTTTGGCGAATATGGCAATGTTCGGAACCGGCGACGACGCTACCTCTCTCCCCGGCTATACCTACAAGAATGCGAACAACATGCCTTGGGCTATCGAAATCAACAACAGCTTCTCTGTAGTTGTTGAGAAAGTTCGTATCGAAGATGCCTACTTGCATTTCGCCGCTTGGGCTCAGAGCAACGGTGCCATGTTCCCCGACTGGTATTACAACCTCAGCCCCGGCTACCGCAACAACGCCAACCTGATCCCATAAGGGAAATCCGGAAGGACCTCGACAGTCCTTTTGATGAAACCCCGCCGATTGGCGGGGTTTTTTTTTGCCTAAAAATCAGCGCGGTGGTGGTGGATTGAAAGAAAAGCTCCGGGCGCCTGCAGCCGTGCTCCGAAGAAAATCCTCCGCCGACCTTCAAACGAGCTCCAAACTCCGAAAGGTCCCGTTCGAACTGATCGCGAATGAAGAGTTTCGCAGCATGAAAAACATCTTCAAAAACGGGATTTACTCCCTCTTCGTCCATTGTTTTCCTCAGTTCAAAAGAGGGATGAGACCGCTGTTGGTCCGCGTCCAAGCGAGGCCTTTGAATAAATTTTAATCAAGACTATGCTTACATTTAATTGATTTTGTTATTTTTGTCGCACTAATCAACCTACAAAATGAAATTCAGCACTTCGGTCATTTTTGGACTTGTCGTCCTGTTGTCTGCATGCAGCCCCGACGACGGACCCGGCGGAACTCCTCAGCTCAAGAACTTCGCCTATGCCACCAGCGAAGCTATTGATGTTGAAATTCAAGCATTTCAATTTCAAACCGGGGCATCGTTTTCGTTGTATACCCAAAATCCGGCCGATGGCGGTGAGTTGATCGGTCGTGGACGGATCGACGAAGACGGAACTTTTTCGACCACCTTGCGCATCGGCATTGACCGAGCCTCGATTTATCTCCAAAGCGACTATGTCGGCTTGCCCGGAGGGTTTGTCCTCCCCATCGTCGACGGTTCTGTTCGCTTTGACTACACAAGACTTCAAGGGGCGCCTGCCACAGGCAAAACGACACCCCAAGGTCAAAAAGTAGGCTCGACAGTTTTCAGCTATCATTCTCCTTACTCGAGCAATGGAAAACCCTTGGTACTCGCGGCCCCCGATGCTATCGACGCCAGTCTCTTGGCAGACATCAACGCATCCTTGCCCGAACGAGCTCCGGTGCCCACCCAAAACCCTCAATATCTCGCTCAAGGCAACGATACCGACATCAAACTCGACGAGGCCTGCGATGTGTGGATCACGTGGATTCACGAAGGAGCGGGCTACAGAAACGCCATTGGTTTCTATACGTACGACCGCAACAATCCTCCGAGTTCGCCCTCAGACATAGACTCCATTCACGTCATTCTTCCCAATGCTTCAAACTTGAACTCAGGAGGAGACCTGTTGCCCGGAGACAAGGTGTATCTCGGAGCATATCCCGAAGGCACAGCCATAGGATATGTTCTGTTTCAAGACGCTTGGAACGGAAACAATCAATCCGTCAATTTCGGTAAGACCAAGTATTACTCAAACGTGGCCTTTAACCCCGAAACAGCAGCCAATCGCCAGCACAATGTGCTTCTTCACCACCAGCAGCGCGGTTTGATCATTATTGGTTTTGAAGACCTCGATAGAGACGGTTCGAGCGACGACGACTTTAACGATGCCGTGTTCTACGTCACTGCTAACCCCATCGAAGCCATTGACACAGACAATCTCCCTCCCATTACAGACGGAGGCGGAAACGATTGCGACAACGATGGAGTCGACGATTCCAACGATCTGTATCCCTGCGATCCCGAAAAAGCCTTTGATCATTTTTATCCTTTCGAATCGGGTTTTGCCAGCGTGGCTTTTGAAGATCTATGGCCCGCCGAAGGAGACTACGACTTTAACGACCTCGTGATGGGCATGAACTATCGCTTCGTGACCAATGCGCGCAACGAAATCGTCGAAATTGACATGAAGTTCAATGTCCGCCACATAGGCGCCGCATATCTCAATGGCTTTGCAGTGGGTTTCCCCTTCCCTGCCTCGTCGGTTGAAAGCGTTACAGGAGCCGGCAATACAGGTACGGTGAGTTCGATTGCCTCCAACGGAGTCGAAAATGGACATGCGAACGCGGTTTTGGTGGCCTTCGACAATGCCTTCGATCACGAGGGCGACACGCTCAAAATTCAGATGCGTTTGCAAAACCCGTACAGCTTGGCCGCACTCAATTCGGAGGGCCTCGATCCGTTTTTGTTCGTCAACGGCAATCGCGGGCGCGAAGTGCACCTCAAAGGACGCCAACCCAGCGCATTGGCCGATTTGTCTCTCTTTGGCACGGGCAACGACACGGGGATTCCGGGTACGACTCAAACGTATCAGAACGCTCAAGGAATGCCTTGGGCTATCGAAATCAACCACAACTATCGTCCTCCGGTTGAAAAAGTGCGCATCGAAGACGCCTATCTGCGCTTTAGCGATTGGGCCGAATCGAACGGAGCGAACTACAAAGACTGGTTCTCGAACAGCTCGGGATCGTATCGCAACGCCAACAATCTTCAATAGCGCTTCCCAACTCCTGCAGAGGAATCCGATCAGGGGAATGCAAGGCGGCCTTTCGAGGCTGCCTTTTTCTTTTTGTACAGAGTTGACTTGGGTTTAATGCGGGCGCGCGCTCTGATGTACTTTTGGCCGCAAACCCATCGACGGCATGAATCTTCACGAATACCAAGGCAAAGAAATTCTCGCGAGCTTCGGCGTAGCGGTTCAACGCGGTTATGTTGCCACCACCCCCGACGAAGCCGTTGAGGCAGCGCGCAAGCTCACGGAACAAACCGGCACTTCTTGGCATGTCGTCAAGGCGCAAATTCACGCGGGGGGTCGAGGAAAAGGTGGAGGAGTGAAGCTGGCCAAGAGCTTGGACGAGGTGCGCGCCAAATCGAGCGACATTCTCGGCATGATGCTCATCACGCCCCAGACTTCAAAAGAGGGCAAAAAGGTGCATCAGGTGTTGATCGCCGAAGATGTCTATTATCCCGGCGAGAGCGAGACCAAGGAGTTTTACGTGAGCGTGTTGCTCGATCGACAAGTCGGCAAAAACACCATCCTCTACAGCACCGAAGGAGGCATGGACATCGAAGAAGTTGCGGAAAAAACGCCGCATTTGATCTTTAAAGAAATCATCGACCCGCTGATCGGCTTGGGCGATTTTCAAGCCCGAAAAATTGCGTTTAACCTCGGCCTGAGCGGCAAGGCGCACAAAGAAATGGTGGCCTTTGTCAAATCTCTGTACAAAGCCTACGACAGCATCGATGCCGGCTTGTTTGAGATCAACCCCGTGCTCAAAACTTCAGACGACCGAATCATCGCCGTAGACGCCAAAGTGAGTTTGGATGGAAACGGCTTGTTTCGACACCCCGATTACCTGGCCCTTCGAGACACCCGCGAAGAAGACCCGATGGATGTCGAAGCCGGAGAAGCGGGGCTCAACTTCGTAAAACTCGACGGAAACGTGGCCTGTATGGTGAATGGCGCGGGCTTGGCCATGGCGACCATGGACATCATCAAAATGGCGGGCGGAAATCCGGCCAACTTTCTCGATGTCGGTGGTACCGCAGACGCCAAGAGGGTTGAAACGGCCTTTCGCTTGATCTTAAAAGACCCGAACGTCAAGGCTATTTTGGTGAATATCTTCGGAGGCATTGTGCGCTGCGACCGCGTAGCTCAAGGAATTGTCGACGCCTATCAGAGCATTGGCAACATTCCCGTGCCGATTATCGTTCGACTCGAAGGCACCAACGCCAAAGAAGCCAAGGAGTTGATCGACAAAAGCGGGCTGGCGGTGCACTCCGCCATTCTGCTCCAAGAAGCCGCTGATTTGGTTCAAAAATTGGTGCGCTAAGTCGAATGTTCACCTCTGAAACACTCGAGTGCTCGATGTGAATTTCACTTCGAGAAAGCGGTTCAGGGTACATTTGTAGCTCATTGATTATGAACGAACTCGAGCGATTTTTTCGAGAAAACGACGGGAAGCAAATCCACAAATGGCTTCACTATTTTGAAGCCTATGATGCGCATTTTGCTCGGTTTAAGGGGCGCGAAATCCACATTCTCGAAATCGGCGTTTTTCAAGGGGGAAGCCTTCGGATGTGGAAGCACTATTTCGGCGATCGCGCAAAAATCTACGGGGTTGACATTCACCCCGAATGCAAGCGCCTCGAAGAAGAAAACATCCAAATCTTTATCGGCTCGCAAAGCGACCGCAGCTTTCTCAGAAAGCTGAAAGCTGAAATTCCGAAAGTGGATATCCTGATCGACGACGGGGGGCACACGATGAGGCAACAAATCATCACCTTCGAGGAGCTCTACGAGCATGTCGACGAAAATGGGGTCTATCTCTGCGAAGACACCCATACCTCGTATTGGCTCAAATACGGGGGCGGACACCGGCGCAGAGGCACATTTATGGAGTTCAGCAAGACCTTGATCGATCGTTTAAATGCCTTTCATTCAGAACAATCGAGCCTCAAAGCCGACGCATTTAGCCACTCGGTGCGTTCGATTCACTTCTACGACAGCATCGTCGTTTTTGAAAAGAAGCCCCACGGAGCGCCGGTGCACGAAAAAACAGGCCTGGCGAGCATCGATCGAAATCCAGAGTTGAGCGCTTCCACCAAGATGCGCAAGGCCGTTACTCGAACCGTTTTGGGCGGAATCAACCGGATTTTGCGCTTCTTTAGGCTTCCCGGTTTTATTTGGAGATAAGCCGGTCGTCGGCCAAAGCGCTTCAAGGCCGTCATCGCTTGCTCGAATCTGACCGAACAGAAGCCGACGAAGTCGATTACATCCGCTCGGGGCAATCGATTCCCAAGAGCCCCATTGCTTTGCGGAGGGTGCGCGCCACTTCGGAACTCAGAGCCAGACGAAAAGCTGAAACGGCGGAATCTTCGTTGTTCAAGACCGAGTTCTGCTGATACCAGCCATTGAACAACTTGGTGAGTTCGTAGGCATAGTTCGCCACCAGCGCGGGGTTGTAGGCCGTGGCGGCCGCCTCTAAAACCGCAGGCCATTGGTCGAGCTGGCGGATCAAAACAACAGCTCCTGTATCGGGCAATACGGAGTGCGATTCGGGCAAATTCATGTCTCGCGCCTTGCGCTCAAGAGAACGAATTCGGGCGTGCGCATATTGGATAAACGGGCCTGTATGTCCATCGAAATCAATTGATTCCTTCGGATTAAACAGCATCTCCTTGACTGGATCGACCTTGAGGATGAAATACTTCAGCGCCCCGTGGCCCAGCATTCGATAAAGCGCTTCTTTTTCGGCTTCCTCCATGCCCTCGGTTTTTCCCAATTCTTCGGAAATCGACCGAGCGGTCTGCACCATTTCTTCGAGCAAATCGTCGGCATCGACCACGGTGCCTTCGCGCGACTTCATCTTGCCCTCGGGCAGGCGAACCATGCCGTAACTCAGGTGAAACAAGGCCTTTGCCCAATCGTAGCCCAAGCGCTTCAAAATGGCGAAGAGCACTTGAAAATGATACTCCTGTTCATTTCCCACCACATACACCATGCTTTGCATTCCGTAGTCCTCGAAACGACTCAAGGCGGTGCCCAAGTCTTGGGTGATGTAGACCGAGGTTCCGTCTTTGCGCAGCAAGAGTTTCTCGTCTAGTTTCTCGGCGCTCAAATCAATCCAAACCGAGCCGTCCGCTCTGCGCTCGAACACCCCTGTAGCCAAGCCGCTTTCGACCACGCTCTTGCCCAACAAATAGGTCTCGCTTTCGTAATAATTGCGGTCAAAGCGCACACCTAGAGTTCGATACGTATGCTCAAAACCCGAGTACACCCAAGAATTCATTTGCTGCCAGAGTGCGCGCACTTCAGCGTGACCCGCTTCCCACTGCAAGAGCATTTCTTGTGCTTCGAGCAGCAGCGGAGCTTGCTTGGCGGCGAGTTCTTCCTGAATTCCTTCGGCCTTGAGCTGTTCGACCTGAAGTTTATACGCCCGGTCGAATTCGACGTAGTACTTCCCGACGAAATGGTCGCCTTTGAGCCCTGTGGACTCCGGAGTTTCCCCTTTGCCAAACTGCCGATAGGCCACCATCGACTTGCAAATGTGAATGCCCCGGTCGTTGATCACCTGCACGCGAACCACCTTTCGCCCTGTAGCTTCGAGCAATTCGGCGACCGAATGCCCCAGCAAATTGTTGCGAATGTGCCCTAAATGCAAGGGCTTGTTGGTATTGGGAGATGAATACTCGACCACCTCGGGAGCGGCCGTTTCTGTCGCTGCGCGTCCGCCACACAAAGGGTCTGTGCGCAGTTCGAGCAAACGCCCGGCCCAGTATTCTGAACTGAGTGCGAGATTCAAGAACCCCTTGACTACGTTGAAGGACACCACCTCGGCGAGACCGTTTTGGAGGGCTGATCCGAGCTCGTTTCCCAAGGCTTCGGGCGATTTTTTGCTCGGGCCGGTATACGGAAACAAAACCACCGTCCATTCGCCTTCAAACTCCTTGCGGGTGGGCTGAAGCGCAGGGGCCGGGCGTTCAATTTGGTACTGATCTTTTAACCAAGCCGCTGTGAAATCGGCAATCCGGGCTGAAATACCGCTCATTTTCCGAGGGTTTCGAGTTTGTCGCTCACCGCTTTCAAAATGCGGAAGGCGGTTTCGGCCATGGCATTTCCCTTGTCGTCGAGCACGGGGTTGACCTCGGTGAATTCAAAGCAACAAAGCCTCGGATCGTCGAGCAAGCGCAGAATGATCTCTTCGACTTCGTCTACCTTGAAGCCTCCGGGGACAGGGGTGCCCGTACCGCGAGAAATCGACGGATCCATGCTGTCGACATCAAAACTGATGTAGATTTTATCGCAGTCTGCAAGCCGTTCTTGCACTCTTTGAAAAACGCCTTCCACACCTAATTCGCGCGACTTCGGAACGGTGATGTTCTCGATTTTGTGGCGAATCATCAGGTATTCCTCCGGTTTTTCATAATCGCGCACCCCGATGTAGATCAAATCTTCGTAGCGAACTCGGGCGTGCTCTCCTTTCAATTTGTTCCACAGACGCGCGGTTTCTTCGGGCACCTTGACGATTTTACAGTCGAGGTTGTCTTCGCCCAAGGCCGTGGCCAAAGGCATTCCGTGCATATTGCCCGAGGGGCTGGTATAGGGCGAGTGGATGTCGGCATGGGCATCGATCCAAATCACCCCGAGCCGCTCTTCGACAAAATGCCGCTTGAGACCGGCAATGGTTCCGCCCGCATTGCTGTGGTCGCCGCTCACTAAAATCGGAAAATCGTTGTCGGTGAGCACCTCGTCCACTTTGGCTTCAACGCGTCCATACACCTTGGTAATGCCGTCGAGTCGCTTGGCAAAGGGAGTTTTGATGTCTTCGAAAAGCCTGTGGTTTTCGTGTTGTATGAATTCAGGGCGGTACTTCTTGAAAAACTTGCGGTTTTCTTTGAACGAAGCAATCATCATGGCGTCGAAGCCAAGGCTTGCACCGCGCGTTCCTGCGCCCAATTCGGACATATTGCAGATGAGTCGAATCACGCGGCTAAGTTAGAAGCCGAAGCCCGAGCTACCGCCATGGGCGCCAAACAGAGCTCGAGCCATGTGAACCGAAGCTCATCAGAGTCTACTACTTTTGTTTTCTATGAGCAAACACATTGTCGATGTAGACGGGATCCGCTGCGGAGCACCGGGTCTTTTTTTGATTTCGGGACCTTGCGTCATCGAAGAAGAAAGCACCATGTTGGGGGTAGCTGAAAAACTGGTCAAAATATCAGAGCGAACGGGGGTTCCGGTAATTTACAAGTCCTCGTTTATGAAGGACAACCGCAGCTCCGTCAACTACTACATGGGGCCGGGCCTGGACGAAGGGCTCCGAATGCTCGAAAAAGTAAAGGCTGAAACGGGCCTGCCCTTGCTTTCGGACGTGCATTATCCCGATCAAGTGGCCGCGGCCGCTCAAGTGCTCGACATCCTCCAAATTCCGGCTTACCTCTGCATGCAGACGACTTTGGTGGTTGAAACGGCCAAGACGGGTACGGTGGTGAACCTAAAACACGGACAATTTCTCGCGCCCGAGAACATGATCAAACCCGTAGAGAAAGTCGAATCGACGGGCAATCGCAAAATCATCCTCACCGAACGAGGTTACACCTTCGGCTACAACGACTTGGTGGTCGACCCGCGCTCGTTTTATCACCTGCAAAAGACAGGCTATCCCGTCGTGTTCGACGTAACCCACTCGATTCGCAAATACGGAATCCCCAGCGCAGACCCCAGCGGAGGTGCCCGACAATACTTGGGCGTTTTGGCGCGTGCTGCCGTAGCCGCCGGCGTCGACGGATTGTTTATAGAGACCCATCCCTGCCCCAGCGAAGCCCTGTGCGACGCGGCTAGCCAGATGGACATCGACCAGCTCGAAGAGTTTCTCAAGCCCTTGATCGAACTCCACGCCATAGAGCACGCTTACCGAAAGGACTGAGCCGCCGCTCGCTATATTCGTGCGCTCAACTCACACCAGCATTTCGAACCATGGAATTGTATCTCGACTCTGCCGACATCCGCGAAATTGAAGAAGCATTTCAACTCGGCTTCCTCGCGGGATTGACCACCACGCCGACCTTTATGCATCGGCACGGCATTACCGACATCGACGGCACGATTTTAAAACTGGCGCAAATTGTACCGGTCCTCCAAATCGAAGCGCTGGGGCAAACCGCCGAAGAAATTGTCGCAGAAGCGTATCGCCAAGATGCCCTGGGCCTCGATCGCAAAAAGACGGTCTACAAAATCCCGGTGTCGCTCGAAGGCGTCAAGGCCTGCAAAAAATTGGTCGACGATGGCTTTATGGTCAACGTTCACTTGGTGTACACACTGCAGCAAGCTTATATGGCCATGGCCGCAGGAGCCACCTATGTATGCCCCCTGGTCGGACGTCTTCAAGATCAAGGTCAGGACGCCCTGCAACTTGTGGAACAATGTGTGGATGCGGTCGAATATTACGGCTACGACACCAAGGTGATGTTTTCTTCGGTGCGCAATGTCGAGCACGTGCGCAACGCAATCAACTTGGGAGTGCACACGGTTACGGTTCCGTGGAAGTTGATGAAGCAGCTCACCGAGAACCATTTTACGAGCATCGGCACTCAGGAGTTCTTCGAGCATACGCGCTTGATGACCAATAAGGTACGCGATTTTTTGGGCACGAAGAACCCCACGGCTCGCCCTGAAGACAGCATCGCAGAAGCCCTGTTGCGCATGACCGAAGGCGGCTTTGGAGCGGTGGTCGTGGTGAACGAATCTGCCATGCCCATTGGCATTTTTACAGATGGTGACCTGAGGCGTCTGGTGAGCTCGGGAGCGACGAATCTGCTCGAACACACCCTCGGAAGCCTGAGTTTGAAGCCACCGGTTTCGGTCGAGGCCGACGAGCTGCTCTTTGAGGCGAATAAGCTGTTCCGCGAACGTCAGGTCGACACTCTGGTGGTCACCGAAATGGGACGCGCCATCGGGATGCTCGACATCCAAGAAATGATGCAGGGGTGAACCCTGAAGGAATAACCGCCTACGAGCAGTTGGGAGGGCGGTTCCCGCAAGGCCCTGTGGCTCTGGCCGAAGCCGTGCGCAAGATCAAACTCTTGCTCTTCGACTGGGACGGGGTGTTTAACGACGGCTCGAAAACAGCGCTTGCGGGCAGCGGATTTAGCGAGGTCGATTCGCTGGGAACCAATTTATTGCGCTACGGCATTTTCCTGCACTCGGGCAGGCCTCCCCACGCTGCGATTTTGAGCGGAGCGCGAAACGAGACCGCCGAAGATTTTGCCCGAAGAGAACATTTTGAAGGGGTTTGGACGCAGTTTAGAGATAAATCGGCCGCGTTGGATGCCATTTGTTCGAAGTATGAAGTTCGCCCCGAAGAAGTTGGATTTTTCTTCGACGATGTACTCGATCTCGAACCCGCCTCTCGCTGTGGTTTGAGAGTTTTTTTGGGAAAGTTGCACAGCCCTTCGCTGGAGCGCTTCGTCACACAAAAGCGCTTGGCCGATTACATGCCCAAAACCGGAGGGGGCTCCGCCGGGGTGCGCGAAGCGTGTGATGTGTTGCTCGAGGCCCTCGGACTCTATGATCGTGTAATCGAAGATCGGATGCATTTTTCGCCTGAATATCTCGCGTTTTGGGAACTCCGACAAAGGGTCGAAACCGAGGTAATTCGCGCTTAGTTCGATGATGAAACCGTCCAAAACCAAGGCGCTCAAAATGATCGGTTCAACCGACCGAATCGACTTCACCGACTTCGGGCTCGAAGACATCGATTGCAAAATTGACACCGGAGCCTCGATTTCGGCCCTCCATTGCCACAGCGTGCGATTGATCGAAAAAGACGGAATTCAGTACGTGAGTTTTCGATTGCTCGACCCCAAACACGAATCGTATCAAAAACGAGAGTTTCGAAGCAGCGATTTTAAAGAGCGCAAGGTGAAGAGTTCGTTTGGGGCGCTCGAGTTTCGATTCTCGATTCGAACGCACATACGGGTGATGGGCAAACTCTATCGAACCGAATTCACTTTAACCGATCGAAAGCGAATGAAATACCCTGTTTTGCTCGGAAAGCGGTTCTTGAAGAATCGCTTTTTGGTGGACGTCGGTCTGAAAGATCAAAATTATTTACTCAAACAAAACCCGATGATCGATCTCGAACACGAAGGCTGATTTATCTTTTGACCTGATCTTTTCGAACCCGACCGGCGCTATTCCGGCTTGAAGTGCACTGAATATTCTCGCGGCAAATCGTCCCAATTCATTTCTTAGATCCATCTATGTCGACTCCACCGCTGAATTTGCTCATTCTTTCGACCAACCCTGAATTGTACTCCACCAAACGCCTGAGAGAAGCGGCCGAGGCGCGCGGACACGTGGCCAAAGTGATGAGCCATACGCGTTGTTATGTGCTGATGGAAAGCGGGCACAACCAAATTTTTTTCAAGGATCACCCCGTGGCCAATGTCGATGCAATTATTCCTCGAATCGGCGCCAGCGTTACGTTTTACGGCAGCTCGATCATTCGTCAGTTCGAGATGAAAAAAGTGTTTACCACTACGGGTTCTTTGGCTTTGGTGCGGTCTCGAGACAAACTGAGAGCTACTCAGATTTTGGCGCGCCATGGAATTGGCATCCCAAAAACCGTTTTTGCGCGAAATCCCGACGATGTCGACAGCCTGATCGCTCAGGTGGGGGGCGCTCCATTAATTGTGAAACTGCTCGAAGGAACTCAAGGTTTGGGGGTCGTTTTGGCGGAGACCAAAAAAGCCGCTCGGAGCGTTATTGAAGCCTTTTATGGCCTCAATGCCAACATCTTGGTTCAGGAGTTTATCGCCGAAGCCAATGGATCCGACCTGCGGTGCATCGTGGTCGACGGCAAAGTGGTGGCGGCTTATCGCCGGCAGGGCTTGGAAGGCGAGTTCCGCTCGAATTTGCACAGAGGTGGGGTGGGCAGCCCCATTCAATTGAAAAAAGCTGAGCGCGAAATGGCCATCCAGGCCACCAAAGCCTTGGGCCTTTCGATTGCGGGGGTGGATATGCTCCAGAGCAAACGAGGGCCGCTGGTGCTTGAAGTAAACTCTTCGCCCGGGCTTGAAGGGGTCGAGAAAGCGACGGGCATCGATGTGGCGAGCCATATTATTCAATACATCGAACGTCAGCACGCCCAACCCCGAAAAAAGAGTTCAACCGATCAAGTGGGTGCGTGAAACCCCGATTTTTTGACCGGAATCTCGGACTCACAGGGCAGTTGGAAACCGAAGAAGCCCAACACGCCAGTCGAGTACTTCGGCTCTCGCAGGGCAGCGAAATAGAAATAATCGACGGCCAAGGCGGGCTCGCAATGGCTGTTTTAATCGATCGAGAGGGTCGATTGGAGGTTCGCTCGAGAGAGAAGTTTGAGAGGAGTGGCTTTCAGTTGAAGGTAGCCATGGCCTTGACCAAACAATCGGATCGGGTGGAATGGGTCGTCGAAAAGCTGGCCGAGATTGGGGTAGAGCGATTTATTCCACTGATCAGCGAACGAACCGAGCGGTCAAAAATTAGGATTGACCGGCTCGAGCGTATTTCCCTTTCTGCGCTCAAACAGAGCCGCTCACTTTTTATGATGGCCGTGGAGCCGGCCCAGTCGCTCTCGGAGTGCTTGAGCAAGCACCCGGGCGGAACGTTCTTGATCGCGCACTGCGCCGATGGGGCAAAACAACGACTCAACGAATTGCGGGCAATCGATTCGGGCTGTTTGTTGATCGGCCCCGAAGGAGATTTTAGCCCCGCCGAAATTGCCCAAGCGCTTCAACTGGGGGCTCTTGAGATCGACCTCGGAGCGCGAAGGCTGCGCACCGAAACGGCCGCGCTTTACGGCGCCTCCGTGCTTTTGGGCTCGCGGACGTAAAAAACGAAACCGTTCTCGGCTCTCAAAATTTTCTCGTTCAAAGCCTTGGTTTCAAATTCGGCCGTTTTGTCCACTTTGACCACGAAGTAGGCGGGGAGCTCGAGCGGATCGACCAGCAAATCGAGATCAGCCCTTGGGACATCCTCCGGGGAGCGTTCAGAGTAATAAAAGGGTACGTAGCTCTTAAACCCAAAGGTGGCCACGTAGGCTCTTTTTCCGCGCAGTTCCTTGAAAAATTCGACCGAGGCGCGTTGAGAATAACGTTCGATGCGCTGCGGAAATGCGTAAATCGCCGACTGAATCCAGAGCGCCTGAAGCAAGAAGAGCACACTCGGCTTGATGCGTGGAATCCACCACAAAACCGCTGTGACAAGTCCGACCAAAGCCACGGAAAAGGTGAACAAAGGCCACTCCACAACCGCATCGAAATTGGCTCGGGCAAAGGGATCGTTCGAAATCTTGGACTGAAGCCAATCGGGATGTCGCCCGACCCAGACCAAGGCGAACGAGGCCGCGGCGTAGATCAAACTCAGCAGGCTGCCCAGAGCCTTCCAAACTATACTCAAGCCTTTGATTGAAAGAGAGTTCGACTCAAAATTTCGCTCAATCGAAAGCGCGGCCCAAAATGCAAGCGGAAAATAGGCGAGCGAGGAATAGTGAACAATTTTGGATCGCACCATGCTGAACAAAATCAAAACAACCGCGAGTAAAACAGTCATCCAAAGTCCGAAACGACCCGAATCGCTCCGATCTTTTTTAAAGAGGGCAGACAAGGCGAAGATTGAAGCCGGAAAGCAGCCGAGCAGCAAAACGACGAAATGATAGCCCGGAAAACCGCCGTGCCCGGCATCGGGAGTGGTGAGCAAGGCCCATTGCCGAAGCGTGAATTCAATGGCGAAAGCGGGGCCGTTGAGGGCGGTAATCGTTCCATACCACACCAGGGAAACCGACAGACAAGCGGCCGCGAAGATGAGGAGTTCGAGGGGTCGGCGAAGCCAGCGAAAACCGGTCGTCGCTTCAAAACTCAAGGTGGTGAGCGCCACGATCAAAATGGCCGCGGGGCCTTTGGTCAAAACCGCCAATCCGAGCCAGACACCCGATCGAATTAGAATGTCTTTTCGGCTTTTATTCTCGAGATTTTGATGACGGTAGAGATCGAAAATCGACAGAAAAATAAACAGGTTAAACCAGGGGTCGATCAGTCCCGATCTGAAATACATATGGGGCAAAGTGCTGCCGAGATAGGCCATCATCCAAAGCAGCCCAAAGCGGCTCCCCTTGAGTTCGCGGCCAAAGGCAAAAAGCGCGGCCAAAGTGGCAAAACCCGCGAGCGCATTGGGAAATCGGGCCGAAAATTCACTGAGCCCGAAAAGCTGCATCGAAAGCGCTTGAAGCCAGAAAAACAAAGGTGGTTTTTCGGTAAACGGGCGGAACTCGAACTGAGGTTGCAGATAATTGCCTGTCAACGCCATTTCGCGCGCCAACTCTGCGAAATTCACTTCATCCCAATCGAAAAGGGGAACAGCCGACTGAAAGGGCAAGAACAAAAGCGCGCAGACAGCCGCAAGCGACACGTAAAACAGGCTCCTCCGTTCTTCGGCAAATTGGATTAGTATCCTCATGCAAGCTTGGGGTATGGGGAGAAAGCATTCAAGCCGAAATGCGTGTTTTCGCTCGACTCAGTGGAGACGAGAAACGAAACTACGCCTTCAACAGTTCGGCCATTCTCCGACCGATGTGCGCAGGAGAATCGACTACGTGTACGCCCGATTCGCGGAGAATTGCTTTTTTGGCCTGAGCCGTGTCTTCGTCTCCCCCGACAATGGCCCCCGCGTGGCCCATGGTGCGCCCTTTGGGTGCTGTTTCGCCCGCGATAAACCCGACGACGGGCTTGGTTCCGTTGGCCTTGATCCAGCGAGCGGCTTCAGCCTCAAGGCTGCCCCCGATTTCGCCGATCATCACGATGCCTTCGGTTTCAGGGTCTTTCATCAACAATTCAACCGCCTGACGCGTCGTGGTGCCGATAATTGGGTCCCCACCGATTCCAATCGCCGTGCTGATTCCCAGACCGGCCTTCGAAATTTGATCTGCGGCTTCGTAGGTCAAAGTTCCCGACTTCGAAACAATCCCCACCTTGCCTTTGGCAAAAACGAATCCGGGCATGATGCCCACTTTAGCCTCGCCTGCCGTGATCACTCCAGGGCAGTTCGGGCCGATCAAAACACATTCTTTTTCAGATAAATAGGCCTTGACCTTGATCATGTCTTTGACCGGAATGCCCTCGGTAATCGCCACGATCACGCGAATACCCGCCTCTGCGGCTTCGAGTATGGCGTCGGCCGCAAAAGCAGGCGGAACAAACAATATCGAAACATCGGCACCGGTTTGGCGAACCGCTTGATCTACGGTATCAAAAACGGGGCGATCCAGGTGGGTCTGTCCGCCTTTGCCCGGAGTGACGCCCCCCACGACTTGGGTTCCGTATTCAATCATTTGGGCCGCGTGAAAACTGCCTTCGCTTCCGGTAAAACCTTGAACGATAACCTTCGATTTTTGATTGACCAAAACACTCATGGGAGTCTGCTTTAAAGAGAATTGCCGTTTTCCAACGCCTCGAATGTCGTTCGAGTGCGGGCAAAAATAGACCGAAAAAGGCGGGCTTTACGCCCCAAATGCCTTGCTCTTTTCAGATCGAGTCAAGGTCCACGTATCCATAGAGCCCAGGCCTTTTACCTGAATGGGAGGATGAGGCTGAAAACCATAGAGATCGGACTTGGATTCGAGCATGGCTTTGAAGCGGCTGGTGACGCGTATGCTGCCTGCTTCGGCGAGATTTTCCATTCGCGAAGCCGTATTGACCACCTCTCCCCACAGGTCGTAGCTGAATTTGTGTTTGCCGATAATCCCCGCCACCAGCGGCCCGCCGTCTATGCCGATTCGATGAGACAGCGAGCGCTTTTCGAGGGTCTCTTGAACAGCGAGGGCAAAATCGGCCGCCTTGACACTGTGTCCTTCGTCCTCAATCGGAACACCGGCCGCCGCCATATAGGCATCTCCGATCGTCTTAATTTTTTCGAGTCCATAAAGGCTGCACAAACGGTCGAGTTCGCCAAAAAAATCTTCGAGAAAATTCCTGAGAGCTTCGGGCGACAAACTCTTGCTCCAGGTCGTAAAACCCACCAAATCCACAAAGACAATCGAAGCCTCTCGCACTTCTTCGACCAAAGCTCCTCGCCCGGTTTTCAAGCGCTGAGAGATGGTTTTGGGCAAAATGGTGTCGAGCAAGGCATCGGTTTGTTTGCTGAGCGCTTTGATGCGGCGAAAGGCTATGGTCAAAGCCGCGAGCGAACCCAAGGCCAACAAACTGATAATGAGTAGAAATAGACTGCGCTGCCGAGCGGTTTGCACCCTGTGTTTTTCTGCGGCCAAATCGAGTTTGGAGCGTTCGAGCGCAGCGGCATCTTGCATTCGCTCGAGTTCCGAACCGAGATCGGCATCTTGAAGCTCGGCCTTCGCCTCGATCGATGCGCGCAAAAAGTGGTAAGCCGAATCGCTCTGGCCCAGCAAGGCCTCAATTCGCGAGCGCTTTTCGAGCAAATCGGCTCGTTCGAGTCGATACTCGGTCTTTTCGAGTTCTTTCAAAGCCTTGCGGCAATGGTCTTGAGCTATTTGTACGTAATGCCCGGGTTCTAAGAGTTCAGGGTGGTTCACGCCCTCGTTCCAAGGGTCTATTTCGATCATTCTCAAAACCAGTCCTGCGATTGAACTTCGATAAACCACACGGTCGTAGGCGTCCAGAGCGGCCGTATCGAGGCCTATTCCCGAGTTGAGGATGCGTCTCAAATCGGCATACCGCCTCTCGAGCATCGCCAACTCTGCTGAGAACATGAGGAGTTGCAAGCGCTCACCCTCCATGCCCGCGCCCAGCTTTTCGGGCTTCCATCGGCTCAGTTCAAAGCCTGCGCTGTCGTTCATGGAACGCGAGATGAAGTGCGAAGTGCGTTCGAGCGCAGACGGAATGATCCACCTGGGGTTGCCCCGGAGCTCGGCATACACTTGAGAAGTTCTAAAATGAACCATGGCCCGAGAAAAATTTCCTCCAACCGCGCGGTGCATCCGGCCTCTCAGGAGTTCCAGCCGCGAGCGCCAATCGGGGTCTGTAGGGGCATGCGGCGCTGAGGTGAGCGATTCGAGCCGATCGATGGCGCCTCTAAAGTCCGCCCTCCAAAAGTTCAATTCTGCTTCGACCAATTCGAGTCGAATTCGAGCGACTTCTGCCCTGTGCCCGGCGAGATGACGCAAAAGAGCATGGGCGCGTTCGAGCTTGAGTGCCGAGACCGCGTAGCGACCTCTGCGCAGATCGAGATAAGCCGATTCTTCGAGTCCGGAAACAGCGCCAAAGAGGTCTCCCGATTCAAGCAGTCCTGAAACACAGTTCGAAAGAGTGCTGTCTGCGGCACTCCATTGGCCGATTTCGCGGGTACAAACGGCCTGTCGCAAGAGGCAATGCAGCTCGTGCCTGCGATCGCCGAGGCCCGCATAGAGCACAGAAGCTCGGCCAAAACCGCGATGAGCCTGCGCATAGCGACCTTCTGAAAAAAAGCGTTCTGCCCTCGCGCGCTCGAACAGTGCCTCTGCCCTTTTACCGGGTACTCGGGCTTCGAGCGATTTCCACATTTGAGCATGCTCGTTCTCTCGTTGGGGCTTCATCTCGGAAAGGGCTGCGAACACCTCGGGAAGCCAGAGACTTTTTCGAACCTTCAATAGACTGCTCGATGATTCTTTTGAAGCGAGAAGAAAGGTGCTGTCGGGAAAATTCAAGAATTGATATTCAAGTCTTTGCTCCCAGATATTCAGATCTCGCTCGGTCGGCATTCGCTCTTTTGTTTGAGCGCCGGCCAAGGTATGGATTGCCCAAAGCGCTATTCCCGGCAGCCAAGACAGCCGTGGAATAAGCAGAGAGAAGGCGGAGGAACTCACGGGGATTTTGGAGGAATGCGGTACAGTGAAAACGCGGAGCGAAGAAAGGCGAAAGTGCCACGCTCTGCAAAATTTCAGCGGTGACGGACGCATGCCGAAGTTGGGTGAAGAGGTGAGGATTTTGAATTCGGCAACTCAAAAACAATCACACGGGCTAATGAAGGGTCAGCGGAAATTTCTGGGGACTACGGAAATATGATTTCGATTTGAGCTTCTTAGAGTTATTCGTTCGCCAGAAATCGAGATGAGATGACGGCCATTGGGGATAATTCAATTTAAGTCATTCAGTATAGTTTGAAGAAATTCTCGCCCACACTCCTTTTGTGCCTCAAGAGTTCGACCGGAGAACTCATTCTTAAACCGAGGACCTTTGTTACTGAACTACTTTCGCAACATGAAATTTTTTATCGATACCGCCAACCTTGACCAGATTCGCGAAGCAGCCTCTCTCGGGGTGCTCGACGGAGTAACAACCAATCCTTCGCTCATGGCCAAAGAAGGCATCAGCGGGGCGCAGAATATTCTGGATCACTACGTTCGAATTTGCGAAATCACCGAAGGGGATGTCAGCGCCGAAGTGATTTCGACAGACTACGACGGAATGCTGCGCGAAGGGCATGTTTTGTCTGAACTCCACCCGAACATCGTGGTCAAAATACCGATGATTCGCGAAGGCTTGAAGGCCTTGAAGTATTTCTCAGGCAAGCGGATCAAGACCAATTGCACCTTAGTGTTTAGTGCGGGGCAGGCCTTGCTCGCCGCTAAGGCGGGGGCAGGTTATGTGTCTCCATTTATCGGCAGACTCGACGACATTTCGACCAATGGAATGGACTTGATTCGGCAAATCCGCTTGATTTACGACAACTACGGTTTTGAAACTGAAATTCTCGCCGCAAGCGTACGCCACACCATGCACGTGATTGCCTGTGCCGAAGCCGGTGCCGACGTAATGACGGGACCCTTGGAATCGATCACCGGGCTGCTCCGACACCCTCTGACCGACCTCGGCTTGGAGAAATTTTTGTCAGACTACCGCAAACTGAACGGCTGATGGCCGAAATCGTCCGGATTTACCCGGATAACCCTTCAGAACGATCTCTGAACAAAGTGCTCGAAGTGCTTCGCGGCGGTGGGGTGGTGGTCTATCCCACCGACACCGTGTACTCGTTTGGCTGCGATTTGTTTCAACCCAAGGGGATTGAGCGCATTGCCCGGATCAAGGGAATTAAGCCCGAAAAAGCCGACTTTTCGATCGTCTTCGACGACCTGAGCCATCTGAGCAGGTACACCAAACACGTAGACACCCCGGCTTATAAAATTCTAAAGCGATGTTTGCCTGGGGCTTACACCTTCATTTTAGAAGCGAGCGGTCAGGTACCCAAGCTGTTCGGCGCCAACCGCAAGACCATCGGGATTCGGATCCCAGACCACAGCGTGCCCCGGGCGATTGTCGCTTTGCTCGAGCACCCCATCATCGCCAGTTCGGTGCACGACGAAGACGAAATCTTGGAATACACCACTGACCCTGAGCTCATTGCCGAGAAGTACGACAAGCTTGTCGACTTGGTGATCGACTCCGGCCCGGGCGATTTGTTCGCCTCGACCATCGTCGACCTCAGCAGCGGAAGCCCAGAGATTATTCGGGTGGGCAAAGGCGATCCCGAGCAGGTTTAATATGTACGTACATTGTCCGTACATTTGTGCTTGAAAGAAGCCGTTATCGGCTGATTTCGAACCTGTTTTAAACTAATTTACAATATTTTACTATGAATAAGTCGGCCCGTTTGGAAATTCGATTGTCTGAGGCGCACAAAGAGCGATTGAATCAAGCTCGGAGACTCGGGGGCTACCCAAGTCTTTCTGCCTTTTTCTTGGCAGCCGCCGAAGAGAAGGTTAATAAAATTTTACAAGAAAAACTACCTATGCTTCCCCTTGACGAGCAGTCTGTGTTCCAATTGCTCGAGATGATTCAAAATCCAGCACCGGCCAATGAAGCGCTGAGGGAACTGATGAAAACAGACCTTACCCATATTGTAGAGAAATTACTACATTCGGATAAAGATCAATCGCCTCGTGCTCCATTCACTGCAACCCCTGCAAAAAAACCATCGAAGAAGCGCATTTCACTGCGGTAATGCCCAACTCGACCACTATTTAAAAACCCAAGCGCGTCAGGATCAAGCTCGTGGTATATCGCAAACCACTGTACTCGTTCGAGATCTCGAAGTGTATGGCTATTACAGCCTCAGCAATTATTCGTTAAAAACCGATCTTTTCGTTTCAAACCCAACCCTCAAACTGCGCGGCGTCCAATATCCGGACATTCCGCTGCATTTATTGGGTAGGCTGGCGGTCGATATCCGTTATCGCGGCACAGGAATGGGGAAATATCTCCTTCAATCGGCCATGAGTCGGGCGTACGACTCTGCCCAAATCTCGGCCAGCGTGGGCCTGATCACGCAACCCATCGACCAGAACGCCCAAAATTTCTATTCAAAATGGGGGTTTCAACCCCTGGGAACGGGGGTCCTTTGGTTTCTGAGTATGAAATCCATCGCATTATTGCTCAATACTTCGCACCCGTAAAGTCTGGGCTCAATACCCCAACAACCGCTCGATTGATTCTTCGAGCCTCGATTTGGCCAGAAAGCCCTGTTCGAGTTCAGTAGCAAAAGGCACGGGCAGATCGTGTGAGGCCAAACGAATAACGGGAGCGTCGAGCTTGTCGAAGCAATCCTCTTGAATTAAAGCGGCGAGATCGGCTCCAAAACCGCCCATCAAAACGTCTTCGGTGAGAACCAATACCCGGCCCGTCTTTCGAGCCGAAGCGTAAATGGCCTCTCGGTCGAGCGGCACCAAAGTTCTGAGGTCGAGCAAGTCCGCGCTCCATTCGGGATGCCTGTCGAGGATTTCGATCGCCCAGTGAACACCCATGCCATAGGACACAATGCTGAAATCGCGGCCTTCGCGAAGTCGAGAAGCTTGCCCGAAAGGCACTGTAAACCAAGCCTTTGGAACAAGGGCGTGAATTGATCGGTAAAGTGCCTTGTGCTCGAAAAACAAGACGGGGTTTGGATCTTCAAAAGCCGCGTTCAACAGACCCTTGGCATCGGCGGGAAAAGCGGGATACACCACTTTGAGGCCGGGCGTGTGGGCAAACCAGGCTTCGTTGCTCTGAGAGTGAAACGGGCCTGCGGCCACCCCCGCCCCTGTGGGCATGCGCACCACGACATCCACATTCTGCCCCCAGCGGTAATGCAGCTTGGCCATATTGTTGCATATCTGGGTGATACCCTCAGACACAAAATCGGCAAACTGCATTTCGACCATGGCCTTCATTCCCAAAATACTCAGCCCGACCCCGGCACCGAGAATCGCAGATTCGCAGAGTGGAGTATTTCTAACTCGCTCGGATCCAAATCGCTCCACAAAGCCTTCGGTGGCTTTAAACACCCCGCCATAGGCCCCGATGTCTTGGCCCATCAAGACCAATTCGGGAAAGCGCTCCATCGACTGACCCATGGCCTCAGAAATCGCGTCGATCAGCCTGAGCTCTTGGGTTTCTGCACCGGGAGAAACAGGTTCGGCAGCATTCGGGGCAAACAGGTCTGCCTTTTCGCGGGCTTCGTTCCATTCGGCTGAGGGGGCGGCAAAGGCAACTTCGAGTGCCTCGACAATGGCGTCTCTGTGCTTTTGCTTGATGCCCTCGGCAGTAGGCGAATCAAGCAATCCCCTTTCGATTAATTCGCGCTCGAAGGTGGCCACAGGGTCTTTCTCAGCCCATTGATCTTGCAAACCTTCAGGATAGTACTTCGTTCCGCTGGCTTCTTCGTGTCCGCGCATCCGGAAAGTGACGCATTCGAGCAAAATGGGCCTCGGATGAGTGCGAATGTCCTCTGCCAACGCTTTGACAGTAGAGTAGACGTCCAAAATTCGATTTCCATCGACTTGAACGGCTTCCATACCATATCCGATCCCCTTGTCGATGAATTGCTTACAGGCAAACTGCTCCGAAGAAGGAGTGCTCAAGCCCCACTGATTGTTCTCGACGACAAACAACACGGGTAGCTTCCAAACAGCCGCCACGTTTAAGGCTTCGTGAAAATCGCCTTCAGAAGCGCCCCCATCCCCCGTAAAAACCAGACAGCACTTTGCCTCTCTCTTCAATTTGTGCGCGAGGGCAATGCCATCAGCCACCCCCAGCTGCGGCCCGAGGTGCGAAATCATACCCACAATGCGGTGCTCCTTGCTCCCAAAGTGAAACGAGCGGTCGCGACCCTTTGTAAACCCGCCCGGCTTGCCTTGAAACTGCATAAACAAGCGATCGAGCGGCACCTTTCGCGCGGTAAAAACACCCAAGTTGCGGTGCATGGTCAAGAGGTATTCGCTCTCGTCCATGGCGAGTGCGCACCCCACGCTGATGGCCTCTTGACCGTATCCGCTAAACCACTTCGAGATGCGTCCCTGCCGGAGCAGAATGAGCATTTTTTCTTCGATCTGCCTCGGCAGACACAGGGCATCGTAGAGATCGAGCAACTCGCGCTCGTTGAAATTCGCGGGGTCTGAGTTCACTGAAATAAGAATTGAAGTCGCGAAGGTAGCCTTCGCTGACCCCTGTTTTGCTCCACCGGCCATGCCCCGGAAAAGGCGCTCGATATATGGTAGCGAAGAAATTGCAGACCTGCGATTTGGGAAATTTTGATTGGGCAAATCTCAATTTAAAAGTGTCCTTGGTACACTTAATTCTATAGACATGTACGCGTAATTCACTTTCACAATTCACACAATCTTTATTTCCCCTTTTGACTTGAATCGAGTGTGAGAATCAAGGCTTAATTATATACAAATCATTGTTTTAAAGTTACTTGAGAGAAATTCAATCTCAGGAAGCCCCAGCTCCATTCCCCGTTCAGATTTTTCACAAATCAACCGAACATCTTCATACTCCATTGGCATTAAAACAATAGCTTTCACACCATCAAACGATCAACCTAAAAGGCGATGAACATTCGAAAAGTCCTCGTAGCGAACCGCGGAGAAATCGCCATACGCGTCTTTAGAGCCTGTAGCGAAATACAGTTGCAAACCGTGGCCGTCTATACCCACGAAGACCGCTACTCGCTGCATCGCTACAAAGCCGACGAAAGCTATCTGATCGGAACCGAAGACGAGCCGCTCAAACCCTATTTGGACATCGAAGGCCTCATTGCTCTGGCCAAGAGTGCACACGTGGATGCCATCCATCCGGGCTATGGCTTTTTGGCCGAGAATTCTGTTTTTGCGCGCCGCTGTGCCGAAGAAGGCATTGTTTTTATCGGACCGAGTCCCGAGGCCATGGAAGCCCTGGGCAACAAGATCAAGGCCAAAGAAGTCGCCCGCCGCTGCGGGGTTCCGATGATTCCCGACAGCCGCAGGTCGTTGACATCGGTCGAAATCGCCCTCGAAGAAGCGGAGGTCGTCGGATATCCGGCCATGGTCAAGGCCGCTTCGGGCGGAGGCGGGCGCGGAATGCGGGTGGTGCGCAATCGGGAGGAACTCAAACTCTCTTTCGAAGAAGCGCGTCGGGAGGCGGAACGGGCTTTTGGAGACGACACTTTGTTTCTCGAAAAATTCATTGCCAACCCCAAGCATATCGAGGTTCAAATTTTGGCCGACAGCTACGGAAATCGCGTCCATCTGTTCGAACGCGACTGCTCGGTTCAAAGGCGTTTTCAGAAAGTGGTCGAGATGGCGCCTGCGTGGAACCTGCCTCCCGAAACCCGGGCCAAGCTTTACGAATACGCCCTTTCGCTCGCAGCGGCAGTGGATTACATCAATGCGGGCACGGTCGAATTTTTGGTCGACGAAGACGGCTCGGCCTTTTTTATTGAGGTGAATCCGAGAATTCAGGTCGAACACACCGTAACCGAAATGGTGACGGGCATCGACTTGGTGAAATCTCAAATCTTTATTGCGGGCGGTTATAAACTTTCGGACCCTCAAATTAAAATTTCGGGCCAAGACGCCATCTCCACCGAGGGCTTTGCCATACAATGCCGCATCACCACCGAAGACCCTTCGAACGATTTTAAACCCGACTACGGCACCTTGATGACCTTTCGAACAGGGGCGGGCTTCGGAATTCGCCTCGACGAAGGGAGCGCGTATCAAGGCATGACCATTAGCCCTTTTTTCGATTCGCTATTGGTGAAAGTTTCGGCTCAGAGCCGAACCCTCGACGGAGCCATTCGCAAGATGAGCCGAGCCCTGCGGGAGTTCAGGATACGCGGGGTCAAGGTGAATATTCCTTTTTTGATCAACTTGATCAACCACCCGGTCTTTAAGGAAGGTCAAGCCACAGTCAACTTTATCAAAGACCATCCCGAGGTGTTGGTCTTCCCTGCCGAGCAAGACCGAGCCACCAAGCTGGTGCGCTTTCTGGGCGAAATTGCGGTAAACGGAAATCCCGACGTCAAAAATCCCGACCCCGACAAAGTCTTGCACCGGCCAAAAGTGCCGGCCTTCGACCCGCGAGTTCCCCACAAAGAAGGCAGCAAGCAGATGCTCGACCGCATGGGGCCCGAAGCTTTTTCGAAGTGGTTGCGCTCCGAAAAACAGATTCACTACACGGACACCACCCTGCGCGACGCGCATCAGAGTTTGCTCGCCACCAGGATGCGCAGCTACGACATTTTGCAGGTGGCCGAGAGCTATGCTCGAAATCACCCCGAACTTTTTAGCCTCGAAGTTTGGGGGGGTGCGACCTTCGACGTCTGCCTGCGATTTTTGACCGAAAACCCTTGGAGAAGGCTCAGAGACATTCGCCAAGCCGCCCCTAACATCCTGCTCCAAATGCTGCTCAGGGGTTCGAATGCCGTGGGCTACACCGCCTATCCCGACAACTTGATCGAGAAATTCATCGAGCGTTCCTGGCACAACGGGGTCGACATCTTTCGAATTTTCGACTCGCTCAACTGGCTCGAATCCATGCAGACGAGCATTCGCGCGGTACGAGAGCGCACGGGCGGACTGGCCGAGGTCTGCGTGTGCTACACCGGAGATATTCTCGACCCGAATCGGCCAAAATTTTCGCTCGATTACTACCTCGACAAGGCGAGAAGAATCGAAGACTCCGGAGCGCATATTCTGGGAATTAAAGACATGGCAGGGCTACTCAAACCCTTGGCCGCCAAGGTCTTGATTTCGGAACTGCGCAAAGCCATCGACATCCCCATCCATCTGCATACCCACGATACGTCTTCGCTGCAGTGCGCCACCTACCTCATGGCCATCGATGCAGGGGTAGACGCCGTCGATGTGGCACTTGGCGGAATGAGCGGACTCACGAGCCAGCCGAACTTCAACGCCATGGTCGAGATGATGCGGTTCCACGAGCGCGAAAACCCCATGGACATCGACAGTCTCAACCGCTACAGCGACTATTGGGAAACGGTTCGAGAGCATTATTACCCTTTCGAATCGGGGCTCAAGGCGGGCGCGGCCGAAGTGTTCAAGCACGAAATCCCCGGAGGGCAGTATTCCAACCTTCGACCTCAAGCCGAGGCCTTGGGTCTGGGCGACCGCTTCGACGAAATCAAAGCGAAATACACCGAAGTCAATACCATGTTCGGAGATCTGGTCAAAGTGACCCCGAGTTCGAAGGTGGTTGGAGACATGGCCATGTTTATGCTCACCGCGGGTCTCAGCGCTCAAGACGTGCTCGAGAAGGGCGAACGCCTGAGCTTTCCCGAATCGGTGCGCTCGCTTTTTCGCGGAGATTTGGGACAGCCCGACGGAGGCTTTCCTAAAGAGCTGAGCCGGTTGATCTTAAAGGGTGAGCCCGCATTTACCGACCTGCCCAACGCCCATCTCAAACCCCTCGACATCGAAGCTGAATTCGAAGACTTCAAAAAAACACATCAAGCGGGTTTTGTGCGCGCGCTCGAAATTGAAGATTACTTGAGCTGGAAGCTGTACCCAAAAGTATTTGAAGGGGCCTTGGAGCGCTTTAAGCAGTTTGGGGATGTGTCCAAAGTGCCCACGCCGGTGTTCTTTTATGGGCTCAAAGAAAACGAAGAGGTGATGGTCGAAGTGGCCAAGGGCAAGCGGATTCTCGTCAAACTGCTCAGCATAGGCCCCGCCGACGACAAGGGCGTTCGAACGGTCTTTTTTAGGGTGAACGGACAGACGCGCAACGCCGAAGTCGTAGACCGCTCGCTGGGCATCGAAGTAAAAAGCCATCGAAAGGCCGAGGGCTCGAACGCAAAAGAACTCGGCGCCCCGCTTCAGGGAATGCTTTCCAAAGTTTTGGTAGAGGCCGGAGCCGAGGTGCGCAAAAACGAGCCGCTCTTTATTATCGAGGCCATGAAAATGGAAACCACCGTGGCTGCCCCCGAAGCGGGTCGAATCGCCCAAGTAATTCTGCCGTCGGGAAGCCGAGTCCAGGCCGACGATTTGATCGTGGTGATGGAGTAAATCTGAGCGACCCATCGGTCTTGACGCAGAGTGTAGGTGTATTTTAGCGGCATGGAACAATTCGTGGTTTCGGCTCGTAAATACCGTCCGAAGCAATTCGAAGACGTGGTTGGTCAACAACATGTCACCGAGACGCTGCAAAAGGCCATCGAGCAAAACCACCTCGCTCAAGCCCTTCTTTTTACGGGACCGAGGGGGGTGGGAAAAACGACTTGTGCCCGCATTCTGGCTCGAATGATCAATGCCGATCAGGCCGAAGCCGATCAAGATTTCGCATTCAACATCTTCGAACTCGACGCGGCTTCGAACAATGGCGTCGACGACATTCGAAGCCTGACCGACCAAGTGCGCTATCCGCCTCAAACGGGCAAGTTCAAGGTCTACATCATCGACGAGGTGCACATGCTCTCGACGGCGGCCTTCAACGCCTTCCTCAAAACCCTCGAAGAACCCCCCGCGCACGCCATTTTCATCTTGGCCACCACCGAGAAACACAAGCTGATCCCGACCATTTTATCGCGATGCCAGATTTACGATTTCCGCAGAATCGGGGTGGACGACATCGCGGGTCACTTGGCGGGAGTGGCTCAAAAAGAAGGGATTGCGGCCGAGAGTTCGGCACTTCACCTCATCGCGCAAAAAGCCGACGGAGCCTTGCGCGACGCGCTTTCGATTTTCGACCGCATCGCCACCTACAGCGGTTCGAGCATGCGTTATCAAGACGTGGTGAAAAATCTGCAGCTCCTCGACCACGACTTTTTCTTCAAGGCCTTTGATTTGATGCTCGAGGGCAACTCGAAAGAACTCCTGCTTCTGCTCGATCGAGTTTTGGCACTCGGCTTTGACAGCCATCAGTTTTTGCTCGGAATGGCGGCCCACAGCCGCGATTTGTTGGTCGCCAAAGACCCTTCGACCGCTGCCTTGATCGAACTCGGGGCCGAACTCAAAGCGCGCTATGTGGAGCAAGCCAAGCGCATGGAGTGGTCTGCACTCGTCGATTCGATCGACCGGCTCAACGAAGCCGACACCCGCTATCGGGCGAGTGCGAACAAGCGGCTGCTCACCGAACTCTGCCTTTTGAAATTATCCGAACTGCTCGGGCAAAAAAAAAATGACTCTAGCGGGCTAAGTCGAGATCCTTCGGCCGCCGATGTCTCGAATAGCTCCACTGCTCCGAGCTCGGCTTCTCCGGCAAGGGTCGCGCCTAATGCGCAAGTTTCCGGTGCTCCAGCGGCTTCTGAACATACCATTCCACAGGCGGAATCCCTCGCAGAAGGCGATGAAAAACCGAATTCGGCTCAGAATTTATCGGAACCGCCTGCAGATCGAAGCGATCAACCATCTGAAAAACAAGAGCAAAGACGGCCTGGCGATCAAGCTGTCGGTCCGGAAGAATTGCCTTTGAATGAGGATCAAAATCGTATTCAAAGCGCCACGACCCTTCAAAACCCAGCTCCGGCGGCAGCGCAAATCCAGACCGCAGCGCGTGAAACACCTGCAACTCGATCGAGCAGTCGATTTGGGTATTCTCTTGATTACAAGCCTGAAACCCTTCAAAATGAAGCGGTAGAAAGCGAAGAAGAAGTGCACGACCTCCTCCCTGAAACGGCGTTTGAAATAAAGGCGATCGAGGGGTGGTGGGAAGAATTTGCCGCAACTCAGGCCGACAAACCCACTTTGCACTCGGCTCTGCTGGCGCGAAAACCTGAAAGAGAGCCCGAGAAAGGCCACTTATTGCTCCGGGTTCCGAGCAAGCTCAGCGAGCAACTGATTCGGGAATGTCAAGCAGGTTTACTCGGTTTTTTGCGCGAAAAAAGCAAGGTCGAGAACTTGAGACTCACGGTGACCGTAGACGCCGACGAGCTGAGTCACAAGCCCTACGGTTCTGAAGAAGTGTATACCCATCTCATCAAGCAATTCCCTGAATTAGAGAAGCTCCGAGAGGCCCTAGACCTGGACTTTTGAGCCACCCGGCATCGGCTTACTTTTGCCGCGAACGAAAGCGCGGAATTGAGTATTCCGCAAGCGAAGACGAACAGCGATTTCAACACCTCATGAAAAAGATTAAAGTACACGGTCCGGTCGTCGAATTGGACGGTGACGAAATGACACGGGTTATTTGGGCCTTTATCAAAGACAAGCTCATTTTGCCCTATCTCGAGCTCGACATTCGGTACTACGACCTCGGCATGGAAAACCGCGATGCCACAGACGATCGGGTCACGATTGAAGCTGCTGAAGCGATCAAGCAGCACAAGGTGGGAATTAAATGCGCCACGATTACGCCCGACGAAAGCCGGGTGCGCGAATTCGGCCTCAAGAAAATGTGGAAGTCGCCCAATGGCACCATTCGGAACATCCTCGATGGCACGGTATTCCGCGAGCCCATTGTCTGCAAAAACGTTCCGCGCCTCGTCACCACTTGGGAGCGCCCGATTGTGATCGGAAGGCATGCCTTCGGAGACCAATATCGCGCCACCGACGTGCGCATTCCCGGTGCGGGCAAATTGACCATGAGCTATCAACCCGCCGATGGTTCGGCACCGCAGCAATGGGAAATTTTCAATTTTGAGGGAGCGGGTGTCGCCATGGGGATGTACAACACCAAAGCTTCGATTGAGGGCTTTGCGCGCTCGTGTTTCAGCATGGCGCTTCAAAAGGGCTGGCCTTTGTATCTGTCGACTAAAAACACCATTCTGAAGACCTACGACGGCATGTTTAAGGATGTGTTTGAAGAAATATTTGAGCGCGAATTCAAGCCTTTGTTTGAAGAGGCCGGAATTACCTACGAACACAGGCTAATAGACGATATGGTCGCCTCGGCGCTCAAGTGGAACGGAGGTTTTGTATGGGCGTGCAAGAACTACGACGGAGACGTTCAAAGCGACACGGTGGCTCAGGGCTTCGGTTCGCTGGGCTTGATGACTTCGGTTTTGATTAGCCCCGACGGCGAAACGCTCGAAGCCGAAGCGGCGCACGGAACCGTGACCAGGCACTTTCGAATGCATCAACAAGGCAAGCCGACGAGCACGAACCCCATTGCGAGCATTTTTGCCTGGACGCGCGGTCTTTCTCATCGCGCCAAATTGGACGGCAACCTCGAACTCGCGCATTTCTGCGAAGCGCTGGAGGCCGTGTGCATCGAAACGGTCGAGTCGGGGATTATGACCAAAGACCTAGCGGTTTGCATTCACGGCGAAGGGGTGCAGCCCGAGCACTACCGCAATACCGAAGATTTCCTCTCGGCCCTCGAGCGCGGTTTGCAGGCTCGAATCGGCGTTTAAGAGTCCAAGCTGTGCGTTTGTTCTGGCGAATATTCGCAATCGCGGCAATTTTCTTCGCGACAACCGCGGCCTCGAAGGGTGTTTTGCGCATTTCGAAGCCTGAGTTGATGGGGGTGGATCTCAATTTTGAGAGCCCCGATTTTCGCAGCCTTTCAGCAGATTACTGCTTGAGAGAGCGCTGTGTCCTCCGCACAGAAGCGGCCTTGGCCTTTGAAGAAATGGCCAAAGCCGCCGCCCGCGATGGCATCCGTCTGCGGGTGGTCTCGGCCACTCGGTCTTTTGCCGATCAAAAGCGGATTTGGGAAGCGAAATGGCGTGCTCGAAGCGGCGAGCCTCAAAGTCGGGCGCTCGATATTTTGAAATACAGCAGCATGCCCGGCACTTCGAGACACCATTGGGGAACCGATCTCGACATCAATAGCTTAGAAACAAGCTATTTTTCGTCGGGGCGCGGGCTGGAAGAATATCGGTGGTTGAGCGAAAATGCGTCCCGCTTTGGCTTTTTTCAGGCCTATACGCGGAGCGCGAATACCGATGCGGGGGGCTATCAGGAAGAACCTTGGCATTGGTCTTATGCGCCACTGGCCGACAAAATGCTCAGAGCGTATTTGTTGTGGGTCGATTATGAGGATCTCCCTCCCTTTCAAGGGGTTGAAACCGCCCGCGAGTTGCAAATCTTCGATCGATATGTGCGAGGGGTAGCGAAAAAGTAAAAAACTCGTGCACGGCCGCTAAAATGAAGTCATCGAGGAGTGTTCGCAAATTCGAACGATGTTTTTTGAGGCTTTCGAACTTAAGATCCGTTGAATTCGGATATCGCGAACCCGTGATATAGGGCTCGCTCTCCTTCAAAATTTACTTAAGGCAGAAGCCGGGTCACAGGATATTTCTGGGGAACGCCGTCTATTCGGGCAAATCAATATTCAATCTTTGGTTAATAAAAGTCGTACAAACGAATAGTTGAACTAAGTTCGTACAAGGGTATATCTGGCTCTTCGGGAAGATATCTTCCGGCTTCGCCGATGAGCATTTTAAGATGGCCTTCGCTGTTCATTCCCTCTCTACGACCTTGATGTTCACCCCGCTGCCGCGGAGGCCTTCTTTCTTTGCTGCTCCAAAGAAAGAAGGAAAGAAAGGAGCTTTTTAAACTGGCGCAGCGCTCTCTTGTCCTACCCGCAGGCGCTTTGGCCGAGGTCGCCGCCGCAGAATATTTAAAAGGAAGTTGCGGCTGTTGTGCGACTCGGCGTCGCTGGCGGGTCCCGGAGTCGAGAGGCTTTAAGCAAGGTGATGGTCGGACTCCTCGTTGATTTTTATTTGGCTCAAGTAATTCTGGGACAATAACTTCTAAAA
>JBGSOF010000058.1:0-7652 GCA_041739275.1 Schleiferiaceae bacterium | reverse complement strand
AGTAGAGCCACGATGGCTCGTGGCTCTGTCGGAGATCCAACCCTGAATCTTTTCTACCGGTCGCGCTCTCTTGTCCTACCTCGTTTTTGATTTTTTTAGGTACGCTTTGGCCGAGGTCGCCGCCGCAGAATATTAAAAAGGAAGTTGCGGCTGTTGTGCGACTCGGCGTCGCTTGCGGGTCCCGGAGTCGAGAGGCTTTAGGCCCTTTGATATTCGGGCACCTCGTTGTTCTTTAATTCGCTTAAGTAATTCAGCGACTAAAATTTCTAAAAGCCCCTCATTAAT
This sequence comes from Schleiferiaceae bacterium, assembly GCA_041739275.1. Taxonomy (GTDB): domain Bacteria; phylum Bacteroidota; class Bacteroidia; order Flavobacteriales; family Schleiferiaceae; genus WGMI01. The sequence continues at coordinate 7,367 of JBGSOF010000058.1, read as the reverse complement.
CGACTTGAGTCAACTTTTAAGGATTTCTCACTAGTAGGATATCCTTAATGCTCCATTGCGCATTTTTGACCCATCCTCCAGAAATTTCCGCTGTCCCGAAGTCGCAGCCGTGGAATTTTTAAATCAAGCTCGGCCGTTCTTCAACCGCGCCCTTTCATCCACACAAAGGGAACGAGCATTTCCTCCATCGAAACACCCCCGTGTTGATAGGTATTTCGATAGTATTTGACGTAGTGATTGTAGTTGTTCGGATAGGCGAAAAAATCGCTTTCGCGGGCGAATAAAAACGCACTTCCCGGAACCGAAACGGGCAATTGAATCTGCTCGGGTTTTTTAAAAACCACCACCTCGCGCTCTTCGTAGCCCAAATTTCGACCCACTTTGTACCGCAAATTTGAGTTGAGGCTGCGGTCGCCCGCCACTTTTACGGGTTCGGTAACGTGTATAGTGCCGTGGTCGGTGGTGAGCGCTACCTCGGCTCCGATTTCAGACATTTTCTTCAAAAGTTCGTAGAGAGGCGAGTTCACAAACCAGCTGCGCGTCAGCGAACGATAGGCTTTGTCGTTGTCGGCCAGTTCTTTAATCACTTCCATTTCGGTTTTCGAATGGCTCAGCATGTCTACGAAGTTGAAAACGATTACCGAGATGTCGTTGCGGCTCAAGTCTTTAAACCCATCGACCAATTTTCGGCCGTATGCCAGCTGAACCACCTTGTGGTAACCCATTTTTAGCTCGCCTTTTCCGTGCCTCTTCAACCATTCCGAAAACAACTCGGCTTCGTGCTGATTCTTGCTTTCCTCCGAGCTTTCGTCGATCCAAAGTTTGGGATATTTGCTCTTGATGGCCAGTGGCATGAGGCCCGAAAAAAGGCTGTTTCGCGCATATTGGGTTGCCGTGGGCAGAATGCTGCAAAACACTTTTTCGCTCTCGATCCGAAACAATTCGTTGATTTCGGGCTCGATCACTTTCCACTGGTCGTAGCGCAGATTGTCGATCACCACCAAGAAGACAGGCTTGCCGCCGCCCAGAGCTCCGAGAAGATTTCTCTGAAGCACGGTGTGCGATAAATCGGGAGCCGTGGAGCCTTCAGAGATCCAGTCGGCATAATTTTTTTCTATAAATCTGCGAAAGAGGGCGTTGGCCTCGCTTTTTTGAGAATCGTAAATCTCGCGCATCGCGCCGTCCCCGAGCCGCTCGAGTTCGAGGTCCCAGCGCACCAACTTGCGGTAGAGTTCAGACCAATCTTCGAAATTCGAGGCCGATCCGATCTCCAAGCCCAGCTGCCGAAACTCTTGTTGATATCCGTGCTCGGTATGTGCATCGACCCACTTGCGCGCTTCGAGGTTCTTTTTTAGGCTCAACAACAGCTGATTCGGGTTTACGGGTTTGATCAAATAATCGCTGATCTGCGCCCCGATGGCGCTCTCCATCAAATGCTCTTCCTCGCTTTTGGTTACCATCACCACGGGAATGGTCGAACGCAAGGCCTTGATTCGAGCCAGGGCTTCAAGACCGCCCATTCCCGGCATGTTTTCATCCAAAAGAATCAGGTCAAAGGGTCGACTCTCGAGCATTTCGAGGGCATCGTGCCCGTTGTTCGCAGTTTCGAGCTCGTAGCCCTTCGATCTCAAAAAGATCAAATGGGGTTTGAGCAATTCAATTTCGTCGTCGATCCAGAGGATTCGTTCGGGTGCCATGTTGGGTAAATTCGGTCGTTTTCTTAGATGCTGCGTCTTATTTTCCGCTTTCTTCGCAGCAAGGCAGGATGAGCAAAGTTCGACTGCCGCGCAATCCATGGCGAAAGTCCACAAAATCTTAAACGATCCGGTTTACGGTTTCATTACGCTACCTTCTCAAACTTTGTTTGATTTGGTAGAACACCCTTATTTTCAAAGACTTAGAAGAATCGCCCAGCTCGGACTGAGCTGGCTCGTCTATCCCGGAGCCTATCACACCCGCTTTCACCACGCCTTGGGGGCCATGCATCTGATGATGCGCGCTGTGGAGGTTTTGAGGCGCAAAGGACACGAAATTTCAGACGAAGAAGAAGAAGCCGTCTGCATCGGCATCTTGTTGCACGACATCGGGCACGGACCGTTTTCGCACGCGCTCGAGCACAGCATTGTCGGTTGCGATCACGAGCGGCTTTCGGTGTATTTTATGCGAGACCTCGACCTTCAGTTTTCGGGCAAGCTCGGCATGGCGATTGAGATTTTCGAGGGGAGGTATCCCAAACGCTTTCTCCATCAGCTCATTTCTTCTCAGCTCGACATGGATCGGCTCGATTATCTGCGCCGCGATAGTTTTTACACCGGGGTGAGCGAGGGGCAGATCAACAGCGAACGGCTCTTGACGATGTTGAATGTCTGGGAAGGCGAGCTGGTCGTCGATTCCAAGGGGATCTATTCGGTCGAAAAATTCATCATTGCCCGCCGGCTGATGTACTGGCAGGTGTACTTGCACAAAACCGTGCTCTCGGCCGAGTTTCTGCTCCTCATGGTGTTGCAGCGCGCCAAAGACCTCTCGATGAGAGGCTCCAAGCTCTTCGGCAGCAGCGCCTTGATGCATTTTCTCACGGCTCCCGAAGGTTCGATAGACTTTGAACGCGACCCCGCATGGCTCTCGCATTTTGCCCGACTCGACGACTACGACGTGCTCGGAGCCATCAAAGAATGGTGCACCCACGACGATGTGCTGCTCGCCGACCTCTCTCATCGGCTCATCAATCGGAATTTGCTCAGCATCGAGTTGCACAACAAGCCAATCACCCCGGAATATCAAAATCGGGTGCTCGAGGCCACGCGCAAGTACTACGGTTTTGGGGCGGGAGAGGAGCTCTTTTTTGTGCGTGTCGATCAAATCGAAAACAACGCCTACGACTCCTCAAAAGACCGAATTACGCTCTTGTACAAAGACGGGCGCACGGCTGATGTGGCCGAGGCCGCCGATCAACTCAACATCAACGCGCTCTCAAACACCGTGCGACGCTATTTTATCTGTTATCCCAAAGAAATAAGGCCCACGCTCTTGGGTTGAGGAGCCCTCGCTTGGAAACAATCCGGCTATGGAGCGCGCAAGGGGTTTTCCTACATTTGACCCGTTTCGAAACGAATCATGCAGTTTACAGCAGCTCATTTAGCAGAAATTCTCGAGGGGGTGGTGATCGGAGATCCCACAACCGCGGTCGATCACCTGTGCAAGATTGAAGAAGGGGATGAACGCGGGCTCAGTTTTCTCGCCAATCCCCAATACACTCCTTTTATTTACAAGACAGCGGCCTCTGTGGTTATTGTCTCTAAGGCGTTCAAGCCCGAACATGAAATTTCGGCCACGCTGATTGCCGTCGAAGATCCCTATCAGAGTTTTGCGCGTCTGCTCGAGTTGTACGACCCCAACCGCATTCAAAAGCGAGGAATAGAGTCGCCTGTTTCTATTGATTCGACGGCGCAAGTGGCAGAAGATGCCTATGTGGGCGCATTTTGCTACATCGGGCGCAACTCTGTGGTGGGTCGCGGGGCGGTGATCCATCCGCAAGTGTACATCGGCGACAATGTGCGCATTGGCGAAGGCGTTCGCTTGTATCCCGGGGTGAGGATTTACAACGACACCCAAATCGGAAACCGCGTCACCTTGCACGCCGGTGTGGTGATTGGCGGAGACGGTTTCGGTTTTGCTCCAAATGAGTCAGACAGCTACAACAAGGTGGCTCAAATCGGAAATGTCGTGCTCGAAGATGGGGTCGAAATTGGAGCGAATAGCACCGTCGACCGCGCCACTTTGGGCTCGACCATCATCCGCAAAGGGGTCAAGCTCGACAACTTGATTCAGATCGCACACAATGTCGAGATTGGCGAAAACACCGTAATTGCCGCTCAAACCGGGGTAGCGGGTTCGGCTAAAATCGGCTCGAACTGCATGATTGGCGGTCAAGTGGGTATCTTGGGGCACATCAGCATTGGCAACCGAGTGCGCATCGCCGCCCAAAGCGGGGTGGGAAACAACCTTCCCGACGGGGCCGTGGTCCAGGGATCTCCGGCCTTTGCCTTTAAAGATTATCAGCGCGCCTACGTTTTGTTTAGAAAGCTTCCGCGGCTTTTTAATCTTTCGAAAGACGCGCGGAATACTTCAAACGAACTATGAACGAATCGCTTCAACATACGCTCAATCAGGCTGTTTCCATCAAAGGAGTCGGTTTGCACACGGGGCACAATGTCGAAATGAAGCTCTTGCCCGCCCCCGAAAATTCAGGATTTCGCTTTCGACGCATCGATCTCGAGAACCAGCCCGAAATCGAAGCCCTGGCCATTCACGTGGCCGAAACCGAAAGGGGCACAACCCTGCGCAAAGGCGAGGCCGCTGTTCACACCATCGAGCATGTTTTGGCGGCTTTGGTGGGCTCCGGGGTCGACAATTGCACCATCGAACTCAACGCGCCCGAACCTCCGATTCTCGACGGCAGCGCCATGGGTTTTGTCGAGGCCATCGAGTCGGTGGGGCTCAAAGAACAGCGCGCTTCTCGCGATTATTTGGTGCTTCAAGATTTGGTGCAATATTCTGATCCGATCAAAGGCGTCGAGATCATCGGAATGCCCTACGACGGCTTTTCGCTCACGGTCTTGGTCGACTACCGCACCGATGTGCTCGGCAGCCAAAATGCGAGCCTCGAAAAGATTTCCGATTTCAAGTCAGAGATTGCCAAGGCGCGCACGTTTAGCTTTTTACACGAGCTGGAATACCTCCTCGACAACGGCCTCATCAAGGGCGGCGACCTGAACAATGCCATCGTGTACGTCGACAAGAGCCCGAGTGCCGATTCGATGGAAAAGCTGAAAAAGGCCTTCGGCAAAGAGACGGTATCGGTCAAGGCCAACGGCATTCTCGACAATCTCGAGCTACACTATTCCAACGAAGCCGCGAGGCACAAACTCCTCGACTGGGTAGGCGATTTGGCCTTGGTCGGAAGGCCGCTCAAAGGGCGTTTTTTTGCCCGCAGACCCGGTCATAAAGGCAATACGGATTTCGCCAAGCTCTTGCTTGAAAAGATTCGAAAAGACGGGCGAATTGGGGTGCCCAAGTACGATCCCGAAGCGCCTGTGGTGATGGACATCGATCAGGTGATGCGGATGCTGCCCCACAGACCGCCTTTTTTGTTTGTCGACAAGATTACAGAACTGAGCGACAACCATGTGGTGGGGATTAAGAACGTCACCATGAACGAGGCATTTTTTGTGGGACACTTTCCCTCGGCTCCGGTCATGCCCGGGGTATTGATCATTGAATCGATGGCTCAGGTAGGGGGTATTTTGGCGCTGAGTTTTTTTCCCGACCCCGAGAACTATCTCACGTTTTTCATGAAAATCGACAATGTGCGCTTCAAGCACAAAGTGATTCCCGGCGACACCTTGATTTTCGAGCTCAAAATGATGTCGCCCATGCGCAGGGGCATCATCCAAATGAAAGGACAGGCTTTTGTCGGCACAAAATTGGTGACCGAGGCCGAATTGATGGCGCAGATCGCTCGAAAGGATAAAAAGTAAGTTTTTCGATTATGAATCAACCGCTCGCGTACGTTCACCCCTCTGCCAAGATCGCCTCTACGGTGGTGATCGAGCCGTTTACAACCATCCACAAGAATGTGGAAATCAGCGAGGGCACGTGGATTGGGAGCAATGTCACCATTATGGAGGGCGCGCGGATCGGCAAAAACTGCCGCATTTTTCCGGGTGCCGTGATCTCGGCCATTCCCCAGGATTTGAAATTCGAGGGCGAGGACAGCTTGGTAGTGATCGGCGAAGGCACGACCGTTCGCGAATGCGTAACGATTAATCGCGGAACCAAGGCTTCGGGGCGCACGTCGATCGGCAAGCATTGTTTGATCATGGCCTACGCCCACGTGGCGCACGACTGCATCATCGGCGACCACGTGATTCTGGTCAATGGAGTGGCTTTGGCGGGGCACGTCACCATAGACGAATGGGCTATTTTGGGCGGGCTTTCGGCAGTGCATCAGTTTATTCACATCGGGGCACACGCCATGATCGGCGGAGGTTCGCTGGTGCGCAAAGACATTCCGCCTTACGTCAAAGCGGCAAAAGAACCCCTGAGCTATGTGGGTGTCAATTCAGTGGGCTTGAGGAGAAGGGGGTTTAGCTCCGATCAGATCAACGAAATTCAGAGCATCTACCGCATTCTTTTCCAGAAGAATTACAACACCACTCAGGCGACCGAAATCATTGAGACTGAATTGGATGCTACGCCCGAGCGCGACGAAATTTTGCAGTTTATCCGCAATTCGCAGAGGGGGATTATGAAGGGCTTTATGCTCTCTAAAAATGCAGGTTGAGGCGAAGGCTCTCTCGATGCATTTTCCCACAAAGGAGCTGTTTTCTCGCCTTGATTTTACACTCGAACCCGGCTCTCGAACCGCGGTTCTGGGTCCGAATGGTTCGGGCAAGTCGAGTTTGTTGAAGATTGTCGCCGGAGCCCTGCGTCCCCGTTCGGGAACCGTAGAATTTAGACTGGGCGATGCGCTCATGGCTCCGGGCGATGCGGTGTATCGGACGTCATTCGCGGCGCCTTACGCCGACTTGATTGAGGAACTTACGGTCGTTGAACTCTTTGATTTTCAGCGCGGGTTCCGGCCGTTTTTGAGCGATCTGGGCTACGCGGTTTTTGTCGATGCGCTGGGTCTTCGCTTCGATGCGCTTCAGCCCGTTTCGAGTTTTAGTTCGGGGATGAAACAGCGTCTCAAGTTGGCCTTGGCCGTATTGACTGCTTCAGATTTGATCTTGCTCGACGAGCCCTGTTCGAATCTCGACGCTCCGGGCCGACAGTGGTACGTCCAACTGCTCAACAAATATTCGATCGGACGAACCCTCTTGGTCGGCTCGAACCACGTGCCGGACGAAATCTCGCTCTGCACCCGCTCCATTGAGCTGTCGGGGCAGGGTTAGGAAGTTTTCTTGAGACAGGCGGGTTGATCGAAGGCGGAGTACGAATTATGCGGTGTGCTTGTCGAGATAGGCACTCGTCTTTCTCCGTTCATTTTCGTCACGAACGGGTCACTGGATAATTCTGGGAGAGACATGGTTTTCTTGCAAACAGTCAGAAAACATAAGAGCTAGTCTGATTGAATATGATTGATTGCTTCTTTTTCCGATGCTGTTTATCTGAGTCTTAAAATTGATGACTTCCGGCTTCGCCTATGAGCATTGTAAGATGGCCTGCGCTGTTCATTCCCTCTCTACGACCTTGATGTTCACCCCGCTGCCGCGGAGGCCTTCTTTCTTTGCTGCTCCAAAGAAAGAAGGAAAGAAAGGAGCTTTTTAGACCGGCGCAGCGCTCTCTTGTCCTACCCGCGTACGCTT
>JBGSOF010000054.1:0-45119 GCA_041739275.1 Schleiferiaceae bacterium | reverse complement strand
CGAGCCATCGTGGCTCTACTCTTTCTTTGGAGCAGCAAAGAAAGAAGGCCTCCGCGGCAGCGGGGTGTACATCAAGGTCGTAGACAGGGAATGAACAGCGCAGGCCATCTTACAATGCTCATCGGCGAAGCCGGAAGACATTGATTCTAAGAGTGAATTAAACTAAATCAGGCAAGAAAAGAAATCAGTGTATTTCATTCATTCTGGCTCCGGTGTTGACTAAATGTTTGCAAAAAAACCATGTCTCTCCCCAGAATAATCGAGTGACCCATTTTTTGGTTTGTATATCCCGCTAACATGAAGAAATTCAGAACCTAGAATTGAGAGAATTTCATAGGTAAATTCTAGAACCTTCAAAATGTTAAAAATTTAAGTGTCCTATTCGCTTGTTTCAGATATGCGCTCTATGTAGTGCCTCTAGGGGACATAACATAGAAATAAAGTGAAAGAGCGCGAATTGAACATCAAAGTTCAAACCTTGTTCTTAACTTGGAGACAGTATTTAACAACCCCAAATCTCGCTCTATGAAGCATTTGTTTACTCTGGCAATGGCCTTGACTACAGGCCTGAGCGCCATGGCATCCACGCCATGCACCCCTCCTTCGCTCGATCTGCGCACGCGCTCGAGTTGCACAGGCAAAGCCCTCCTCTTGGTCGACTTGACCCAACCCGTCTCGAACGTGAGCTTTTTGTGGAGCACGGGCGAAAGTTCAAGCACCATTTTGGTGGAAAATGGAACCTATTGGGTTCAGATCACCGATTTAAACGGTTGTGTCAACAGCGACACCCTGACCGTCGCCATGACACAGACCCAAGACTTCGGCACTGAGGTCGATTTCGCAGCTCAAAACGGAAACAGCGTTCGCTATCAGTGGCAAGCGGCCAGCATCCCCGCTCCGGCTTCGTTCAACAGCTACCGCGTATTCTACAGCGACACCATGGGCGGTCCTCAGACCAAACTCGATCTGATTTTTGATGTCAACACCACCTCGGTCGATGTCGATTTTACAGGCAAACCCGCCGGATGGTATCAGTTCAGCCACCGCGTGCGCTTCCAGAATCCGGGCGACTCGGTGCGCAATTCAAATCGTTCGTGCTACGGCTATGTATACTGGGACGGAGGGTGCAACACCTTCAATGCTTCGGTTCAAGCCGCAGGTGCGTATACCCGTACGATTGCATGGGACGCAGTTCCCACGGCCACATCGTATTATGTTGACTACCGCCCTCTGGGCAGCATGGCGTTTACCCGCCGCAGCAGCGCGACTAATTCGCGTCTGATCAACTTTACCGCTACGGGCTCTTGGGAGTACAAAATCGGAGCCAACGTAGGCGGTGTATGGCAAGAGAGCTGTTTGCAACTCGTCGACATCGATTGCGCCGATCCCGGTTTGAGCGCATCTTTCCGCGCGCGTTGTACGGGCATGGCTTTGATCGAAGCCAGTGTGAGCGGAGCTTCGAGCAGCTATTCTTATCTGTGGAGCACCGGCGAAACCACTTCGAGCATCGAAGGCGAAAACGGAACTTACTGGGTAGCGGCTACCGATGCCCTCGGTTGCACAGCCTACGACACCGTGGTGGTGATGTTGCCCGAGTCGAGCGACTGGACCACTCAGGTAAATGGAGCGACCCAAATGGGCAACGACATGCGCTTCGATTGGACCCCAGTGGTATTGCCCGGTGGAGTCGCGTTCGAGAGTTATCGCATTTTCCATATCGACACGACCACCAACATTCAGACCAAGGAACCACTCATCGCCAACCAGAGCACGAGCTTCCTCGACATCGACTTTAGCGGCAAGCCGGCCGGATGGTATGCCTTCAACCTGCGCGTTCGCTATCAAAAGACGGGCGACATTGTCCGCAATTCGATCCGCTCGTGCACCGTGTACGGTTTTTGGAATGGAGGGGCGCCCAAGTTCGACGGAGGTGCTCAAGGCGAAGACGGTCTGGCCCAAGGACTCGGCCTGCCCTATCCCAACCCGGCCACCGAGGTGGTGTACTTTGAAGCCGAACAAGGCACCGAAGTGCAGTTGATCGACCTGCAAGGACGCATTTTGCTGCACCACACCGCCATCGAAGCCGGAGAACAGCAAATCAATGTCCGCGGCTTGGCCCAGGGAACCTACCTCCTTGTAAGCCCCACGGCCCAGCACCGCATTTCGATTCGCTAATCGAACGTTCGATTGGACCGACAGCCGTCTCGCAAGAGGCGGCTTTTTTTTGTGAAGGACGATATTATGCGCAATTTATTTGCTATATTTAGCAATAAAGTAACGCAAAGTGAATTCTGTAGTCCGTCTAGAACCCATGGTGGAAGGCCAACGTATGACCAAAGAGGCCTTCCGAAAGCGATTTCTCGGCGCACCGGTGTTCGGTCTCAAAGACATCGAGCTGTTTTTTCCGCACTACGAGCCGAGCCGGTTGACCCAATGGTCGCAGGCTGGATTTCTGCAAAAAGTCCGCAACGGTTGGTACCGTTTGACTGAAACACCCGTGTCGGAACCTCAATTGTGGACTATGGCGAACCGCATGGAGGTTCCGAGCTATGTGAGCCTTGATACGGCGCTTTCGCACTATGGTTTGATTCCCGAATCCGCGTTCGGTATTCAATCGGTGGGTCCTCACCATGCCAAACGCTTTGAATGGAGAAGCCATTCGTTTGAGTATTTTCAGATCAAACCCTCGAGGTTTTTTGGTTATCGTTGGTTTGATGGAGAAGGAGGAGTTGTTTGCATGGCTACCCCTGAAAAGGCCTTGTTGGATTGCTTGTATTTCGATCCCCAAATGGAATCGGACGACGACTTTGAAGCGAAGCGGCTAAACATTTTTGAGGCCAATGCGCTGTTGGATGCTGAACGCTTAGAGCAATATGCCCAATTGTTTCGGTCAAACGCGTTGTATGGGCGATATCAGAACCTGATACGTTGGTTGTATGATTGATCTGCGCGAACTCAAGTTATTTTATCCTCCCGAACTCCAATATCGAGAGCGGTTTATACTGAGGGAATACCTCCAGCATCGGGTTCTTTATTGGTTGTATCAGAACGAAATAGGTCGTCGACTCGTCTTTTTGGGCGGCACGTGTCTGCGAATCATACACGGGAATCGGAGGTTCAGCGAAGATCTCAATTTCGACATCGTAGGGCTAGATTGGGAGCAATTCGAAGGGCTTTCGTCGGTGTTGAAAAATGGGCTAGAGCAAGAGGGTTATTCGGTGTATATCGAATCGCGGTCCAAAGGGGCTTATCACCTCGTATTGCGGTTTCCTGGATTGCTATTTCAAAATGGACTTTCGGGTCAGGTTGAAGAACGCATCTTGCTGCAGATAGATGCCGAAGCCCAAGGGTATGCCTATAGTCCGGAATGGTATCGCATCGAGCGGTTCGATGTTTCCGTAAATGTGGCGTGTTGTCCTCCTTCTTTGTTGTTGGCGCAAAAGTGTTACGCCGTGCTCAATCGAAAACGAAACAAAGGGCGAGATTTTTATGACATCGTTTTTTTACTGAGCCGAGGGGTTTCTCCCGATTGGGATTTTCTCGAGCTCAAGACGGGAATTCACTCAGTGGCATCATTAAAGGAACGCCTTTTGACCCATTGTGCCCAATTGTCGATGCCCGATATGGCTGCCGATGTTCGACCGTTTCTGTTCGATCCCACCCTCGAGGATCGCGTGCTATTTTTTGAAGAAATTGCGCGACAATCCGATTGGGGAACGCAGAATTCATAATGGAAGCCACAAAAGCAGAAGCCTTTGTTTCGTATCCCGATTATCGGGGCAAGCCCGCCTTGGCAGCGCCCGATGTAGCCGCCTGGCGGCAGTGGCTGGCCTTGAATCACGCAAGCGCACAAGGGTGTTGGTTGGTGATGTTCAAAAAGGATTCGGGTCAACCCTCGATCTACTATTCTGAAGCGGTCGACGAGGCCTTGTGCTGGGGGTGGATCGACAGTGTGCCCAACAAAAGAGACGATCTGTCTTATATTCAATACTTTGCTCCGCGCAAGCCCCAGAGCGCATGGAGCAAGGTCAACAAGGAAAAATTAGAGCGGGTGATCGCCGAAGGGCGGATGCAGCCCGCGGGCTGGGCGTCCATTGAACGAGCTAAAGCCCTCGGCAGTTGGACTTTGCTCGACGCAGTAGAAGAGCTCATCGCGCCCGAAGATCTCGAAGAGGCTTTTGCCCTCCTTCCTCAAGCCCGAGTTTATTGGGAGGCTTTTCCTCGCACTGTAAAACGGGCTCATCTCGAATGGATTGCGTTTGCTAAACGGCCGGAAACGCGCTCGAAGCGCATTGCCGAAATTGTTTCAATGGCTTCTGAGAATCGCAGGGCGCGGTTTGAGTCGTAGTCCGGTGGAATGGACTGCGCGACCCGAAAGAAAAGCGAAGGCGAAACGCAGGTTTCTTCAAGAAACCGGAAAGCCGAAGCTGTCGGCTTCTCTTAAGACCAGGCGATTTCGTCAAAAGAATCATTTATAAGGATTGAAGAAATTCAACTGAAATTCTATTAAAAATTGCGCTCAAAAAAAGTGACATTCGTGTACAAAATGTATCGAATATCGCATAACTATATTTTGGATCGGTTGATTTTATTGACTATATTGTGAGGATGAAAACTGATCCATTAAGTGAGAATTTCGGTAGCTTATCTGAAACGATCAACGGACTCAGAGAGACTGGCTACACGCACGATTTCAATATCAAAAAAGAATGCGGCACGACCCAAAAGGTCGATTTGGCGCTCGTTACCGAAGATTTTGAAATTGATAAGATTTATCGCTTTGAAGGACCTTCTGATCCCGATTATCAGTCTATTTTGTACGCCATTTCATCGAAGAAACACGGAGTAAAAGGTCTTTTGGTCAACGGCTATGGAATCTCGTCAGATCCTGAGACATCGAGAATAGTTGAACAATTGCGGTATAAGGCTAGATCGAACTCGGCAGATTCACCAGAGGCGAGTCCGGAGAAAAACCATCGACCCGGTGCACACGTCGGACAGGGCCTCCTCATAAAGACAAATTTGGAGGATGTGATCCATGAAGGGTGGAGCGATATGGAACGCGCGAAATTGGATAAGAAGTTTATCGCATTGTCAGGTTCTGAAACTGTAAAGGTTCGCCTGGGTATCATGCGCTGTGGAGCCGAGCTCAAACCTCATCGGGCTCAAGGACCCATGAGTCTGTTGGTTTTGCGCGGAAGCATCATTTTTCGCGTAGATGAGCAGTCTGTTCAGTTGGACAAGGGAGACTGGATCGATTTAAAACGCGGCGAGAGTCACAGTGTCGAGGCTCAGAAGGACAGCAGTTTTCTCTTGACCATTGCCACATTCGCGAACAGTGTTCCACCGCTGGCATCGCCGGTGGGAATACACTAATCAAAGAAGATGGGCGCAATCATGAGCGAGCGAATCTCAAAAAATGTAGCGCCGTCTTAAAGCGGAGTTCAATTGTTCCGGCAATGAGCAGAAAGCCTGTTTTAGACTTTGAGTATTTCTCCACAGGATGTGATTCAGTAAATTGATCAATTTTGGAATCGACTGGAATTTTGAATTAGCAGATATTTACCGCTCTCCAAACATGTATAATTCAGAGAGTGGAAAGTTCGCATCGTACAATATCTGTAAAGCTCTTGGAGCTTTCTGACACCCATCTCGCGCTTCAGCGAAACGACTACCTATTGCAAGCTGGGGAAATAGACGAGCGGTTGTACTTGGTAGAAAGCGGCAGTCTTCGTATCTATTTTTTGGATCATTCCGAAGAGCAGACCGTTCGCTTGGCATACCGAGGAAACATCGTCTTGGCGCTCGATTCCTTTCTCACCGGCAAAGCTTCTCAATACTTCATACAAGCACTCAAAAAAACCAAGGTGCACATCATTCCTAAACACAGAATGGACGCGCTTTTCCTCAGCGACGAATTCAGGCAGTGGTGGAGCGGAGTTTTGGAGGGCTTGGTCGTTCAACAGTTAGAACGCGAGCGGGATTTGCTCACCGCGTCGCCCAAAGAGCGGTACTTGCGCGTCTTGGAAAGAAGTCCTGCGCTGTTCCAAGAAATCCCCAGACGACATATCGCCAATTATTTGCGTATGACGCCTGAAACGCTTTCGCGGGTTCAAAAGTCTTGATTTAGATCAAGTTCCGCCAAGTGTCCGGCCGCGAATTTTGCATAAAACCCCGCGTATGACCTCGTTTGAATGGCTGGCATTCGTCATTAAAAGCCACGAAAAGAACTGGCAAAAGTTCGATCAAATTCGCACCTGGGAACCGTCCCAGCTTATGGTACGCCCGCGAGAAGGCTCTTGGAATGCACTCGAATGTCTCGAACACTTGAATCGATACGGAGATTTTTACCTTCCCAAGATCGCTTGGTCTCTGGAGCATAAGGCTTTTGCCGCTGATGCTGATTTCAAATCGGGTTGGCTGGGAGTCTACTTCTCTAAGATGATTCTCCCCGGGGGCTCGGCTTCCATGAAAACAGCACCGATGATGACCCCCACAGAGGCGCTGGTGCCGGGAACGGTTCTGAAACGATTTGAAGATCAGCACAATACTTTGCAGCAATTGATGGATCGATCGGCTCGGGTTTCGCTGAACCGAATCCGCATTCAAACCTCCTTGTCGCCCTTGATCCGTTTGAAACTCGGCGATGTGTTTCACTTTCTGATTAACCACAACCTGCGCCATCTCCATCAAATCGATTCGATTCAAAAAGGGCAATAGGGACAGACAGGGACGATCGATGCCCCGCGCTGATTCGGGCCATCCGTGGATTGATTTCTCGCATTTGAGAATGGATGGCGAATGCCTAAACGTCTGAATTGGTAAGACCTAGGAGGGGAACGGCTTGTCGAGCTGTATTTTCGAATAAATAAGGATATTCGTACATTTGAAAAACAAAAGGATCGCCATGAATCTGGTTCACTTAAGATCGGAGGTGCAGGAATTGTTGGTTCACGTCAAAAGTGAATCCTTTTTACACTTGCTGAAGACCCTGTTGTCTGAGCAGTTGCGGCATTCGGAAGGGGGTGTTTGGGACCGCTTGAGCGAAGAACAAAAAAAGACGATCTACGCCGCCTTGGAAGAGTCCTTGGAAGATGCGAATTTAACGGATTGGGAAGTGGTGAAGCAGCGTTTGCAGTGAGGGTAGAGCTCACTCCAAGAGCCGTTCGGGATATTGAAATAATAGAAGAGAGACTACATCGGGAATTGGGTTCAGTTGCAGCAAAATGGTTTGTTCGACGTGTAGACGGACTTTTTTCTCTGCTCGCACGATTTCCGGAAATGGGATCGATTGAATTTCAAGATGTGCGCAGTTTTTCCTTGTCTCGATATACTCGTGTTTTCTAACGAATTAGAAAGCGTTCATTGATCATCCTGACGGTTATCGATGTTCTTCGAACACCGCCTCAGGCCTTCTAAAACGCCTTTTTCCCCGACAATTCTACCCCCGCACCGCCCGTTCGGCTTGGAGCAGATGGCGTTCCATGTGCGCGGTGAGGACCAAAAAGGCCGAGCCCAAGCGAATGCGCAGCGGGGGCATCAAGGTCAATACCGACTGGTGGAGGTCGTAGTCTTTGGCCCGATCGAGCAAGATCAAAAGTGCGTCGAGGCTGCGTTCAAAATCCTCAAACACGGCTTGGGCACGTCGATTTGGTTGTGGATCGTATGCCTTCATCGTCTTCATGGGCATAGGAATCTTGCCCTGCTCGCGCGGCTTGTTGGCTCGAATCAAATACCCCCCGAGAACTCCCGCTCGAAACCGCGTCTCGTTCGACGGACGAGCTCGGTCTATGGCGGTCCGAATATTTTTTGCGTAAGACTCGTTTACCAAGGTCAAATGCTCCAAGCACTCCAAAGCGGTCCATTTTCCCGGAGAAGGCCGCCTTTGTAAATCGTCGTTTTCGACATAATAAAACGACTCGGCCAAGCGCTTTTTCAAGCCTTCGAGATCGGTTCGAACCGCCGCAAACCAAGACGATCTATTCATCATAAAATCAAAAAAATAACTCTGTTTAAACCGAGGCCACTTCGCTCTCCGGAATCCAGCCCATCAACAATTCTTTGGCTTCGACCACCGAGCAAATGTCGGGCACCGAAAGAGAAAGCCGCCCATTGCGCTCCTTCATTTCCGCCTTTCGACTGTGGCGGAGTGATTCGAGAATTCGTTGAAATACAGGGCCTTGGTAAAACTCATGCGCAGGGTCTCCCACAAACTGCCCGATAAACTTGCACTGCTTTAAAATGATTTTTTCGAACCCGAGGGTTCCGCCCAACATCCGCAGCCGCATCGAATCTATAAGTTCTTGAACCGGAGGGGGGCACGCGCCAAAGCGATCGGTCAGTTCTGCCTCAAAACGCGCCAAACCCTGTTCATCTTCAATGCTGTCCAAGGTCTGATAGAGCCGCAAGCGCTCTTCGGTTTGATTGACGTACTCGTCGGGAATCAGAATTTCGAGATCTGTGTCGAGCTGGGTATCAATCGGATGAAGCTCTCGTCGCTCGTGGGCATAGAGATCTTTATACTCGTTTTCCTTGAGCTCGTCTACCGCTTCGGCCAAAATCTTTTGATAGGTTTCGAAGCCCATTTCTGCGATGAATCCGCTCTGATCGGCTCCCAAAAGATCGCCTGCTCCACGAATTTCGAGGTCGCGCATCGCAATCGAAAAACCACTTCCCAAATCGCTGAATTGCTCGAGGGCTCGAAGCCTTTTCCGCGCTTCGTCGGTGAGCACAGATGAAGGGGGCGCGATTAAAAAGCAGTGCGCCTTTCGGTTGCTCCGGCCCACTCGTCCGCGCATTTGGTGCAAATCGGCCATTCCGAAGTTCTGTGCTTGATCGATCAAGATGGTATTTGCGTTCGGCACGTCGATTCCGTTCTCGACAATCGTGGTCGAAACCAGCACGTCAAAATGCCCTTCAATGAAGTCGAGCATCAACTCTTCCAGCGCATTGCCGTCCATCTGTCCGTGCCCTGTTCGCACGCGAGCATCGGGCACCAAACGCTGAATCATACCCGAAATCAAAGGCAGGCTTTCAATTCGATTGTGCACGAAGAACACTTGCCCACCGCGGTCGAGTTCTGAGGCAATGGCATCGCGAATCTCCGCCTCGTCGAGTTGAATAATCCGCGTTTCGATGGGCTGCCTGTTGGGCGGTGGGGTGGTCATCACGCTCAAATCGCGAGCCGCCATCAACGAAAACTGCAAAGTTCGCGGAATCGGCGTCGCGGTCAGAGTGAGCGTATCCACATTCACCTTGATCGTCTTGAGCTTGTCTTTTACCGAAACCCCGAACTTCTGCTCTTCGTCGATAATCATCAAGCCCAAATCTTTAAAGATCACATCTTTGGCTACAAGTCGATGGGTGCCAATCATAATGTCGATCCGCCCTTCTTTGAGCTTGTCGAGGGTGTCTCTTTGCTGTTTGGCGGTCTTGAATCGATTGAGATAATCGACTGTGCACGGAAACTCTCGAAGCCGTTCGCTGAACGTCTTGTAGTGCTGAAAGGCCAGCAGGGTGGTCGGCACCAAAACGGCCACCTGTTTGCCATCGGTTACGGCTTTAAACGCGGCGCGAATGGCGATTTCAGTCTTCCCAAAGCCTACGTCTCCGCACACCAAGCGGTCCATGGGCGTGGGTTTTTCCATATCGGCCTTGACATCGGCCGTCGCTTTGATTTGGTCGGGGGTGTCTTCGTAAATAAAGCTCGCCTCCAACTCGTGCTGCAAGTAGGTGTCGGGTTTAAACGCAAAACCCTGCGCTGCTTTTCGCTTGGCATAGAGTGCGATCAAGTCGAAGGCCATTTCGCGGACCTTCGATTTGGTCTTGGCTTTGAGCTTGTTCCAGGCACCACTGCCGAGCTTGTGAAGCGAAGGCGCCATCCCTTCCTTGCCCGTAAACCGCGCGATTTTGTGAAGCGAGTGGATGCTGATATACAGAACGTCGTTGTCTTTGTAAATCAGTTTTATAGCTTCTTGAAGCTTTCCGCTGTTGTCGATTTTCTGAAGTCCCGCAAAACGCCCGACCCCGTGGTCGATATGGGTGATGAAGTCGCCGTATTCAAGCGCTGTAAGTTCTTGAAGCGTAAGCGCTTTCTGCTTTTCGAAGCCCGTTTTAAGCTTAAATCGGTGATAGCGCTCAAAGATCTGGTGGTCTGTAAAAACCGCGATTTTGATGCGGTCGTCAATAAAACCCGCGTGCAGACTTCCGAGCAGGGGCTGGTATTCGAGTTTTTCGCCCAAATCGCGAAATATCGCCTCAAAGCGCTCGAGTTGTTTTTGGCCGGCGCACACCAAATGGGTCGAAAAACCGCGAATCTTGAGTTCGTCAAATTTCTGCGCCAGCAAGTCGAATTGTTTGTTGAAGCTCGGCTGGGGCGTGCCTTTGAAGTCGATGCCACCGGTTTCGGGGTGCAGCAAACGCGCAAAACGTTCCAGTCGCAATTCAGAAGATGTGGCGTACAGGCGCTCGGGAGGCAAGCGGCGAATGGGGCTGTTTATGGCGGCATAGGCCGTCGATGCTTGCTCGTAGAGTTTGTCGAGTTTCGCCAGCCCGGCCTGAGGGTCTTCAACCCAAAGCCAACTTTCGGGCAAAAGGGAGTCGGTCAGAGGCTGGCGAATTTCGTCTCGGCTTTTGTCCTCGGGATTCGAGAAAATCACCATTTCAGAGATGAGCTCGACGCTCAGCTGCGTTTCAATGTCGAAGCGGCGAATGCTTTCCACCTCTAAGTCGTCAAACTCGATTCGGCAGGGGAGGGCATGGGCGAAAGAGAATACGTCTACAATTCCTCCGCGTATCGAGAATTGCCCCGGTTCCACCACGGTTTCAGAGTGTTCAAAACCAAATTCGTTGAGGGTTTCGCGCAAGAGTTCGAGCCCGATTTTGTCGCGCAATCGAAGCTGCAAACTCGAAGATTCGATGTCTGACGACTTGAGTACTTTTTCGAAGAGCGCTTCCCAATAGGTGACGAGGGCAAATTGCTTTTTTGAGCTCGCCAGCACGTTGAGCACTTCGGCGCGCATCAACACATTGGCGTTGTCGGTTTCTTCGAGTTCGTAGGGTCTTCGATAGCTGGCGGGATAGAACAAAACGCGCTCCGAACCGAGCAGACCCTCTAAGTCGTTGAGAAAATAGGCGGCTTGCTCTCGTTCGCTTAGAACGAATAGTGCGGGTCGGCCGGAGCGTTCAAAAAGTGCGGCGGCGACCAAAGATGCCTGCGAACCGACCAAGCGATGCAGGCCGACGGCTTGGGCGCTCTTGGGCAGTTCGAGACCCGGATGGTCGAGATACTGCTTGAGCAAGGGATGAGAGGCGGCCGACATGGGGCGCAAATATCGCACCACTTGTCCAGTCACAGCCCCTGCGTGCCCTTCTTACCTTTGCGGTATGATATATCCTATCGTTGCCTACGGCGATCCGGTTTTGAAGAAAAAAGCCGGGGTTTTGGCGCCGGATTATGCCGAACTCGATGTGCTCATCTCGAATCTGTTCGAAACCATGTACGCTGCCGGAGGGGTTGGCTTGGCCGCGCCTCAGGTGGGGATGAGTTTGCGCATTTTCGTCGTCGATGGTCGCCCGTTTTCTGAAGATACCGAACAGCCTGATCGGCAGGATCTGAAGGATTTTAAGCAGGCCTTTATCAATCCGCAATTGATCGACGAAAACGGCGAGCCTTGGTCGTATAACGAAGGCTGTTTATCGATTCCGGACATTCACGAAGACATAATGCGCATGCCGAATATCAAACTTCGATACGAAGACGAAACTCGGGTGGTTCGCGAGGAAGAGTTCAGCGGTTTAAAAGCGCGCATCATACAACACGAATACGACCACATCGAAGGGGTGTTGTTCACCGATCGAATCAGCGCGTTTCGCCGGCAATTGCTCAAGGGCAGGCTGGGGAAGATCGCGAAGGGTCAGATCGACGTGGCCTACAAAATGCGTTTTCCGGAAGCAAAATGAAGAAGTTCGCAGGCTTTTTGGTATTCACCTTTATTCTGTATGGAATCGCGTCCTGCGATCCCCAAAATACGCGAGACCGGCAGGTGGAGCGACTTGGCGAAATGGAAGCCGAGGTGCTGCGAAATTTGTCCGATACTGCGCGCATCAGGGCTTTGGCGCGGGCTTATCGAAAACTGGCCGACGAAGAACCCCAAGACACGGCCTGCGCCGAGTTTCTGTTTAAAGCGGGTTTGCTCTATCGCAACATTCCCGGCGAAGGCTTGAGGGCGGTGGAACATTTCCGCTTGCTCGCCACGCGTTATGCCGATCACCGATTGGCACCTGAGGCCAAGTTCAACGAGGCCTTGACCTGGGAGGTCGATGTGGAGCAACGCCAGCCGGCGGCAGAGGCCTACACCGATTTTTTAAACAAGTATCCCGACCATTCGCTCGCTCCTTTGGTGCGCGAACAGCTCGATTTAATTCGAATAGATACCTCGGCCATCGAGACCATTCGCCGCTTTGAACGCCAAGCCGCCGAAAAGGCCCCGAGGGTGGAGGCGTCGCGATAATGGCGCGGTTTAATCGCAAAATTTTGCGATTCGATTTGTCATAATTTCACCATTGGAACGAATACAACACCATGCAAGAAGAAAAGAAAGAGGCGAACCCTTTGGACGGATTGATCGCCGTAGGTGGAAAGCCCGGTTTGTTCCGGATCGTCGGACAGGGAAAGAGCGGCGCCTTAGTTGAGTCGCTTTCAGACGGACGCCGACAAGTGATCGGTGCTTCGGCCAAAGTGAGTGCGCTCCGAGACATTGCGATCTACACCTCAGACAAGGAAAAACCCTTGGCGGAGGTCTTCGAATCGATTGCTGCTCAAGATATTCCCATGCCTGGGGTCAAGGCAAGTCCCGAAGAGTTGTTTGGGTTTTTTGAGAAAGTGTTGCCCGATTTCGACCGCCAAAAGGTCTATGCATCCGATGTGCGCAAAGTGATTCGTTGGTACGAAGAGTTTCGTGCAAACGGAACGCAGGCTCCCGCCGAAGTTGAGGCGGAAACGGTTCAGGAGCATGTCTCTGAGCTGCCGGACGAAGAAGTTGAAGCGGAAATCGAAGCTTCGGATCGCGAAGAAGAATGAACCCGCGCAGAGCACAGGCGCTCGAAGCATTCGATCGGTTGCTCACGATTATGGACGAGCTGCGCGAGGGCTGTCCTTGGGATCGAGAACAGACCCTTGAAAGCCTGCGTCACCTCACCATTGAAGAGACCTACGAACTGGGCGACGCCATTCTCGACAAAGACATGCTCGAGCTCAAAAAAGAAGTGGGCGATGTGCTGCTCCACCTCGTTTTTTACGCGCGAATCGCTTCAGAAACTCAGGCCTTCGACATCGCAGATGTGCTGACTTCGCTCAACGAAAAACTCGTGCGGCGGCATCCTCATATTTACGGAAACACCGAAGTTTCAGGTACCGACGAGGTGAAATCGAACTGGGAAAAAATCAAACTCGGCGAGGGCAAGCGCTCGGTGCTCGAAGGGGTGCCTCGTTCGCTGCCCGCCTTGGTCAAAGCCTATCGCATACAAGACAAGGCCAAAGGCGTGGGCTTTGACTGGAAAGCCGAGGCTGAGGTTTACGACAAAGTGCTCGAAGAACAATTGGAACTCAAAGAAGCGATTTTGACCGGAAATCGAGACGAAATCGAAGGCGAATTGGGCGATGTTCTCTTTTCTTGGGTCAATTATGCGCGTTGGATCGGCGTAGAACCCGACGCTGCGCTGGAGCGAACCAACAAGAAATTTATCGCACGCTTCAAAAAGATGGAAGCCTTGGCCGAGTCGGAATCGAGAGCACTTCACGGCCTCAGTTTTGACGAGTTGAACCAACTTTGGGATCGAGCCAAGCGTGAATTGTGAAGTTCGGGTTAAGCGAACATGAGCATTGGGCCTTTTGGACTAGAATTTCTTTCGATACGCTTGAATTGGCTTAATTTCCCCGCCAAACAGAGAGGTTTACCTTGAAGAAGCTCTATTTGGTGCGCCACGCCAAATCCAGTTGGGACCACGACGGGGTTCACGACATGGATCGACCCCTCAAAGGCCGCGGAATAACCGACGCCTACGAAACTTCTCAGCACTTGGTGCGTCAAAGAGAGGTCCCCATGCGGATGTATTCCAGCCCCGCGACTCGCGCACTTCATACCGCCCTGATTTTCGCACGCGAAATGAACTACGCCTTCAACGATATCGAAATCGTTCCTGCCCTCTACGAATGCCGTCCCGACGATTTGGCGAAACACGCTCGATCGATCCCTGATTCGGTCGATTCGGCCATGGTCTTCGGCCACAATCCGGCCATTACCACCTTTGTAAATCAGTGCATTGCGCATCACATCGACAATGTGCCGACCACGGGGGTGGCTTGCTTGAGGTTTGACATCGATTCTTGGGCCGCGCTCGACGACCGCGCCGAACTGGTCTTTTTTGATTACCCCAAGCGCAGACGCATACAGCCGTGAATTCGAACAAGCGCAGAATTATCAACCGCGATCTGAGCTGGTTGCGGTTCAACGGACGCGTGTTGCAAGAAGCCGCCGATCCGCGAGTTCCTCTGATTGAGCGCTGGCGATTTTTGGGCATCTTCTCGAACAATCTCGACGAATTCTTTAGAGTTCGCTACGCCAGCATCAAGCGCATGGGAGTGATGGGCGAAAAAGCGCGCAAAGAGTTAGGGGGGTATTTGCCCGAAGAATTGCTGCACGAAATTACAGACGAGGTTCAGCGCCAACAAGAGTGGGGTCAAGCGATTCACGACGAGTTGGTGAGACTCCTCGAGCTCGAAGACATTGTGATTCCGAGCGAAACTGAGCTCACAAAAGGCCAGCAAGAGTTTGTCCGTCAGTTTTTTATAGACAAAGTGAGCCCCGCGGTCTTCACCTTGCTCATCGACGGCCTCGATCGGCTCCCCGAGTTGAAAGACCGCTCGATTTATCTCGCCATTAAAATGACGCGCCGCTCAGACGAGCGACAGCCCAAATACGCGCTCATCGAAGTGCCTACCGATCTCATCGGTCGCTTTATCGAATTGCCCAAATACGGCAAGCGGTATATTATGTATTTGGAGGACCTCATTCGGTATAATCTTCGATACATTTTCTTCATTTTCGACTTTGAAGAAGTCTCGGCGTACACCATAAAAATTACCCGAGATGCCGAGCTCGATATCGACAACGATTTGAGCCGGTCGTTTATCGACAAAGTGAGTCGAAGTTTGCGCAATCGGCGAACGGGCGACCCGGTGCGCTTGGTGTTCGATCAGGAGATACCCGCCGATCTGCTCGAATACATCGTCCGAAGGGTCGATTTGGACCCCAACGACAGCCTTTTGCCCGGGGGGCGTTATCACAACAAACGAGACTACATCAAGTTCCCCAACGTCGGCGGTCCCGAGCTCGAATATCCTCGAATTGAGCCGATCAACCATCCTCAACTCGATCTCGAAAAGAGCCATTTTCGCGTGATTCGCAAGAGGGATATCCTGCTTTGCACGCCCTATCACACCTTTTCGCATTACATCCGCTTTTTGCGCGAAGCGGCGCTCGACCCTGATGTGCTTTCGATTCGAATTACGCTCTATCGATTGGCCGAGAAATCGAGAATTATTTCTGCTCTGATCAACGCGGCTAAAAACGGCAAAAGTGTCACCGTGGTGATCGAGCTCCAGGCGCGCTTCGACGAAGAGGCCAACATTCGGTGGACTCAAGAATTGCGGCAAGAAGGGGTGAGGGTCATCTTTGGGGTGAACGGCCTCAAAGTGCATTCAAAAGTGTGTTTGATTTCTCGGCGCGAAGACGGAAAACTGCGCGATTATGCAGCCGTGGGTACGGGCAATTTGAACGAGAGCACTTCGCGGATTTATACCGATTACCACTTGTTTACTTCAGACAAGCGCATCACCAAAGACTTGGCGCGTTTGTTCGAGTTTTTTGAAGCGAATTATCGGGTTCAGAATTACGATCATCTCATTGTTTCTCCTCATTTTACGCGGGGGGCCATTTCGAAGCTTATCGATCAAGAAATCGCTCAGGCCAAGAGCGGCAATCCCGCGCGTATTTGGATGAAGATGAACAGCCTTTCAGACGAGGAGCTGATTGATAAACTGTACGAGGCGAGCGCCTACGGGGTTGAAATTAAACTCATCGTTCGGGGCATTTGCTCTTTGATTCCGGGCATTCCCGGTTTGAGCGACAATATCGATGCCATTTCAATCGTCGACCGCTATTTGGAGCACACGCGCTTGTTCATTTTTGAGAATGGCGGACAGTCGCGCTTTTTTATCGGTTCGGCCGATTTGATGAAGCGAAATCTCGATTATCGCGTCGAAGTGACCGTCCCTATTTACAACAAGAGAATTCAGCGCGATTTGTCGGAGCAGTTCCGAATTATTTGGAGCGACAACGTAAAGGCTCGGGTTCACACCTTTCAAAACGACAATCCCTATCGAGGGGTGGATGGACGCGAACACCGGAGTCAAATGGAGCTGTACGCGCATTTCAAGGGTAAGAAACCTAAAGAGGACTGAGTTTTTGAAATGTGCTCGCGATGGGCGCTCGACTGCTGCAGTTTGTTTGCGCTTCAATACCTATCCATCTCTGGCTTGTCGCGGGTTTTGTTCATTGCCATCACACTGTTCGCGCGGGCAGTTGGTACCTTTGAACTCTAAACACACAGCGCCGTGAAGATTATTCGATTAGGGGGAATCGACATTGGTTCGAACTCCGTTCGGCTGCTGGTCGCCAATGCCATACCCGACCGCGGGGATGTGCTTTTTAAGAAGTCCTCACTCACCCGCCTGCCGATTCGCCTCGGCGAGGACGCTTTTCTCAAAAAGAAGATCTCCAAGCGCAACATAGAGCGCCTTTTGTGGGGCATGGAAGCGTTTGACCGCATTCTCAAGGTAAACGGCGTCGAACTGTGCCGCGCCTGTGCCACCAGCGCTTTGCGCGAAGCCGAGAATGGAGCCGAAGTTGTTGCCAATGTCGAAGAAAACACAGGCATTCGAATCGATATCGTCGATGGGCTCGAAGAGGCGCGCCTGCTCTTTACAACCGATGTTCTCAGAGATTTCAAGACCGAAGAAGACGCGTTTTTGTACATGGATGTGGGGGGCGGCAGCACTGAGTTTACCCTGCTGAACGACGGGCAACCGGTGGCCAGCCGGAGTTTCACCATCGGGACGTTGAGGCTCCTCCAAGGCACCGACTCCAAAAGCGAATGGAAAGCCATGCGCGAATGGCTCAAAGAAGCCGTTGCGGGCATCGATGAAGTGGCGATGATTGGCTCGGGTGGAAACATCAACCGCTTGTTCAAAATGTCGGGCAAAGCGCCCGGCGTTCCGCTGAGCCGCGACTATTTGGAGGCTCAATATGTTTTCTTACAGCGTTTTACCCCGGACGAGCTCGTCAAAAGACTCGATTTGAACACCGACCGGGCCGATGTAATTGTCCCGGCCTGTAAGATTTACGTCAGCGCCATGGAATGGGCCGGAAGCCTGAAAATGTTCGTCCCTAAAGTGGGTTTGAGCGACGGAATTGTGCGCGATCTGTACCGTCTCAATTTTACGACTGCTTGAGTTTGCCCGGGCTCGCGATTACAGTTCCCAACCAAAATTGAGTTGGGTGACGTAGTCGGTTTCTGCCCCGCGGACTCCATTGACTACGGCGGGCTGATTGTCGTAGTTGAGCGAAAAGCCCAAACCGATGTAGAAGTCGAGCGGCAAATCGTATTTGAGGTCAAAACTGCCGTCTATCCGAACTCGGTCGCTTTCGGTAAGGCTGGGGTAGGCCGTGGCGGTAGCGTGCAGGCTGAGGTCGCCGGTGTCGAACATATTCAAATCGCTGCCGAAATACGCTTCAGATGACTTGCGATCGTTGCCGGCATCGCCTGCATATTCCTCTTGGTTGTAGGCCAGACCGATTCCCAACCCCCAATACATCTGATTGGTGTGAATCAAGAACTTGCCCGCTCCGAATTTTATGGTCGTTCGAAGGTCGAGCAATTGTTCGCTGTTCGAAAGGAAACTGAGCTGAGAGGTGGCATACCAGTCGTCGGGGAGCAAGTACACGTAATTGGCCTTGGTTTCGGTTCGAAAAACATTGCCCACATCGTTCTGACTCGATCGGACCTCGCTGTAGTTGAGCTCGGTGAACCAAGTCTCGGCTCTGTATCCCAGCACCATTCGCGCGCTGTATTGCGATAGATTGTTGTTCTTGGCATAGCTGAAACCGAGGTCGACAGAGGCAGTCAATCGATCCCAAAAGCCGCTTTCAATCTTTTGAAGCGCCACGACCTCTTCGATTTGGACTTTGCGAATCAGCCCTGTTTGATCGAGCAAATTGACCGAGTCGTTGGCCGTGCTGTTTAGACTTGCGCGCAGCCGCTCTCCCGAACTCAGGGTAATGCTGAACATACGAGCGCTGTTTAGGCCGCGCACGCGCTCCCACTCCACTTTAAAATCCGAATCGCTGTATTCGGTCTCGACCGTCAAAACGCCTTTGCTGAGGCTTTTGATTTCGCAGCGAATCTCGTCTCCGTTGTTGAGGCGAAGTCGGTCTGGGAATTCTTTGGCTATGAGTTGTTCAGCCCAAAAAAATGCGAAAACCGCCAAGGCGCGACCAGAGCTTCCGGAACACAAGCATTTGAGGGTGTACCACGCCTTCATCGCTCAAACTTCGGAGATTGGGCGCAAACAACCTGTGTATCCGACCACCGGAGTTGCCCGAACAAGTCCTTACCCCGAGCGAACAAACCGGTCAAAAGGACTTTATTCAATCCTCACTCGATTCTTCAGAGCGCAGCCAAAGCCTTGTTGTAGTCGGGCTCTTGGGCGATTTCGGGCACCTGTTCGGTGTAGATCACCTTTCCGTCGGCATCGATCACTACCACGGCGCGAGAAAGTAAACCCGCAAAGATTCCGTCGAGAATGGTGAGGCCATAGTCTGACGCAAAAGTGTTTCCGGGGCGAATCGGGCTGCCCATCACCACGTTTTCAATGCCTTCGGCTCCGCAGAAACTCTTCTGTGCAAAAGGCAGGTCGATGCTGATACACAACACGGTGGTGTCTTCGAGCCCCGCAGCTTCTTCGTTAAACCGGCGAACCGATGCGGCGCAAACCCCCGTATTGATGCTCGGGAAAATGTTCATCACCACTTTTTTACCGCGGTGATCTGAAAGCTTGAAATCGCTGAGATCGACGGCCGTAAAATGCGCTTCGGGTGCCATGCTGCCTACAGCGGGCAATTCGCCTGAAGTTCTCAGTGGGGTTCCTTTCAAGGTGATGCTGGCCATGAGTCTTTTTTGAGGGGGTTGTGAGTCTAGGGAAATCGATGTTCTGTCGTTCAGTTTCTGAGGTCCAAAATAAGCCCGCATTTTGCATCTTCTCTCGCATGGAATCTGCGAGTTGTCTTCAATGCGTTGATAAAAACATGGGCCGATCCTTCAAGGGTCTACGTCCACAATCACGCGAACGCCCTTCATTTCGGGCTGTCGTGAAGCCGATTCGAGGATCAAGGCGAGTTTGTTTTTTGAAGTGCTCGGCGCAATTTCTCTGTCAATCTTAAGCAGGAATTGCCGCTGATGCATTCCGCGCAAGCGGGCAATCGATGGCGTTTCGGGGCCCAATAGATCCTCTCCGAACGAAGCCTTCAAGGGAGGGGCTAGGCTGCGCGCCGCGCGCTCCACACTCTCGGGATCGCGATGGAGCAGCAAGATTCGAATGAGCCTGCTAAAGGGCGGATAGCGAAAGAGTTGCCGCCGGTAGAGCAAACGCCGGTAGACGGCTTCGAAATCTCCATCTCTCAGGTCTTTGTACAAATCGAATTCGGGGTTTGCCGTTTGAATTAAAACCATTCCCTCGCCTTCTCCGCGCCCCGCTCGCCCCGCTACCTGTGCCAAAAGCTGGAAACTGCGCTCTTCGGCTCTAAAGTCGGGCTGCCGCATCAGGGCGTCCGCATCAACGACTCCGACTATAGCTACATTCTTGAAATCCAGTCCTTTGGTAACCATTTGTGTCCCCACAAGCAGGTCGAGTTCTCCCGACTCAAAAGCATCGAGGACCTCGCTCAGCGCATTTTTGATTCGCGTGCTGTCGAGATCAATTCGAGCCACTCGCCAGTCGGGCTTTCGCTCTTCGAGTTCTTCTTCGAGGCGTTGGGTTCCGAAGCCCCGAAAGTGCACCGCAACCGAGCCGCAGTGGGTACAGGCTTGCTGATAAGCCTCTGAATGCCCGCAATAATGACAGCGCAATCGCCCGCTTGAACGGTGCAAGGTCAGGCTGATATCGCATTGAGGACAACCCGGAACCTCGCCACAATCTGAGCATTGCACATAAGGCGAAAATCCGCGGCGGTTTTGAAAGAGCAAAGCCTGCCTTCCACCCTCGATGGCATGGTTTAAAGCACTCATCAGTTCTTCTCCGACCGCGTGCTCGGCTTCTGAACCACCGGGCGCTTTCGGTCGGAATC
This sequence comes from Schleiferiaceae bacterium, assembly GCA_041739275.1. Taxonomy (GTDB): domain Bacteria; phylum Bacteroidota; class Bacteroidia; order Flavobacteriales; family Schleiferiaceae; genus WGMI01. Next base: position 24,657 of record JBGSOF010000054.1, on the reverse strand, counting down.
GACTGAGTTTGATACGCGGCAGTTTTTGCTTGTTAAAGCGCTCTGAAAGTGCGACATAAGCATACTTGCCTTCTCGGGCCTGCATCATCGATTCGAGCGAAGGCGTGGCCGAACCCAGCAATACAGGACATGCCTGAAATCGGCCCAACATCAAAGCGCTGTCTCGCGCATGATATCGAGGAGCGGGGTCGTTTTGTTTGTACGAAGTTTCGTGTTCTTCGTCCACGACGATCAAACCGAGATTTTTAAACGGCAGCAGCAGTGCGGAGCGCGCGCCGAGGATTAAAAAAGGCCGATCGGCTTTCAAAACTTTTCGAAAACAATTGAGCCGTTCGCGCTCGGAGAGTTTGCTGTGATAGGCCATCACCTCTGAACCGAAGAGGCGCTGCATTCGCCTGATCATCTGCGACGTAAGTGCAATTTCAGGCAGCAAGAACAAGGCCGATCGCCCTTGCTCAAAGGCGTCTCGAATCAAATGGGCGTAGAGTTCGGTCTTGCCCGAAGCCGTGACCCCGTGGAGCAAAACGGTTTTTTGTTCGCCAAAACCCTTCCGCACTCCATCGAGCGCCGTTTGTTGCGCCGAGCTCAATTCTTGAAGGGGCTGCCCGGAATTCTGAACATCGAAAGAATCTGAAAATTTGAGGCTTTCGATTTGAAGCAGATCCTTGTCGATCAAACTTTTGAGTGCCGAAGAACTAAACTTTTTATTCAATACCGAACGTTCGATTCCGTCCTGAGATTCGTTTTGATCAAACCACTCGAGCAATTCGGCTTGCTTCGGTGGTTTTCGCGCATCGACGATCGCGTTCCAGAGATGGAGGTCGGCTTCGGGATTTCTCCGCACCACGATGCGAATGCGCTCGGGAATTTTTCGATCCCAAAAGCCGTCGAGTTCAGCCCATGAATTTTCGAGCAGTTCTTTGATAGAGAGGCTGATGTGCTGAGAGTCGAAGTGCTTTTCCAGCGTCCGCACTTCGGTTTCTCCCGCTTCGAGCAGCCATTGATAAAGCCTGAGCGCCTGCGGGCTCAACGGGGGTTCGAGTTCCGATTGCTCGGGGCTCGACACGGGGCTTGCTACCGGGATGGCCCGAATTCGACTTCGGTGTTCAATTCGAAATCCACCGGGCAAAACGGCCATGAGGACTTCGCCCGGATGGCACATATAGTATGCAGACACCCACTTCCAAAAGCGGATAGACTCTTCAGATGCCGGGGTTTCGTGTGCGAGTGCGGCGAGGTGCTTTAAGCTTCGTTCGTGTTCCGACCGAGTTCGCAAAGCCGAAATGAGCCCCAGCACGTGGCGGCTCACTCCAAAGGGAACGACCACCCAATGACCCACTTCGACCTGCTCGAACCCGTTTTCGGGAACGAGATAGGTGAACAACCCACCTACGGGTGCGGGTACCAAGACATCGGCGCAGGTCAAAGCAAGAACTTAGGTCGAAAGGATTTGAATGAGCTCGGTCAGATGGGGGCTCACTTCAAGGTGGTGTTTTGTGGCTTTGTCAAACGGGGTGTAGGCAATTTCGTTGTTGAGAACTCCCACCATCTCGCCCGTTCGCCCGGAGAGCAAGGCGTCTACCGCGGCATGACCCATGCGGCTCGCCATCACTCGATCGAGGGCCGACGGGCTCCCGCCTCTTTGCAGATGCCCCAAAACCGTGACGCGAATGTCGTAGCGATTGAATTTTTCCTTCACCTTGGCGGCGACTTCGTATGCGCCGCCTGCGTCGTCTCCCTCGGCCACAATCACGATGGCGCTCGACTTGTGCCTTTGCCAGCCGCGTTCGAGCAATTCGATCAATTCGTTGATGTAGGTCTTGGTCTCGGGAATCAGCACCGCCTCGGCTCCGGTGGCAATGCCGCTGCGCAGAGCGATAAACCCGGCGTCTCTGCCCATCACTTCCACAATAAACAGCCGATCGTGCGAGTTGGCCGTGTCGCGAATTTTGTCGACCGCCTGCACCACTGTATTGACGGCGGTGTCGTAGCCAATGGTGTAGTCGGTGCCAAAGAGGTCGTTGTCGATGGTGCCCGGGCAACCGATGCATCGAATTCCCTGCTCGGCATGCAAAGCCATGGCGCCTTTAAACGAGCCGTCTCCACCGATCACCACCAGGCCTTCGATTTGGTGCTTGGCCAGTTGAGCCGCTGCTTTGGCCCGCCCTTCAACCGTTCTGAAGGCTTCGCTGCGCGCCGTTTTGAGCAAGGTTCCGCCTTTTTGGAGGATGTTGCTGACGTCTTGAGACTGCATCTGAATCATGTCGCCTTCGATCATCCCCTCGTACCCGCGATAGATTCCAAAGACTTCCAACCCTCGGCTCAGCCCTGTGCGCACCGCGGCGCGCAGACATGCATTCATACCGGGCGAGTCTCCGCCCGAGGTAAACACTCCGATTCTCTTCATCGTTCAAAAGTGCGGGCTGCTTAATCAGCCAAACGCTTGCCCGAAGTTCAGGGTTTTGGGCGGCTTTCGTAACGCCTATTTCGACTCCCCGAAAAAAGTTCGTAGCGGCTCCACACACAGGGAATGTCCCCATTGAAAACCCGCAACTTGCGGTCGGGTTTCAGCCCTATGCTTCCGACTTCTTCGGGCAAGAGAAGCCAGGCTTCCCAACCTCCGTACTCTTTTTTGAGCCGATCTCCGAGGTGTTCAAAAAATCGATGGTCTTTGAGTTCGAGCTTCTCACCGTAAGGCGGATTCATCACCAAAATACCCGGGTTCTCGTCCGTTATATCAGAATTGGCTTGTCTGATAAAAAAATCGGCCACACCGAAGCGACAAAATTCGTCGAGGCTCGAATCTTTGGCGTTGGAAATAGCCTTCGAAATCATCCGAAAATCGTTGTCGAAGCCGTGTATTTCAGCATGGACGTCGCGAAGTCGCTCCATTTTCGAGCCGCGAATGGTTTCGAACAATTCGGGTTCGTAATCGCCCCAGCGCATAAATCCAAAGTCTTTGCGGAACAGACCGGGCGGGATGTCGTGCGCAATCATGGCGGCTTCGAGCGCAAGTGTTCCGGCCCCGCAGAAAGGGTCAACCAAGGGTTTTCCACCCCTCCAACCCGTGTGCAACAACAGGCCCGCCGCCAAGACCTCGTTGAGCGGAGCCAGGCCCGCCTCGGTTCGGTATCCGCGCCTGTGCAGCGAATCGCCGCTGCTGTCGAGCGAGATCACCACGCGACTGCCCGCGATCATTAAGTCGATGCGCAGCTCGGGTTTCACTTTGTCTACGCTCGGCCGCTCGCCCGTATCCTTGCGAATTCGGTCTACAATCGCGTCCTTGAGTCGCTGAGCGGCAAACTGCCCGTGGGTAAAAACTTCGGAATTGACGGTAAACGAAATGGCGAAGGTCGATTCGGGAGTCAACAGAGAACTCCAGTCAAAATCGGTCGCCCTTCGGTAGAGTTCGTCGGTGTTCTGTGCTTCAAAATCGAGAAAGGGGAGCAGCACCCTCAAGGCGCTTCTCAAGCATAGATTGGCCTTGTACACAAAGCCTTTGTCGCCTCGAAAAGACACCGCTCTTCGGAGGGGTTCGACTTCGCGTGCCCCGAGCTTGCGCAATTCGTCGGCCAGGACTTGTTCTAAACCCGAAAGCGTTTTCGCGACCAGCGCGAGTTCTCCGGGTTTATCGCTCTCCGGTTTTGGAGAGGGCTTGTGGATGGAGTTCGAGTTGGACCTCGGCCTGAATTCGGGCATGATAGGGTACGTCTGCAAATACAATTTCAGACCCCGCCGAGCCGGCGCTGTCTATGGAATGAACGGTGGTGTCTCGGTGAATCGCATCACCCACTTTTAGGTTGGTAATGCACTCAAAAACAGATGCTTTACCTTTATTTTCAAACGAAATCCGCACCCGATAAGCGCTGTCTGCACCCATGGGGTAGGCTCCGAGCTCGGCGGTGGCGCGCACACCGAACTCTTCGACGACCGCGGATTGTTTCGGCTCGCGGGCACAGCCGACCACCGCGGCGATTCCGAGCCCCCACAGAGCCCAAAATCCGGTCGACGATGCCTTTTTCGAACTTCGGCCACCCGAAATGCTCGTTTTCAATGCTTGGATGAAATCGATTTCTTTCACGCCTCAAAGTTAGCGACCGATTGATCGGCCTGCGGATTAACTTGCCGCGCATGTCGTTCAGCTCGCTCGATCTGCTCATTATTGGGGGCTATTTGTTGGCCTCGCTCTTGATTGCGGCTTGGTTTCGCAAAGCAGCGTCCAAGAGTTTGGGCGATTTCTTGCTCGGCGGGCGCAATTTGCCTTGGTGGCTGGCCGGCCTCAGCATGGTGGCGACCACCTTTGCCGCAGACACTCCTCTGTGGGTGGCTGAGCGCGTGGCGCAAAACGGGATTTCGGGCAATTGGCTTTGGTGGAATATGTTGGTGGGCGGCATGCTCACCACCTTCTTCTTTGCGCGCTATTGGCAGCGAGCAGGGGTGCTCACTGAACCCGAGCTCATCGAATTGCGCTATGGAGGCAGAGAAGCGCTCTGGCTCAGAGGCATCAAGGCTGTCTATCTCGGGGGGTTTCTCAACCTCATCGTGATGGCCTGGGTCAATCGAGCCATGTTCACCTTGATCAAAGGCTTCTTCGGTTGGCCCGATCAACAAGTCTTTATGGCCTTGGCGCTTTTGCTCGCGTTTACTGCGGTCTACAGCGCCTTGTCGGGTCTGATGGGCGTGGCCGTGACCGATGCGTTTCAGTTTGCGCTCGCCATGGCGGGTTCGATTGCTTTGGCCGTCGTGGCGCTCCGATTGCCCGAAGTTGGGGGCATCGAGGGCTTGAAGGCGAAGCTGCCGGCCTGGAGATTCGATTTTTTCCCGACCTGGGGTACGACCACTGTCGAATCGGCCACCGGTGGATTTAGTCTGGGGCTGGGGGCGTTTTTGAGCTATTTCGCCCTGCAATGGTGGGCCAGTTGGTATCCGGGAAATGAACCGGGGGGCGGGGGCTACATTTCTCAGCGAATGATGAGCGTCGAATCCGAAAAGGGAGCGGTGTACAGTTCGCTCTTTTTTCAGGTCGCGCATTATGCCTTGAGGCCCTGGCCGTGGATTGTTGTCGGGCTCTGTGTCTTGGTGGTCTACCCTGATTTTGGCACCGCGCGCGCTGCCGAAGGCTATGTTTTGATGATGCGAGACCACCTGCCTTCGGGGCTTAAAGGGCTGCTGTTCGTCGCTTTTCTCTCGGCCTACATGAGCACCATGAGCACTCAGCTCAACTGGGGCGCGGGCTATTTGTCGAACGACGTCTACGGCCGCTTTATGCTTTCGAAGAACGACCCTGAGCGCGATTCTAAATTGGTGCGGGCCACGCGCCTTGCCACGGTTTTTTTGATGTTGCTCGCATTGCCTGTCAGCGCGGCCATCGGGAGCATCGATCAGGCTGCTCAATTCTTAATCGCGAGCGGAGCGGGCTTGGGTTCGGTCTTGATTTTGCGCTGGTATTGGTGGAGGGTGAATGCATGGAGCGAGATCAGTGCCACCATCGCGCCTTTTGTGGCTTTGGCCGTAGCAAAAATTTGGCTCGAGCCTCGATTCGGGGCGGAGTTCGTCCGCGCAAACGGCAGTTTTTATTTTACGGTAGGCTTCACCACGGTGGTCTGGCTCGCAATCACCTTTAGAACCCGACCCACTCAGATTGATGTTTTAGGCGAGTTCTACCGCCGCGTCCGCCCCGACGGTTGGTGGAAAGGCAGTGGTTTGGGCCCTAATCGCTTTCAAACGGGCTTATTGCTCTCTTGGTTTTCGGCGGTGGTCTTTGCGTATTCCACCTTGTTTGCCTTGGGCTCGCTGATTTTCTCCATGGGCGACAAAACCCTGTTTTGGTCGGCTTCGGCTCTGATCTCGGCAGGGGTCTTGATTTGGTCTATGCGGAAATACGGTCGAGAATGAGCGCAGACTGGGGTGTCGAAGTCTGGTTGCTGCTCATTGCGGGGGGCTTTGCGGCGGGCATCATCAATGTCTTGGCGGGCAACGGCAGCAGCATCACTCTGAGCTTGCTCATTGTTTTTGGAATGCCCGCGGCCGCAGCCAATCTCACCAATCGCGTCGGGGTTTTGGTGCAAACGCTCACTTCGGTGCTCTCGTTGCCGCGAGACGACAAAACCCGGAGCTTGATGCGCGAAAGTCGTTTTTTTTACCTCCCGGGTCTGATCGGAAGTACTGCGGGTGCAGTGCTGGCGCTCTATGTGGACGACGAACCCATGAGGGTGATGATCGGCATTTTGATGGTCGTGCTCTTTCCGACTTTGTTTTTGGGAAAAAAAGTTTGGAATCGCGCCACAGACCCCAATGGCCCCCGGAAAACTGCCGGTTTGTGGATTGGTTTTTTGTTGATGGGCATTTACGCGGGCTTTCTTCAAATGGGAATCGGCTTGTTTATGCTCGCATTTTTCGTGCTTTTTAGTCGGTATAGTTTGGTCGACAGCAATGTGCTGAAGTTGATTATGGCCTTGGTCTTCACCATACCGCCTTTTTTGATTTTTTCTTTCGACGCTCGCCTCGATTGGAATGCAGGCTTGGCGCTGGCGCTGGGTCAAGCGATCGGTGCGCGCATCGGGGTTCGATACTTGATTCGACTGAGTTGGGCTCGAGAGCTCATTCGCTGGACTTTAGCCGTGGTTCTCGTCGCTTCGGCCCTCCGCCTCTTCGGTGTCCTTTGATGCCGAACGGCATCTCGTTCTATCCGTTCTTTGCAGCCGTGCACGCCCTCATTCTCGTTTTCTCTGCCTTGGCCGGAGCCTTGCTCGCGCTGGCGCTCCCCAACGACAGGCCAAACCTCACCCGTTTGATTCTCGCCTTTAGCGGGGCTTATCTGCTCGCGACCGGGGTCATGGATCTCTTGCCCGCCATTTATTCGGACACCCACGAAATCTCGGGTGTTGAGAGTGCTCATCGAGAGGCGCACGATGCGGGGGTCTTTATTTTGCTCGGCTTTTTGCTCCAATTGCTCTTCGAGGCATTGAGCCAAGGCGTCGAGCACGGGCACAGACACATCGAGACCTTGAGTTCGGGAAGAATTCCTTGGATGATGCTGCTCGGGCTTTCGCTCCACGCTTTTGTCGAAAGTTTGCCTATAGGTGCCGCTCCCGATTCGCCGGGTGCCGCGGTGCTCACCCGCGCCATAGCGGTTCACAATTTGCCCGTGGGTCTGGTCTTTTTCTCCCTGCTTCGGCAGCTCAAGCTCAAGCCTCTGTCGCTCGTTTTGACCTTTGGCTTCTTTGTTTCCATGGCTCCGCTGGGCATTTTCGCAGCCTCGCATTGGGCTTGGCTCAGCGCGGCAGCTCCTCAGCTAACCGCGATTACGTTCGGAGTTTTCCTCCACATCTCGACGGTCATTTTGTTTGAGAGCAGCAAGGGCCACGGATTCAACTTTGCCAAGCTCACGGCTATTTTACTCGCTTTTGCCGCCGCCCACTTTGGGCACAGCCACGGCTAATTCTGCCGACAAACCCCGTCAATGACTCATTCCGAGGCGTAGGTGTAAATGGGGTCGAGGCTGCAACCCGGGTCGAGGCGAAAGAGATCGTTTACCAATCCGTCTTTGAGGTCGTACACCCAACCGTGAAGCGTGGGTGCATTGCGCTCTTTCCAAGCATTTTGAATGATGCTCGTCTTCGCTAAATTCCAAACCTGTTCAACCACCGTCAACTCGACGAGCGTGTCGACTTTGACCTCATCAGACGAGCATTGATCGATTTTCTCTTTGTTGTTGTAATAGACGTCCTTGATATTTCTCAACCACTTGTTGATCAAGCCATAATCCTGATTTCCCAAGGCAGCCTGTACACCGCCGCAGCCGTGATGACCACAGACGATGACGTGTTCTACCTTTAAGACGCGCACGGCGTACTCGAGCACCGTAAGCATGTTTAAGTCGGTGTGCACCACCAAATTGGCAATATTGCGGTGCACAAATATTTCGCCTGGATCGGTACCGGTTACCTCGTTGGCCGGCACTCGGCTGTCGGAGCAGCCAATCCACAGATATTTCGGTTTTTGCTGCTGCGACAAGCGCTCGAAAAAACCGGGATCGTCGATTTCTCTCTGGGCTGCCCAGTTTTTGTTATTCAGTAAAAGCTGTTCGTAATCGGGTATGGACATGTGCGCTAATTCTTAAATTTTGTGCAAGTTCGCGCTCAATTGTGCTCAATCAAACCATCGGCATCATATGAAAAACGCGCTTCTCTTTTTTTTACTGCTCAGTTCGGCTGTTGTTCGGGCCCAGGCAGCCCTGTTGGTCTTGATTTTCGGCGAGAAGGCCGCCACCGAGACCTTTCATTTTAGCATTGACGCAGGTGCCAACTACGACGTGTGGACCGACGGTCAGTCGAAATTAGGCTGGCACTTTGGGCTGGGCAATCACCTCAAGCTTAGCGAGAAGTACTCGTTTCGCGCCGAGTTTACCCCGCTCAACAACTCGATCACCGACGGCATGCCTCAGCTGGGCACTCTGCCCGACAGCATCGAATCCAAACTCAGCGACCGAAACAATCAATGGAGAATCAACACCATCGATGTTCCGCTCATGATTCGCTACAAGTTTTCGCCTGTGTGGAGTGTCTCGGCAGGCCCGCAACTGAGTTTCTGCACTTCGGCCATCGAACGCCGCACCGCGGTTTGGGAAGACGGCAGCGAAGTTCGCATCGAGTCTGATTTGTCTGATGCCATCAACCCCATTTGGTACGGAGCCGCCATCGATTTGAGTTACGGTTTGGTGGAAGCAAGGAAGGGGAAAGGTTTGGACATCGGGCTGAGGTATACTTGGTTGTCGGGCATGTCCAATCAAGCGGAAGTTCCCAACTCGCTCAGTCGCTTTCAATTCGTCCTGTCGCTTCCATTTGTTCAATAATAATGAGCGCTATGAATTCAATTTTCTTGAAACACGCTTTTCTCGGAGCCTTGCTTTGGGCGAGTTCTTCGATCGCACATGGGCAGGCACTTCCCACGGTGGGGCCGAGCGATTCCGATCCGTATCCCTTTGTCTTGCCCATTATGGGAGACGCGGTGGCCGAGCGAGGAATCGGTTTGCCCCTGCCATTTGGGGTCATGGTCAATGGGTTCAGCGGTGTTCAATACCTGCAGCTCACCGGGCTCAAGGTGGGCTTCGGTTCTTCGGAGCTCATTCCGCTCGACGACATCGTGCAGTTCGAAGAAGTTTCGGCCTTTGCGAATTCGCCGAACATCCGGCTCGACGCTTGGTTGCTCCCCTTTCTCAATGTCTATGGAATAGGGGGCTACGGAGTCTCCGACGTCCGCGTGAACATTTCAGAGCCCTTTGGTATCCAAAGCCAAACAACTTCGGAGGGTGGATTTGTAGGTATGGGAATTTTGGCTGCCGGAGCGTACCACAACGTGATGTTTTCTCTCGATTTCAACCATCAGTGGATTTATACAGACAAGCTTGACGATCCGGCCGAAGTCGCCATTTCGGGCTTTAGAACAGGTCCTATTTTCAGGTCAAAGACAAACCCCGATCGCAATTGGGTGGTTTGGACCGGTGTAATGCGCACCACTTTAAACAGCGAAACCAAGGGGGCTATTTCCATGGATGAGGTCTTCCCGGACTTAGATCAGAGGGTAGGCGGTTACATTGATGAATTAGACCAGTGGTACGACGAGCTGTCGCCGGTAAAGCAAGCCTTGTACGAAGGGCCGTACGAAGCTTTGCGCGGACAACTGGAGAACGCGCAGCAAGGTGCCGACGACGGTGTGATACGGTATCAGATGCAAAAAGTAATTCCCAACCCATGGAATTTGCTTGTCGGCGTTCAGTTTCAGCTCGATCCTCACTGGCAGTTCAGAGCGGAATACCAGGGCTTGGGCGATCGAGAAGGGGCTTTGCTCTCAGTGAATTATCGATTTGGAATTCGCGGAAAGACCCTCTTTGGGCAATGAGCTTCGAGGGATAAACCTTCGGTGAGATCCAGTAACACTCAGGCGGAACGCCATGCTTGGAACTGTTCTTTCGACGGCGAGTTCCCGGCATTGAACAGGGGCCCGAACCGAACTGCTCTCGGGTTAGGTCGCGAAGTGCTTCATTTAGCGGCTTCTTTTTCGATCCAGCAAAGAGCAAAGTCTCTATGTCCCCTCTGACCCTATATTTGCGCCCTTCAATTGAAAGGGAGGTTTTTGCCTAAGAGAAACGACTAGAATTATGATGGAGAATGCGATCTTTTTGGTGCCCGTTCTCGGGTTGGTCGGTTTGGTGGTGATGGTCTTCAAGGCCATTTGGGTGAACAAGCAAGACGCGGGAGACCAAACCATGACCGAATTGGCGGGCTACATTTCAAATGGAGCTCTGGCCTTTTTGAGAGCCGAGTGGAAGGTGCTCGGAATTTTCGCGGCACTGGCGTCGATCTTGCTCGGATGGTCCGGAACCTTGGTCGAGCACTCCGACTGGCTCATCGCCGTTTCGTTTTTAATCGGGGCCTTTTTGTCTGCTTTTGCGGGCTGGGTGGGCATGAGCATCGCCACGCGCGCCAACGTCCGAACCACGCAGGCTGCGCGCACTTCGCTCCCCAAAGCACTCGAAGTTTCGTTTACGGGCGGCACGGTGATGGGGCTGGGTGTGGCCGGTCTGGCCGTGCTCGGTTTGAGCACCTTGTTCATCGTTTTTACGGGCATGTACGACGATATGGAAACCGCCCTCGAGGTGCTGGCGGGCTTCTCGCTCGGTGCTGAATCGATTGCGCTTTTTGCCCGAGTCGGCGGGGGTATTTACACCAAGGCTGCCGACGTAGGAGCCGATTTGGTCGGTAAGGTCGAAGCGGGAATCCCCGAAGACGACGTCCGCAACCCTGCGACCATCGCAGACAATGTCGGAGACAACGTAGGCGACGTCGCCGGCATGGGTGCCGACTTGTTCGGTTCGTATGTCGCCACGATTCTCGCCACCATGGTGCTCGGACGCGAGGTGATCTCTCAAGATCAATTCAATGGCATCGCACCGATTTTGCTTCCGATGTTTATCGCAGGCATGGGCTTGATCTTTTCCATTTTCGGCAGCTTTTTCGTCAAAATCAAAAACGAGGAGTCTTCGGTGCTCAAGGCCTTGAACCTCGGCAACTGGGGTTCGATGATTTTCACGGCCATTGCTTCTTACTTCCTAATTATGTGGATGTTGCCCGACACCATGACGTTCTCTCGGGGCAATTTTGAGTTCAGCAACATGGATGTTTTTCTGGCCGTCATCATCGGTTTGGTCGTCGGCGCCTTGATGTCGATCATCACCGAATACTACACCAGCATGGGCCGCCGCCCTGTTTTGAGTATTGTGCGCCAAAGCGCCACTGGACACGCCACAAACATTATCGGGGGCTTGAGCGTGGGGATGGAGAGCACTGTTCTCCCGGTTTTGGTCTTGGCTGCGGGCATTTACGGTTCTTTTGAAGTAGCCGGGTTGTATGGGGTAGCCATCGCTGCCGCCGGGATGATGGCCACCACGGCCATGCAATTGGCCATTGACGCCTTTGGACCCATTGCAGACAATGCAGGGGGGATTGCAGAAATGAGCGGTTTGCCAAAGGAAGTTCGCAAGCGCACCGACAATCTCGACGCCGTAGGAAACACCACGGCCGCGACCGGCAAAGGTTTTGCCATTGCCTCAGCGGCACTCACGGCGCTCGCACTCTTCGCGGCCTACGTGGGCCTGGCGGGGATCGACGGCATTGATATTTACAAGGCCAAGGTCCTCGCGATGCTGTTCGTAGGAGCCATGATTCCGTTTATTTTCTCTTCTCTGGCCATTGCCGCCGTAGGTCGCGCAGCTATGGATATGGTGAAGGAAGTCCGGAGGCAGTTCAAAGAGATTCCCGGCATCATGGATCGCACGGGTCGCCCTGAGTACGAACGCTGCGTAGAAATTTCGACCAAAGCCTCGATCCGCGAAATGATCGCCCCCGGAGCCATTGCGTTGCTCAGTCCCGTGGTCGTGGGCTTCTTGTTCGGACCCGAGGCGCTCGGCGGTTTACTCGCAGGCATCACCGTGAGCGGGGTGTTGATGGGAATTTTCCAGAACAATGCAGGCGGCGCTTGGGACAATGCCAAGAAATCGTTCGAGGCCGGGGTCGAGATCGACGGCAAGATCGAATACAAGGGGTCGGAGCCGCACAAAGCGTCAGTGACGGGCGATACGGTTGGCGATCCATTCAAAGACACCTCGGGCCCTTCGATGAACATCTTGATCAAACTCACCTCGATCGTGGCTCTGATCATCGCCCCGCACATCAATCAGGGCGGTCAAGCTGCCGAAATGAAGGAAAGAATTGAACAGTCGGGCGGTCAGATCAACGAATTTTCGGGCGACCAATGCGAAATCGCCATTTTTGCGGTCGATCGTTTGAACGGACGGGTTCGGGAAATACGAAATGCATATGTAGATCGCATGGCCGTCGGAATTCAAGACAAGCAGATCGTAGACTTTTCTATGATCATAACCGACGAGCGCATCGCTCAAGAGCTCTATCCCGAAATGGGGGTCAAGACCCTCGAATTGGCCAATCCGATTGTTCGCGACATGGGGCCGAGCCAGTGGATGGTCGAGTGCTCGGTCGAACTCCCCGATGGGCAGCACAAAGCCGCCTTTCAGTTTACGCGATCTCCCGACAAGCGAATCTTGGGACAGCTCAAGATTTATCCCCTCCAGTAAAGCCGGTCTCCGGCACACTGCAATCGCTGGGAATTTGCTTGTTTAGAACAGCCCGTTGATCTCTGCGTCAATCCTTTCGATGACCGAGCCGAGGTCTTCGGGCTTTTCTTCGTAGCGCAAATCGTCGACCTCAATAATCAACAGCTTTCCCCGGTTGTAGGTCGAAATCCAGGCCTCGTAGCGCTCGTTGAGCCTCTGCAAATAGTCGATTCGGATCCCCGTTTCATACGATCTTCCTCTCTTCTGAATCTGACGCACCAAAGTCGGAACCCCGGCGCGGAGGTAAATCAACAAATCGGGCGAAGCCACATGCGGTTCCATCAACCCAAAAAGAGCTCGATAGTTGTCGAAATCTCTTGCGGTCATCAAGCCCATGGCGTGGAGGTTGGGCGCAAAGATGTTGGCGTCCTCGTAAATCGTTCGGTCTTGGATATAGCTCTTGCCCGAAGCCCGCATCTCGTTGATTTGACGAAAGCGGCTCTGCAAAAAGTAAATCTGCAAATTGAACGACCAACGCTGCATTTCGTTGTAGAAATCGTCGAGATAAGGGTTCTGTTCGACTTCTTCGTAATGCGCCTCCCAGCGATAGTGTTTTGAAAGCAGACCGGTCAACGTGGTCTTTCCCGAACCAATGTTGCCCGCGATCGCAATGTGCATGGATGAATGATTATGGAGATTGGACGATCCGAAAAATACGAAAACCCCCATCCCGAAGGCTCGCCTTTATGGGAGTTACAACATCCCCAAAATCAAGCCCCTCGCCAAGAATCAATCCAAGCTTCGGGCTTCGAGGCGGTCGTGAAAGAGCAAATAGAGTCTGTTTGGACCCACGGCCCAGTCGATGCAGCCATCGGGGATATTCAGAATGAGTTTTTTTTCAGCCCCGGCGGCCGAGCTTTGATAGAGCACCGAAGATTCTTCAAACCAGAGAACTCCCCCTTGAAGCACCGTTTTTTTGAGGCCGCTCGCCGCATCGATCGATTTTACGGCTCCAAAGCGGTCGAACTCCAGCCTTCCCGCGTCCGTGGCCAGAATCAATCGGTCAACCCCCGCTGCGATGCCAAACACCTTGCTCTCTCGTTCAAACAATTGGGTGATGCTCGGACTGCGAAATCGGATGTTTCTGCGATTGAGGTCGTATTTGATCAGTTCGTCTCGGGTTTGATCGTAAAGCCAGAGTGTCCACTCGTCGATGGGGGCAGCGCAGCCGATGTCGGCAAACCCGAGCAAATCGGTGGCCAGTTCTTGCCCGAGCGGGTTGAGGCGATTGTCCAGCCAAACGAGGCGCTGAAACAGCTTGTAGTGAAGCATCACCCGCAGCGGATCTGAAACATCGATGCGGTCGGGAATTCCGTATTCGGGTTTGCTAAACCGAGCGATTCGCCGGCCTTCGGCATCGTACTTGCTCAGTTCGCCTCCGCGCAATACGTAGATGTTGTTCTGAATGTCGGCTTCAACTGCGCTTGCGCCCTTCAACTCGAGCGTCCAATCGGGCGGTGTCGCGGGGAGTGTAAAACCCCAGATGGCGAGCCCGATGGCCAGGAGCCCAAAATGTCGTTTAGTACCCATCTCGAATCATCGGCAAGATCTGCTCCAAATAAACTCGATCGTTTGCCAGCCTCGGCACCTTGTTTTGCCCCCCGAGTTTGCCGCGGCCGCGCATCCACTCGTGAAAAGTACCGGGCGGCGCAAAGTGAACCAAAGGCGGGCTGAGGGCCATATCCTTGTGTCTCTTTGCCTCGTAATCGCTGTTCAGGGTCTTGAGGTGCGCGTCGAGTCGGTCGGCGAATTCCGAAGGGCGCTCGGGCACCTTGACAAACTCAACAATCCATTCGTGGCCGCCCGAAGCTCCTTGCTTCATGTAAATCGGGCCCGCCGTAAAATCTGAAACCTCGCCGCCCAGCTCGCGACAGCTTCGCTCAATGGCTTTTTCGGCGTTTTCGACCACGAGTTCTTCGCCAAAAACATTGATGTAGTGCTTCGTGCGCCCGGTTAAACGAATTCGGAAGGGAGCGATCGAGGTAAAGGTGAGGGTGTCTCCGATTCGATATCTCCAGAGCCCTGCGTTTGTGGTGATAATGAGCGCATAAGGCCTGTCGAGCTCTACTTCTTCGAGCGGAACCACTTTCGAAGAAGGTCCGTCTAAGGTTTCAAACTCGTAAAAAATGCCGTAGTCGAGCATTAAAAGCAGCTCGTCGCAACCGTTTTCGTCTTGAATTCCGAAGAACCCTTCAGAGGCGTTGTAGGTTTGGTAGTAATTGAAGCCGTCTTTTGGAATCAGCCGGCTAAACTGATCTCGATACGGGCCGAAGGCTACCCCGCCGTGGAAGTACGCCTCGAGGTTTGGCCAGATGTCGAGCAGGGTATCTGCGCCGCGCATTTCGAGCACTTTCGAAGCCAAGACCAACATCCAACTCGGCACCCCCGCCAGGCTTGTAACATCCTCTTTGAGCGTGGCTTCGGCAATGGCTTCAATCTTGCTTTCCCACTCGTCCATCAACGAGATCTTGTTGCTCGGGGTGCTGATCATATTGGCCCAAAACGGCAGGTTCTCGATCAAAATAGCACTGAGATCCCCGTAATACGAGTCTTTTTGATCGTTGTTGATCTTCGTGCTCCCGCCCAGCCTCAGGCTCTTGCCCGCAAAAATTCGCGTTTCGGGATTGTTTCGACAATAGAGCGACACCAAGTCTTTTCCGCCCTTGAAATGGCAGTCTTCGAGGGCTTCACGGCTTACGGGAATAAACTTGCTCTTGCTCGAGGTGGTGCCCGAACTCTTGGCAAACCACTTGATTTCGCTGGGCCAAAGCAGTTGTTGTTCGCCCGCTCGGAGTCGCTCTACATAGGTTTGGATGAATTCGTAATCGATTACGGGCACGCGCTCTCGAAAACGCTCGTAGCTGAGCACCGAGTCAAAGTCGTATCGCTTTCCATATTCTGTCTGTGCCGCGGTTTGAATCAACTTCATCAAAACCTCTTGTTGCACCTCGATGGGGTAGCGCACGAAC
Source organism: Schleiferiaceae bacterium (assembly GCA_041739275.1). GTDB lineage: Bacteria > Bacteroidota > Bacteroidia > Flavobacteriales > Schleiferiaceae > WGMI01. The sequence continues at coordinate 8,997 of JBGSOF010000054.1, read as the reverse complement.
AAGTCGATCTGGTGGAAGCGCTTTTTCATCCTCCAAGACAGAAAGCTGTTGAACAGATCGAAGTTTAGCAAGGTTTGTCGTGCTTCAGATGATGATGAAAAAGTCTCTACCTTTTTAAGATTTCAGCCAGCGGTCGAGCCAGCCGAAGAATTCCGACTGCCAGACCATCGCATTTTGGGGTTTGAGAATCCAATGGCCTTCGCCGGGAAAATAGACCAAACGAGAGGGAATTCCGTGCAATTGTGCGGCTTGAAATGCTTCAAATCCTTGATTTTCGGGCACGCGGAAGTCTTTGCCCCCGTGGATCACCATCAAAGGCGTATCCCAGCGGTCGACAAAATTCATGGGGTTGTGTTCTTCGTACGAAATCGAGGGCGAAGCGCCCCAATACGGACCGCCGAGGTCGGTTTCGGCAAAGAACAATTCTTCGGTAGTGCCGTACCAGCTCTGCATGTCGAACAAGCCACAATGAGAAATAAGCGCTTTAAACCTGCCTTGGTGTAAACCCGCCAGCATATAAACCGAATAGCCACCGTAGCTGGCGCCCACAGCTCCGACTCGGTTTGGGTCGACCCCGGGAATCTTTTTGAGTTCGTCTGTGGCACTCAAATAGTCGGCCATGGGTTGTCCGCCCCAATCGCCCGAGATGGCTCGATTCCACTCTTCACCAAATCCCGGAACCCCTCTTCGGTTTGGCGCGATGACCACATAGCCCATCGATGCCATGAGTTGAAAATTCCATCGAAAACTGTAGAAGGGCGAAACCATGCTCTGAGGTCCGCCTTGGCAATAGAGCAAAGCCGGATGCGATGCCTTTGGGTCGTAGTTGGGGGGGTAAATCACCCAGCTCAACATCTCTTTGCCGTCGGTGGTTTTCACCATTCGCCTCTCGAAGGTGGGAAGGTTCAAACGGGCGTAAATGGCATCGTTTACCGAACTCATGGCGCGCTGCCCCTCGGCGTCGATGCGATAGACTTCAGGCGCGTGGTTGATGTCGTTTTTGAGGCAAAAAACCGCTTTGCCGCCGCAGCGAGGCGCGGTATAATCAAAGTCGCCCGAGGCTAAGGTGCGCTCAGCCCCGATCGTTAAACGCGACTTTTTTATTGTAAAGCTCAGATTTTTAAGTTGATGGGTTCCATTAAGCGGAAGGCCCACCACCACTTCGTTCGAAGCGCGCCAGTCGAAGCCGTCGAGAAATTGGCCGCCGAGCAGTTTGAATTCAGCGCCGTCGGCAAGCGTTCGAATCCACAGTTCGCTGATGTCGCTTTCGTAGGCCGCTGTGGGCATCGAGGTATAGGCCAGGTATTTGCCGTCGGGCGAAAATTTCGGCAGGCGGTCGTAGCCCGGTCGGCTCGGAGTGATGTTGGTCTGCTTGAGCGTCGACAAATCCACCCAATACAAATCGGTATTGGTCGACAATGCGGCCTCGCGCCCGCTGAGTTTTTTGCAGCTGAACACCGCATACTTCCCGTCGGGGCTGAGATCGAAATCTTCGCTGCCGCCAAAGGGCATTCCTGGGCAATCGAACGCTTCGCCTTGCATCAGGTCGGTGTATTCCGAATGAAGTTTCTTCGAACTCGCGCCCGCATCAAAACGCATGGTGCACAAATGGCGGTTTTTTTCGTCGCTCCAGCTGTCCCAATGTCGATACAAAAGGTCGTCGGCAATTCGAACGTCCGCTTTGTCGTAGCTCGGATACAGATCCGCAACCCCCTTTTGGGTTTTGACTTCGCGGCTGAACAAGACCACCCATTGGGCCTCGGGGCCTTCGACGATTTTTAAATGTTCGATTCCGCCTTCGATCTCAGTGTGCTGCAAACGATCGCTTCCGTCCATGAGCGCACTGTAAATCTGACCGTTGGCCACGAAGGCAATCCGCCGGCTCTTTTCGAGGATTTGGATTTCAGAGGGTTTGAGATCTCCAAAGTCTATGGCTCGCTCGCTCGGGTCATTGGGGTCTACCAAGAAGTAGGCGCGCTCGAAGCGATTTTCTTTCATAGAAGCCCTCGCCACAGAGTAGATCACCTGCTTGCCATCTGAAGACACATCCACCAAACTCACCCTGCCGAGCGTCCACAGCAGGTCGGGGGTCATGATGTCTTGGGCCGAAAGCAGCGGAGCAGAAAGAATGAAGATCGCCGCCGCGAGATTCGAGATGCGAGACCACAGAGAATTCTGTTTCATTGTTTTGATTTTGATAAAATACTATCGCTCAACTTTGCGCTCGTCGATGAGGTCGAGCAGGGTTCGAAAAGCGACCGATTTTGAACCGTATCGAAGGGTATAGCTCGATCGGAGCTTGGCCGCATACAGCTGTTCGTAGAGTTTGAAGCTTTCAAGATCTTTGAGCTGATATTGAATGGAATAGGTCGTCCCACTCTCTTCTTCAACCATCAAACGGCAAAAGCGGTAGCCCTTGAACAGACCCGTTTCCAGCACTTCGGGAATGTGCTCGTTCAGCATCCAATCGCTCCATTCGTCGCGCACGTCGTCGTCGACGTTTACAGTGACATTGTAAATAATCATCTCGGGTCTTTGGTCAAATATAAACGCTCCTCAGAGCAGCTCTTCGCCTCTGATTTTTCTGAGCTCTCGGCGCGCGGCATCGGTGTAAAAAGAATCGGGGTGCTTTTCGAGCAGGTCGAGAAAGGCCTTGTTGGCCGCTTCGACATTCCCTTTTTTGGTGATTTGGATCAAGCCGAATTCAAAGAGCGCATCGTCTGCCCAAATCGATTCAGATTGCTCCCGGAGCAGGCGATCGAGACAGCTCAAGGTCTCGTCGACCATTCCTCTCTGCCACGCGATGCGAGACCGCAGCCAAAGCGATTCGTCGGCGAGTTCGTGATCGGGAAAGGCAAATTCGAGCCGGTCGAGGGTGGCGATGGCTTCGGCGGGCATATTCCTGAAAAAGAACGCATCGGCTTTGGCGTACAGCCTCAGGGCTTCGGTGCTGCTGTCTGCATCGGTATTGCTTCGAATCAACACTGAATAGTCGATTGCGTCGTTTGATATGGCTTTTGAAGTACTCGTCTTCAGCGCATCGAACAAATGCGTGGCCCATTCGAAATCGCCCTCTCGAAAAGCCAGTTTCGCACGGTTAAACTTGGCTTGGTCGGCCAACTCGCTGCCTTCGGCTGATTTTTCGACCCGCGCATAGGCCAGGAGCGCGGAGGCCGAAGAGCCCGAAAAGGCGAGAACGTCGCCGTAGCTCAACCAGGCGGCTTGGTTCGACTCGCCCGAGCGCTCGATTAAAGCTTCGAGTTCGTCCAGTGCCAAGGTGGTGTCTCCGAGCCTAAAGGCCAGAATCTCTGCCCGCTGACGTGCAGCCTCATAGGTGTTGGGCTGGAGACCTTCTCGCGCAATTAAACTGGCGTAGTCGGCCGAGAGCCCACTCCAGTCTGCAGATTCAGGAGTCCGCTCGTAGCTCAGCCTGCGGGTTTCCAAAAGTTCGACTTGCGCTTGGGGCGCCTGATTTGAAGGGGGCTTGCACTCGGTCGCGATGTATTGAAAACAGCGCATCGCCGCTTCAAATTCACCGAGCCGCTGTGCCGTTTTTCCGAGTTCGAGCAGTTCAAATTGACCGCGGTCGTAGCGCTGGTCCAGTGCGCGCAGCTGCCGAAACGCGCCGTCGAAGTCTGTTTCTTGGATAAACACCCAAACGAGCAGATCGCTGTACATGGGCGCATCATCCTTTTGCATTCGCTCGAGCAACTTCTTTTTGAGCATCACATTGGCTTCGTCCTCCGGGTCGCTGCCAATCGACTGGGCGAGCATGGCCTGCACATTGGCCAAATAGGCCGGATTGAGGGCGATCAGCTCCATGAACTCGTCGTAAACGCGTTCGACTTCGCCCAACTCTCCATAGAGCTGGGCCTTTTGATAGTGAAACTGAAAACCCGGGTTGGTTTTTTCAGCGCGTTCATATGCCTCGACAGCCTTGCGGTATAGGCGCACATCTTCAAAGGCCTTGGCCATAGAATACACCAAGGCGGGCTGTTGATCGATCTCCGAGAGCAGCGATTCATAAACCTCCTCGGCCTTTTTGGAATCTCCTTGCATCCCGAGGGTTAAGCCGAGCTTTATTCGGTTTGGAACGGTCTGTCCTCCAGGCGTTTTGAGGTGCTTGCGAACCAACTTCTCCGCTTTCTTGAACTCGCCCATTTCGACGGAGCACTTCCAAAGTCGCTCGAAGTACAAGGGCTGTGGATTTTTTTCATACAGGGCTTCATACTCCTCCGAGGCTTTGTCAAAATCGCCTTGATCGTAATAGGCGGCGGCCAGCGCTTCGGGCGAAAGCGGGGTCTCGGGTTGAGCGCAAAGCCCTGTCGCAAAGAATAAAACCAGAGCGAACGCGCTCAGCGCCCCGATTCGAAAGCCTGTCGCGCCGAGTCGAGGGTGGGTTTCAAATCGAGCCAAATTTCGAGACATGCTTGGGTTTCGTTTTTGCGAAAACGCGCCTTGCGATACAAATCGTTTGCCGCGCGCCGTTCGTCTTCAAGGTAGCGCAAACCGAGTTCGGCTTCAAAAGATTTTTTGGCATCCGCTTTCTGCCAGTCGCTCCATTGTTCGCGCCCAATTTTGAGTTCGTCGGGCAGGGCCAAACGGTCGCTCTTTGCTCGCATCACCGCCTTGTTGACCCGCTCGAGTTTGCTGAGTTCAACGACCCAAAAGTCGCGGTCTCGGGTGTCGGTATATTCATTTTGAAACCAGACATAGTGTTGGCTCACTTCGGGCTCGAGATTGACAAGCTCTGCAAAGGGCGTTCGAGCGATGTAAAAGTCCGCGCTGTCGAGCCAAAACCCGGGAGATTTTGCCCCGGAGTCCCCTTCGCTCGCCGAAGCCCGCGGGTCAGATTCGCTGGAGCAAGCCGCGAAGCTCAATACGAACAACAACAAAAAGGTCTTCTTCATGAAATCAAATCAAAACCAACAAAACTCTGCAGTGCCTTCGGGATTTGAATTCCCTCGCTCGACTGATGGTTTTCGAGCAGAGCCGCTACAATTCGGGGCAAGGCCAAGGAGCTGCCGTTGAGGGTATGACAGAGTTCTGCTTTGGCTTCGCCTTCTTTATACCTCAATTTGAGACGATTCGATTGATACGTTTCAAAGTTACTCACCGAACTCACTTCGAGCCATCGCTGCTGGCCGGCCGACCAAACCTCGAAGTCGTAGGTCATGGCCGAGGTAAAGCCCATATCGCCCCCGCACAACCGGAGCACGCGATAGGGAAGTTCGAGTTCGTCGAGAAGTCCTGAGACATGGGCCACCATTTGTTCGAGCAGGGCGTAACTGCGCGAAGGGTGTTCAATCGCGACAATTTCGACTTTGTCGAATTGGTGAAGGCGGTTCAGGCCGCGGACATCTTTGCCGTACGATCCGGCTTCTCGGCGAAAACATGGACTGTAGGCCGTCAGCTTAATGGGCAGTTGCTCGCTGCGCACAATGTCTCCGCGATACAAATTGGTTACCGGCACTTCGGCCGTCGGGATGGCATACAATCCATCCAGCGGAATGGCGTACATCTGCCCCTCTTTGTCGGGCAACTGCCCGGTTCCAAAGGCGCTGTCTTCGTTTACAAAATGGGGGGGAATCACTTCTTCGTATCCCGCAGCGGTGTTTCGGTCGAGAAAGTACGAGATCAAACCGCGCTGCAGACGAGCTCCTTTTCCGCGGTACACGGGGAAGCCCGAGCCGGTTACTTTCACCCCGAGTTCAAAGTCGATCAGCCCGTATTTTTTGGCGATTTCCCAGTGCGGAAGGGCGTCGTTGGCGAGCGCAGGCAGTTCGCCCTTGCGCAGAACTTCGACATTGTCTTCGGCCGAGCGCCCGGCAGCAACGACCTCGTGAGGTGCGTTGGGAATCTGCGCCAGCATTTCGCCTATGGCCTGTTCGACCGACGCGAGCTCGAGTGACAAGTTTTTCTCGGCTTCTTTGAGTTCGGTGGTTCGGATCTTGAGTTTTTCCGCTTCGGCAGGCTGACCGGCTTTGTACAGTTCGCCAATTTGTCGCGCCATCTGATTCGATTCAGAGAGCACGTCGTCGAGTTGTTTCTGAGTCGAACGGCGTTTTTCGTCTTCGTTGAGAACGGCCGTAAGCTCGGGGCGGAAGTCTTTGTTCCTCTTGTCGAGCCTCGAAGCGAGGAGCTCATAATCTTCTTTGATCCGGGCAATCGTCAGCATATAGGGCGTTGTCTCGTTGGTAGAGAGCGCGAAGTTCGCACTTGGGCGGCTTTGATTTGCGCGGCTATTTTTCGAAACTCAAAAGCGATAGCCGACTTGAATGAGATATCGAAATCCCGGGCCCCAAGCGGTGTTCAGGCCTTTTTCAGACAGGGTTCCGCTCTCAAAAAAACCGGAAGCAGCGGGGAAGATGTCGGTGGCTTTTTCGACAAAGGCCTCGTAGGCATCGCTCTCCGTGATTTCATCGCTCAGACTGCCCGAGGCTTCGAGTTCGACGAGGTAGAGGGATAGACTGGGGCCAAAGAGGACTAAGTCAAGGGTAAAGCGCTCGTAAAAAACAAATTGGTAGCCAAATTGAACTCCCAGGTTGACGACGTCGATCCCCGCTTCTACGCCTACTTCATCAACGCCGGAGTCGGTCTCAAAACCAAAGTCTACCGCGGCATCGAATCGATAATAACCGGCATATGGCGCGAGGTAGGCTCCTCGGGGGGCATCGAAGCGGTTGAGATCTCCAAAATAGAAGCGATAGTCGCCAAAAGCCGACCAGCCCGTGTTTTTTCCGACCGCACTGTATGCGACATTGCCTTGTCCATCTTTGATTTCGGGAAGGGGCAGGTTGACGAGGCCGATGTTCACGCTGAAGCTCTGCTGGGGTTTTACCAAGCGCTCATAGCCAAACACCCAGCTGTCCGGTCCGCTCACCAAAAATGGTGTAATGTTCCATCGCACAATGTTCGGCCGATCAATTTGCGCCCATAAAGAGCTTGAAGCGAGAGCTGTACTTAAAATAATGCTGCGAATCATGACGGTGATGTGCGAGTTTTAAGTTGAGGTGTTTGAGTTTTTTGTCGGCTTATACGAACGCCCGAAGGTCAAAAAAAAACCCGCCGAATGGGCGGGTAAATCGTTTGGCGCATGGGTTACGCTTCGACTGTTTCTCCTTGGATGGAAACAAACGAGCGATTGTCTTTTTTCTTGGTGAAAACCACGGTTCCGGGTACGAGGGCGAAGAGGGTGTGGTCTTTGCCGATGCCTACGTTTTCTCCGGGATGGTGACGAGTTCCGCGCTGGCGGACGATGATGTTCCCGGCGATGGCTTTTTGGCCTCCGAAAATTTTAACACCCAGTCGTTTGCTTTCCGATTCGCGTCCGTTCTTCGAACTGCCGACGCCTTTCTTGTGTGCCATGCTTTAAAACTGCGTTTATTGTTCGGGTGAGGTTTCGACGACCGCGGCCGGGGCTTCAACGGGTGCTGCTTTCGCCTTCGCCGCTTTGCCGGCAATTGCCGTGGTTTCTATTCCCGTGATGGTGATCTGGCTGAGATACTGCCGATGTCCGTTCATCTTCTGATAGCCTTTCCGGCGTTTCTTTTTGAAGACGAGAACTTTATCACCTTTTAAGTGCCGTTCGACCACAGCCGAAACCGATGCACCTTCTACAGCGGGGGCGCCGACGGTTACCTGTCCTTCGTTCTCGATCAGAAGCACTTTGTCGAAGCTCAAGCGGCTTCCTTCTTCTGCTTCGAGGCGGTGGACATAAACCTTGCGGTCTTTTTGCACTTTAAATTGCTGCCCTGCTATTTCTACGATGGCGTACATGCCGAATTCATTAAAGGGAGGCAAAAATAGTCCTTTTGTTTGATTTGGGCAAAATTCTCCCGTCGATTTTCGGTATAAATCTGCATCTCTTGCGGCCTCGACTCTTTCAGGGGGATGCGAATGTTCCGCACGGAGGATTTTGCTGAATATCGACTCTTGTCGCCTAGATGCGAAACAAGGTCGAGGTTTCGACGGTCGTTTCGTCTATGGCCGTGGCTTCGCAGCGGGCGAGTAGGGAAAAGGGCACGTAGTCGATAAATTCAGAGAGATTGGTAAAATATTCGGTGCCGTATCGCTGGGTTCCTTTGTAAAAAACTTGGTTAACCAAGAGGAATTTGTTGGGAAAATGGCGCTTGAGGCAATCGAAAATTCCCTGCAAGTCCGGCAGGATATACCAAACAATCTCCGAGAGCAGCACGCAGTCTACGGAGGAATACCGCTCGAGATCTCGAGCGACATCGGCGACTTCGAAGTCGAGATGGGGAAAAGTTTCTCGGGCTTTTTTTATGGCCACAGCAGAAAGGTCGATGCTCTTCGGAACGATGGCGGTTTCGAGGAAAATCCAATCGGCGTAATAGCCCAAACCCCAGCCGCATTCCAAGACACTGCCTATGCCGTGGCGTTTGAGATGCAGAATGCCCGCCATGCGCGAATACTTGTTGGGTTGAGTCGATTGGCCCCAAGGGTCGGGAACGTCCGCATACATTTCGTCGAATTTTCCGACAAACTGTCCGTCTTTAATGACGTAATCGTGGTACTTCCGAGCTTCTTGGGCCATGGGGGTGATTATAAATACGCTGAAATACAACGCACAAGTTCTCCGATTCGTTTAGGCACTCTTTCGAATCGAGCCTTCAATTTAGAATTCACACCCTTGAAGATGTTCTAGAATCCTCAGTCGTCTCTTTATGTTATGTTGACGATCTTCATGGTTTTGAGCAGAAGTGGAGCCTTATTCCCCAGTCATCATTCGGGCGATGAGTCCATTGGATTGTCTTGTGGTAAAGAGGATCGAGGTTTATCGGGTCACGGGATATTTCTGGGGAGAGATTTTTTTTCAATCAATTCAAGGTTCAGTTTTTTGGAAGATTAAAGCCTAAAGTTGATTGAACGAGGATCTTCCAAATTAAACTTGGGTCTTCGGGTCGAAGTCTTCCGGCTTCGCCGATAGGCATTGTAAGACGGCCTGCGCTGTTTATTCCCTCTCTACGACCTTGA
>JBGSOF010000043.1:0-2514 GCA_041739275.1 Schleiferiaceae bacterium | reverse complement strand
AGAGTCTTGCCTTCATCAAAATTCGAAAAAGTCAGCTCGAACCAATTGATCTAAATTTATGTGTTTTTTACTACATTTAAATAATATTTTTCAAATAGACGATTTCATTAAAAATTATTAATCCTACGCTTTCATCGAATCGCAGACCAACGAACCTCACCCTCTGCTCGAACACCAACTTCACGATTCTCCGAACCGTATTGCCTACTCATATAAATATGTGTAGACCGAGACTCGCTCAAAACAACCCGAATCTCAAGCAAAACACTGGCGCGTCAGTGGCGAGTATAATTCTTCGCCTCTCGGCTTGCTACCTTTGCCACATGCAAGAACCCATACGGCTCGGGCAAGAAACGGATCACCCTTCCCACACCCCCGAAACCCCGCTGCGCGCAGACGCTTTTGTGCTGAGCGACAGCGACAAAAAGCTGAAAATACAAGAGCACGTTCGCGGCATACTCGAAACCTTGGGCATGGATCTCAGCGACGACAGCCTGAGCGGAACTCCAAAGCGCGTGGCCGAAATGTTTGTCGACGAAATCTTTGGCGGTCTACACCCCGATCGCAAACCCGAATTGTCCACGTTTGAGAACAGCTATCGCTACGGCGAAATGCTCGTCGAAAAGAACATCGTGCTCTATTCGACCTGCGAACATCACCTGCTGCCCATTGTCGGCCGGGCCCATGTGGCCTATCTGAGTCAAGACCGAGTGATTGGTTTGAGCAAGATGAACCGCATTGTCGACTACTATGCCAAACGGCCTCAGGTTCAAGAGCGGCTCACACGGCAAATTGTGTTCGCATTGCAGGAGGCCCTCGGCACACCCGATGTGGCCTGTGTGATTGATGCCAAACACCTCTGCGTCAACTCTCGAGGCATCCGCGACATCGACAGTTCCACAGTGACGGCTGAGTATGGCGGTCGGTTTCAAGAAGAAAGCGTTAAGCGCGAATTTTTAGATTTTATTCGAATGCAGACTCCATTTGGCGCCTAATGAAAGCGATTCGGCCGCACAACTTACACGTAACCAACAGCCTAAGCGGGCAAAAAGAAGCCTTCGTACCCATACACCCCGAGCGGACTGGCATGTACGTCTGTGGGCCCACGGTGTACAGCGACGTGCACTTGGGGAATTGCCGCACCTTTTTAAGTTTTGATCTCATTTTCAGGTATTTGAGCCACCTCGGATATTCTGTCCGCTACGTGCGCAACATTACCGATGCAGGGCACCTCGAAAACGATGCCGACGAGGGCGAGGATAAGATCGCCAAGAAAGCGCGTCTCGAACAAGTGGAACCCATGGAAGTGGTACAGCGCTACACCGTCGGTTTTAGGGACATTATGCGCAGGTTCAACGCTCTGTCTCCGAGCATCGAACCCACGGCGACCGGGCATATTGTCGAGCAGATTTCGATGATTGAAGATCTGATCTCGAAAGGCTATGCGTATGAATTTAACGGCTCGGTATACTTCGACGTTCCCCTGTATATCGAACGCGGCGGCAACTACGGAATTCTGAGCGGGCGGGTTACCGACGAACTGATTCACAACACTCGCGAGCTCGACGGGCAGAGCGAAAAAAAGAGTCCCCTCGACTTCGCACTTTGGAAAAAAGCCGGGCCTGCGCACATTATGCGTTGGAAATCTCCTTGGGGCGAAGGCTTTCCCGGTTGGCACCTCGAGTGCTCGGCCATGGGAAGCAAGTATTTGGGAGAGACCTTCGACATCCACGGGGGCGGAATGGACCTCAAGTTTCCGCATCACGAATGCGAAATCGCACAGAGCCAGGCTGCCTATGGCACAGCACCCGTTCGCTATTGGTTGCATGGCAACATGCTAACGCTCAACGGGAAACGCATGAGCAAGAGCACCGGGAACACCCTCTTGCCCCTGGAGTTGTTCGAAGGCGGGAGCCCTCTGCTCGACAAAGCTTATGCGCCCAGCGTAGTCCGCTTTTTTATGATGCAGGCGCATTATCGCAGCGTTCTCGACTTTAGCAACGATGCGCTTGCGGCCGCCGAAAAAGGCTACGAACGCCTGATGGATGCCATTGAACGGCTCTCGAACATTCAAGCCTCGGGCCCCGAAAGCGATCTCAGTGAATGGACTCAATGGGAAGCTTCGTGCTACGCGGCCCTCGACGACGATTTTAACAGCCCAATCCTCATTGCTCATCTGTTCGAGGCCGTGCGGAAAATCAACGCCCTGAGCGACCAAAAACTCGAAATCTCGAGGCCGGCTTTCGAATTGCTCACAAACGCCATGCGCGTTTTTGCCTTTGAAATCCTCGGGCTCGAAAAACCCGAAGCGGTGCGCAGCGACACCTCTACCGAAGGTTTGATGAGCTTGCTTATCGAGCTCAGACTTTCGGCTCGCTCCGACCGCGATTGGGCCACAAGCGATCGCATTCGAGACCGCTTGCTCGAACTCGGAATCGCGCTCAAAGACACCAAAGAGGGTACCGAGTGGGGCAAAGTGTAGCTCCGAGGCTCCTCGCGAGTCTCCACTTTATA
>JBGSOF010000042.1:0-14335 GCA_041739275.1 Schleiferiaceae bacterium | reverse complement strand
GCAAGGTTAATCCATAAAAGAGAAGCCGAAGCGAAAGCAAGTCTGAATAGGGCGTATAGTTAGAGGGGGTAGACGCGAAACTTTGTGATCTACCCATGGACAGGTTGAAGCCCCGATAACACGGGGTGGAGGACCGAACCAGTTAACGTTGAAAAGTTTTTGGATGATCTGTGGGTAGGGGTGAAAGGCCAATCAAACTGAGAAATAGCTCGTACTCCCCGAAATGCATTTAGGTGCAGCGTTGAGTGTAGTATTATACAGGTAGAGCTACTGATTGGGCTAGGGGGCTTCACCGCCTACCAAACCCTGACAAACTCCGAATGGTATAATATGTTCCTCAGCAGTGAGGGCATGGGTGCTAAGGTCCGTGTCCGAGAGGGAAAGAACCCAGACCATCAGCTAAGGTCCCAAAGTTCATACTAAGTTGATTAAACGAGGTCAAATTGCATTGACAGCTAGGATGTTGGCTTGGAAGCAGCCATTCATTTAAAGAGTGCGTAACAGCTCACTAGTCGAGCGATTTGGCATGGATAATAACCGGGCATAAGTATGACACCGAAGCTATGGAATTCGTAAGAATTGGTAGGGGAGCATTCCAGCTCCGTAGAAGCCGGATTGTAAAGTCTGGTGGAGGGCCTGGAAAAGAAAATGTAGGCATAAGTAACGATAAGGCGGGCGAGAAACCCGCCCACCGAAAGACTAAGGTTTCCTGATCAACGCTAATCGGATCAGGGTTAGTCGGGGCCTAAGGCGAACCCGAAAGGGGTAGTCGATGGACAACTGGTTAATATTCCAGTACCTGCTATATAATAAAGCGACGGAGACGTGTAGTTGGTGCGCACTGACGGAATAGTGCGTTGAACTCTGAGTGATCAGAGGATAGTACACGGAGGCTTCGGCCAATGTGATAATCCAGCGAAGCAGCTTCCAAGAAAAGCGATTATAGCAGCCCGTACCGCAAACCGACACAGGTAGTCGAGGAGAGAATCCTAAGGTGCTCGAGTGAATCATGGTTAAGGAACTAGGCAAATTAGCCCCGTAACTTCGGAAGAAGGGGCGCCCTCAGCAATGAGGGCCGCAGTGAATTGGTCCAGGCGACTGTTTATCAAAAACACATGGCTCTGCAAAATCGAAAGATGAAGTATAGGGCCTGACACCTGCCCGGTGCTGGAAGGTTAAGAGGAGATGTCAGCGTAAGCGAAGCATTGAATTGAAGCCCCAGTAAACGGCGGCCGTAACTATAACGGTCCTAAGGTAGCGAAATTCCTTGTCGGGTAAGTTCCGACCTGCACGAATGGTGTAACGATCTGGACGCTGTCTCGGCCATGAGCTCGGTGAAATTGTAGTCTCGGTGAAGATGCCGGGTACCCGCAATGGGACGAAAAGACCCCGTGAACCTTCACTACAGCTTAGTATTGACTTCGGACAAATGATGTGTAGGATAGGTGGGAGACTTTGAAGGGGCCTCGCTAGGGGTTCTGGAGTCGTCCTTGAAATACCACCCTTTATTTGGCTGGAGCCTAACCCCGCAAGGGGGACAGTGCTTGGTGGGTAGTTTGACTGGGGTGGTCGCCTCCAAAAGAGTAACGGAGGCTTCTAAAGGTGCCCTCAGCACGCTTGGTAACCGTGCGCAGAGTGCAATGGCATAAGGGCGCTTGACTGTGAGACCTACAAGTCGAGCAGGTACGAAAGTAGAGCATAGTGATCCGGTGGTTCCGCATGGAAGGGCCATCGCTCAAAGGATAAAAGGTACTCCGGGGATAACAGGCTGATCCCCCCCAAGAGCTCACATCGACGGGGGGGTTTGGCACCTCGATGTCGGCTCGTCACATCCTGGGGCTGGAGAAGGTCCCAAGGGTTGGGCTGTTCGCCCATTAAAGTGGCACGCGAGCTGGGTTCAGAACGTCGCGAGACAGTTCGGTCTCTATCTATTGTGGGCGTTAGAAACTTGAGGAGGGCTGACCTTAGTACGAGAGGACCGGGTCGGACGCACCGCTTGTGCACCTGTTGTGGCGCCAGCTGCATCGCAGGGTAGCTATGTGCGGATTTGATAAGCGCTGAAAGCATATAAGCGCGAAACATGCTCCAAGATGAGGTTTCTTTTAAGGGTCGTTCTAGACGAGGACGTTGATAGGCTGTAGGTGTAAAGGCAGTAATGTCAAAGCCGAGCAGTACTAATTACCCGTACACTTTCTGATCTCCTGATAACTTCATGTCTTCCTCCCGTATTTCATCGCATTGATGATTTTGGGTGACTATAGCAGCGGGGATCACCTCTTCCCATTCCGAACAGAGTAGTTAAGACCGCTAGCGCAGATGGTACTGGGGTAATTCCTGGGAGAGTATGTCGTCGCCTTCTTCAGCCCCGAACGGTTTTCCGTTCGGGGTTTTTTTTTGCTTGAAATTAGAGTCCCCCGATCTTGTCCAGGGCCCAATAGATCTCCCTTTCTGCTCGATCGAGCTTCGCGATCCATTCGCCATTGGGGTCATCTTGAATACTGATTCCGGTTTCAAGCATTTGCCTTATTCTATCCTCAAGTATTGCAATCCCTTCGAACGAACGTGTCCGGATCAGGCCCAGCCCGTCGATATGCACGTGGAGTTGTTCCAGGCGATTTTCCAAAAAGGCGGCGCACAGTGGATTCTGTGTTTGCTCCTTAATCATGACGTGCCGCACGTTTGAAATGCGATGCGGATTGTAGCCTTCTGAGTGCTTGAAACGCAGCTCCCCAATTCCCAATCGGAGGTATTTCAGTTCTTGTACACATGTTTCATGACTGATGCGCCCACGACTCAGCTCGAGCATCAGGCGGAGGCAGAGTCGTTCAATTTCGTCTTGACCGTGTAAAACGACGAGATCTAGCCGATCAAGTGTCTTTTTGAACTGCTCTGCCATCCGATCGTTCTCCGAGTCGATCTCAGAAACACTTCCCGGCGTAAACAGGGATAACAGGCGCGGGCTTCTCAACACCCAAAACCAAGGCAGGTCGCCTCCCAGCAGAATCACTCGAGCATCGTATTGTTTGCCCAACCAGACGATTTGAGAAAAAAACAGACCAAAGTCAGTAGGCCGCACAGTTTCCATAGCCGGGGCCATAGGTTCTGATGCGATTTGCTCTGTGCCATGATCGTCGGCGGGCTCGGAGCTGTAAGGCTCTATGGTTACGCCAAACTTCCAGGCGATTTTGAGATACTCATCGAGCGGGATGTTGATTTTTCCTCTCATTTTTCTTTGAATGGTGTTTGGTGATTTGTTCAACAAGGCCCCAATCTCTTTGGGCAGATTACTCCCTTTTGGAATGGCGCGTTGCAGGCGCTTAATGAAATCGTCTAGGCGATTTTGGTAGTCATCGTTTTCCATAGCTGTCCGATTGAGAGGACAAGATTAACAAAAAAGTAATAGAATCGCTATTTTTTATTCACTTTTGTTAACTCACAATTAACGAGTACGTGTACGGAATCCGTCGGAAGTTGTGTAAAACCGTGTATGGACGTCATAAATGCGCTTAATTTTCTTTTCACATTTGATTTATGAACACTCATAAGTATCCATCAGGAATGCTCCTTGCCCTACTCTATTTAAATGCGGTGCTTCCACGGTTTATAGTAAAATTCTGTCTCAGCAGGCGCGAGGCCTTGAAGGGAAGGGCAGATATTCTCCTGCCTTTGTTCTTAGGTCTGAAATGCCAAGACACCATCATCAACTGCTATCGTTTTCGGGTGATGCCTATGATTGCGGCGAACTGTGAGTTTAGAATCGCGCTTTGGGAGCAGGCTGAGATCGAGAATGGGTTTTTTCTTTTTGACTTGGAAACTTTCAGGCGCAAAGGCATGCTCCAGGCCGCGGGATATGCCATCTTGGAAATTCAACCGGCAACATCGCTCTATGAGCAACTCACCGATCTGCGGGCACAGTGGGATGCTTATCAGACACAGGGATTGGGTTCGCCTTATGGAACAGACGAATGGGCTGTTGAAACTTGAGGTCGCACAAGCCGCTATCTTTGCGGGATGCACTTCGGAACAAGGCTGGTCGTCGGTATTCTTCTCATCAGTTGTACAATCCACGGCCAAACCGAACCGAATCCCGTTTTTTCGCATCGCGTTTCGAGTTTCGGCTCAGACGTTTGGAATCCCATAGATACCGTTTTTACACTCGACCCGATCTATCGCCAAGAGCCTTTGCTCAACGATTGGTTTGGGTATATCCCCTTGGGGAATCAAGGTGCCGCGAGGCAGAGTCTGCGTTGGGAAGATCGGCAGCAGATCGGAGGCCACTTGGGGCATCCTTCCTTCGAATACAGGTTTCGCAAGCCTCAAGATTGGCCGACCTATCAAGTTCGATCGCCCCTGAGCGAAGCCGACTACCGCCACGGCTATGGTCGCGGACAACTGTTTCACATCTTTTTCACTCAGAACGTTCACGAACGCTGGAACTTTCTCATCGACTTTAGCAGGCTGAACAGTTTCGGCCGTTATGTCCGTCAACAAGTTCAACAGAGCGATTTGCTCTTCACAACCCGATATGCCAGCCCCGACAGTACCTATGTTCTGTTCGCGGGCTTAAACACGGCCCTTATTGAGGCCCAAGTGTCGGGAGGGATCGCCTTCGACACGGTGTTCACAACCGGGAGCATTGCAGACGAAGAACTCGTGCCCATCATCGACAGCAATGCCACCCAGTTTCTGCGAAACCGGAGGGTTTACTTTGATCAATCGTATCGACCCTTTGCCCGTGTCGACAGCGGGGCGATTAAGACATGGTATTCGGGCATCGGGCTGAGGCACCGCTTTGATTACTTGAGGCAGTCTTATGTATTCGACGATTTGCCCGATGGAGATCAGCAACCGCCCTTGCTTCAGGACAATCAGACAGCCGACAGCACCGCCTTCGAACGAGTGCGCAATGAGCTTACAGCCCTCACAGGCGGAAGTCTTGGCCTGGAGGTCGGACTTTGGAACGAGACCTATCTCTACGAAGGAGTGAACCATCGATTAAGGCAGTCGAATACCGCGCTAAAAGGCAGCATGAATGCCCGGGTGCTCCAGAAATTGCCGCTTCGTGCCGAGGCCGAGATTATTTTTCAGGGCGAGCGAATAGGGGATTTTCGGCTCCGAGCCGAAACCGGATTTGAGGGTGGTCTTTTTTCAGTTTTGCCTTATGCGGAACTCGTGCGCTCACAACCCGGTCTATTTATGACGAGGTATACTTCGAACTACCGAGCATGGAATAAGAGTTTCGATCCGCAACTCAGAACAGAGTTTGGCGTGCAGATCAAACAGGTTTTTTTGGGTTCGATTAAGTTGAAAGCCCTGGTTTTGGACGATCCCGTTTTTATCAACTCAGATCTGCAGCCCATTCAATCAAACGATGCCTTGAATTATATCGGACTCGAATGGAAGGCGCGTTATTCAGTGGGCTCGAAATTGTTTCTGGGAACCGACTTGATTGTGCAAAGCACGGGCGGAGAGCAACGCGCTCTAACACTTCCGGCTTGGTACGGCCGTTTGAGCGTGAACGGGCAGTTTCGCTTGTTCAACAGAAAACTCCAAATGCAACCCGGAATAGCGGTTTGGGCATTTTCGAGCTACGAAATGATGAATTATCGCTACGAACTCGACGTTTTTACGACCCAGACCCAGCAGAGCTTCAATTCATACCCATGGATCGATTTATTTCTGAATTTCAAGCTTGAAGAAGCTACTTTTTTCTTCGAACTCGAGCACATCAATGCCCTTTGGGATCAGCGAGATTATTGGGCCGCTCCGGGTCATCCCCTCACGGGATTTGCCATCAGAACGGGCATCCGCTGGCGATTTTTCAATTGACGTTCTGATTATCGCGGCTTGTTGAATAAAGTGAACAGGTCTCTGTCCAAATTGAATTCGAGGGAGTAAATCAGGCCGTGGACGTCTTCTGGTCTTTGTTCAATCAGATTCAATCGATATTCCATACGACCCCATAGATATGGGTTGATCCGGTGGTCTAGTCCCAAGGACATTCCGTAGGTATAGGGGTAACTCGTATCCCATTGATCGCTCCGAAAGTCGGGAAAAGCATAATTGGAGACAAATCTTTCGATCCGCGCGTTGAGCAACCAATTTTCGTTCAGCTTCCAGCGGCTCTGAACGGTGACATGAAATTGTTGTAAAAAGTCGTCCGTAATAGCACCTACCCCCATTCCGGCCGCAAATTCCCAATGTTCATTGAAACGGCCTCGGGTCCATAAATCCAAGTCGAGCCGTTCGTAGAAATTAGATCGAGACGGGCTTGTTTCCCAGCGGTTTCGTCCGTAGTAGGTATTGAAATTCAATTCCCAACCCGAGCTCCATTTGCGTTTAAGGGTCGTTCCGATTCCCATTTCCGTTGTACTGTCCGGAACCGAAATCCGTTGCCATCCATTCAATGCCAAGAGCGACCAAGACCACTTACCCGAAGGACTGATGTGGCTGAGGCGAGCGCCGGTTTGGTAATAAGGGGTATACTCGGAATAAAAGCTCCGGGACAAATTGAGGTTGTCCATGCCATAGACGCTTTCCCAACCGAGGTGTCCGGGCAACACGCCCAAGTCGAGCCACCAATCTCGAGTTTTAGACAACTTGAAGCCGACCGAAGCTTCGTAGATGTTTTGCAGTCCTGACGGTTCTTGGGCATAGTTCTGAACCGCGTATGAGCCGGCCACCAGCCCAAAACTCGAGCGAACTTTTTCGGAAGTATAATCTAGGCGAAGCACCGCAGAGTTCACCGAAAAGGAATTGGAGCGATCGAAATTGTAGAACTGAAGACCTCCGGGTAAGTTTTTTTCGTTGGTCCAACGGAAATAGGGTTGAAGGTGCACCCCCAGTTTTAACTAAGGAACTGTGTCGGAAACGGGTTGATTCTGAGCGTGGAGTGAAATTCCACCGACCGAGAGGAGGCAGCAGGATGAAATGAGGAATGTTTTCAATTTTTGATTAATATGTTGAACCAAAATTCGGATTTAACTGATTAAAAGAGTTTTAAATTATGACGAACGCTCATAAATACACAATGAACGACGAATACTGAAGTTTGGGTCGTCGATCGATGCTCGCCGACATCTCCGCTGTCGGTTTCGTTGGAGATGTACGATTATTTGAAATCTCTTACCGAAGACGAAGCTGATGAGCGTCTACGTGGATTTATGTCTTTTGTTTTTTCTTTTTGGCGGCGGGAAAAAGAATATTGTTGAGTATGAGACGATAACCCGGAGAATTGGGGTGTTGAGCGAGTTCGGTCGGCGGGTCTCCCACTCGGTGCTGGTAGTCCTCGGGATCGTGACCGCCATAAAAAGTCCATGTGCCCTGGCCTAGTTCGCCGTGGATGTAACGAGCTTCGCCTGCCGGACGGTTTTCGCCGAGAATGAGCACGTCCGACTTGATTTTCTCGCTGCGAAAGGAAGTTGTCTGTCCCATAAATCCCTTCACGATCCGAGTGTGGTTTTGGCAGAGCATCGTTGGAACAACATCCCATTTCGCCGAGAACTCGAACAAGGCAAAGTAGTCGTTCTCCTGAGCGATTTTACGGGTTTCGGTCGCATCGATGTCGCTGAATTCGTAGCGCATCGGGTCGCGGACGAGTTCAAAATTCTCAAATGCAAAACAACGGGCGTAATCGAGCTTGTCGTAATCCGAGGTGCGGGCCGGGTCTCCATCGAACATGCTTTCGCAAACATCCAAGCCCGTGGCAGCTAATGAAATGTCGTAGCTATCTGTAGCCGAGCACATTGCAAAAAGAAAGCCCCCCGCCGTAACGAAGTCTTCAATTTTGCGCGCCACGGCATTTTTGAGATCAGATACTTTGGCGAATCCAAGCCGGGCTGCGTCGGCTTCCATGTCTCGCTTTTGTTGGATGTACCAAGGAGCCGAGCGAAACTGCGCATAGAAACGCCCGTATTGGCCCGTAAAATCCTCGTGGTGAAGATGAAGCCAGTCGTACAACGGAAGGAGATCGCCCAGAACTTCGTCGTCGTACACCAGGTCGAACGGAATTTCGGCATAGGTGAGCACGAGGGTGACCGCATCGTCCCATGGTTGCTTGCCCTTGGGCGAATAAACCGCAATCCGAGGCGCTTTTTCGAGTTTGACCCGCTCCATGTTTTGGTCGGGACGGGCGATTAACTCTTCGATTGAAGATCGTTGCGATGAATTGAGTGCTTCGTATGAAACCCCGCGAATCTTACATTCTTCGCGAAGCGCGGCGACATCGGGCAGTAAAAAACTGCCCCCGCGATAATTCAGAAGCCACTCGATTTCAACCCCGTTTTGGAGCGCCCAAAAAGCAATTCCGTAGGCCTTGAGGTGGTCGCGTTGCGTTTCCTCGTCCATGGGGATGAGCAAAGAGTTCGCGGAGATGCGAAAGCCTATTAAAAAAAATGCGAGGAGAAAAAATATTCGCTGCACCGATCTTATTGTTTTAAAGCCTTTTCGTGCTGTAGATCAAAATGGGTCAGGCTCAGGCGCCACGCTCCGCCCATAAGCCGGGGCTTCATCGTCGTCGGGTCGGTTCATCTTCGATTCGTAGGTTTCCATACCGCCCGCCGAAGGGCGCCACGATTCGCTTCGCAAATCTGCAAAGCGAGCCATTTCTCCGTCAAAGCGCAAACGCACATTTTCGACACTGCCGTTTCGGTGTTTGGCGATCATCAATTCGGCTTCACCCATACACGGGCTGCCGTCTTCCCAGGTCTCCAGTTTGTAATATTCGGGTCGATAGATAAACGAAACGATGTCTGCATCTTGTTCAATAGCCCCTGATTCGCGCAAGTCTGACAGAATCGGCCGCTTGGTATTTCGCTTTTCGACTTCGCGGCTCAGCTGAGAAAGGGCAATGACCGGCACGTTGAGTTCTTTGGCGATGCTCTTGAGCGAACGACTGATCTGCGAGATTTCTTGTTCTCGGTTTCCACCGGGTTTGGAAGCGCCCGCGGTCATGAGTTGGAGGTAGTCGATAATCACAATTTCGACCTTGCGTTCAGAGACCAACCGGCGACATTTTGCGCGCAAATCGAAGATGGAAAGTGCAGGGGTGTCGTCGATGTACAACTTTGCTTTCTCCAGTTTTTTAACCTTTTCCTGAAGGCGTACCCATTCGTCTTTTGACAAGTTCCCCTTGCGGAGTTTCTCGGACTGAATGCCTGTTTCGGACGAAATAAGCCTGGTGATCAGCTGTACCGAGCTCATTTCGAGCGAAAACACCGCTACTGATTTTTGATGTTCCACAGCCATGTTTCGCGCCATGGACATGACAAAGGCCGTCTTGCCCATGCTGGGTCGAGCGGCGATGATCACCAAATCAGAGAGTTGCCACCCGCCTGTTACCTGATCGACTGCCGAAAAGCCCGAAGGAACCCCGCTGAATCCGCTGCGTTGACCAATTTCCTCAATTCGCTTAATCGCCTGAATAAGAAGTGTTTCTGCCGTTTCGTAGTTCTTTTTGATGTTTCCGTTCGTCACTTCGAACAGGCGCGATTCAGAGCGGTCGAGAAGCTCGAGCACATCGGTGGTTTCGTCGAAAGCGTCTTCGGCAATTTCAGAGCCAATTCGAATCAACTCTCTCTGAATGTGTTTTTCGACGATGATGCGCGCGTGGAACTCAGAGTGCGCACTCGAACTGACGCGTTCGCTCAGGCGGGCCAAGTAATGATCTCCCCCAATGGATTCGAGCAATCCCTGTTTGCGCAAAGCGTTCGAAACTGTGAGAATGTCTACCGGCTCTGACTCCCCGAAGAGTTTCTGAATCGTTTCGTAAATCCTTTGGTGGGCTTCGCGATAAAAGCTCTCGGGGCTCAGAATGTCCACCACCTGACTCACCGCTCGATTGTCAATGAGCATCGCACCGAGGACGGCTTCTTCGAGATCGAGCGCTTGAGGTTGTAAACGACCCTGCTCGAGCGTGAGTGAGCGGTTTCTTTTGCCCGATTTGTTCAGGCCTGTGGCGATCGACTGGTTCATGGTTTTTCAAATGTACCCCTCTCGCGGCGCCCTGATGCGAAGAGAGATTTAACCATTTGATGATGTTCGCTTTGCGTTATTCACAGAAGTCCTGTTTCGGCAAAGCAAGGTCTGAAACCGAAGGTCGCGAACTACCTTTGCACCGCCAACTTGCCCCCCATGAAGACCCTCTCATTGATTTCGGCGACCTCCCTCGCCCTGGCGGTATTTGTTTCAGGACATACCACAGCTCAAACTCCTTTCGCTGCCCCCCTCGCACATCAGTTTCAAAGCATTGACGAAAATTCGAGCGACAGCGCCACGGTTTTACTCACCAATCCCGGAAACGAGGCCTTAAAAGTTCGCTGGAGACACTTTCCCTCACCCACCGGAGAACAGGTTTTTCGGTCTTCTGACACAGTCGTCGTGCTGCCGGCTGGCCAATTCGGCTTTTTCAAAGTTCGATTTTCGAGCGTCCACAATATGGCGCACAGCGGTTGGGTTCTCTTTGAAACCGATCGGTATGGAGCTCAGATATTGGAGTTGAATGGGGATGTCAACTATTCCAATCCCTATTATTCCGGCACGTTCAACCTGAGCGGTCCGGCGCTTTTAACCGCATTGCGCAGCAGGCTGGCCCAGGGATATGTCAATTTGGGCTACAACGTGGCTCGAGACGAAATGTATGCCGATCTCGACAACAACTCGGGCGTAGTCGAATGTGTTTACACCGCTCGCACGGCCTCTTTTAACGACCGCCCCGGGGCCGTGAACAACAATTTTAACTGCGAGCATACCTATCCTCAGTCGTTCTTCAACAGTGTCGATCCCCAAAAAAGCGACATCCATCATTTGTTTCCGACCGACGAAACCGCCAACACGATTCGTTCGAATCATCCTTTTGGAGTCGTGGCGAATCCAACATGGCAGCAAGGTGGCTCCAAGTACGGCAACAGCACCTTCGAACCCCGCGATAGCCACAAAGGTGCCGCAGCTCGCGCCTTGATGTACTTCGTCACTCGGTACCAAGATTATCAGGGATTTTTCTCGGGCCAGCAAGCCTTATTGCGCCAATGGCATAGTCAATATCCCCCGAGCGCTCAAGAAATTCAGCGCAACCAAGGAATATTTGCCCT
Organism: Schleiferiaceae bacterium; assembly: GCA_041739275.1. GTDB lineage: Bacteria > Bacteroidota > Bacteroidia > Flavobacteriales > Schleiferiaceae > WGMI01. The sequence continues at coordinate 3,248 of JBGSOF010000042.1, read as the reverse complement.
TCAAAACAATCGCAACCCCTGGGTGGATTACCCTCAGTTTTCTGAGCGCCTCCAGAGCATTACCGGCAGCGGGTCTTTTGCTGCGGTGCGCGGCTTGCACATCGGCCCCGACACCGTGCGCATTCGTCCCTTCGAGCCGGTGCGCATCGGTTTTGTGAACTACGGCGACCAGCCGCTGAACGTTCTTTCGGCGACTTGTTCAGACCCCGCCATCAGCTCGGTTCAGCCCTGGTTTTCGAGCCTGGGCGCGCGCACGGCGGCCTTGGATACCATCGTCTTAGACCCCATGGTTGCTCAATCGGGTTCGACCTTTATCGAATATACCCTGAGCGATCCAAACCAACCGACTCGAAGGGTTTATATCGAATACATTTCGACCTTGTCTTCGGCTGAAGCGAGCTCCAGCAGTGTTCCCTTGCTCTATCCCAATCCCGGAAGTGACCGCATGCGCATATCGGGAGGGCCGTCCAATATGGAGTGGTCTTTGACCGATGTATCTGGCAGGCTGGTTGAGGGCTTTGAAAACCAGAGGGATGTTGAAATTGATCTCCGCGGACTCAAGCCGGGAATGTACCTCTTCCACTACCGAAGCGTTTCGGGAAGCGGAGCGCAGAGATTGCTCATCAACAGGTAAATCGCTCTTTAAGAGGCCGGGCTAGGTCGATAGGAAAATTCGACGTAATGGCCCGCTTGAATTCCCTTTTCAGCGCAATAACCCCCCGCCACTTCGAGGACGTACAAGGCGGCCGCTTTGGAAGGCAAACCCTCGTCTGATAGGGGTTTAGCCCTTTCGACAATGCTCACGATTCTCTTTTCGGAGTTGATGTAGAGAATGTCCAGCGACACATAGGTGTTCCGCATCCAAAAAGACTGCATTTCTTCGCGCGGCATCAAAAAAAGCATGCCTGTATTTTCGGGAACGCTCATGCGGTACATCATCCCGAATTGCAGCTCGTCCATTTCGCGCACGACTTCGATGTCGAGGCTGCTCAGGGTGTCTCTTCGATCGGCGTCTAAAAACGCCAACCGACCGTCCTTGCGAAACTGAGGTTCGTAGCTCTTCTTTTTCTCGGCCGGCTTGGCTGATGCATCCTCACTTTTGGATTCTTCCTTGCACGCCGAAGCAGCGGCAAGAGCAAAAACCGCCACAATCACTGCTTTTTTCATTCGACCGTTGGTTTCGGGTACTCGACTTCAGGGCGCATCAAAGCCCTGGCGATAAAGAAAATGCCCAGGGCAATCAGCGGAATGCTCAGGCTTTGGCCGAGGTTGATGCTCATACCCTTTTCGGCTTCCACTTGAACGACTTTCAAGAATTCAACAGCGTAGCGATAGCCGAATACGGTCAACAAGAACACCCCAAAAAGCAGGCCTTGCCTTTTGGAAGCGGAGGTCTTTTCGTGCATAAACCAAAGCAAAAAGAAGATCAAGAGATATCCGCCCGCTTCAATCAATTGAGTGGGGTGCCGCGGAATCCCCAAAACCTCAATGGTGGCGCTCAAGGGATTGCCGTCTTTAAAGACCAGCTCAGACTCTTCGGGGATGACCAGTTGAACGTCTTCTTCGGCGCGTTTGGTGAGGTATCGAGCCTGTTCGGCGAATTCAAGTGCCGCCGTGGTTTTGTCGACCCCGGGAGCATAAGTGATGTTCAGAGTGTATCGAGGCATTTGGAGGTCCTGAAATTCAGTGCGTTGCCCCAGAGACTCAAACTCCACGCGTTCGATCGATTCCGGCCAATACCGAAAGAGGTCTTCTCTGGGCAAATCGAGAAAAACAGCTTCTATGGCACTGTTTCCGGGTTTTCCGTAAATCTCTGAATTGAACCAGTTTCCCATGCGGATAAAACAACCCGCGAGGGCGACGGTAATCACCACGCGGTCGAGAATCCACAGTGCTGAGCGCTTCGAGATTTTTCTCGAATACAAAATCAAGGCGACGACAATAGCGACTGCGGCACCGTGACTTGCGAGACCGCCTTCCCAAACTTTCAAGATTTCGTCGAGATGGTCTTTGTAATAATCCCACTGATAGAAAAAGACGTGCCCCAATCGGGCGCCGATAATCGTAGCGATCACCATGTACGTCAACAAGTGGTCGAGCCATTCTTGAGGAACGCCTTCTTTCTTAAAAAAGCCGAGCATCAATCGGTAGCCCGTGACAAAACCGAGCGCAAAAAAGATTTGGTAAAACCGCAGTGTATACGATCCAATGGGGATTCCCTTGCCAAAGTCCCAGTGGATGGTCGCGAAGAATTCTGTTGCCAAGTGCATCATGGCCGCGAAGTTAGACCAAAGCCGAGCGGGTAAGAAAAGGGCTCACAGGATATTTCTGGGGAACGCCGTCTATTCCGGCAGATCAATATTCAATCTTTGGTTAGTAAAAAGCGTCCAAATGAATAATTGAACTAAAGTCCTACAAGGTATATCTGAGTCTTCGGGAAGATATCTTCCGGCTTCGCTGATGAACATTGTGTAGTGCCGCGATGCTTCGCGGCGGTGCGATTTAAATATAGGAGTGGATATAGGCCTGCGCTGTTCATTCCCTCTCTACGACCTTGATGTCTTCCCCGCTGCCGCGGAGGCCTTCTTTCTTTGCTGCTCCAAAGAAAGAAGGAAAGAAAGGAGGTTTTTAGACCGGCGCAGCGCTCTCTTGTCCTACCCGCGTGCGCTTTGGCCGAGGTCGCCGCCGCAGAATTTTAATCGGATGTTGCGGCTGTTGTGCGACTCGGCGTCGCTTGCGGGTCCCGGAGTCGAGAGGCTTTAGGCCCTTTGATGTTCGGGCACCTCGTTGATCTTTAATTCGCTCAAGTATTTCTGGGACGATAACTTCTAAAAGCCCCCCTTAATCGACTTGAGTCAACCCTTAAGGATTTCTCACAAAGAGGATGTTCTTATAGTCTCATTGCGCATTTTTCGCTTGGTCCCCAGAAATTTACGCTGTCCCCTTATAAAGTTTCTTTGGTCAGTACTCCAGACCTAAGCTTCGGCGAACAATTGGGCGGAAGGTGGATTTTGGGGTGGTTTGCAAGATTAAGAGTAAGTTCAAGGAATTTTCTAGAATTGGTTTTTTAAGTCCTTGACAATGTGTGATAAGTGCAAGTAATGCTTTGTGGCTGATAAGAATTTAGTGCGCCGATAAACAGATTTAAGAAGAAACTGTATTTTTGATTTCTCCAAAAAAGTAAGCCCCACGGAGTACGCAGGGCTTGAGGCTTTCGCCTTCGGCATATAGCCTTATTGTGAAAAGAT
>JBGSOF010000028.1:0-80096 GCA_041739275.1 Schleiferiaceae bacterium | reverse complement strand
ATTCGGCCGCTCCAAGTGCTGTAATTCACGCTGTCGCACTTAAAGCGAACGTAGAACGAGTACTTATTTAGAATGCTGAACCCACCAGCCAAAGTGGCGGGATTGCCCGTAGCCGTAGCAATAGTACCCGTGCCCTGAAGGAATCCATCGGGTCCGTATTCGATTTCAATTTCGGTTATGCCATTTGGCGCCCAAGAGAACACGGCATTGCCCGCTCCGTCGAGGCTCACTGAAATACCGGTGGCAGGCGGACAAGCAGGCGCTTCGTCGATCGAAATGTCGTCGATCGAGATGTCTCCGCGAAAACTGCCCCCTTGAAAGCCGACAAAACGGACGCGAATAACTCCGGAATATGCCCCGAGCGCAACGACAGCCTGTTCCCATGCATCCGTTCCCGAACTTTGCTGTTCACCGACAATGCTTGAAACCCCGTTATGCCACATTCCACCGGAGTATACATCGATTCGAACTTGGTTGATATCAGCACCGTACATGTGATAATAAAAACCCAGTGCCGGGTTTGTCAATGCACTGATATCAATGAGCGGAGAGGTGAGTTTCGCTGAGTCTCCAAATGTGCCGCCTGAGGTCTCCAAGTAGAAGTACTTGCCCCCGGACACTCCACCTAAAGTGTGGTCGTACCAAGGGCCTGTAGAAGAGGAGTTGTTGTCAGAACCGGGGCCTGTTTCAGTTTCCCAAAGAGGCACGAAACCCGAGCCCGAAGGGGTCGAAGCCAGTTCCCAACAATTTGAAATCACAGTACCGGGAAATGTGCCGTTAAGACCGGAAGCCACACTTTCCACATCTTCAATGTATGGAGCCATATAGGCTGCGCAAGGCGTGGTTGCACTTATTTTGGTCCATCCGCTGAACAAGGGACCGGCGCAGACTTGACGAACATAAAAATCGTACGACTGATTCGCCGAAAGTCCAAAAACGGTATATGGACTGCCAATTCCGGTAAGCACGGTTCCGGTGCCTTGACCAAATCCTACAGGACCATATTCGATTTCGTACGATCCGCTGCCGCTCATCATCAATGGCACGCTCGAACTGCTCACTGTGCCCAACATAACGGCCGGTGGAGGACATGCCGATGCATTGACGTACAAGGTGTAATCGTGAGCAGAACCATAAGGATAGGTCGCACAACCGGAGGAGATCGGGGCTTCACTGAGAAGTACCCTCATTCGGTGAGGCCCTACAGGGGCTCCGGGCACCGTGAAGTTGATCGTATCCGTATTTGGACCAAAGGAATAATTATACTGGCCCAGAGATTCGGTAGCATTGTCGAAAATGAAGTCATCGTTCCAGTCGACCCAAGCCCGAACATAGCCTCCGTAAAAGAAACCGCTGCACGAATTGCCTTCTACAATAAGCGCATAAGACCCTCCTTGAGTGACATCTGCACTTTGAGCCGTGTAGTCAAGGGTTCCGAGTGCCGCTACACAGCCTGTTGCGTTGTTAATGCTGGTCACATCCCCATTCAACACCACATTGTAAATGTCGGTATCGAAAGTCGTCGTTGGCCCGGCTGCGCAATACTGCGCCTGCATGGGGTTGGACCCCAAGAGCGCCGCGGCGGCAAGGAGTCCCGTTGTTTTGGATCGGAGGTGTGCAAAGACACCCGACCCAGTGAGAAGAGATTTTCTCATAGGTTGGAAAAGTTTAGGTTGAACGGTTAAATTGTCCGTAGTAAGGTTAAATCTTTTTAACATAACAAACAAGGAATTAGAAGAAAAACTTAAAATTTTCACAAATCCGCGCGTGTGCTCATTTTCTTGAACACTTGAATCTGATTTCCCGCCCATGTGAGACCTTTTCTTTTTAGGACCTCCGGCAAAATCGATTTTTCCCGTAGCCAAAACACCAACGATCGGCCGTTCTGAGTTCGATCCGCTTTAGCGACGTACGTATTTTGAACGGCTCCGAGACAATGAGCCGTTCATTTGGCCCAAAAGAAAAGGGCTGCTTCCGAGTTGGAAACAGCCCTTTAAGTAAATTCTATGCGTTCGATCAATGCCCGCTCTGTTCGTCGGGTTTCATTGGGACGGTCTGAGGCACAAAGTCTTCGTCCATGCCCGGCTTGCTGTAGTCGTAAGCCCAACGGTGCACCTCGGGGATCTCTCCCGGCCAGTTGCCGTGAATGTGCTCTACCGGAGTTGTCCATTCGAGCGTATTGGACTTCCAAGGGTTCTGCACCGAGCGCTGTCCGCGGAAAATACTGTAAAAGAAATTGAAGAAAAACAAGACCTGAGCGATTGCGCCAAGTATGGCAAAGTTGCTAATCAAGATGTTGATGTCGGCCAGGTCGTCGAACATCGGGAAGGCTGTGTTGGTGTAATAACGGCGGGGCAAACCGGCCATACCCAAAAAGTGCATGGGGAAGAATACTCCGTATGCGCTGATAAACGTCAACCAAAAGTGCATGTAGCCGAGCGACTTGTTCAACCTGCGACCATACATCTTGGGGAACCAGTGATAGATCCCCGCGAACATGCCGAAAATGGCACTCAAGCCCATAACAATGTGGAAGTGAGCCACGACGAAATACGTATCGTGCACATTGATGTCGAGGGCCGAGTCGCCGAGGATGATTCCCGTCAATCCACCCGTGATAAACGTGCTGACCAAAGCGATCGAAAACAACATGGCCGGAGTAAACCGTATGTTGCCCTTCCAGAGAGTGGTGATGTAGTTAAAAGCCTTGACCGCCGACGGAATCGCAATCAACAGGGTCGTAAACGTAAAGACCGAGCCCAGGAATGGATTCATTCCGGTGACGAACATGTGGTGTCCCCAAACAATAAAGCTCAAAAACGCGATGGCCAAAATCGAGCCGACCATGGCGCGGTACCCGAAGATGGGCTTGCGCGCATTGGTCGCAATGACCTCTGAAGTAATGCCGAGTGCGGGAAGCAAGATGATGTACACCTCGGGGTGTCCGAGGAACCAAAACAAGTGCTGGAACAATACGGGGCTACCACCCGAGTGCTCTAATACCTGACCTCCGATAAAAATGTCGCTCAAGTAAAAGCTCGTTCCAAAGCTCCGGTCAAACACCAGAAGCAAAGCGGCCGAAAGAAGCACCGGAAAGCTCAGAACCCCGAGGATGGCGGTCACCATAAATGCCCAGATGGTGAGCGGCAATCGAGTCATCGACATGCCCTTGGTGCGCAGGTTGAGCACCGTGACGATGTAGTTCAACCCCCCGAGCAGCGAGCTCACAATAAACAAGGTCATACTTACCAACCAGAGGGTCATGCCCATGCCCGAACCCGGAATGGCCTGGGGAAGTGCGCTCAAGGGCGGATACACCGTCCAACCGGCCGAAGCGGGTCCACTGGTTACGAACAGAGAAATAACCATGATCACACTGCTCACGGCGAAGAACCAGTACGACAGCATATTTAAAAAGCCCGAAGCCATGTCGCGAGCGCCGATCTGCAATGGAATCAACAAATTCGAGAACGTTCCGCTCAAACCCGCGGTAAGAACGAAAAAGACCATGATGGTGCCGTGGATGGTCACCAAAGCCAAGTAGATGCTCGGATCCATAATGCCGTCCGGAGCCCATTTTCCCAGCAAGCGCTCCAGAATTGGAAAGCTCTGTTCAGGCCACGCCAGCTGCAGACGGAACAAAACCGACATCATCATCCCGATAAAACCCATGCTCATTCCCGTGATCAGGAACTGCTTGGCGATCATTTTGTGATCGGTCGAGAACACATACGTATTCCAGAAGGTCGGTTTCGGATGGTGGTGATCGTCGTGACCGCCATGCCCATGATCGTGTCCATGATCAGAATCATGATGACCGTGATTCGGAGTATGAGGATGAACCTCGGTCGAGTGTTGCTCGGTCGAGGATGGAACAAACTCGGGACTTTCGTTGTGCATATCGGACATTCCGGTAGCGATTAAAGGGTTTGTGCGAAGGTCTTTTGGGACTTCATCCAATTGTTGTACTCTTCTTCAGACTCGACCACAATCTTCATTTGCATATTGTAGTGCGCCGAGCCACAGATCTTATTGCAGAGTAAAACGTAATCGAAGGTGTAGGGTTCATCGCCCCGCTTGCCTCGGATCACATTTATGTTGTCCACCTTAGCCTTGAGCTTTGGGTCGGCCCGCATCTCTGCCGTCGTAACGCTCGGGGTAAATCCGAATTGGGTTACGGCACCGGGAACGCAGTTCATTTGCAGGCGGAAGTGTGGCATATAGGCCGAGTGGATCACGTCTTGAGCGCGAAACTTGAATAGTACCGGCTTGCCAACGGGCAAGTGGAGTTCGCCGGTAACCACGTCGTCCATCGATTGAAGATCGTTTTTGTCGACCCCGAGCACGTTTACCCCCTCGATGTTTCGAACGCCCGCGTCTCCGAGTTGGTTGTCCGTTCCGGCGTAGCGCGCATTCCAACCGAACTGCTTGGCGTAAATCTCAACCACAATGGGGTCTTCGACCGGCGGCTTGAACATAATGGTATTCCAAGTGCTCAGACCGTACAAAATCAATCCTGCCAAAACCACTGCGGGCACCGAAGTCCACATGAGCTCCAAGCGGTTGTCGTGCTCGACGTAGGTTGCTTTTTTCGCAGAATTTCCACGGTATTTAAACGAGAAATAGAACAACAAGGGCTGCGTAACGAAAAACATCAAAACGATGGTCACCATCGAAATGGCCATCAACTTGTCGATTTCGGCACCGTGAACCGAAGCCGCTTTCGGCAACAGCGTTCCCCAGGCATCGTAGGTATTCCAGAGAAAGAACGCGAACATGCCAAACAGAAAAATGAGCATGTACCATCCTTGCCGGTTATTGTCGGCATCGGTTACGGCATTCGGATCCTTGCCCGAAACGGAACTCGACAATTCGAGCACGCGCACCACCTGACCAATGGCGATGGCAGCCAACACAAGAACGAGGACTATGAGCAGAGTATTCATCGAATGCGTCTTTTTATCGGCTTATCAGATGTGGTGAAGCTTGCTTTCGGTCAACATGGGGTGGTGGGCCGGAACCAGCGGTGCTTTAGACAAGCTGCGGAACACAACTTGAATAAAGAGACCCGCATATAAGGCGATCAACCCTAAGTCGATCAATCCGAAGGACCATTCAACCCCCACGCTTCCCGGCATAATCATCACAAAGTGATCGAGGTAGTGACCAAAGAGGATTAAAATACCGGCGACCATGGCGAAGTACATATTCCGCTTTGAATCTCTACTCATCAAAACGAGCAAAGGCGCGAGGAAGTTTAGAACGAGAAAAGTGATCATTGGGGTCTTGTATTCCCGGAAGCGAACCATGTAATAGGTCACTTCTTCGGGAATGTTGGCATACCAAATCAGCATATATTGAGAGAACCACAAATAGGTCCAGAAAATGCTGAAGGCAAACATAAACTTGCCGAGATCGTGCAAGTGGTTCTGATTCAGCTCCGGCAAGTATCCGTTCATTTTCAGGTATACCGCGATCATCGTAATCACCGTCACCGCGCTGACGAAAAGCCCCGCGAAGGTGTACCACCCGAACAAAGTGCTAAACCAGTGCGGATCGATCGACATAATCCAGTCCCAAGCCATGGTGGAGCTGGTTACTGCAAAGAACACCAAGAACATGGCCGCCACTTGACGCGAACGTCTCCACAGCCGCGTTCCCTCTTCGACCGAACCCGAATCGGCCTTGATCGATGTTTTTCTAAACCAAATGGCTGCCCACATCCAACCTGCGATGTAAACCAAGGTGCGCACGATAAAGAAAGGTTTATTGAGATATCCCGCCTTTCCCGCAATGATCTCGTCGTAATGACTGCTGTTCGGATCGCTAATTCCCGGAGCCATCCAGTGCCAAATTGCATGCATGTCGAGCGCTCCGAAGCCGATCAGAATCACCATAATAACGAGTGGCACGGGCAAGAAACTCGCCACGGCTTCCATAATTCGAAGCACCACCACCGACCAACCTGCCTGCGCCGCGTATTGAATGGCGAGGAAAAACAGAGCGCCCAGAGAAATGGCCAAAAAGAAGAAGTTCGTGACCAGCAAACGCGACCAAGGTTTGTTGTGCGCAAGAGTTGCGTGATGATCGGCGTGGGCCTCATCTCCGTGCCCATTTGCGGCTGCTCCACTGTGAGCCTGAGGAGCATCGGTTGCAGATTCTGAGGCATGTGCCGCCTCAGCAGAACCATGCGCTGCGGCCGGAGTTGAAAGCTCGCCATGCCCCGGGGCACTGTGCTCGGTTTCGTGATTGGCAGGAGCTGAATGTCCGCCACCCATCGGGATAAAATTGAATACCAAAGCCAGAAGCCCTATCCCGATAAGGATCCAACTAAAACGCTTGGCTTTGTCGCTGAATTGAAACATAATCAGGCTTCGGTTTGAGTGCTGTCCACAGGAGCCGCGGCCGCTTTTGGGGCCAAATCGGAGCGCAACTTGAGAACGTAATTGACAATCTTCCAGCGCTCCTCGGGCGTTATCTGAGAGGCATGAGAGCCCATTAAGTTTTTGCCGTGTGTAATGACGTGATAAATGCTGCCTTCGGTAATGCTCGGCAGGCGATCTGCTGCATAAGACGGAACCCCGAGAAACTTCTCGTTCTGAACCAATGTGCCGTTTCCATCGCCTTTTTCGCCGTGGCAATGCGTGCAGAAAATGGCGTACAGTTCTTTGCCTTCAGCGATCAAAACAGAATCGGAAGCCGCGCCGCGGAGAGAGTCGCGCAATGAAGAATAGGGAGAGCGCAAATAGGCCAAAGCCGAATCGTAGCCGACTTGAGAATTCGAATATCCGTAGGGCATATAATGCGTCGGAATGCTTCCGAGCGGTGGGAGCATGGCGCTTTGGCCATTGGCCATATACTCGGCCGGACCCGCAGAATACGCTTCCAGTGCGGGACCACGATACATATTGGGCATGTATTCGAGCGCCGTTTGGGTCTTATCTCGCTTGCAACCTGCCGAGACAGCGACCGCGAGGACCATCGGCAAGCCAATTCGGATGAACAATCGCTTCATTGAAGAAATTTAAATCAGTGCAGTTCTACAGCTCCGTGTTGCTTCATCAAAGACTCGAGGGCAGAGCGCTCGCCTTTGATTTCGACTTCGAGGAGAAAGTGATCGTCGGTGGTTCTAGGGTCGGGATTCTGGGCCTTGCGTCCCGGGTACAGGCCATTTCGAACGAAAAAGGTCCATACCATCAGGTGAGCCGCAAAGAATACGGTCAATTCGAACAAGATGGGCACAAAAGCCGGCATGTTCATGGCGTATGTAAAACTCGGCTTGCCTCCAATATTCTGAGGCCAATCGACAATCATCATGTAGTACGTCATCGCAATGGCCGTACTCAAGCCCAAGGCTCCGTAGAAAAACGCCGCAATGGCAATTCGGGTTTCCTTGAGCCCCATGGCTCGGTCTAATCCGTGAACGGGAAATGGAGTGTAGGCCTCCGCAACGACATAACCCTTGGCTCGAACGGCCTTTACCGCTGAGAGAAGGTCGTCGTCGTCTCGAAACATCGCAGAAAGCACGGGGGTCTCAGCGACATGTGCAGAGTGATGTGCGCTCGTGAGCTCACCCACCTTCAAATTCTCAGTGGTGTCCATCGTGATCGCTATGGTGTTTCTTTTGTTCTTCTCCCGAAGACTTCAAAATCGTCTTGAGTTCTGCTTGCGCGATTACGGGGAAGGTGCGCGCATAGAGCAAGAACAGCACGAAGAAAAATCCGATTGTGCCCAAGTATATGGCGATGTCTACCGATGTAGGCGCGAACATCGTCCAGCTCGAGGGCAGGTAGTCGCGGTGGAGCGAGGTGACGATGATGACAAAGCGCTCGAACCACATCCCAATGTTCACCACGATCGAGATGATAAACGTGAAAATCAAGTTGGTTCGAAGCTTTTTAAACCACATAAACTGAGGGCTGAACACATTGCAGGTCATCATCGACCAATAGGCCCACCAATAAGGCCCTGTGGCGCGGTTCAAGAAGGCATATTGTTCGTATTCCACTCCCGAATACCACGCGATAAAGAGTTCGGTGATGTAGGCCACGCCCACGATCGAGCCGGTCACCATAATGATGATGTTCATCATCTCGATGTGCTGGATGGTGATGTAATGCTCCATCTTGAACATCTTCCGCATGATAATCAAAAGCGTCTGCACCATCGCAAAGCCCGAGAAAATGGCCCCGGCGACGAAGTAGGGCGGGAAAATGGTGGTGTGCCAACCCGGGATCACCGAAGTGGCAAAGTCCATAGATACAATGGTGTGAACGGACAATACCAATGGAGTGGCCAAGCCGGCCAAAACCAGAGAAACTTCTTCAAACCGCTGCCAGTGCTTGGCCTTTCCGCCCCATCCAAAGCTCAAAATGCCGTAGATGTGCTTTTGAACCGGCTTGACCGCGCGATCGCGCAACATGGCGAAGTCGGGAATGAGGCCGACGTACCAAAACACCAGTGATACGCTGAAATAAGTCGAAATCGCAAAAACGTCCCAAAGCAGAGGGCTGTTGAAATTCACCCAAAGCGAACCAAACTGGTTGGGAATGGGGAAAACGAAATAAGCCAACCAAATTCGACCCATGTGGATGCCCGGGAAAAGCGCCGCCTGAATGACCGAAAAAATGGTCATGGCCTCGGCCGAGCGGTTGATGGCCATTCTCCACTTTTGCCTGAAAAGCAAGAGCACGGCCGAAATAAGCGTTCCGGCGTGGCCGATTCCGACCCACCATACAAAGTTGGTGATGTCCCAAGCCCAACCTACGGTCTTGTTCAAACCCCAGGTACCGATGCCGTAACCAATGGTGTATAGAATATTCCCTACCCCCCAGAGAAAGAGCAACAGCGCGATGCTGAAGGCAATCCACCAAGAACGGGGCGGAGCGGTTTCAATGGGCCTGGCGACCTCGACAGTGACATCGTGATACGACTTATTGCCAAGAACCAAGGGTTCCCTTACGGGCGCTTCGTAATGCATATGGGGTTCTTTGCCTGTTTTAAGCGTTGTTGCGGACTTTGACCTGATAGAAGACAGAAGGTTGGGTTCCGACCTCGTCGAGGAGGTAGTACATGCGATCGTCCTTCTTGGCCAGGGCTATTTTGCTCTGGGGGTCGTTGGCATCTCCAAAGACCAAAGCCCCGGTATCGCATGCTTGGGCACAAGCGGTGTTGGCTTCTCCGTCTCGGAGCGGACGCCCCGCTTTTTTGGCCTCGAGCTTGGCGTATTGAGTTCTCTGCACACACATGCTGCACTTCTCCATAACCCCTCTCGAACGCACTGTTACATCGGGGTTGAGGACCATGCGACCGAGATCGTCGTTCATGGCGTAGTTGATGTCGAACTGCTCTTGGTTTTCGTGATAGAGGAACCAGTTGAACCTGCGCACTTTATAAGGGCAGTTATTGGCGCAATAACGCGTGCCGATACAGCGGTTGTAGGCCATGTGATTCAGACCTTCTGCGCTATGGCTCGTCGCGGCTACCGGACAAACCGTTTCGCAAGGCGCGTGGTTGCAATGCTGGCACATGACGGGTTGGAAAACGACCTGCGGATTCTCTGAGGGGTCTTCCATTTGGCGGAACATGTCGATCGCGCTCACGCCTTCTTCCTCAGCCACAGACTCGTTCATGTCGCTGCTGAAGTAGCGGTCGATTCGAAGCCAGTGCATGTCGCGGCTCTTGCGCACTTCTTCTTTGCCCACCACCGGAACATTGTTCTCGGCGTGACATGCAACGACACAAGCGCCGCATCCGATGCAACTGCTCAGGTCAATGCTCAAATTCCAGAAATGGCCGGTGCTGTGGTCGAAATCCTTCCACAGATTCGCCTTATCGGCCGTGAGCGGTCCGGCATAGGTTTCGAACTGTGTCCGCTCGTTCCAGCCCGAACCTCCGTCTACCGCGGGGCGGTTCAAGAAATCGCTCAGAGTGGTCTCGCGGACAATGTCGCGACCCATCATGGTGTGGTGCAACTGAACGCAGGCAAATTCGTGTTCTCCTTCGACGGGCTCTATTGAAAGTCCCGACATGAAGTGCTTGTTGAGCGAAGATCCCGAGAGCAAAGCGAAGGCATTCACGCCTACGCCATCGCCTACTTTACCCGCTTTTGTTCGCCCATATCCAATGGCAAGGCCTACGGAACCCTTGGCCTGACCGGGTTGAATCAGCACGGGAACCGACTCAAGTACCTGACCTTCGGCGGTTTTAATATTAACCCTCGTCCCGTTTAGAGCTCCGTTGCTCTGGGTGGTATTCTCGATACCGAGCTCTTTAGCATCCGAGGCGCTCATGGTTAGATAGTTATCCCAAGAGGCGCGGCTGATGGGATCGGGCAACTCCTGCAGCCAAGGATTGTTGGCCAAACGGCCGGTACCCATGCCCGCCTTGGAGTAAACCGATAACTCGAGGCCTTTGGCGCCGGCCGAATTCGAACTCAGGGAGAGCTCCTTCATTGAAGCCATGCCATCGACCAAAGCGGGTTCGCTGAGCTGCCCGATGGAGTCGAAAGCGATGTACAAACCGTCGTGCACGAAGCGATTCCACGCTTCAGAATCACCGGCAAATTGGGTAGAAATCCAATGGTCTTTTACGCGCTGAAGAGCAGACTTGGAGCCGAGGCCGAACCAACGATCAATGGATTCCATCGAAGAACGGCTGTCGAACAAGGGGCGAATCACCGGCTGTTGCATGGCGAAATAGCCCTCAAATGGCTGGTGGTCTGCCCAATCTTCAAGATAATGGTGAGAGGGAGCGACCGCAGTGGCCAGGGATGCGCTTTCGTCGAGGTGGTTGGAAATCCCCACCAACATTCCGGCCTTAGACAAAAGCTCTGCCATGGCAGGCCGATCATAGGCGGGATTGCAGCGATCTAAAATCAACACGCCTACACTGCCCGACTTTAAGTCGTTGGCCAGACCCTGTAGTGCCGTTTCGTCTCCGGTGCGAAGGCGGTTTCGGTACTTCAGAACCACGGTTTTGCCGAAATTTCCGAGCATCTGATTGATGCCGAGCGCAAGCATTTCAGACTCGTAGTCGCCTCCGCCCGCCAAAACGAGCGAGCTCGAACGATGAATCCACAATTCGTCAGCAGTCTTGGCAACCACCTTGTTCCAATCGCCATCTAAAGTGGGAGCATTGATGCGCTCTTGACCGGCCTTGGCGGCAATGGCATTGTAAATTCCGGCCAATACGGCAGGCCGCTGACTGGGAAGAATTCGATATCTCTTGTCTGCGTTTGCACCGGTAAGGCTCATCACGCTTTCAAACTGCACATGCCGGAGCATGGAGGCTGAAGGCTTTCTGCGCTTTCCGTACTCTCCGCTGAGGCTTTGTCCGTTTGCTTCGTTCAGGAAGTCTGCGTCTACACCGACCACCAAATTGGCATCGCCTATAGAATACACGGGCAAAGCGCGAAGACCCGTGAACTTCTCGCACGCATCGAGCTTGCCCGAAACGCTTAAGGCGTCGTAGGAAACATGTCTAAAATTGGCATACGAGCCCCTGATCTGTTCGATCATGGCCAAATAGCTTGGGCTATTGACCGTCGAAGAGAGCAATACCACAGACTTGCCCGATGCGGTTGCGCTTCGAATGGCTTCTGAAACCTTGCCATCGAGCGCGTTCCAAGTTGTTTCCGCTCCGCCGACTACGGGCCTTTTAAGCCGTTGGGTGTCGTAAAGAGACAAAACACTGGCTTGAACTCGGGCATTGGTCGATCCGTTGATCAACGCCTGCGGATTCGGATCGACCTTGATGGGACGGCCTTCGCGAGTCTTCACCAAGATGGACGCAAAATCGCTTCCGTCGAAATAGGTCGACGCGTAGTAGCTCGGAATGCCGGGAACTAGGTTATCCGGCTTCACAACATACGGAATCGACTCGACTACAGGGGCTTCGCACGCAGCCAAAGCAGCCGCTGCCGTAGAGAATCCCAAAAATTTGAGAAAGTCGCGCCTCGATGTCGAAGACGAATTGAGATTCTTGTCGTCTGAGAGAAATCGGTCGACCGGCAATTCCGAGGCGAATTCATTTTCGCGCAATGCCTGGACCGCAGCGCTTCCGCTCAGCTCTTCAAGACCCTTCCAGTATTTCTTCGTTTCAGCCATTTCGTTAATTCTCAGCCTTGGGAATGATTAATAATGGCACTTTCCACATTCGAGACCGCCAATCGCTTCGACGGTAATGGGACCATCGCCATGCTTGGCCTTCAACTGATCGTGAAGCCCTGCGTAATAGCCGTTGCTCTCGGTTTTCACTTCGGTCTCTCTGTGACAATTGATGCACCAACCCATAGTGAGGGGAGAATATTGATACACCTCCTCCATTTCCTCGATGGGACCGTGGCAGGTCTGACACTCGATTTGACCGGCCGTAACGTGCTGTGCGTGATTAAAATAAGCCAGATCGGGCAAGTTGTGGATGCGCACCCAGCGAACGGGCTTTTGCTCGTAATCGGGGATATATTTCCCCTCTTCGGGATTCCAACCCACCGAGGCATAAATCTTGGCAATCTCCGGCGAGCGCTCTCCGGCGTACTTCAATTCGCCCGCATCGTTCTTGATCTCGCTGCCATCGATATACATATGGCAGTTCATACACACATTGGTCGAGGGAATTCCCGAGTGCTTACTCACTCTTGCGCTCGAATGACAATAGTTGCAGTCCACTTTGTTGATGCCCGCATGCACTTTGTGAGAAAACGCGATGGGCTGTTCGGGTTGATACGCTTCGTTGACGCCTATGGACATCAATCCGTAGTACAACTCTTTCAAAGTGAACACAGAAACGACCACAGTGGCCAAGACGATAAACTTCTGGCTGCGCACCACGGCGCGGGTCCAATACGATGCATCGCTCAGCAAATCTGTGGTAGGCTCTCCCCGAACCGCTTTCAACGTATTCTTGACCTTGACCAATAAAGCGATTAAAAGCACCAAAAGAACCAAGAGCCCGCCGAGGACCATCGGGCTGTAATCCTTCTTCGGCTCTGCGACGAGGGCAACCGCCCCATCTCCGCCCTGCGTGGCCACAGGTGCGGCAGCCGCTCCCCCGGTTTGAGTGTATTTGAGGATGTCTTTGATGTCTTGGTCCGACAGCTGTGGGAAAGCCGCCATAACCAAGCCATTGTATTCTTTAAAGAGTGCGTTCGCGTCGGCATCGCCCGTAGCCCGAAGCGCCGCATTGTCTTTGATCCAAGAAATCAGCCATTCTTCGGTTCTGCGCTCCGTGACATCGCCCAAAGCGGGGCCGACCAATTTCTTGTCGAGCTTGTGGCAAGAGGCACAGTTTGCGTTAAACAGCGTTTTGCCGTTTGCATCGTCGCCCTGAACCTCGTAGCCCCAAACGGCCAAAGGTGCCAAGAGGGCGAAGATCAGAACTCGAATCGGCTGAAAGCGAAGGGATAATCTGAGGTTCATCGGTATGTTCCGTCGGTTCCGAATGCTCGAGACGGTGCGCAAATTTAGATACGGAACACCTCTAGGGTTCGCTGCGCTTGAATAGCCGTATAATTTATAGTCGTTCTAAATAGGCTCGCCCCCGAACCTTCGTCACAATATCAAAAGCTTATTTTTGTGCAATGAAATTTTGGATTCTGTCAATCTGCACTCTAGCCTTGGGCTTTTGTGCGCGTGCCCAAAGCGATACCACCCGCATACGCGTGATCGAAGAGCCGGGCATCTCGGCGAAAATGCTGGCATATACCTCTACAGCCGGCCCTAAACCACAGTCGGCTAAGGGCTACAGAATTCAAATCTTCAACGGAAGCCGAGCCGATGCCAACAAGCAAAAGGCCGATTTTGCCCGCCGATATCCCGACCTCACCGTGTATACAACGTACGAAACCCCCGAATATCGAGTTCAGGCAGGAGATTTCACCGATTCGTTCGAGGCCGAGCGCAAACTCAGAGAAATTCGCACCGAGTTTCCGGGCGCTTTCGTGGTGCGCACCAATGTCAATCCCAGGCGATAGCCAAGGCCAAACTCGCTCTTTTACAGAGTGCTCTTCACCTGAACTTCCTTGAAGCCTTCGATGATGTCGCCGACTTTGATATCGTTGTAGTTGTGCAGGTTCAAGCCGCATTCAAAGCCTCTGGCCACCTCTTTCGCGTCGTCTTTGAAGCGTTTGAGCGAACCGAGTTCTCCGGTGAACTGAACCACCCCGTTGCGAATTAATCGCACTCTCGAGTTTCGACTGATGGTGCCATCCAAGACCATGCAACCGGCTACGGTACCCACCTTCGAGATCTTGAAGATGTCTCGAACCTCGACATTGCAGGTGATCTCTTCTCGCGTTTCGGGCGCCAACATGCCCTCCATGGCGCTGCGCACCTCGTTGATGGCATCGTAGATGATGCTGTACAGTCGAATATCGACTTCTTCGCGCTCCGCGAGTTTTCGCGCATTCCCCGAAGGGCGCACTTGGAAACCGACGACCACCGCATTTGAAGCCGCGGCCAAGAGCACATCCGATTCAGAAATCTGACCCACTGCCTTGTGGATAATGTTGACTTGAACCTTTTCGGTGCTCAATTTCTGGAGAGAATCCGACAGAGCTTCGATCGAGCCGTCTACGTCGCCTTTCAAAACGATGTTCAACTCGCGGAAGTCTCCGATGGCCAAGCGCCTTCCGATTTCTTCGAGGGTGATGTTCTTGGTTGTCCGGACGCTCTGTTCGCGCTGCAATTGTTGACGGCGAGTGGCAATTTGCTTTGCTTCGCGCTCGTCTTCCATCACCACAAATTTGTCGCCGGCCTGCGGTGCTCCATCGAGTCCCAACAAGCTCGCAGGAGTGGCCGGCCCCGCTTCGTCGATCTTTTGACCGCGTTCGTCGAGCATGGCGCGCACTTTGCCCGAATAAGGTCCCGCCAAAACGTAGTCTCCCACCTTGAGCGTGCCGTTCTGTACGAGAATGGTGCTCATATACCCGCGACCCTTGTCGAGAGAAGCCTCGATAATGGTTCCGCTTGCCTTGCGATCGGGGTTCGCCTTGAGATTGAGAATTTCGGCTTCGAGCAAGACTTTGTCGAGCAGTTCTTGCACCCCGAGTCCGGTTTTGGCCGAGATCTCTTGGCTTTGAATTTTACCGCCCCATTCTTCGACGAGCACGTTCAAACCCGAGAGTCGCTCGCGGATTTTTTCGGGATTCGCAGTGGGCTTGTCTACTTTGTTGATCGCGATGACGAAGGGAACCGCCGCCGCTTGCGCATGCGAAATGGCCTCGCGGGTTTGGGGCATGACATCGTCGTCGGCCGCAACCACAATCACGACCACGTCGGTTACTTGAGCACCTCGGGCACGCATGGCGGTAAAAGCCTCGTGACCCGGAGTGTCGAGAAATGCGATTCTCTGTCCGTTTGAAAGCTCGACAGAATACGCCCCGATGTGCTGGGTAATTCCGCCTGATTCGCCTGCGATTACGTTTGTTTTGCGCACGTAGTCAAGCAAGGAGGTCTTGCCGTGGTCGACGTGTCCCATCACCGTAACGATCGGCGCCCTGGGCTTGAGATCTTCTTCGACATCGGCCGTGAGTTCGTAGGCTTCGGTCACGTCTGCGTCTACGAAGTGCGTACTGAATCCGAATTCTTCGGCGACGATGGTCAAAGTTTCCGCATCGAGTCGCTGGTTCATAGTCACCATGATGCCGAGCGACATACAGGCTGCAATGACTTCAGTGATCGGCACCTCCATCATGGTGGAGAGTTCCTTGACGGTTACAAACTCCGTAACATTCAAGACCAAATCAGCCTGTTCGCGCCTCAGTTCTTGAAGGGCTTCTTGCTCTCTGCGCTCTTCTCTTTTAGCACGGCGAATCTTGCTACCCTTCGACTTGCCCCTGCTGGTGAGCTTTTCGTAGGTCTCTTTGATTTGCTTTTGAATGTCCTGCTCCGTGGGCTCTACCCTCGGGGCACCCGGACGATTGGTCGGTGCTCCCGGACGAGGCGGGCGATTGGTGGCACCGCCTGTGGCCGGCCCCGTCCCCGTACCTATCGGATTGATGCGCTTGCGCTTGCGGGCATTGGCTCCCCCGCCCCCACCTGCCGAAGGTTGATTCGATGTGGCAACCGGCTTTTTGGGGCGCTCGAATTTGGTGAGGTCAATTTTCTCGCCCGTAAAGCGCGGGCCTTCAAGCTTTTGAAATTTCGTCTGAATGTGGTCGCCCTCTTTGGTTCCCTCGGCCATTTGTGCCTGCGAAAGAGAGGCGGGAGCCGGAGCTTCCGGAGTGAGTTCGGCCGGAGCCTGAGGAGCTTCCGCTTTTGCCTCGGTCGGGGCAGAGACAGCATCAGCAGTGGGCATTTCAACAGAAGCCGGGGCATCAACCGATTTATTTTCGGCTTCGAGCACAGGCGCGGATTCGGGCTTAGAGGCCTCTGCGGGTGTTGGAGGAACTTCCGGTTTTTGTTGAACCGGTTCAGGTGTCGATACTGCGGGGGCAATGACCTCCACAACCGGGGCCGGGCCAGCGACAGGAGGCTCGATCGGGGCCTCTGCGTGAACGGGCTTTTCAGCCTGGACCGGAGCGCGCTCAACTTCAGAAGGAAGGGGTTTTGGGGCAACGACTTTTGCCGCTGCCGATTCTTCGACGGGCGCTTGGGCCGCGGCAGGAGCTTTGACTTCAGCGGGCGACTCTTCAGCTTGAACGCTCTTTCTCGGAGCGTCCAAATCGATCTTGCCCACTTCTTTGATCCCGGCCAAGGCAGCTCTAGCGCGAACCACCGAAACTTCTTTGGGTTTGACGTCTTCGACCAAGGCCTCCATTTCAGCTTTGATCGCCTCTTTTTCTCTGCGCTTTTCTTCACTGACCAGCTCGGACTTGCGCTTGCTGTTCATGTCGCCCTGAAACTCGCCGATGAGCAAATTTTGAGCGCGTTCGTCGACCTTGGCGTTGGGGTTGTTCTCGATCTCGATCCCTTTCGATTCGAGGAACTCCACGGCGCGCTGCATGGAGATGTTCAACTCCTTCAGGATTTTGTTCAATCTCGTGGGTGCGCTCATCGGCTCTGTAGTTCCTGTTTCTTTTTGGTTGATCGTGGCTCGGCTCATTTCAGGGGTTGGGGTACCGCCTGACTATGCCTCGAGTTCGTTTTTGAGAATGGCCATCACTTCGCGAATCGTCTCTTCTTCGAGATCGGTTCGGCCTGCGAGGTCTTCGACCGTGTGCTCGAGTACACTTCGGGCCGTGTCGCAGCCAATGCTCTTGAGTTGAGCGATGATCCACGGTTCGATTTCGTCGCTGAACTCGGTGAGTTCCACGTCGTCGTTTTCGTCAAACTCCCTGTACACGTCAATTTCGTAGCCGGTGAGCTGCCCCGCCAGTCGGATGTTGTGTCCTCCGCGCCCAATGGCGAGCGAAACTTGGTCGGGCTTCAAATAGACTTCGACTTTCTTGTTGGCCTCGTCAATGCTCATGCTCGAAATCTTGGCGGGATTGAGCGCGCGCTGAATAAACAACTGAGTGTTGTTGGTGAAGTTGATGACGTCGATGTTCTCGTTTTTCAATTCGCGAACAATTCCGTGAATCCGTGAGCCCTTCATACCGACACACGCGCCGACGGGATCGATTCGATCGTCGTAGCTCTCGACGGCCACTTTGGCCTTTTCGCCGGGAACCCGCACCACTTTTCGAACGGTGATTAGACCGTCAAATACTTCGGGGATTTCTTGCTCAAACAACTTCTCCAAAAACTTCGGATCGGTGCGGCTCAAAATAACCACGGGCTTGGAGCCCCGGGCAATGACTTCGCGAATCACCGCGCGCACATTGTCTCCTTTGTGAAAGAAGTCCGAGGGAATCATTTGATCCTTTGGCAGGTACAACTCGTTTTGGTCGTCGTCGTAAATAATCACTTCGCGGTGGCGAATGTGGTGGACCTCTCCGGTGATGATTTCGCCCACCATTTGGTGGTAGCGCATAAAGAGCGCGTTGTTGTCGTGCTCTTGAATTTTGCTGACCAGATTTTGACGGAAAGCCAAGACAAAGCGCCTTCCGAGGTCGATCATTTTGACTTCTTCGGTCAGTTCTTCACCCACCTCAAAATCTTCTTCGATTCGCTTTGCGACGCTGATGTCGACTTGCAAATTGTCGTCTTCGACCATGCCGTCTTCGACAATTTCTCGCCTGCGCCAGATTTGCAAATCGCCTTTGTCGGGGTTGACGATGATGTCGAAATTTTCGTCGGTCTCAAACTTCTTTCGGAGCTGATTGCGAAAAGCCTCTTCGATGATTCCCATCAAAGTGACTCGATCGATATTCTTCTCGTCTTTAAAGTCTGCGAAAGACTCGATAATGGCGTTGTTCTCCATGGCTACTCCTACGAATGAATCAGAACGCAAAGGTTCTCTTGGTCTCTTTTATCTGATCGAACGCAATGCGCTCGGCTTGTTCAACATCTACTTTCCCCTTTCCGACAGGTTTCGGAACCCGCTCGTTCCAGCGAATTTCGATGCCCTGTTCGTCGACTTCCGACAGCAGCCCCTTGATGCGGCGACCATCGAGCGCGACCACTTCTACCGCCCTGCCCCGGTGCTTCAGATACTGCCGAAACTCCGTGAACGGGCTGCCCATTCCGGGCGAACTCAGTTCGAGCGCGAAATCTTCGACATCGCGGTCAAACTCTCCAATCACTTCTCGGGTAATCTCGGCGAGCATGCCCACCGTGACGGAATCCATGCTGTCGACAAAGGCTGTAAACCGTTCGCCGGGCAGCGCTTTGAGCCCTACTAAAAAAGCTCCGTGCTTCTCCGCAGACCTTTCAACTGCTTCGCGGATGCGTTGTATTTCCATTTACCGAAAAGAAAAGGGGACCTCGGCCCCCTCATTCGAGGTGCAAAGGTATAAATTTAAGCGATAATAAAAGGGGTATTGCCCAAAGGCACCCTTGAATTCCGAACTCTACAAGACGCGCTCGGATCTAAGCGAGTCCATCACTTCGAACAAACGAAGGTTAAAACGCTCAACACCCGCTTGATTTAAGTGGTCGCTGTCGTAAAAGTGAAGCGAGTCGTCGAGAGCTACAAGCCCGTTGAAATCCGTATACGGGGCTCGCTTGCTCATTTCTCGGTCGAAGGCCGAACGATCGAATCCGCCGAGATCAAAATAAGAGCGCCTCATGGCTTCGGTGTAAGGCGCCTGTACCAACCAAACAGCCACACCTTTTTTACGCGCGCGTGCGATTACTCGGTCGAGGGCTTCAAAATTGCGCTCATTTAAAGTCCAACTTTTGGATTTTGGCCGATCGTGGCGGTAGTAATACCCGTTTCTTTCGACATATCCGCTGCCTGAGATGTAGCGATCTCCATCTCTCTCTGCCGGTTCGGATGCCGAAGGCGGCTCAGTCGAAAACCCCCGCGCCATGGAAGCATATATATAGGTGTTCCAAACTTTTGCATTGGGCAATTCCATGAGCATCCGCGTCAATGGCGCATCGAGACCGTCGTTGGCAATCAAGTCGAGCGTGCTTTCAACCCCGTCGAGGGCATAGCTGCCGGGATAGACTTCGAGGATGAGCAGGCGTGGAGACAGATGTTCAAAATAACGGTCGAACAGAACCTCGGTTTGACGCGGAGTTTGCGAGCTCGAACCGAGATTGAAGGCCGTTTGTCCGTTCGCTTTAAAAAGCCTCGGATCAAAACCGCGGTAGGCATGCGAAGAACCTGCAATCAGCACGTCGACTGCGGGAGCCTGTCGCGCATCGAGCAGGCGGCTGTACAGATGCCCGTAGGACGCAATTCGGTAGTTGAGATTGGCTATGGGCGGAGCTAAACGCCCCCAGAGAAACAAGAGCGCCAAATAAGAAACACAAGCGAAAAAGGCAAAGGCCAAGGCCTGTGTGAGAAACGCTCGAATCTGGGGCCGATCGTTCATTTAAAACTGGAAATAAATAAAGGGCGTTTCCCCGGTCTGATGGAACATGCCGATGGCGAAGAGGACAAAGGCATAGGCCCCGCGGCGAATCCAAGGGTTTGGCTGTTCTTTTAAACCCTCGAGCGCATGCTGTCGCTCTCGCCCAATCCATTCGAAGAAGAGCAGAAAGGCGATCCAAAGAAGGGTGAGCAGCGGCGCTATCCAGCTCGGGTAGGTAAAGCCCGAAAAGTGAGACAGCGAGAGCATTCGACCCACATAGTCAAAGGCCTGCGGGAGATCGGCCGCTCTAAAAAAGACCCAGGCGATCAAAGTGAGGGCAAATGTGAGTAAGATGGAAAGTGCTTCCTTGAATCCCGGAGCGAAGCGACCTTTGGCGGCTACTTCTAAATTAGAGCGGTTTGATCCGGAGAGCAATAGCGGCATAAAGTAAAGTGCATTCAAAAGCCCCCAAAAAACGAAGGTCCAGTTGGCTCCGTGCCAAAAACCGCTTACCAAAAAAATGATGAACGTATTGCGAACTTTCATCCCAGTACCCCCTTTGCTTCCGCCCAAAGGGATGTAGAGATAATCGCGAAACCAGGTCGACAGAGAAATATGCCACCTTCTCCAGAATTCTGCGATATCTCTCGAAAAGTAGGGAAAGGCAAAATTCTGCATCAAATCGAAGCCAAAAAGCCGAGAACAGCCAATGGCAATGTCGGAGTATCCGCTGAAATCTCCGTAGATCTGAAACGCAAAAAACAAGGCCCCCAACCAGAGAGTAGCTCCGCTGTGTGCGCTCGGATCTGAAAAAATGAGATTCACATGCTCCGCACAGTGGTCGGCAATGACCATTTTCTTAAAAAAACCCCAAAGCATTTGACGCAAACCATCGGAGGCTCGAAGGCGATCGAAGCGCTTGAGTTGAGAAAATTGAGGCAGGAGGTTGGTCGCTCGTTCGATCGGACCCGCCACGAGCTGAGGAAAATAAGTGACGTAGGCCGCGAAAGCCACGAAGTTGGGGGCGGGGCTGAGCTTTCGGCGATAGACATCGATGGAATAACTCAGTGTTTGAAAGGTGTAAAAGCTAATCCCCACCGGCAAAACGATGTCCAAACCTCTGGCGGGTATTTCGTGTCCAAACAAACGAAATGCGTCGACAAAACTGTCTACAAAGAAGTTGTAATACTTAAAAAAGCCGAGCAGACCCAAATTCACACCCAAACTCAACCACAAAAGCAATTTTCGACTCTGCTCTTTTTCTTCATCTCTCAACTTCAAACCCACCCAATAATCGACTAAGGTGCTGAAGGCGATCAAAAGCAAGAAGCGCCAATCCCACCATCCATAAAAGACATAACTGACAGCGAGGATAAAGGCATTTCGAGACTGCACGCTTTTCTGGAAGACAAACCAGTAAAGAATGAAGACCAGAGGGAGGAAGATGGCGAAGTCTAGTGAGTTGAAGAGCATCTTCCGAAAGGGTAGGCTTAGGTGAAATCGCGGGGCAAATTAACGAAGTTGACGCGATGCTTGGTTTCTCGGCACGCTCCGCTTAAACTTAACCCTCGCTTAATCAAGCCCGCTTTCTACACGGTTACTTTTGAAACCGATGTTGGACGTTTGGAGAAGGATCGCGCTGGGCGCCGCTTTTAGCCTGTTCGGATTGGCCGAGGTCTGTGCGCAGAACACCGCGAACATTCGCGGCATGTCTTATAATTTGCTGTATTACAGGCAGACAACTTCTTCTTGCACGGGCGCCACTAACAGCGCCACGGCCAAAGATGGCTACTTCAAGACGATTGCTCAATACATCGATCCCGATTTTATTGTGTGCAACGAAATCGGGTCGAATCCGGTAAACGCCGATCGAATTCTCGAAAATGTGCTCAACGTAGACGGCGTCGCTTCTTGGGATCAGGCAAACTACAGCAACAATTCCTTCTCTGATCTGGTGAATATGTTGTTTTTCAACACCGATGTTCTGGGCTTACACAGCCAAGAATACCTCGATCAAGATCTTCAAAACCAGAACTTGGTTCGGGTAATCGACCTCTACCGATTGTACTACAAAGACCCCCTGCTCGGGCAGCCCGGAGCCGATACTGTCTTTTTTACGGTGGTCGCAGCGCACTTAAAAGCGGGCAATACCCCTTCAGACGAAACACAAAGAGACAAAGCGGCGGCGGCCTTGATGCAGCACCTCGCAACTCAAGTGGACGACGAGGCGGTGATTCTTTGCGGAGATCTCAATGTGTATTCGTCTTCCGAACCCGGATTCCAAAAACTGGTCAATTCCACTTTCGTCTCCGAGCGATTCAAAGACCCGATCAATTCCTTGGGCGCGTGGAGCAACAGTGCTCAGTTTGCGGCGGTTCACACCCAGAGCACGCGTTCGTCGAACACCAACAACGGATGTTTTTCGAGCGGAGGTCTCGACGATCGCTTCGATTTTATACTCACTTCAGACGCCGTTTTGAACGATCCCAATTCAGACGTTCGCTATGTGCCGGGGAGTTACAAGGCACTTGGAAACGACGGAATGCATTTTAACAAAGCCCTCACCGACGTACCCGCCAATAATTCGGTTCCTTCGGTAGTTCTCACAGCCTTGTCGGGCATGAGCGATCACTTGCCTGTGGTTGCTTCGTTCTCGGTTCGCGCCCATAGCCTCAAACTCGCTGAAAATCAGCTACAGACTCGGATTGTTCAACCCGTTCGCAACGGGGTTTTGGAGCTGGAGCTTTTTGAAGCCCGGGGCGCGCTCTTGATTTGTGTTTATGAGCTCGGCGGGAGAAAACTCTTCGATCGAAAAACGACCTGCGAGCCCGGAGAACGCCTCAGACTTCCGCTCGACTTGAGGCGGGGGATGTACTTGTTGTCGATCGAAACCGAAGATGGCCGAAGCGGTCGATTCCGAATCTTGATCGAGCCATGAAAAAAGGAATGCACGCTTCAACGTGGTTGGCACTCTGTCTACTACTCTCCTCGGTTGCCCCGACCGATGTTTGGGCGCAAAGCAGCTTTGACGAAAAGCAAACGACTTCTTCGAACGTCCGGTTAAACGTCACCAACCTGGGGACTTTTGGCAATGCGTGGAGGGGCTACAGAGACGGCAGCGGAGACCCGAGTTGCGAATTCCCTGCCGGCAGCGGGATTGAACACCTTTTTGAAGGGGGAATTTGGATTGGCGGTCTCGAAAACGGAGCGAACATTCGCGTTTCCACTTCTGCCTACGACAATTCTCAGGGATACGCTCCCGGGCGCGCGGGTTTTGAGTTTACGGCGGCACCGGGCTCGGCCTTAATCGAGCGATCGAGCCTCAAAGACAGCCGGTACTTTTCGCTCGAAGCCATTTCGCATCAGGATTACGTTTCGGAGTTTACCGACGCCAATACCACCATTCCGGGAACGGGAATACCCATAAGCCAGCACACCAATCCGATGAATGTGGAAATGAAGTCGGAGGTGTACAACTGGAATTACGGTTTTTCGGATTTTATGGTGATTGTGAATTTGAAAATCACCAACAACGGCAGCAATTATTTCGACAATTTGTACGTCGGGCTCTGGGACAACACCGTGGTGCGCAACATCAACATCACCCCTGCGGGCTCGGGCGGAGCCGTTTTTTACAGCCAGGGCGGCAACGGTTTTATCGATAGCCTGAATTTGGCGTATTGCTACGACGCATCGGGCGACGTCGGGTTCACGGAAAGCTATATCGGCCAGCGTTTTTTGGGCGCTCAAGACAAGTATGGCTTTCATCATCCGACCATTGACTCTGCCTTTAACACCCTTACTCAACAGCTCGAGCTCGACACGAACTTTCTCTGCCATTACAACGCGTGGCAATTCAACAACAGCAGCGCCGAATACGCCTTTCCGGCCAACGACAACCAGCGCTACATCAAGATGAGCCAAGGTTTGAACCACGAGCTGTGCTGGTCTCAACCTTCTCTTCCGCAATGCGTCGGGCGCGACATTCAAGCCGATTTGAACGCCAGTGGAAACCGCTCGGACCTGGTCTCGGTCGGGCCTTTCCGGAGATTTGAACCCGGCGATGTCATAGAAATCGCCTTTGCTTATGTGGTGGCTAAGAAGAACGAAGACGGCAATCCGAACTCCGACAACAACGCCGTTCAAAGGGCGAACCTGGTGAACAACGCCAACTGGGCGCAAACGGCGTACAACGGCGAAGATGCCAACTTTAACGGACGCCTCGATCCGGGAGAAGACCGCGACGGAAATGGAGAAATCACCCGTTTTATCCTTCCAAGTCCCCCCGATATTCCCAAGACCAAGGTGGTGGCCTCCGATCATCAAATCGATATTTATTGGAGCGACGAAAGCGAGCGCTCGGTTGATCCGATTACCAAAGAATTTGACTTTGAGGGATATCGGGTCTACATCAGCCGTCTGGGTTTTGATGTGCAAGGTGCCAGCAATTTGGCGGAGAGCTTCGTAAAAGCTGCGGAATTTGACCTTGCGGGCAACGGTTTGTTCTATGAAACAGGGCTCGATGGCATCCGCCTCACTGAACCTGTGTTTTTTGAAGGCGACACCACCGCATACAATTATGTCTACCGATTTGAGAACATTCAAAACGGTTGGCAGCAGGCTGTAGCGGTAACGGCATTTGACCGAGGAAATTCCGCCAGCGGTCTCGAAAGTCTCGAATCGAGCTTTCTGGCCAACGACTATCGCGTCTTCGCAGGTACCCCCGCCAATGACAATCTCGAAGAAAGCCCGCCCTATGCCTACCCCAACCCTTATTATGCCGGGGCTTCTTGGGAAGGAAAGAGCAATTTTCAAGAGGAGAGCCGCAAATTGGTCTTTGCCAACCTACCCGCGCGCTGCCGCATCACCGTTTTCAACCCTGCGGGCGACCTCATCGACCGTTTTGAGCACAACGAAAACTATACGGGGGCCGACATACGTTGGTTTCGAACTTTTGCCAGCGAAAACCCCGAAGAAAATGTGTTTTCGGGCGGAGAACACGGCTGGGATTTGCTCAGCAGTGACACTCAAATCCTCGCCCGCGGCCTGTATCTCTTCACCGTCGAAGACCTTGAGACCGGAGCCACCGCAACGTCTCAATTCCTCATCATTCGCTAATCGATTTTAAACCCCCAGTTCAAGTTCACTTCCCATGAAAAACTACAGATTCTTGCCGTTCGCCCTGCTGTTTGCCTTCGCGGCACAGGCGCAGTATCCGTATGTGTCGATTACCGACATCAACTTTGTTTCGAGCACCGATCTCGCCTTGTGCAACGACACCAGTGCCTACCTCGGCGACACCATTCGCACCCGTGCGGTGGTCATTACCGACGGCGGCCTCACCGAAGTAGCTTCGGGCAGCGTTCAGGGCGGTCTTCGTCCGTTCATTTTTGTCGTTGACACAGCCAATGGAGGCGCCATGAACCCTTTTGCTTCGATGGAGGTGATGGGGGTCGTTGAAGACGCCAACGGCAATTTGATTCCCCACCCCAGCTTTGTGTATGTCGCCCCGGGCGATATTGTTGAAATCGTGGGTTTTGTGGGCGAATTCAACGGCAACAACCAGCTTTCGTTGCTCGACGGCAATTCATTCAACATTGTCGGCACCACCACTCCTCCGGTTCCCGCGGTGATTCCGCTCGGTTCGCTCAACGACGCCAATTCGGTCAATCAACTCCCGACAGGCGAACAATGGGCGAACAGCTATGGCAAAATTGAGAACGTAACGGTTTCGGAAGTAATCTACTTCGCAGGCGGAACTCGTGTGAGCTTCAACATCGTAGACGGAAATGGCAATCGCATGAACGTTTCAGATCGCTTCGGTGCTCAAAAGCTTCCCGCGCATCAAATTCTCAATCCCAACTCACCCTATTCGGTCGCTGCCGGCGGAACCGGTTTTGGAAGTTTTGTCCCCCCCGTGCCCGGGACATTCTACAACAGCATTTCGGGCGCCATTCGCCAAGATGCCAATGGCTGCACCGGCGATGGTGGCCGCGGCTACGAAATCAACCCGTTTCTCGGCTCCGATTACAATCTCGGATTTGCCCCTCCGTTCATCAGCAATGTCGATCGCGACCCCTTGGTCCCTACCTCGAATCAAAGCCCAGACATCACGCTCAACGTCACCGACTTCGACGGAACGGTCGACTCTGTGGCCATCGCTTGGTCGTCTAATTCGACACAGACCCCGAGCCAATTTGCCAAGTTCGCGATGAACCCCGTTCCCGGCACCACCGACGAGTTTAGTTTCAGCATTCCGAATCAAGCCGACGGAACCCTGGTTCGATACTATATCTATGCCGAAGACAACGACGGAAACCCTTCGTGGTTCCCGACCAAACCCCTGAACCAAACCGAGCCGAACGTACAGTTCTACACTGTCCGCAACGACGGAATGAAAATTCGCGACATTCAATTTTCGCTGGCATCAGACAATGCGTCGCCCTATGTCGGAGAGGTGATTACGGTTAAAGGATACGCCACATCGAGCACCAAGCCTTTCGATTTGGGCTATGTCTACATTCAAGACCCGGCCGAGACAGAATGGGGCGGTGTGGCCTTGCGCGGAACCAATGCGCTGAGCGACGTCTACCGCGGAGAAGAAATTTCGGTCACCGGAGAAGTCGTCGAGTATTTCGGCTTCACCATGATCGACGTTTTGAGTTTGACGCGCACGGGCAATGTATTCGATGTGCAGCCCGTGGTTATTGATCCTTCGGACAGCGCTGCTTACGCAAGCCGCGAAATCGAGAAGTACGAGGGAATGTTGGTCTCTGCCGAGAATCCCTCAGGTGCTCCGATTTGGATTTCTCAGACCAACCTCGGTTTTGGTGATTATGCCGTTTCGACTGCACCCAACGCGCCTTTAAACCGTTCGTTGCGGGTCCATGCCGGCAGACAGAGCAGTACCGGGTTTTCGTCGCTCTACGTATCCATCGTTACAGACACCATTTATGCCGTGCTCGACGGCGAAATGGAAGTTCCTGCCATTGCCTGCTCAGACACCATGAATATGGATGCCGTGATCGGGGTTCTGAACTACGGCTTCAGCAACTACCGCATTCAGCCGCGGAACAACGACGATTTTATCGGTTTGAACGTCGATCTCGACACCACCGCTTTGCCTCAAAGCCCGTTCTTGGGTGTGCGCTCCGACGAGCCCTTGGCGGGTGTTTCGGTCTATCCCGTTCCGAGCGACGGCATCGTTCGCATCTCTTCGAGCCCGAGCCGCAACTTGGACTACGCGCTCTACGACCTCCACGGTCGCTTGATCGCCCGCGGACAAAGCGCCGAAAACGGACCCTTGCTCGATTTGTCGGGCTTGCCCGAAGGTGTTTACGCACTTCGACTGTACGATCCCCAAACGGGTGCGGCGGCCAACCTCCGCTTGATCTACAACCGTTAATCGAAAGCGCTTAAAAACGATTTAAAGACTCGTGAAAATGAACATGAACAGACCGGCGATTGCTTTGGTTCGCTCTCTTTGGGCGGCCCTTTGGATCGCCTCGGCTCTGTCGTGTTCGACCAAGGGCGATTTTTCAGAGAACCGGCCACCCGAAACTCGATTTTCGATCGATAAAATCGATTTGAGCGGAGACGACCGCCTCAACAGCCGGGTCGAGCTTTCGTGGTTTGGAACCGATATCGACGGTTATGTCGCGGGCTTCGAGATTTCAACTGATTCGCTGAACTGGCTTTTCACCGAGAAAAACGACAGTGTTTTCCGCTTTGAATTGCCCGAAGGTGCCGACACCGTAGACATCGACCTTTGGATTCGGGCCTTAGACGACGCCGGAGCGGTCGACCCCACTCCCGATCGGTTGAGGATTCCGCTTAAAAACTCGCCTCCCTTTTGCTCGTTCGACGCTAAATCGCTTCCGGGAGACACCGCACTGGCGGTGATCAGCTTCCGCTGGACTGCGGGCGACCCCGACGGAGCGGGCGGTCTCAATAAAGCGTATCTGCGCCTGAATCAAGACGATTGGTTTGAAATTGACAAAAATCAAGGATTGGTTTCTCTGGTCGCCGACACGGCGAATCCCGGAACTGCTTTTGTCTATTACGGAACCCGCAGGCAGCCCGAATCGCTCAAAGTCGAAGGCTTGAATCTCTCGGGTCTGAATACCCTCTTTTTGCGCGTCACCGATCTGGCCGGTGCCGAGAGTGCCCTCGACAGCAGCGGAACTATTTTTTTAAAGCCCAAGACCTCAGACTTGCTGGTGGTCGGTGCCCAACCGGCTTCAGTTCGCTCGGTTTATTTGAGTACCCTTCAATCGACCAACACGAGCTACGACCTGCTCGATTGCCATGCGAACAACTCGGCTTCTGCTCCGAGATTGTGGGATCCCACCTTTGATCTAATCCTGGGTCTGTACAAAAAGGCGCTTATTTACAGCGACGCGAGTACGCTTCCGCCCAATCCGGTAAGCGGACTCGAGGCAGCGCTCTTGAGCCACATCGCGCCGGCCGTTCAGCGGTATACCGACAAAGGCGGACGCTCGTTCACCACCACCTCTTTTGCCGCAAACAGCGACCTCACCGCAGTGATTGGGGCATTTCCGATCGACGGTCTCGTGGTGTCGGTAGGTCAAGCGCGCATTGCTCCCGACAGCGGTCTCTATGCTCTAGACACGCTCCGCTACCCTGAGCTCAAGCCCATCTTTTTTGACTTTGGCGTCGACCCCATCGTACGCTCGGTCGATTCAGAAGACTTTTATCGAGGGCGGCTCACCAAGCTCAGCGGCTGGTCGGGCGACAATTTGGTGGCTACGCTCAGAAGAAATGCTTCGGGCAAGCCGCAACAAGTTTTCTTTTCTGTTGAATTGCACAAATACAATTCAGACCCCCAGGCTCTTTCCGAACTCTTTGACACCCTCTTAAACGACGATTTCAATGGCAACTGAGCGCCCGGTCTTGAGCTTTCTTTGGGCCTCGGGCATGATGCTGTTTGGCGCGATTACGGCTCTAGCACAGTCGGGCGGGGGAAAACTGAGCGGGCGTGTCGTTGAAGCGGGCAGTCAAGACCCTCTGCCCGGAGCCTCGATTGTGGTGGTCGGGAGCTACAAAGGCGCTGCGACAGACGGAAATGGCGCCTATACCATTGAAGGCATTAAACCGGGCGATTATACCATTAAAGTTCAAGCCATTGGATATGCGACCCAAGAGCATACCGGCGTCCGAATTGAATCGGGCAAAGCGATAATCAAGAATTTTGAGCTCAAAACCACGGTCGAATCTCTAGACGAAGTGCAGGTCATCGGGCGTCAAAACCCGGTTAACCTAGAATTGGCAGCAACCGAAGTCCGAATTGGGCGAGAGCAGATCAGCCGGATGAACGTTCGAGACGTTCAAGAAGTAGTCGCCATGCAAGCCGGGGTCGTCCGCACGACCGACGGTCTGCAAATTCGGGGCGCGCGGGTCTACGAAACCGAATATTTGGTCGAAGGCGTCAGTGCACAAGACCCCTTGGCGGGCACCGGCTTCGGCGTAGACGTGGCCTCGGGCTCCATCGACAATCTCTCGGTGTTGACCGGCGGGGTTGGAGCCGAATTCGGCGGCGGATCTTCGGGACTGATCAGCACAAAAATCCGCACCGGAGGCGAAAAACTCGAACTGAGCGGTTCTTGGCAAACCGACCATTTGCTCGGGCGGGGAAAGAGCTCGTTCAACACCGATTTGTTTGAATTGAATGTGGGTCTCCCCATCGATCGAGCAAAGAAAATCAGGTTCTTTTCGGGGCTCAACGTTCGGTTTACGGACGAGTATTTTGGAAAAACGGCAGATCAGTTAAACAGCTCGCTCTTTCCGGCGAATCCCGAACTCTGGGCGCCCCGAAACACCAATTCGTATACCCACAGCTTAAAAATAGACTGGCGAATTGCGCCTTCAACAGCCATCAGTATTACCAATCAACACAGCCTCAACGTAAACCAAAATACCAGGACCCTTCAAATCGTAGGCTTCGACGCGATTTTACGACCCGGATATCAGTACGAGTTTTCCAACGACCTCGACTTGGCGACGACGTACACCCACCACAGCAACCTGACCGCGGTGAATCTCCGCACGGTCTTTTCACCCAAATGGGTGCTCACAGCCTCGGCCGGTCGCTTGTTCACAAACCTGAGAGCCGACGCCAACGGCCGTCCATTTCGATACGAAACGGTCGATCAAATTTTCGATCCGGCCTACATCATCACCTACCCCATACAGGTGTTCAACCCGGGAGATCCCGACGGTATTTACTATGTATCACCCGGAGACGGGCTCTACAACAACGGCGGCATTGGCACACTTTGGCACGACCATTACGCTTCGGAGTATTCGGTGCGGGGCGGCTTGGAATACAATCCCAACAACGCCAATCAGATCAAGATGGGATTCGAACATCAATTTGCCGAATATCAGTGGGTTGACGTTAGCCGTCCGTGGGTAGGAGCTCCCATTGTCATCGACGATTCCACATCCACCCCCTCCATAAGCGTGGGTTCGAGCAACGACTTGTGGAAGGTGAAGCCTCAAGAAGGAGGGCTGTTCGTCCAAGACCGAATCACCTACAAGGGAATTATCGCCACTCTGGGTTTGAGGTTGAATTATTGGGCGCCCGGAAGCTTTGCGGACGATGCCGTGAACAATCCTGAAGCTCCTGTGCTGGACGCGGTGCGCGAGGGGTACACCGACAACACCATCGGCGCGTTTGGGCTTCGCTGGAAATTGAGATTGCTGCCCAAAGTGAACGTCAGTTTTCCGGTGACCGAAAACAATGTGCTGTTTTTCAATTACGGACACAGCATGAGGCTTCCTCATCCCCGCTTCGTCTACGCAGGCCTCGACCCGGTGTATCAAGACCGCGGTTTTTTGGCCAGCTTGGGAAATCCCGATCTCAACCCCGAGGTTAACGTGAGTTATGAAATCGGCTTTAAATCTCAAATTACCAGAGACTTTGGCCTGAGCTTTTCAGCCTACAACAACAATCGCTTCGACTACATTGTGTCGCGGAGGGTGATCGTGAAAGACCAAACGGGCCGTCCGACCACCAAGACGATGTACATCAACCAAGATTATGCGCGCATTCTCGGCGTTGAAGTCGGTCTGTTTTATCGCCTCGACGATCGCCTGAGTTTGTTTACCAATGTGGCATATCAAATTGCCCGCGGCAAGTCGAACAGCGCGCGCGAATCGGCACTTCAAATCGAACAAAACGGCGAAGTCGAACTCACGCGCGAACAGTTTCTCGCCTTCGACCGACCCCTGACCGTAAACGCGGGAGCTTCGTACCGATTTGCAAAAACCGACCGTGTGTGGGGAGTCAATGTGCACGGCTTGGAAGGCTTTCTGTCGTTCAATTACACCTCGGGGTTTCGGTACACACCTCAGGTCAAAGTAGGCGAAAACGAACTCGGACGGCCTGAATATCAAGAACAAACCGATCGCTATCTCGAAGAACTGGCCACGCCCTGGATCAATTTCGACTTCAAGGCCAGCTATGCCGTTCGCCTGGGCGAAAAAGGGCCCTCGGCTTTGGTCTTCGGTCTCGAAATCAGGAATCTACTCGATGCGGACAACGCCCAAATCATCAACCCCGTAACCGGGAGAGCCTACGAATATGGAGACGACGTGCCGAATACATGGCGCGACCCGAGACCCGAATACAATGGGCCGCTCGAGTCTGGAGTCGATCCGAGAAACCCTGCCCGATACCTCCCTCCGCGACAGGTTCTGTACAGCATTGCATTCCGATTCTAAATGAAACCGCTCCAATCTCTGGCATTTTTTGCCGCTCTGATTTCGGCCGCGAGCGGTCTCAAAGCTCAGCTTCTTCCCGTTTATGGGGGCGAGCGAGCGGGGCAATCGGCCATGTCTTACCTGAAAAACGACATGAGTCCGCGCTCCATTGCCATGGGGGGGGCCAGTGTCGCCAACGATGGAGACTCGTATGCATGGCTTACCAATCCCGCTGCTGCCGCCAGGTGCAGCACCCAAAATTGGAGCTTGAGCCATTCGTTTTTGGGCGGAGGGGTCGACCAAAGTGCCTTTACCGGAATTTTTCCGTTGAGCGATAAAATTTCATCGATCGGATTCGCGCTTAATGTTTTGCAGTCGGGCGCCATCGAAGAACGCACCGAGTTTCAGCCCGAAGGAACGGGCCGCACCGTGTACGCCACCTATCTGTCGAGCGGAATCGGATATGCCCGAAAGCTCAGTGCACAGTTTAGCCTCGGGGTTCAAGTCAAATACCTCTACGAAGGCCTGGCCGACTACCACAACCACGCGGCCGCGGCAG
Organism: Schleiferiaceae bacterium; assembly: GCA_041739275.1. Lineage (GTDB taxonomy): Bacteria > Bacteroidota > Bacteroidia > Flavobacteriales > Schleiferiaceae > WGMI01. The sequence goes on along the minus strand of JBGSOF010000028.1, from coordinate 47,970 downwards.
ATTTGGGCTTTCTGTATCAAACAGACTATAAAGACCTTCAATTCGCCGTGTTGGTGAGTCATTTTGGCGGAAGCACTTCACTGAGCGGAAGTGATTTGGCCTCAGTCTTTAACCGCAGCCCTCAAGAGAATCTAGACAAGAACCCCCTGCCAACCACTTTTTCGATGGGCGTTTCGGCCGTGCCATACAAGCGCGAAGGGCACTCAATCCGCACGAGTTTCCAACTGAATCACCCCAACGACAATGCCGAGAACTACCGCTTGGGTGTAGAGTACCTCTATCGCGAGCTTCTGGCCGTGCGCAGCGGGCTTCGGATGAATGTAGCGGGCATGCCCTACCCGAGCTTTGGTGCAGGCTTGAGAAGCCGAATCGGGGGTCATTTGATGTACATCGACTACGCGGCCAACCCGACCGATCTGCTCGGCTTTCAACATTCGATGGGTCTTCGTTTTGATTTAATGGGTTCTGCGCGATGAAGACAATTCGAACTTATGCCGCCTGGCTCGGAGCGATTGCGCTTTGGTTTTCCATCTCTTCGTGTGAGGATTATTGGGGAGAAAAAACCGATTTGAGCTTTATCGAGGTGCCCGAATACAGCGATCGGCAGATTGCGTATGTCCCCATTCAACCCGCTTTAACCGGGCTCGTAGAACCCGTGGACATCTGCATCGGATACGATCAATTGCTCTACGTGGTCGACCGGGCCACCGAAGAAGTGGTCTGTTTCGACGAGTCGGGTCGAGAACTCTCTCGGCGCTTTGTTCAAGGAGCCAAGGCAATCGCTCAAGACCGACGCTTTGACCTGCTTGTTGCGGGTACCAAAACCGACACGGTGGGGGGCATTGTGTACGATTTGGCCTGCGTCTACCGCTTGAGGCTGCAAACTGCCGGTGGCTATGGCTTGGAGATCGCCGAAGAAGTCAATGCAATCGTACATCCATTTTATTTTAAGTCGACCTTTTCAAGCGGAGACGCACTGGTCGAATTTCACGACATCGCGGTGGTCGGAGACGCTTCGAATCCCGATCTCAACAATCAGTTTTACGTGAGCAGAACCGGGCCCTCGGCCAATAACGCAGGCTTGGGTCCCGACGATGCCGTCTTGCTCTTCGACAACGAAGACGACTTTAGCAGCGCTGTGCTCGTAACGACCTCCGGGGGGCAGTTTAACGATTACTTTTCGGGGGTAAGCGGCTTGGCTGCGGTCACTCAGCCACCTCAAATCAGCGCTCGGAGCTCTCGCGATTTTTGGTTCACCACGGTAGACCCATCGAGCTTGTTTAAGGTTCAGTATGTGGAATATATCGAATCTGAATTCGGTGCGGAGTTCCGGCCTTTGATTTATCCTCCCGACACTTCGCTGAGCTCCAGGGCTTTGTACGAACCCAATCGCTTTGACCAGCCCTATCATTTGACCTTTACCGGCGATGGAACCAATTATCTGTTCGTTTCAGATTCCCAGCGCGACTCGGTTTATCAATTCAGCGGCAACGGGCTCGAAGGCATTGCCCCGCCTCCGGGAAGTGGAGAAAAAAAATACGCCATTGCGAGCTTCGGTGGAACGGGAATCGGCCCCACACAGTTCAATCGGCCGATGGGATTGGCCTACTGGAATCAAATTTTATATGTCTGCGATTCAGGCAATGGCCGAATTCTGAGATTTAAAATGACCCTGGATTTCGATTGATACCCCGAACAACGCTTTGGCTCAATGCGGCCACTTCAAAACCCGAGCTGTTGACTGCAATCGAAAACCACCGCATTATCTTTGAACGGTCATGAAAAACGAATTAAAACATTTTGCGCTGTTGACGTTTTTAGTGCTCGCCCTTTCGGGCTTGAGTGCTCAGGCGCAATCGAATTCGGGAGTGAGTTTTAACGAGTGTCCGGTTTTTGTGCCGAACGCCTTTACTCCGAATGGCGATTCGAAAAACGACTACTGGGGCGCCGAGGTCAATCCCGAATGCAGCCCTGTTAAATTCAATATGCGCGTTTACGACCGCTGGGGTCGATTGGTCTACCACACCGAAAGCTCTTCGACCGAGTATTTTTGGGACGGAAAAGTTGAAGGAACCGAATTGCGCGCAGGGGTTTATATGTGGCAATTAGATGCTACCTACACTGTGCCCGCCGGTGGCAAGAACGTAGAAGTTCAGCGCAAAGGAACCGTCGTTCTGATTCGCTGATCTCCATCGCTACAAACAAATGTCAACCCGCTTCTCGCGGGTTTTTTTATTTTCACATCGCGCAAGTTCTCTAAGCGAATATGAATACAGACTTCTGGCTCGAGACTTCGCGATGGATCCACATCGCGGCCGGTGGATACACCCTCTTGAGCGGTCCGTTGGCGCTGATGGTGAAGAAAGGGAGCAAACCGCACATATTCTTCGGCAGGAGTTTTGGACTGGCCATGGCCATTGTCTGTGCCAGCGCTCTGTACAATGGCATCAGCAAAGGGATGATCTTCTTGTGCATGATCGCTGTCTTTACGGCCTATAATGTGAGCTCGGGCTATATGGCACTCAAGATCAAGAAACAGCTCATCTCCATGCGAGAGACTCTTTGGGTCCATGTTTTGGGCGCTGTGTCCATGCTCTTCTTTGTCGGCATGGGCGTTTGGCTGGTCGCGTTTACGAGAAACATCGAAATGGGAATTCTCTCGCTCTTTTTTGGGGGAATTGGGATTGCCAATGTTTGGAGTTTTTCAAAAATGGCGAGAACCGCGCTTGGATCCAGAGAATTGATGCGGATTCATATTTCGGGTTTTGTCGGGGGCTTTATCGCATCGCTCACGGCATTTTCGGTGCAGACAATGTCGTTCTTCCCACCCCTCATCCAGTGGATGTGGCCCACTTTTGTATTTGTGCCCGTGATCGTTTTTTGGACGCGTCGCTATCAGTTGTAGTTTTTTTTAGAACAATTTCCTATAAAGTCTATATGTTATATAGATTTGCTTAAATTTATGAGTATGAACCCTGAAGCTTGGATCACTCTTGCCGTTATCGGACTGGCGCTGTTATTTTTCATCACCGAATGGCTCTCGATCGATTTAGTGGCTCTCGGTATTGTGGTCGCCTTGGTCGTCGGAGGGGTCATTAGCCCTTCAGAAGGAATTGCGGGATTTAGCAATTCAGCTACCATCACCGTCCTTTTTATGTTCATGCTCAGCCACGCGCTACTCGAAACAGGAGCCCTTCAGGAACTCGGGCGGAATCTGGCAGGCAATTTTGAGAAGAATTTCAAGACAAGCCTATTTAAATTACTGGTTCTAATAGCCTTAGCCTCCGCATTTCTCAATAACACTCCGATTGTCGCCGTCTTTATTCCCGTGTTTCTTCAGATCGCGGCAGCGGCGGGTCAAAGTCCTAAAAAGATGCTGATTCCCTTATCGTTTGCAACGATTCTGGGTGGCACTTGTTCGCTTATTGGCACATCCACAAATTTGGTCGTAGACGGAATTGCCGAGAATGTCGGCGTTGAGAGTTTTTCGATGTGGACCCAAGCTCCCATCGGACTCATTACGCTGGTTGCGGGCCTCGGTTTTATGTGGTTTGCCTGGGGATTGTTGCCCAAGGATCGTCAGTCGCCCAAACTCGAAGAAACGATCAAAGACTACCTCACCGAAATTGAACTGTTGGCGGGCTCGGCAGACGATGGCACCTTAATTATGGAGAGTAAATTGGTCAAAGAATATGGCTTGGACATTCTCCGCGTTCAAAGAAATTCAGAATCCTTCATTCTGCCCGCGGGCGATATGACCCTCAAAGTCGGAGATAAACTAAAAGTTCGAAGTGCCTTGGCGGATATTCAAAAGATGAAGCAGTCAGGCAATGCTGAAAAGAACAGCGGATTTCGAATCAACCAGGCCGAACTTGACCCAAAAGAAATCAGCTTGGTCGAAATCGTGGTGACCCAAGGGTCAGAACTCGATGGCACCACATTGGCCAATATAGATCTTCGCCGCAGATTCCGAGCTGCCGCCCTGGCCGTTCGGCACCGCGAAGAAGTGCTTCACGACGATCTCTATCAAACCAAACTCATCGCTGGCGACGTCATTCTGGTCGAAGTAAAGACGCACTTTATTGACGAACTCAAAAAACTTGCACAGAGCGGGAATGCACCTTTTGCGGTGCTCACCCAAACCCCGCTCATCGATTTCAAAAAGAGAGAATTTTATTTGGTCATGGCCACCTTCGCGGCCGTAATTGGCTTGGCCACATTTGGAATCGTTGATATTCTAATCGGTTCAATTGCGGGAACCTTGTTCTTGGCTGCTACAAAAACGCTCAAAATGACAGATGCATACCGATCTGTTAACTGGGATGTGATTTTTCTCCTTGCCGGGGCGTTTTCGTTGGGAACAGCTATGCACAATGCCGGACTCGATGTGCTCGTCGCAGAAATGATCGAAAATCGTTTAGGGTCTTATGGCCCCGTGGTTATTCTATCCGCGCTTTATCTTACCACATCGATTCTTACTGAAATCATGTCGAACAATGCCACTGCGGCGCTGCTGACACCTGTGGGAATCGCCTTAGCTGCTGCAGGGGGATGGAGCGTCACACCCTTTTTGATCGCCATCGCCATGGGAGCTTCGGCAAGTTTTGCGACCCCTATTGGCTATCAAACCAATGCCATGGTGTATGCCGCAGGCAATTACAAGTTCAAAGACTTTCTGAAAATTGGGATTTGGATGAATATCCTTGGCTGGATTGTTGCTACGATATTTATTCCGCTCCTTTATCCCTTTTGAAATTGAAAAAAAGATTGGCTAAAGCTGCTCATTAAATAAAATAGATGATTAAATCCGTCACTCTTATTATGGCTCTTTTCCGAATAGCCGGCTTGGCCTTGAGCGGAGAAGCGGTTATGCGAATCAGTTTCAGCGGACTGGAATCTCAGCGTGCTCCTATTTATGTTGAGCTGCTCGATAAACAAGGTGCCTCCATTAGAAAAGAAGTGAAGACACTAGAAAGCGGACGCATCGAACTGAAGGACCTGAAACCGGGTGTTTACGCCCTCCGAATTTTTCAGGACCTCAACGGAAACGGGAAGCTGGATACGGGCTGGATGGGCATTCCAACCGAACCTTACGGTTTTTCAAACAATGCCATGGGGCGCTTTGGCCCTCCCGCCCTCAAGGATCAGCTCTTCGAGTTTGATGGGAGCTCTGTTGTAGTAATTAAGCTCAGGTAGAACAGCTCATCTCGAGCTGTAATGTCGCTTTAGCCACTGGCTCAAGCCGCCGAGTCCCGGAAAGAGCACGCGCTCGGTAATGTTGGCCTGGTCGAGCTTATCTCTGATCTCCCACTTTAGCGCAGCGGGAATTCGAATATTGTAACTGAGGCTCTTGTGCCCGTCTAACCATTTGTCGAGCTCAGCCTCGGCCTTGCTCAACATCGAAAACAAGGCGTATTGGTTTACGATTCGGTTGTCGATGCTCGGGGGCTCGAGAAACAACAAAAACGTTTCTTCGAAGGCCTCCAACTCGTCGAGATTTCGAATCACGGTGTCGAGCAATTCTGGGGTATACACATTGCTCGATTCCTTTTCGATGACCGAGCGGAGCGGGTCGGGCAAGAACTGATTGAGCCCTACATAATTGATGCAGCGAATCTGTCCATCTTCAGCAAAATGCTCCAATTCGTTAGTGGCAAAGTGCAAGGCCACATAAGGGCTGTAGGTCCAGTCGAGCAGGCGGGTGGGCAGGCCGTGGTGTTGTGCCAAGGCAAGCCAGTTCCAAGTGCTTCCTCCGAAATTGTCGTCGCTGTGGGCGTATTTGCGAAAGTTTCGAATCAGGTGTTTCTCAAGCCGAGCGTACGGACCACCCAAGCGCTGCAAACTGGTTTCGAGACCGTGGCCGCTCAAATTCAATCCTCTGTAGATGAATGAGCTTCGGTGACGAGAAAGACGTGCGTCCCAGCTGTCGCGAAAGAGCGCCTCTTGCAATTCAGACCAACTGCGTACCTCGATCTCCATCAGGCGAAGATAAACTCCGCATCAACCGACTCCGAGCAAAACGGAGTGCGCCGTTTCATCGGCTCAAAAACAATTTCCTAAGATCCACAAACCATGGCAAGGCAGTCGATATCGACAATGAAGAATGTCGCTGGCTTTTATCGAGCTTTTAATACAAGCGCAGTTCAAGCTTCCGAAACAAGTCCAAACAGCCCAAAGGCCGAGTCAAATCTTAGCTGCCGAGCTTGCGATTCTCTGTTTCGAGAAGAATCGAATCGATGTGCTGAAGCAACTCTCGAGTGTGATAGGGCTTGCTGATAAAGCCGTCGGCTCCGATTTCGAATGCGCGCCGCACCACATTTTCTGAATTCAGCGAGCTGCAAAGCAAAATGGCGGTCTGATTCCGCTCTTGCCTCAGGGAATTCAGCAGCTCTAAGCCGCTGATAAAAGGCATAATAATATCTGAAACCACCAAGTCGTAGGTCCGCTCTCTCAAGAGCAAGAGAGCCTGACGGCCATCTTCGACGCAATCGACTTCGTATCCCGCATTGCGCAATTGCAATTCAAGGCCTTTGCGCATAAGGGGCTCGTCGTCTACAACGAGAATTCGCTTTCGAGGGCGGGGGCTAAAACTGCTGAGCATCGAGCCCTTATCATCAAAAGTGGTTCCAAACATAATGGCGTCGAATTATTAACCTATATTACTGATAACGAACAAAGGCGGATTGTAGTTTGGTTAAAAGTTATCCAAAAGTTGTTCCCATATCAAGAATAAATGCCCAATTCGGACTACCCAATGTTCGGGAGTCCGCATTGAGCGATCGTTACAATTCGCCTGAAAAGACTATCGAAACAGCTTGAAGATGTCGTTGCCGTTGGCCAGCAAGATCAAGCCGAGAAGAATCACCACCCCGGCCATTTGCGCCCACTCGAGCACTTTTTGCGGCGCGGGTTTTCCCGTAATCATCTCCCAAAGCGTAAACACCACGTGCCCACCGTCTAAAGCCGGGATCGGTAAGATGTTCAGAAAAGCGAGCATCAAGCTCAAAAATGCAGTGAAGGCCCAGAAACGCCTCCAGTTCCACACCCCGTCGAACTGCTTGGCCATCATAATAAACCCTCCGACTTCTTTGTACGCTTCGGTTTCGGGGTTCAAAATGAGCTTGAACTGTCGAACATAATCGCTCAACATGCGACCGCTCTTGGCTACACCTGCAGGAATCGCTTCAAAGAAGCCATACTCGCGAGTTTCGGTCTTGAAAAAGCGCCCGGCCTGGAATGCATACGCACCGAGTCGTCCATCTTTAGAAACCGCCACTTCGAGTTCCATGGGCTGGCCATTTCGGTAAAAGCCGATCAATGCAGTCTTGCCCGCATATTTGGGAATAGAGTCGTAAAAAGAATCAAAACAGAACATGGAATGTCCGTTCAGCGAAACCAGACTGTCGCCCGCCCGCAGACCTGAAAGTTCAGCAGTCGAGCTGTCTCCGAACTTCTCAAGGACGTACGGAAAGCGAGGCACGAGAAAATTCGACTGCGCCTGAATCAAATCGCGCACGTCGGTGGCATCGAAATCGATTTTTTCAATGGCCCCCGCTCGGTCTACGGTCACGAAACCCTGTCCGCTCAACAAGATTTCTACGGGAACCTGCTGAAAGTTCTCTACAGGTTTGCCGTTGACATCCACAATCTTGTCGCCCGTTAGAAAACCGATGTTCTTGGCCTCAGCACTGGGGCTCACCCCGTAACGCACCTCGCGGGTTGGGAGATACTCCTCGCCCCAAACCATCAACATGGCCGAATAAATGGCGAAAGCCACTAAGACGTTCACCGTAACCCCTCCGACCATAATGATCAACCTCTGCCAGGCGGGCTTGCTCCGAAATTCCCAGGGCTTGGGCTCTTCTTTGAGCGCTTCGGTATCCATGCTCTCGTCGACCATGCCCGCAATTTTTACATACCCACCGAGAGGCAGCCAACCGATGCCGTATTCGGTATCGCCGATTTTCTTTTTGAAGAGCGCGAAATACAGGTCAAAAAACAAATAGAACTTCTCGACGCGTATCTTGAACAAGCGAGCGGGAATAAAATGACCGAGTTCGTGCAGGATGATCAGCAGCGAGATGCTCAGGACAAACTGACCTGCCTTGACGAGTATTTCCATAGGATTTTGTGAATAGCGAACCACAGGGCGAAAAAAACCCTGCTTGATTTGGGAAACGCAAAAATAGGCGGGTTTGTGCACTTTAATTTGCGGTATGTCCGCTTTCGATCTTCGAAAATCTCTGAGTTTTCTGACCGTCGCCACGGCGATGCTTCTCAAAACCGCTTCTGCCCAAAACACCATCGACTTGATGCTGTCGTGGAACGAAAAAAACGCTCGATGGCAGGGCCAAGTCCAATACAGCGCAGAACAAGGTGTTTATCGCTGGAAATCAGGCTCATCTAAGGTTTCCGAAGTCCGAGCTCTCGGCAAGGGTTGGAGCCGCGAGCTGACCGTATCGCCCGAGATCAACCTGCCCGAAGGCACCTTGTCTCTGTGCTTTGTCTTTGAATGGCCCTCGACCTACGCTGAACAGCACACCCTGAAACTCGGCGTGGGAGGCCAAGCTTGGGGCCTGCCGCATCCCAACATCCTCGAAGCAGCCGAAATCAAGTTGTCGGTCGTCTGCGAACCCGATTGGACCGTGCAGTGGGCGACGGATATCGAGGCCATTATCGCCGGCGAAAGCAGCGAACTTCGGCTCTTTTCGGCCACTCCGCGCGCCCTGCTCAGCGATCTGACACTCTTCGTTGACAGAGATCCCAAATTTGTGGTTGCGGGAATAGGTTCTCAAGACCTCCGAAACCAAACAGAACCGAACAACGGTGACGAGCCTCGGCAAATTCTACCCACAGATTGGTCAGAAGACCGCATTCGCGACTCAGAAAGCGATACATCACGGAATGTTGCATGGTCTTACTGGCAAAAAAAGCTGCACTACAGAAGTGTGGCTACAGACGACGAAGCGCGCTGGAGCTCCAGAGAGCGATTCTTTCTGTCGGAAAACACTTCGAGAGAATCTTCCGAACATCGGGCACAGGCTCTGGTCGATTATTACTTGAGCTGGACCGATTCTTCAAACTTGGAACGCATGCGTGCTATGGCGGTTGATTCAGACAGCGCGAGTCCACCGACAACTGGCGCTCATCCGCTTTGGGCTCAGCTCTTTGCAGGATCAAATCACCCTATTCTAACAATTCGGCAGAGGGCCGAAAAAGGCAAGCTAAAGCTCGATTATAACTGCATAGGCTGCCCTGAGGCCCTCGAATTGCCCTTTGTTTGGGTTCTCGGCGCAATGCGCGGCACCGAGCTTTTTCGAGTCGACAAAGCCATTGGAACCTGGACCCTTTCGGCCGAGGGAATACCCAATTACGCTCGCTTTGACCTGGCTTCGGGAATTCCGGTGGAATGTGTCGAAGAGCGTTCGGGCAACAGCTATTTGGCCGATTTTGCGGATGCCCCGCTCACGATCGAGCGAATTCAGGCTTTTTCGGGCCTCATCGCCCATTCGAGCGATCAGCTGCTCCGAACGGCGTGTTCGATTGGCTTGCGCGACCCCAGCTCGGCGATTCGGCTCATGGCCTTGGAAGCCCTTGCTCAGCAGCCTCGAGAACGGCAGGTGTTTTTTAGGGGAGAACTCGAAGCCTGTGCCCGGGCTGACCTCGACCCGCTGGTGCGCGAATTGGCCGCGCAAATGCTGTCGAACCTGTGAACGCATTTTCTAGGCTCATCGCAGAACTCGAAGGACTTCACTCGACCAAGCAAATGGTCGAAACGCTGCGAAACTATTTCGTCGAAGCTCCTGAAGCCGACCGTCTTTGGGCGCTTGGAATGTTCTCGGGAAAAAGGCCGAAGCGGGCAGCAACAGTGGCCGAACTCATCGAATGGACCGCCGAAATCACGGGCTACCTTGTGTGGCTGATCGAAGAATGCCGTCAAAACTCGGGCGATTTGGCCGAGACCTTGTCCATTGTTTACGGTGATTCAGCACATGGAAAAAGCGAGGCGCTCGAATCGCGTCCGAGCCTTGCCGTGCTCTCCGAAGAGCTGGATCGCCTTTCGAGTAAAACCCCCGAAGACCGAAAGCGAACCGTTCTCGGCTGCTGGTCTCAATTGGACGCTCAAGGGCGATTTGTGTTGAACAAAATGATTTCCGGAGGGTGGCGAATCGGCATCTCCGAAAAACTCGCTCAAAGGGCGCTGGCGCTGGCTATAGAAAAGACTCCCGAAGAGGTGGCTTTTCGGCTCAGCGGCAACTGGCACCCGCGCACCGCTCGCTGGGAGGACCTTTTTACGGGCGATCCGCGAATTTTCGATCGCTCCAAACCCTATCCTTTTCAGCTCGCAAACAGCTTTGATCGCGACAAACCTCTTTCGGGAGGCAGCTCGGCTTGGATCGCGGAGCCCAAATGGGACGGCATCCGAGTGCAAGTGGTCAAAAGGGGCAGTCTGATTGCCTTGTGGTCGAGGGGAATGGACTTAATCTCAGACGCCTTTCCGGATCTCATCGAACGCTTTCGGGCTTGGGAATGCGACCTGGTTCTCGACGGCGAACTCTTGGCCATCGCCGCTCCGACAGCCGATTCTCAAATCCTCGATTTTTCGGCCCTGCAAACTCGTCTGCGGCGCAAGAAACCCCCAAAGAAACTCCTCGAGCAATCTCCCGTGGCATTTATGGCCTACGACCTGCTCGAAAAAGGAGGCCTCGACCTCCGAAATACCCCTTTTACGGAGCGGAGAGGGCAATTGGCCGAGCTCATCACATCGGTCGACACCCCTTCGATTCGGCTGAGCCCTGTCTTTGAAATCGATGAAAGAGCACTCGACGACTTGCGTCAAAATGCCGCCTCACTTAAAGCCGAAGGGCTGGTTCTCAAGAGAAAAGAATCGGTGTATAGTTCGGGCAGGGTCGCCAACGGCTGGTATAAATACAAGCTCGAGCCCATGCACATCGATGCCGTTTTGATCTACGCCACCAAGGGCAGAGGTCGACGGGCCGATCAGTTCACCGACTACACTTTTGCACTTTGGGAAGGCGACCGATTGCTCCCCTTCGCGAAGGCGTATTCGGGCCTCGATGCCAAAGAAATCGCCGAACTCGACCGCTTTATCAAGGCAAATTTGCGCGAGCGATTTGGACCGGTGTACAGCGTCGAAGCCGTTCAGGTGTTTGAACTGGCCTTCGAGTCGGTCATGCCCAGCCCCAGGCACAAATCAGGGCTTGCAGTGCGATTCCCGAGAATTGCGCGATGGCGCAAAGACAAGCCTGCGTCCGAAGCCAACACCCTCGACGATCTCAGGCAGTTGATGAGTGGCCTTAAGCGCCTCTGAACTATATTATCTCCCGATAATCGCCCCCCATTCATGCGTACGCCTCAATCGCTCGGCCGGCTTCTCAGCTATCAAAAAGACAAGGACATCCACTTTTTTACAACCGAAAACGGCCGCATTCGGATCGAGTGTTTCGAGCCCGCAATCTTTCGAATTCGCATTGATTTTGGGAGCTCCATCGAAAAAAAGTCTGTCTGCGCCTCCGCCCTATCCGCGCATCTGGCGGGAGCGTTCAAAGAAACCTCTTTGGGCTGTGAATTTTCGGTAGAATCGACTCGAATTGAGGTTGATCAAAATGCCCGACTCGCTTTTTATCACATCGACGGTCGAGCGCTTTGGGTCGACGACCCGATGGGTTGTCTGGCAGACGGCGACCGAATCAGCATGCACAAGGCGCTTCAAACCGGAGAGCGATTTCTGGGATTGGGCGAAAAAACCGGCCCGCTCGACAAAAGAGGCAGGCAATACGAAAACTGGAATACCGACAAGTTCGCCTATCACCCTGAAGACGACCCCCTTTACGCGAGCATTCCCTTCTATATGGGTTTGCACTCGGGGCTGTGTTATGGCGTCTGGGTAGACGAAACGGGTCGATCGACCTTCAACTTTGGAGCTTCGAACGACCGCTACTCTATGGTGCGCACCGAAAGCGGCTCGATCGATTGTTGGTTTTTTCCGGGTGCGACTCCGGCCGAAGTGCTCTTCAAGCACAGCCGTATTACCGGGGTAAGCGAGCTCCCCGCACTCTGGACGCTGGGGTTTCAGCAATGCCGCTATTCGTATTATCCCGCAAGCGAACTCCTCACTTTGGCTCGGCAATTCAGAGAGCGCCGAATTCCCTGCGACGTCTTGTATCTCGACATCCACTATATGGATGAATACAAGGTTTTCAGTTGGAGCCAAGAGCGTTTTGAGCCCATTGCGGCTTGGTCTGAAGAACTCGTCAAACTCGGTTTTAAAGTAGTGGCCATCATCGACCCCGGTCTCAAGAAAGAACAGGGGTATGCCCCTTTTGACGAAGCGGTTTCTCGCGACTTGGTGCTCACTCATCCCGACGGTAGCGCATATATCGGAGAAGCTTGGCCGGGCGAATGCGCTTTTCCCGATTTTGACAATCCCGAAGCGCGCAGCTGGTGGGCTGAATCCACGCGAAACTGGCTTTTGGCTTCGAACGGCGCCATCAACGGGCTCTGGACCGATATGAACGAACCTGCGGTTTGGGGCAAGAGCATTCCTGAAACCCTGATTTCCAAGACAGAGCAAGGCACGTTCGCCCATCGACACACCCACAACGCATACGGATATTGGATGGCAGAGGCCACCCGTCAAGGGCTTCAACAGGCGTATCCCGAGTGCAGACCTTTTGTTTTGACCCGCGCTGCCTATTCAGGGCAACAGAGAATTGGCGCCATCTGGACGGGAGACAACAGCTCGGGTGCAGATCACCTGCTGCTCAGCGCGCGCATGATAGCGGGAATGGGGCTTTCGGGCCTGCCTTTTTGCGGAGCCGATGTGGGCGGTTTTATCGGCGAAGCACATCCCGAGCTCTTCGGGCGCTGGATGCAGCTCGGAGCCTTCAGCCCCCTGTTTCGCGCCCATAGCATGATTCACTCTCGAGATGCCGAACCATGGTCGTTTGGCGAGGAGGTCGAAGAGATCTGTCGCAATGCCATCGAGCTTAGGTACAGGCTCTTGCCAATGATCTATCAAGCCTTCGAAGCCCACACTCGATCGGGTATCCCGCCTCTTCGAAGCTTGGCCTTGGAGCACCCCTTCGAAGAGCGTACCTACGCCTCAGAATTTGAGAACCAGTTCTTTTTGGGCGATGCTCTTTTGGTGGCTCCAACTTCGCTGTCGAAGGGGTATCTAAAAGTCTGGCTACCCGAAGGTGAGTGGTTCGATTTTTATACAGACGCGCCCATTTCGGCGGGAATTCACGTCGTTGAACTCAAGCCAAATGCACTGCCGGTTTACGTTCGCGCAGGTCGCGGATTTGCCGCTCAAAACGCCATTGCGCATACCGGCGTGAACGCGAGTACGCGAGAGCTTCACCTGTATTGGGGGTCGGCTGGCTCATTTTCGGTCTACGAAGATCGCGGCGAAGGCTATGGCTATCGCTCGGGCGAAATTTTGGCCTTCGTGCTGCGTTGGACCGACGATCGCCTCGAATTTAGCCCGGCCTGCGGAACCATCGAACCGGGGCGCTTCGCCATTTTTGTACACGGGCTGCCCGAGGATTATGTTCGGGCGGGAGATGCTCCGCTCATTCGAGAACCTTATCGCTGGGTAGAGCCTCTATCCAATTTCGATCCCTATTATCGAGACGTCGATCGCAGTCTGGAGATTGCCGCGCTCGCCCGTTTTGAGGTAGACTGGGATGGTCGTGCGGCTTCTTGGGTCTTAAGCCGCTAGTCGCTTTTTATTGACCAAGTAAACCCCCGCGAGGATCAAAACCATGCCCGCGAGGTGAAACCAACCGATGCGCTCTCCGTCGAAGGCTCCCCACAACACGGCCACCATAGGCACGAAGTAGGTAATGGTCGAGGCGAATATGGGCGAGGTCATTTGGATGAGCTTGTTGAAGAGCACCACCGAAATGGACGAGCTCAGCGTGCCCAAAATGGCTATGAAGCCCAAGCTACGCCATGCCCCGGGAGTGTTTTGCATCACCGCCACAAAATCGGTGGCGCCAAACAAAAGAACAATTGCGGGAACGCCGACGATGGTAAACGACAGCAAGGTGAGGCCCATCGGGCTGAGGTGCGCAAGTTTCTGGCCGATGGTGTTCACCGAAATCGCGTACATAATCGTGCCGAGTATGGGGAAAAGTCCGTAAACGACATTGCCGGCCGGCCCTGAATTCCACGGCGAAAGCAGCAAAGTCGCCCCCCATAGGCCCGCAAAAACACCCGCGGCCTGAAGTTTATTAAATCGCCTTCCAAAGAAAACAGCGCCCACGGCCAACGTAAACAAAGGCACCAAGGAGTTCAACATCCCGACCACCGAGCTGTCCATTTTTTGGACGGCCAGCGGGAAGAGGAAATAAGGGATGCCATTTCCGAAAAAGCCGACGATGGCCAGCGGGACGAAATCGCTCTTTCGATACTCGCTAAAACTGCGGGCGGCATAGACCATGGTAAAGACCCAAGCAATCGAAATGCGCAGCAAACCGATGTGTCCGGGGTGGAAAGATTCGAGGCCTTTCTTCATCAAAATGAACGAACTGCCCCAAACGGCCGCGAGCAATACGAAGATGACCCACTTGACCCAAACAGGGGCCGCCGGTTTTAAAATCATGGGGCCAAATGTAGAACCGTCTTGCCCCCGCGAGGGTTAATTTTGCACTATGAAAAACGTTTGTTTTCTGATCGCAGCCTCCGCGTCTTTAGCTCTGCTTTCGGCTTGTTCGGGCCCGGTTTCTGAACCCGCGATCGAAGCCGCCGAGAAACCGAAAACGGTGGTCGTCGCAAACCGAACTTCGGAATTCGCTGTCGACGGAATGGTCTGTGCCGAGGGATGTGCCGGAACCATTCAAGAGGCATTGAGCGATTTGGAAGGCGTCGGCTCCTGCACTGTAGACTTCGCCTCGGGCAAGGTTTCGGTGGCCTTCGATACCAATGCCGTATCGATGGAGCGCCTCATCGCCACGGTCGAAGGAATTCACGAAGGCCAATACAGCGTCCGGCTTTGAAATTGATTCGGCGCTTGGTTTGGATCGAGATTATTCTGATCCATTTAGTCATCCTCGCAGGCAGCGTCGTTCGCATGACGGGCAGCGGTATGGGCTGTCCCGATTGGCCGAAGTGCTTCGGGCATCTGATTCCGCCCACTCAACTCGACGAACTGCTTTGGAGTTCTGACAAGTCGTTCAAGACAGGTCAAATGATCTTGCACGACGATCGGTTGTGGGTCGCCACCAAAGACATAGCACCGACTCCGGAGCTCGACCTCTCGGTTTGGAGGGTGTATACCAAGCACGACTATGCCCTTTTCAACCCCTATCACACCTGGATCGAATACATCAATCGACTGCTCGGCGCCTTGAGCGGCATCCCCATGCTCTTGATCTTCGGTCTGATCGCTTTTCGAACCCGTGCGCGCCCGGCCGAATTCCTTTTAGCTCTGGCGGGTTTGTTCTTGCTGGGCTTCGAAGCATGGCTCGGCAAAGTCGTCGTAGACGGCAACCTGATTCCGGGGCAAATCACCTTGCATATGTTTGGGGCTCTGGCGATTTTGGCGGTGCTCTACTTGCTTCACGCCCGCTTGGCACCTTTGGCTGAAGATCGACTCGACCGCGGCACGATTTGGTCTATGCTGGCTCTTTTGCTGTTGATTTTGGTTCAGATCGCACTCGGCACACAAGTGCGCGAAGCGGTAGATCTCATCGCAAAGAACTCAGGGGGGCTCGATCGGTCGGAGTGGATCAGCAGTCTACCCTTGGTCTTTGTCGTTCACCGATCTTTTTCTTGGCTTTTGCTTATTGCCTCAGTCGTTCTGATTGTTCGACTCGTTCGGAACAAGAGAAAAACGCGTTCTGCTCGATGGATCCTCGGTCTGTGTTTGGCGAATATTTTCGCGGGAATCGGCTTGGCATTTTTCGGAGTGCCCCCCGCCTTACAACCGGTGCATTTGATGTTGGCCGTGCTGCTCTTTGGGGTGGTGGTGAAGTCCTTGGCCTCTGAACGAGCTTGGCGCCTGCTCCGAAGCTCCTAGCTCGCTTAAAACTCGATGGCGCCTTCCTCTGAAGGAAAGACCTCTTCGAGCAACTCAAGAGCGCGATGCGCGTCAGCCAAGGCCACCCGAATGCCCACCCCTCCGGGAGTGAGTGCGGAATTGGGCAGAATCGAATGCATGATTTCGTGCTCCACCATACACTCAATAAAGTTCGAGCGCAGCACAGCCGCGGCCATTTGAGCGCGCACGAGGCTCGAGAAGGTATGCAGTCGAATGGTGGAGTCGCCGGTGGAGCTCTTCTTCGGCCTCATTTGAATTTGCGCATTTTTAAATGTACGCTAAACCAAAGCAGTTGTTCAGAGCTGATCTTCCCAGATCAAGGTTTCCAACAAACGCTCTATTTCGGCCGCCATAAATCGATGGGCGGGTTTGAGTGAATCGGGCTGCGGACTGCAATCAAAATAGAGCACTCCCCTTAAAAAATGTGCACTGCTGTCGGTCGCGTAAAACTGGGCACTCGTCGCCGCGCGACCTTTCATTTGATAGAGCAAGGCGTACACTCTTCGCTCGGGGTTTTCGTAAAAACGCTCTTCAATACCCTCGGCCTTAACCGAATGTCTATATGCCAAATCCTGACCTTCTCTAAACAATTGCTCGAGTTGGTCGGGGCTTCCATTTTTATAAGTAAACTGAATCCGAGCCCGCAACGAAGGATACTCCAAATTGGCCCAACCGTTTTCGACTTCCTTCCAAACAGCGGAGCGATTGTGCCTAAAGTCGAAGGCGCCCTCTTGATTTAGCCGAACCGAAGCCGTATCGGGCAGGGAATAACGCAGATGTCCGTAGGGCAAGGGGTTGGACTCCTGCTTGGCGCATCCCAATGAAATCAAACCAACGGCAACAAACCACGTTAAGCGCATCAATTCGGGCTGGGCGATTCGATAAACACCTTGACCCTTTGAATTCGATGACGGGCTACGGCCTCGATGGTGAAGTGCAATGAGCCGAGCTGCAATTTCTCGCCCATTTCGGGGAATCGGCCGTGCGCCTCGAGAATCAAACCGGCCAAAGTGTCGGCTTCTGAGCTAAAGTCTTCGTAATCGGATGAATCCAAGCCCGCAATTCGATAAAAATCGTTCAGTGAAATGCGCCCCTCAAAGACAAATGTATTTTCGTCGAGACGGCTGTAAATCAGATCGTCGTCGTCGAATTCATCTGAGATGTCGCCCACAATTTCCTCGATAATGTCTTCGAGCGTCACCAGACCCGAAGTCCCTCCAAACTCGTCGACCACAATGGCCATGTGGATTTTTCGGTCTCTAAACTCCTGAAGCAGGTCGTCGATCTTTTTGTTTTCGGGCACGAAAAACGCAGGCCGCATCAATTGCTTCCAATCGAAACCGGGAGCCGCATCGATGTAGGGAAGCAGATCTTTGATGTACAGCACCCCGCTAATCTCGTCGAGATCCTCTTTGTACACGGGCATTCTCGAGTAGCCCGCGCTGCGAATCAGGGCCAGAACTTCTTCGAATCGAGCACTTTGAGCGAGCGCAACAATCTCCGTCCTCGGCTTGAATATCTGCCTTACAGAGGTCTCGCCGAATTTTACGATGCCCCTTAAAATTTGGTTCTCCTCTTGGCCTCCCAATGGGGTGCCCGTGAGTTCGAGAGCCTGGCCGAGTTCTCCGACCGAGAGTTGGGGTGCGGGTCTTTTGCGAGAACCGTCGATAAAATTCCCCGAGTGAATCAAGAGTTTGCCTATAGGAGCCAAAAATCGCTGCAGGCCCGAGACAAACAGAACGACCGATCGAGAAAACTCCAAAGGCTTTCGGGTGCCGTAGACCTTCGGGAGAATTTCTCCAAAAAACAAAATCACCGCGGTAATCCCAACGACCCGGATAGCGAAGTCGATTTGATCTCCGTACACCGGCAACCAACGGTCGGCGAGCATGTTCGACAAAATAACGATGCCGACGTTCACAAAGTTGTTGGCGATCAACAGAGTGGCCAACAAATGCCGAGGGCTGTCGACCAATTTCAGAATCTCTTTGTCGTTGGGATGCTCTTCGTTTTCGAGCTTTTCCAACTCCGCAGGTTTCAAAGAGAACAAGGCGGCTTCTGAACCCGAGACTAAACCGGAGCAGAAAAGCAAGACCGCAAGCGCGATGCCCGGCAGTATGCCCTCGGCGCCCACTGCTTGAATTGAGTCTAAAATCAGGAAAAACAAAAACGGGTCGGGATCCAACAGAGAAAGTTTAAGTTCAGACGGCAGGTTCGCTTCCCTGTTCAGCAGATCCGGAAAGCGGACGCTCCGGCTTGCCCGTCAACATCGTCATTTCATCGCAATGTACCTCAGTGCTGTAGTGTTTCCCTCCTTGGTCGTCCACCCAAGAACGCGTTTTTAATCTTCCTTCAACGAACACTTTATGCCCTTTCCTGAGATAGAGTTCACAGATATCTGCCAATCCCTTTCGATGCACCACCACAGAATGCCAGTCGGTATGATCTACGCGCTGGCCTTCTTTATTGACGTAGCTCTCGTTGGTGGCAATTCGAAAACGGACGAGTTTACCATACTCAAATGGCTTTACCTCAGGGTCGTCGCCTAAATTCCCGATCAACAAAACCTTATTGAGCGATCCGTGCATCGGGTGTAAAATTACAACGCTCCGAGCCGCCGATCGAGCAGTTCCAAAATCGAAACCATGGGCTTCGGAAAACCGAGGGTCGCTCGTTCTTGGCGTCCGACTTTTCGAAACTCCCCTACTGAAGCAAAATGACCGAAAGCGTTCATATCGAGAAAGTAGAATTCAAGTTCGAGTTTGAGATGGCTTAGGCGATGTTCCAAGCGCTGCGCCGGTTCGGGCAAAACTCGAAATTCAGGAAAATCAGACACAAGCGGAAATTCATACAATCCTCCCCATATGCCTTTTAAAGCGCGTCTGCGCAGCAAAACTTCCCCATTTGGATCGTGAATGACCAGGTACGACCATTTTTCGCTGCCCGGTTTCTTGCTTGACGCCTTTATGGGTCGCTCCTTTTCAGTTCCTCTCGCCCGCGCCAGGCAGTGAATGGACAAAATGCAGTCTTCACAAAATGGGTTTGTCGGTTTGCATCGAAGAGAACCGAATTCCATGAGTGCTTGATTGAGCGTTCCCGGATCGTGAATTTCAAGGATCTCGCCCGCCTTTCTCTTAAAAAAAGACTGCGCTGCCGCCTCGTTCACCGCTTGATCGACGTCGTACAGCCGGCTCAAAAGCCTGATCACGTTCCCGTCGACCACCGCTTGACGCTCGCCTCCTGCAATCGAAGAGATGGCCGCAGCAGTATAGTCCCCTATTCCCGGCAGCTTTCGCCATTGAGCGTAGTTCGTCGGCAATTCCCCATTCATTTCATTTTGAACCAACTGCGCTGCCTTGTGAAAATTTCGTGCCCTGCTGTAGTAGCCCAAGCCTTGCCATTCTCGAAGAACATCGTCGACCTCAGCTTCGGCCAGCGATGCAACATTCGGAAAGCGTTCGACAAACCGCAAATAGTAGGCCGTGCCCTGATCTACTCGGGTTTGCTGGAGAATAATTTCTGAAGCCCAGATTTTGTAGGGATCCTTTGTGAGTCGCCAAGGGAGTGGCCTTTGGAACTCATTGTACCAGTGAAGCAGCAGCCGGGCAATTTCGCGTTCGGACGAAGGCGCTAGAGGTTCGTTTTTTGTAACCATCGAATAATCAGATTCACACCTATATTTGCAGCCCTCAAAAGCAGAGTTCAATTAAACTTCAATCACCCAAGATGACCAAAGCGGACATTGTTGCGAAGATCTCGGACAAATCGGGAATGGAGAAGGCGGATGTACAGGCCACCATCGAATCGTTCATGAAAGAAGTGAAGCATTCGCTCGAAGCAGGACAGAATGTCTACCTGCGCGGGTTCGGAAGCTTCATCATCAAAAAACGAGCTAAGAAAACCGGCCGAAACATCTCCAAGAACACCACCATCATCATTCCTGCGCACAACGTGCCCGCGTTCAAACCCGCCAAGGTTTTTGCCGAGAACGTTAAGAAGAAAGTAAAGAGCTGATTTGTGAAGCGCGAGGGCATCATCGCCGTGTTGGCAGCGTTCGCGCTTGCAGCGGTTTTGTATGCCCTTCCGCGAACACCTCGGGCTGAAGATTCTCCTGAATCATCGCCCCAAAACAAGCTTGCCACATCGGGATCTCCTGATAGTCTAAATGCCATGGTTGCTGAAGCTGTAGCCATGATTGAGCGCTCTGAGGGCAGCCCCATGCAGGCCATCGGAATGCTTCGAAAAGTGGTCGAAATTGAACCAAACCATCTGAATGCCAACCTTTATTTGGGTTACTTTTCAGTGGTGTCCGGGCAATACGACAAAGCCTTTCCAAGACTCGAGATCGTTCTGAAACAAGAACCTGCCCACCCTCAAGCTTTGCTCCTGATGGGGCAGGCATATCAAGGCAAAGGCGAGAAAGAAAAAGCAAGAGAGTATCTCCAGCGGTGTCTCGATTCGAAGCCCGATGCAGAAACCGAGAAAATTGCGCTCAAAGCACTGAGCGAAAGCAACTGAGTAACAACCCTTAAACCCATTCACCATGCCCAGCGGCAAAAAGCGGAAGCGCCATAAGATGGCCACGCACAAGCGCAAAAAGCGTTTGAGAAAGAATCGTCACAAGAAGAAATAAATCAGGCCGCTCTGTGCGGTTTGGATTTCTCGTATTGAACGCGGGGCGGTTTTAGACCGTACCCCGCTTTTGTCGTATGCGCCTTTTACCCCGCGGCCAGTCTGCGCTCGAAGGGTGCCCAATTTTTAAACATGAATTCAGAACTGTTCATCAGTTCCCGAGATCGAGAACAACGCGATATCGCCATTCTCGTCGATGGAAAACTGGTTGAACTTCACCGCGAAAAAGGCGAGCAAGGCTTTAGTGTTGGCGACGTCTACTGGGGCACGGTCAAAAAACTGGTCCCGGGACTCAACGCCGCATTTGTGGACGTCGGGTACGAAAAAGATGCATTCCTGCACTACCACGACCTCGGCCCTCAGTTTCGTTCGCTGCTGAAGTTCTCAAATCGCACCCAAAAGGGTCGTCAACAATGGTCTCTCCAAGACTTTGAACGCGAGACTGATATTGACAAAGACGGCAAAATTGAAGACGTTCTTCAAACGGGGCTTCGGCTGCCCGTTCAAATTGCCAAGGAGCCCATTTCCACCAAAGGACCCCGCATCACTTGCGAAATTTCGATGCCCGGTCGATACATGGTTCTCGTGCCCTTCTCTGACAAGGTAAGCGCTTCTCAAAAAATTGAAGAGCGCACGGAGAAAGAACGACTCAAGAGCTTGGCACAGGGAATTCGTCCCGAAGGTTTCGGAATCATCATTCGAACAGTGGCCCAAGGGCGCACTTTGGCTGAGCTCGAGGCGGACTTACAAAACCTTCTGAAGCGTTGGAAGGGCATGCACAAGCTCATGAAAGGCGCCAAGCCCAATCAAGCCGTGCACAAGGAACTCGATCGAGCCACCAGCCTCTTAAGGGACTTGCTCAACGATCAATTCTCAGCCATCCACATGGACAGCCCCGAAACGATTGAGGCTGTTACTGAGTACATACAACAGAGCGATCCTCAGAAGTTAGAGCTCATTAAGCCGTACAATGGCCGATTGCCTCTGTTTGAAGCCTTTGGAATCGAGCGGCAGATAAAGACTTCTTTTGGAAAGAATGTTTCCTTCAACAGAGGTGCCTATTTGATTATCGAACACACAGAAGCCATGCACGTGGTCGATGTGAACAGCGGAAACCGCAATGCTTCGGGCGAGAATCAAGAAGACAACGCGCTCGAAATTAACATGCAGGCCTCTGAAGAAATAGCGCGTCAGCTAAGGCTTCGCGATATGGGGGGCATTATCGTTGTTGATTTTATCGATATGCACAAGCCTGAAAACAGGAAAAAGCTGTTCGACAAGTTCAAGGACGACATGAGCACCGATCGCGCAAAGCACAAGATCCTGCCTCCAAGCCGATTTGGACTCGTAGAAATCACCAGGCAGAGGGTTCGACCCGAAATGAATATCGAGACTCGAGAAGACAGTCCCGATGGCGGAAAAGAGACCGTTGAAGCTCCGATTGGCGTGATTGATAAAATTGAAAATGCCATTGCCCTCGTCACCCAGCAAGTAAGAGTTCCGAAATTATTCCTGCACACCCACCCCTTCTTGGCCGCCTATCTCGACCGCGGTTTTTGGTATCCGAGCCTTCGAAAGACTTGGAGCAAAAAGTACCGAAGCGCTATAAAAGTGCTTCCGAGAGATGGCTTCAGGTATCTGGAATTTGAGCTATTCAACGACCAAGACATTAAGTTCGAGATCTAAATCTCGATCTCCTCATGATCAGCCCGCGAATTCGCGGGCTTTTTTTTGTACCATAACTCGGCCTGCCTAACATAAGCTCGCCTTTTAAGTTGGGGTAGAAAAAAGAAAAACCACCCCTACCGGGATGGCTTTTTTATAATTACAGCTCCGGGGATAAACCCAGGAGTTGTGAGCGCTTAGTCGTTCTTCTTCAGAAGCTTGCGACCACCGAGGTAAGCACCTGCGGCCACGAGCAGTCCAATGCCACCGTCGATAGGGGTCGGGGGATTGGGGTTCCCCGGCTGAGCGCTTAGCGCAACAAACGCCAAAACTGCGAGGACGGTGAGTGTATTCTTCATGACTAGGTTTATTTCAGTAGTTTTTGAATGGTGCAAAGTTACTCAAGAATGAGCTTGGTTCCGAAAGCATTTGACGATGCTTCTTTCAACACGAGATAAACACCCGGGCTGAGCTGCTCCAAGGAGAGTTCAGCGCGATAGGTTCCCTCGTTCAGGTCGATCGAAGCTACTTTCTTGCCGCTCAAATCAACGATCGAAAGGCTCGATGCCGCCTCCATTTCGAGGACGTCCACAAACAGCGTGCGACCGCTGAGGTAGTGATCGACGCGTCCGCCGAGGATCGCCAACTCCTGAGTGCTCACGGCCTCAGAGCGAATCACCACGACAAATCGCTTGACAACAGTTCCGTTGACGTGGTTAAAGGCATATGCCCCGCTGCGCATGTCGTGAATTTGTCCGGTTACGAGATCGTGCAATTCCACGGTCCATGAAGCAGGCACGTGAGCCATATCGAAATCGAGCGAATAAGTCCCCTCAGTCTGGCTGTCGAAGCCCAACTCGATTTGCTTGCTGTCGAAGCGATCTTCAAACATCTGAATAGACAAACCATCGTTGTTCGGGAGGTATGTCATCAAGTGTGCGAATCCTGCTGAATTGCCGTTCAATTTGTACGCATCCAAATCGGTATCGTACGCAGAGGTGGCAGAAGAATGGAAGCCGATGTAGGCGTTCTCCTCATAACCGTTCTGCCAAGTGGTCGAAACCGTGATCAATGGGAACTCGTTTGCAGCTGTCTTGAAGAAAGTTCCGTCGGTGAATTCACGTGCAGAAGAGACAAACTGGAAGACGTTGGGGTTGAAAACCGGCGTGGGGCGTTGCTTCACCCACATGGCTTGGAAAGGAGCCGTCGTGTTAAATGTTCCCACACCGAGCGAATTCTCGCTTTGATATGAAGTTCCGTCCCAACCGTAAAGTGTACCCTCAAAGTTGCTGAGCAAAGTGCTGTTCAAATTGAGCAGGCTCGCATTGTTTACGCCCGAAGTAAAGGGGTTGCTCACCATGTTCCAACCGTTTGCATCGCCAATGTAGCCGAAGCTCGAAGTTCCGAGGCCGTAGACCGTCACCACAGGCACTGTAGAGTTTAAAGTGGTTCCCTGTACTTGCACCGTGAAGGTGTTCGGGGTAAAGCTGGCCGAGCCATTGGTTCCGGCGTACACTGTAAATCCGGTACCGGGAGTCAAGGTAGAACCCGCCCCTGGAACCGATACATAATCGACGCCATTATATGTAAAGATGTTGCGATCTGAGGCAGGCATTGCACCGGCGTATTTCACAATGGTCCAAGGAGCCAAATACTGACCATAAGTTGTGGTCACAGGGCTTCCCATCAAGATGTAGCGACCGTTCATCGGGCCTGAACCCAAATCGTAGTACTTCTGAATTGTTGCAATGGTCGAAGGACCGATGTACTGAGCGTATCCCGAAGCATCTGCGCTCAACACAAAATCGCCGTTGTTCACAATAGCTCCGAGGTTCATGTCGACATTCGGCGCCAAAGTAAACGTGGCACCGCTGCTGATCTGAAGATATCCGAGATCAGTGCTTGCGGTCAAAACTGCGTTTCCTGCTTGAACCAATACGGTATCGGTAGCGGAGGCAACACCGCTGGGGTCAACAGGTATCCATCCGTTGTTGTAAACAAAAGCGCCTGAACACGTTTGAACATGATTCTTGAGGTCTTCGCTGTTCTGGGCGAACACATCCCACTCAGAGGCGTCGTACGTTGTGGTAGGAGAACAAACGTTGGCCTTGCGGCGCAAGGTTACGTTTTGGTTGAAATTGGCACTGCTGCCGATGACTCCCACAACGTCAATGTTTACGTCCGTAGCGGCATCGCGAAGGGCGATTACATCGTTTCCGTCAAAAGTCATGGCAGAATTGGCATTGCCATTTTGATCGAATGGAGCTCCCGCGATGTTCGCACCTTGACGGCGGATCACGTAGGTCTCACCCGGAAACAAGGTGTCTACAACCCAAGCCGTGAAGGGCATTACATTCGTGGCGGTTACAGAACCGTTGTTATAGCGAACGAATTCGTAGTTCGCAAGGGCGATAGGGCCGGTGGTACCGTTGTAAAACTCTACATACTGGTTACTCCCTGAACCTTCAACCACTTCAGTGATCATCAAATCTTGGCTTGCTCCGGCTGTTCCAACAGGAGTGCTGCCGACCTCAACACCGGCGCTCCAGTTGGTTCCGACGCGAGTATAAACTTTAAAGAAGTAAGGAGTGAGATTGGTCAACGAAGTCACGGAGACAGAGGTCGAAGAACCTTTGTACACCACAAAATTACCTCCGCCCAAATCCGTTCCCGAGCCATAAGCCGCATTCGCAGTGTACGCAGAACCATTTCCGGTGGGAGCGAAAGCAATGCTCGAAGTTCCCGCGACAACCAAAACTTCGTCAGCACATGCATCATTCACCCAGCTCAAATCGATTTGGCTGTCGGCAGAAGCAGCCGCCACGCTCGAAGGATCAACCGCGGCAGTACACGCTCCACTCACGAGAACGCTCACATTGTCGATGCCCGCTGCTTGGATGTTGCCGAGCGAAGTGCCCGTGGCACCTGACCAACTCCAGCAGAGGTAAAAATCTTGACCGTTTGGAATGCTCGAAGGAAGTACAAAAGTCCCTGAAACGCCCACTGTGTTGCCCGGAGCCAAAGCGTAGCCGTTATTCGAGGCGTCGGCGGGGAAAACCGTGGTAAACGGCGCTCCGGCTGAAGTCCAGTTTACTCCGTCCAATGAATAGTACAAGATCATACTGAAACCGGGGGCATGTGTCCCTTCCTTGTACTTTTCGATATCATAAGAGATATCCAAAGAGGTGATGGCCGCTCCCGAATTGACGAAATGCTTGTACGCGTTGCCGGTGCGAGGGAAAGTACTTCCTCCGCGAAGGCGATGACCGATCGCTGATTCAGACGTGCTGTTGTTCGCATTGAAACGGTAGTTGCCTGCAGGGAAGGTCGTGGTACTAGGGGTCATGCTGTTTCCCGCAGCATAAGAAGTCGATGTTGCAGCTACCGCAAACGCACTTACAGTGCGAATGCTGTTGCTAGTCCCCAAGCGCCAGTCGGCGGGAAGTGCCGTGGCTGCGGGCGCTCCGAGCGCATCAAAGTTTTGTGTGTAGGTCGGACCACCGAAAGAAATCGGTGTCTGAGCTTGAACCGCCAGCCCGAGAGCAAAAACGGCTATTGCAGAAAGTATTGTCTTTTTCATGAGGATAGTTGTACTATGCCGCAAAAGTAAACAAAAAACATACCGACTTGGTGGGTTAATGTTATTAATCTATTAAAGCATTCTGAATACAAGTGGATTATCACCAATCGACACTGTTGAAACTCTCATGGATACCTTCGTCAAACGCGTTCATATCAAAATGAAAATCTCAAAAAGCGACTCGTTGTATCTCAAAATGGAACGCTATTGCCATTTTCAAGAACGTTGCCGCTTTGAGGTTCTGACGAAATGGAAGCTCGAAGGAGGGGCTGCTGCCGATGCGATGGTGGTCATTGACATGCTCGAAGAATCAGGGGTTTTGGACGAACGCAGGTTTGCAATCTCCTTTGCGCGAGGCAAGGCACGTATTAGCGGTTGGGGACCCTACAAAGTCTCGTTCGCTTTGACTCAAAAGCGCGTGGAGCGCAGCATCATCTCCGCGGCCATTGCCGAGAACGAAACAGAATTTGAGTCTGCACTTCAGACTTCTATGGATAAGAAGTTTCGCGCTCTTCGGCAGAGCGCCAGCCCCACTGATTTGGCGGGGCTGCGCCGCTACCTTGCTCAAAAGGGATTCGACCGGGAGCGAATCGAAGAGGCCCTAAAACGCCGCTGACTTTAAAGTCCTGACCTGCCGTCTCCCCGCGTTTGTGCACTCACAACCTCTTGACCATCTGGCTTGAGCTATGGCCGCCCATCGTGCAACGCGCGATGTAAAATCCGCGGGGCAGATCTCCGCAATCAACGGCGCAAGTAGGTCCTCCGGCACATGTCGATGTTCGCAGTAAGCGACCGCTGAGGTCGTAAATCTGAACATTCCAGTCGGCCTTCGGAAAGAAATCTCCAAATTGAAAGACCCATTGCTCCGGCTCCGAGCGTATCGCGGGAACCGCCATCAGGCCGGCGACATGTCCGAGATCCTTTGGTTTGAAGTGCACTCTGAACCTCCGACTTCCTTTGGCCGGGTCGTATGTAGTGGAAATCGAAGAATCGATCGAGGAATATTGGATTCCCGTAAACCGATCTTCAAGCCACCAATCTGCACCAAAAATTTTGCTAAACCTTTTAAAGTTTATCCGAACTTGAGCAGGACTTTCTGTTTCGATTCTCAAATCGAGCCAGGACCTGTTCGAATTAAACGCGTCGAGACCCAAGGGAAGACTGTCTGCACCGACGCTGTACACATGGACGTATCCCGGCGAAAGAGATTTCCATTTCAAGACATCGATACCACGGTCAAAGAGACTGTCGGCATCGCTTCGTACTTGCAGATAGAATCGCTCTAAGTAACCATTGGGCCATTCGAGTTCGACTTCGGCGTACTCCGGGTTTTGCTGAGTTTTATAAATCAGACCATCGGTCTGGACTTGACTCGACTGATCGAACAAAAATGAATCTCCGGGTGTCCAACTGCTGCTGTCTGACTGAATCCAAAAAGCCTGAAACGGGCGAAGGATGTCAAAATCTCCTATTCCACTTGCGTTTCTGAAAACGAAACCGTTGCCATCGAAAGTGTAAGCCGCGCCGAAATTGCCCGAATTGTTGTTCTGGAGCAATGTCGAGACATTGAGATTCAATGGATACGGGTTACCGAGCAGATTCCAACCCCGATCGCCCCCCTGATATCCTGCTGAAGAAAGGCCCGGCTCGTCGCTTGTGAACACCCGAAGAGAGTCGTGAATGCTCTGCCCGCTTGACTCAATTCTAAAACTCGAAGCGCTGTATTGAACGCCAAACGCACTTCCCGCATAGGCGAGCAAGCCTTGTCCGGGCTGAATGAGGGTGCCCGAAGACAAAGGGGCGAAATCGACCCCATCATATATATAGGCGCTCGGCGAAGGATGTGTGGCGTAGTTGACCTGATCGAAATCCGACAACAGACTATCTACGATTTGAGGTGTAGGGGTGCTGAAGTACATCCATCGCCCTGTTTGACCGGTTGTGGTGAGCGAAACACTCGCGTATATCGGCGCCTCAGGCCCTGAGTAGGTGGCATAGCCCAATGAATTGGACAGCAGATCTATACGAGAGTCGGCTTCGAAAAATCCCTGGGAAGTAAGCCTGAGAGAAGAATTCGGCTGAAAGCTCGCTTTTGTTCCTGTCCTCATGGTTAAGGACGACCATAGATGATCCCCGGCGAGTTGGGTCGTGCCCGAATGAATGTAGACCTCTTGGGGCAACCCGATGGTGTCCGGAGAATGTCCGCCCAACCAACCGTCGACGGTGTGGATGCGCTCTTCCACTGTGCCCGGAGTTCCCGATGTCGACGGTAGCAGAAAGGCTTTGTCTTGAGCCATCGAATAAAGAACGCGAACCGCTCCCCCGACAGCCGTATCTGTATCGTCAAACAACAAACCGTCGTCTTGGTCTGGCTGCCCCCCATAGCGCAACCTCCAACGACGAGGCGTAGAGGTGCCGAAATAGAGCCCTCCCGTGCCGCGAACAAACGCCACCGAGCTATCCATAGGTCCACCCCAAGCGGCTTCAAACGAGGCGCGATCAGAAGATCCGCGACAGACCACGGCAATTCCCCCGGCCGGTATCATCGTATCAAGGGTCGACTCAAGTCCAAAATCGAAAATATATTCGACGTTGTACGGAGGAGATTGACTCATTCTCACCAGCTTTAGACCAGATGTAGGAAGGTCTACCGAACTCAAATTGACCAATTCGATGAATTCATCGACGAAAAATGGGGCATCGCAGATTTCAGAAATTCTCAAATCGCCCGGTCCGTAGGGAAGCAATGGAGTTTTTACCGAATCGAGCAAAGGTGAGGAATTCAAAAAATCAATGGCCGAGCCCTGGTTGGTGAACGCATGTAAAGAAGCGTAGACCAAAGTGCCCGGAGCCAATCCATTCAAAGAGATCGAGCCGTCTTGGGCAGATACATACATATCTGATTGGCCATCGGAGAAATCTGAATCGGCCGGTGGAGGCACACCATCAACGGCAGGGCTGGGCCATGTCGAATTTGAGAGTCGAATCAACAAGCCGCTCGGAGCCGTACCCGCCGGCGTAGGATTTGGCATTTTCCACCGAACCAAGACGCTTTCGCTTGAAAGAGCCTCCACTATAAGAGAATCAGCCGTAAAATCGGGTTGGGGCAAAGGCGCGGAACTTCCCGAAAAATTGGTAGAGTTCAATACGGCCAAAAGAGCTCCGTCATTTTCCAAGTTCCAGTTGGCAGCGTCTGCAATCAACGAGAAATATTGCCCTAAGGCCAATCCGGACCTCGAACCGGAGTATTCGGCATTGTCCACCTCGGGAATGGACGATTCGGCCCCGGTTTGAGCCAATAAAAGGGGGAGCGCGGAGTTGTTGGTGTTCGTGCGGTCGGTAGCCCAGTCTGCACCGTCAAAGTTCAACCCATACAAAAGACTCGCGCTCTGCAAACTGCCTTGGAACGCAAAAATCTGATCGCCGCTCACCGACAATCCATTCAGCGAACCCGCAACCGCGCCAACATTCGCAACGCATCCCCCTCCTGAACAAACCAGGCTTACGACCGTGCCCGAAGCCAAAGTCGACCCTGTGTTGTTTGTCCAAGTACACCAACTTTCAGAAGTGTTCGAAAAACCAAGGCTGTCGCTTGCAGCCCATCCGTTATCTGTAAAGAGAATCTGAGTACCGTCTGCCAAGGGCACCCAAGTAACAAAACTCAGTCCATCGGGATCGTCCGATCGAAATCCGGTGATTTGAACATCTCCCGGGTTCAAAATAGTCTGAGCCACTGCGTTTCCGCTTGAGAAGCTCAGTAGGCCAAACAGCCAAAGCAAAGGCGGAAATGAGAATTTTGTGCGATTCATTTGTCGTATTTTTCGCAAATATTTAAAGAATCTGCAATCCCCGAAAGCCCTGCCCTCTGAGCTTTTCAACCACCCCGGACAAATTCCGTCGCACTTGAATAAAATTCAATGGAAAGTGTACCTTTCCTTCATCAATTTGATGATATGAAACAATTGGTACTCATGGCGTTTGCATGCGTCTCGGCCCTTTCGCTCTGCGGGCAGGTCGATTCACTGACGGGCGCTGCAATCGACTCCTTACAGTCGAAAACAGAAACCGCACCCATCGAAACGGCGACAACCGCCGAAGGCTCAGAATCTAAGGACCAAATTCAAATCACTCCGCGATCGCGAGCGAAACACGGCTTGGGTGTCGGTTTCGGAATCAACGGTCTCGGACTTGACTACGGCTACATGCCCAGCGAAATGATTGCGTATAGAGCTCGATTTCAAACCCTTCCGTACGACATCAAAGTGGCCAATTTGGAGTTCTCCGAATCGTATGTCGGCGTAGACGGCAAAGTAAATTTCACGAACCTCGACTTTTTGATTGATTTCTACCCGTTCAAAAGTTCCTTCAAAATCGTAGGGGGATTGAGCTATTTCATCAATAACCGCCTCGAATCTCGCGGATATTTTACCGAGAGTCTCAACCTCGGTGAGTTTGAACTCAGTCCCGACGAACTCGGCGATGTCACCATCAGTGCAGAATGGGCCAAATGGGCACCCTATATGGGACTCGGATTCGGAAAGGCAGTGCCCAACAAAAGGGTGGGATTCGGATTCGAAATTGGAACCTACTATGGAGGAGCACCCGATGTGCGCGTTGTGGCCACTGAGATGCTCTCGCCCACCTCTGAAGAAGAAGCCCAGCTCGAAGAGAATCTCAAGAGCTATGCTTGGATTCCCTACTTGAATTTCAGACTATCCATTCGCATCATTTAAAAGACAGCTTCCATGAAAAAGACACTTTTCCCTTCTATTGCATTTGCGCTGTTCGCCTCGCTCTCTTGCGAGAAAGACCCGCTCAAGGACTTTAATTTTCAGTTGAGCCCGGAATTGCTCGAATACACGGCCATGATCGAACTGATTGATCCCGCCGCACTCGGACAAATACCCCAGAATGCCACGATTCGATTTGTGGGCGATCAGGCCAGCTCGATTTACACCATCGCCGGAACCAAAGATTTCATTTTTGAAGAAGGTAAATTGGCTATTGGGGTTGACCCCGATGCACTGCCCGACAACTCATCGGTCGAAGTCACAGCGATTGTAGAAGCAGATGGCTATCTCACTTCGAGAACACTGCTGCAATTCGGGGCTCTGAAGCAGCAACTCATCACGATCCCATTGCTGCAAACCAATCAGTTGCCCAATGGAGTGGGTTTTCTACAGTCAAGTGTCGCTTTGACCAACAATACACTCCCAACGAGCCATACTTTTAGTTTAAACGCCTCAGGGACAAAAAATCAGGCAATCCAACTTGAACTGCCCGCAGGCACTCAGTTTTTCAACTCTTCGGGTCAAATGATCAACGGATCCACCCTCGAAGCGCAAATTGCCGGTTTCGACACGGATGATTCCGAATCTATGGCCAACTATCCGGTTGGACTCATCGCACCTTCAGCTATGACCCCCTCGGGCTCTACTCAGGATATTTCGTTCACCAGCGC
Source organism: Schleiferiaceae bacterium (assembly GCA_041739275.1). Classification (GTDB taxonomy): domain Bacteria; phylum Bacteroidota; class Bacteroidia; order Flavobacteriales; family Schleiferiaceae; genus WGMI01. The sequence goes on along the minus strand of JBGSOF010000028.1, from coordinate 16,566 downwards.
GGGCTTTGCAGCCATTGATCTCTTTGTGGACGGTCAAGAAGTTACGAGTTTTAGCCAGCCGGTGAGCCTCACCATGGAGCTCGATGCGAATTTGACCAATCCCCAAACCGGTCTCCCCATAGCCGCGGGCGATGCCATCGAAATTTGGAGTTACGACGAGACCGAAGAACAGTGGGTTTATGAGCAAACGGGGCTCGTTGCCTCAGGACCCGGAGGTTTGCAAATGAGCTTTACGACCGATCACTTGAGTTGGTGGAATGTGGACTTCTTCGGGATCAATTGTTCGGTCTCTTCTCCCTTGACCGTCAACATCAACGGAGGTTCGGGGAATTATGTGGTCAAAATGGTGAACGCGCTCAACCCCGCACAATCCTATTCAACGACGACTCAATACTTGTACGACGGCTTGAGCATTACGTTTTACAACGTGCCCGATTTCGATGTGATTCTCGAACTCTACGCCAGCTATTCAGATGCCTATTCGGGCAACAACCCCTTGGCCGTGAGCAGTCCATTCAACATTTGCGATGGAGCCACTTCGATCTCTTTCAATCTTCCGCCTGCCAACCCGTTGATTACCCTCGATATCGAAGGGTATTGCGAGGATGTGAGCGGGCTGGTGATTCGGCCTTCTTTCTACGTTTATTACCGACCGACGGGCAGTACATACTGGATGTATCTCGGCTGGGTTGCCAATGGAATGGGGCAGACCGATCTGCTCGCCCAAGGTCAGACATACGATTTTGCGGTTTGGTACGATGGATGGATCGAGGCCAACGGAAATTTAATCGACCAAACGACCTATGCTTTCAGTTTCGAACTCGGAGATTTTTGCGACAATCTTTAGGTTCGAAGGCGGTAAGGGATAGGAATCGGAGTCGGTGTAATTCCGGAAACGGCTGCGTTCGGCTTGAATCCGTCGCGCCCCTGTTTGACTCGGCTGATCTTGATTTCGGCAGTTGAGAAACAACAACAGGAGGACTCGAAATGGACGCGTTTAAAGTTGCGGGATTAAACCCATTTTGGGTGCTCCTCAGAAACTTTTGACGACCATCAGAAATTGGTCTTGTTAAGAAACCTCAGCCGAGCGGTTGGCGAGCTGACCACAGGCGGCGTCTATGTCTCTTCCGCGGCTTCGGCGAATGTTGACGACCACGCCGTCTGATTCGAGCATGCTTTTGTACATCTCGACCGCTTCGGGATCTGCCTGTTCAAAACGCGGGTCTCCGATGGCGTTGTACTCGATCAAATTCACCTTGCACGGCAGCTTTCTGCAATAATCGCGAAGGGCCAGAGCATCTTCTACTTGATCGTTGAATCCCTTCCAAACGACGTATTCAAAGGTCGGTTTTCGACCTGTGAGCGAATACCACTCTTGCAAGGAGCTCATCAACTCCTCGAGAGGATTTGTTCGATTTACTGGCATGATTTCGCTGCGCTTCGAGTCGATGGCCGAATGCAGAGAAACCGCTAGACCGATTTGGACAGGCTCGAGCGCGAGTCTCCGAATTTGCTTGGGCAAACCCACCGTAGACAAGGTGATGCGCTTGGCCGACATGCCGAGCCCCTCCGGAGAAGTAATTCTCCGGATCGATTCGAGCACTTCCTCATAATTGAGCAGAGGTTCGCCCATCCCCATAAAAACAATGTTCGAAAGAGGGCGGCCGAAGTGTTCCACGCTTTGTTTGCCAATCAGAGCTACCTGATCGAAGATCTCGCCCGCGCTGAGGTTTCTTTTGCGCTTGAGCCGAGCCGTCGCGCAGAACTGACAATCGAGGGCGCAACCCACTTGAGATGAAACACATGCTGTGGTTCGGGTCGCGGTGGGAATCAGTACGCTTTCAACGACCAAACCGTCGTGCAGCGAAACCGCATTCTTGATAGTCCCGTCTTTACTCTGCTGTACCTGACTAAATTGAGCAGGACGGAGCTCGAAGTCCTCTTTGAGTTTGATTCGGAGCGAAAGCGGAAGATTGGACATCGAATCGACATCAACCGCTGCTTTTTCCCACAACCATTCGAAAATCTGAGCCGCTCTGTACCGTGGTTGCTCGATCGACTTGAGGTAGGCGACAAGATCGTCTTCTTTAATCGCGCGCAGGTCTCTCTTGAGCTCAGACATAGAGCCTAACAGCCTTAAGCTGCTTCTCTCCCGAGCTGTCGAAGCGTTCGGAAGTGATTGGCCAGAGCCCCCGAAAACTTCGGTTCGCTGTGATAAGGCAAGCCAAACTCCTGAGCCGTCTTTCGAACCAAGGGTGCGATGGCCGGATAATGGGCATGGCTGATGTGCGGAAACAAATGGTGTTCGATCTGGTGATTGAGCCCTCCGGTATACCACGTAATCAACGGATGGCCTTCGCTGAAATTCGCGGTGGTTTGAAGTTGGTGAATCATCCACTCGTTGTTCAGCTGCTCGGCGCCTTCCCACAAAGGCATTTCAACCTCCTCGAGAATGTGTGCGAGTTGAAAGATGACGCTGAGCACCACACCGCCGATCAAGTGCATCAATACAAAGCCGAGCGCGATAGACCAGGCGCTTTGGGGAGAGAAAATCATCGGAAGAATCAAAAACAACGAAAAATAGAACACCTTGGCGGCGATCAGTTTCACGAGCTCGAGGCGCGTATTTGCCTTGAATTTGTCGAGTAGCCCCAATTTGCGGTATTTGACGAGCTTGTTGAAGTCTTTGATCAAAGCCCAATTTATGGTGAGCAAGGCGTAGAGCCCTAAGGCGTACACGTGCTGGAAGCGATGAAACCAAATCCTCTTTTCAGAGCGGTGGAGCCGCAACACTCCGTTGACTTCGACGTCTTCGTCGAGCCCATGGACATTGGTAAACTGATGGTGTAAATAATTGTGCTGGATTTTCCAGTTGAGCGGGAGACCGGCCAACAAATAGATGCTGGAGCCGTAAATCTTGTTAATGATGGGATTGCTCGACCAACTCCCGTGGTTTGCGTCGTGCATGACATTCATCCCAATGCCCGCCATGGCCAAGCCCATCAGCCCCCATAGACCGAGCTGCAAAGCCACCGGCATCGGAACGAACTGAATGATCGCCAAGGGAATGAGATAAGCCGCAAACAGAACGACCGCTTTGACGTGCAAGCTAAATGTGGCGTGTTTGCCGCGGTGGCGGAGAAACTCGTCGACGCGGCGATTGAGCTCTTTTCGAAAATCGCTGCCAATTCGGTGATCGAAGGTGGGGAATCCGTGCATACGTTGCAAAGGTACCGCTCGGCGAACTTAGATTTGGACAAATCACCCTTTTGATGTTGTCAAAAGCCCATCCCAATAAAACTTCAGAGTGGAAAAAACTCGAAGCTATGTCTCAGGCTTTTTCACAAAAGTCTCTTAAAGAGATTGTTAAGAATGAAGTCGGGAGAGCAGACCGCTTTTGCGCCGAATTGAACTCAGTGGTGTTCGACTATTCGAGAGCTGCTTTGGACCGCGAAATTCTCGAGCTGCTCTTGTCGCTCGCGAAAACCATGGAATTGCCCTCGGCCATAGAGGCGATGTTTCGAGGCGAGCCCATCAACGAGACAGAGCGGCGATCGGTATTGCACACCGCACTTCGAAGCCGATCAACTGATGCGTTGTACGTCGATTCCCACGATGTTCGTCCGGACATTCGAGCAGTATTGGACCGAATGAAACGCTTCTCTGAAAAAGTTCTTTCGGGCACTCATCGATCGTGGACCGGAGGTTCTCTTCGAAAGGTGATCAACATAGGCATCGGTGGCTCAGATTTGGGCCCTGCCATGGTCTACGAAGCCCTAAAATCGCATCGAAAAAGCGAGCTCGAGGTGTTTTATGTTTCCAATGTCGACGGAGCGCACTTGGCGCCTTTGCTCGCGAAGCTGAAGCCCGAAGAGTGCTTGTTCATCATCGCATCCAAGACGTTTACCACTCAGGAGACCATGGCCAATGCCGAAGCGGCCAAGCGCTGGATGCTTGAAAATGGAATGCCCGAATCTGCGGCCAGATTTCACTTTTGCGCTGTTTCGACCAATCTAGAAGCCGTTCAAGCCTTTGGAATTGACCCTGAAAACATGTTCGAGTTTTGGGACTGGGTCGGCGGGCGCTATTCGCTTTGGTCGGCCATTGGGCTGTCTCTGTGCCTCGGACTCGGCTTCGATCGCTTTGAAGAATTGCTCCGCGGAGCTGAAAGCGCGGACGAGCACTTTCGCACGGCCGATTTTGACCGCAACATTCCCGTGTTGATGGGGATGATGGGCATTTGGTACCGAAATTTTCTCGATTTCAGGAGCTATGCAGTTCTGCCCTACGACCAGAATCTCAGTCGCTTTTCGGCTTTCTTGCAGCAGGCCGACATGGAGAGCAATGGAAAGATGACGGGACGCGACGGGAAACCGCTCGAGTATGCCACCGCTCCCGTGATTTGGGGCGAACCGGGCACCAACGGCCAACACGCGTTTTATCAATGCCTGCACCAGGGCAGCGACCGAGTACCCGTCGACTTTATTGGCTGTGTCGAACCCATGTACGCCTTGGGCGATCAACACTCCATGCTCTTAGCCAACATGCTCGCTCAGGCCGAAGCATTTATGAATGGACTTTCGGCTGAAGAAGCAGTGCTTGCCATGCGCAAGGAGGGCCTCAGTGAGCAAGATATTGTTGAACTGACTCCTTTTCGGGTTTTTGAAGGAAATCGGCCTTCGAATACGCTGCTCCTCCCCCGTCTCGATCCGTATTATCTCGGGATGCTGACTGCGCTGTACGAACATAAAATCTTTGTGCAGGGCGTGGTCTGGAACATTTTCAGCTTCGATCAGTGGGGTGTGGAACTTGGAAAAAGGCTTGCAAAGCCAATTCTTAATGCTCTGATTAAAAATGATTTAACCCAAGTGAAGGACGAGTTTACCCGCAAGAATCTAGAACGTATTTCAAGGGCTCGCCCGCGTTAAACACCATGCGCTATTACTCGTTACAATGAGTGTAAAGTCAGTGAATATGAATAACCGTGTTCATAAAAGCTGATTTTATTATCTTTTCGTTGTAATAGCCTCAAAAAGCGCTGTTGCATCTTTGAGCATACATTACTTAGAAATCTGTCGAGGAACCGATACTTGAAATCAAAGCTTCACCCGAATCACCTCAAGTACACTCAAGTCGATAACCTCAGCACCTTTAGGGCGCTGCGCGCTTTGGTGTTGTTCTTGCTCATGCTTGTGCTGGGAGACTTGATTTTGAGCCAGTTTCACGGCAGTTGGGCCAATTGGTTCGACTACCACTACCTGGCCATTTTTGCAGGTGTGCCCCTCATCGCTCTTTCGATTTTGCGCTTTACGTATTTCGCTTACGACGACAGCTACGAGATTCTTCACATTCACTCCCGAAGCCTTTTTGCCCCGGGACTCAAGGGAATGGGTCAGGTGCGCTATGAATTCCCAAAGCGCAAAGTGGTCGATTTTTCAATTCGCAAGAGCCTGCTGAATCGCAAGTTGGTTTTGATCCTCGAAACCGATGGCGGACAGAAGACCAAACAGATTCGAACCGTAGATATGACTCTCTTGCCTCGCTCGGCCGTAAATCGAGTGATTCGCTCTTTGAGCCGCATTACGCAACAAAACGCCTCTTTGCCTGCGGTGGGTCGCTAACTTTGTCCAACCCAAATACCCGGCATTGAATTCCACCATCCTCACCCTTCACGGCCTTCTCGCTTTCATTTTGATCTTCGGACTGCCCTTGCTGGCCGTGTTTGCCTTCTCGAAAAACCCACTCACCCAAAAACTCCGAGCACCGCTTTTGGCGACTGCCCATGTACAGTTTCTCTTGGGTCTGTGGCTTTATTTCACAGGACCCTTGGGCTATAAGCTCTTTGCTCAAGAAGGGGTGATGAAAAATTCCGCCTTGCGATTTTACGCTTTGGAACACATTTCGACAATGATCCTTATGATCGTTTTGATTACTGTGGCGAGCAGCAAGCTCAAGCGGCAGTTTCCCGAAACCAAACGCTCCACCCTGTTTTTGATTGTCGGCGCTTGGCTGCTGATGTTGAGCAGGATTCCTTGGGATCGCTTCCCGTTTTTTGGATAAACGCGTTCAGAGCATTCCCGGCAAAGCGAATGCTCTTTCAGAATCTGTATCCTGACTTTCTCCACGAATAATCCCGGCTTTTGATCGAAATATTTAAACCGCGAAGCACAGAAGAACGCGCGGTCTTGGTGGGCTGTTTTAGCCAGCGACAACCCGAAGAAAAACTCGCTGAGTTTCTGGAAGAGCTCGCTTTTTTGGCCGATACGGCAGGTGCCCGCGTCGAGCGCATATTTAAACAGAGGGTCGACATTCCCCAACCTCGAACCTATATCGGAAGCGGCAAGGTGGAAGAAATCGCCACCTATGTAAAAGAGAACGAGCTCGACCTTGTAATTTTTGACGATGAACTGAGCCCCAGTCAGTTAAAAAACCTCGAGCAAGCGTTCGAATGCAAGGTGATCGATCGCACGCATTTGATTCTCGACATCTTCGCGACCCGCGCTGTGACGAGTTACGCGAGAACACAGGTCGAATTGGCCCAGTATCAATACCTACTCCCCAGGCTCACGGGCATGTGGACCCACTTGTCCAAACAAAAAGGAGGCATCGGAATGAAGGGGCCCGGAGAAACCGAAATTGAAACCGACCGCCGGATTGTCCGAGACCGAATTCGTTTGCTCAAAGACCAATTGGGCAAGATCGACCGTCAAATGTCGACTCAGAGGAGTTCGAGAGCTCCGATGGTTCGAGTGGCTTTGGTAGGCTACACCAACGTCGGCAAATCGACTTTGATGAATGTGTTGAGCAAGGCCGATGTATTTGCTGAAAACAAACTCTTCGCCACGCTCGACACGACGGTGCGCAAAGTGGTCATCGGCAAGGTGCCTTTTCTGCTGTCAGACACGGTCGGGTTTATTCGGAAACTGCCCACTCAGTTGGTCGAATCTTTCAAATCGACATTGGACGAAATTCGCGAGAGCGATTTGCTGCTGTGCGTTTGCGATCTCGCCCACCCTCAGTTCGAAGAACAATTGGAGGTCGTGAGACAGACCATTGCGGAACTTGGCGCCGCCGAAACGGACACTCTATTGGTGTTCAACAAAATCGACCTTTACCTGGAGAGTTTCCCCGTCGAAGAACGACAAGACCGCATCGAAAAACTCCAAAAAACTTGGATGGCTCGAATGCACAATCAAGTGGTGTTCGTTTCGGCCTTGAACGCCACGAACATGGACGAGTTCCGCAGCACGATCGGCTATTTGGTTCAGGGCATTTACGCCAAGCGCTATCCGTACTCGCCTTTCGGTTCGGGGCTCTGAAGAAGCCGAACGCGGCTCTGCTGAAATTCAATTCTTCCGAGTTCTTCAAGGCTCTTGAGCCGTCGATAGACCGTGGTGCGATTCGCGCCAATCCAATCGGCCATTTGACCGGGGTTGAGATGAATTCGAATAAACCCCTCGGAGTCTAAACCAAAGCGCTTTCTGAGCGAAATAAACATCGACTCAAGTCGATCGGACACCCCTGCACCTTTCCAATCGGTGAGTCGGTCTTCGACCCGGTGTATGTCGCTGGTCAATCGCTGTAAAATAGGCAGACCTATTTGAGGGAAGCCCGCAACCAAATCAAAAAAAGATTCCTTTTCGAGATAACAAGAATCGAGCTCAGGAGAATGAACCCTCGCATTGTGTTTGTGCGGTCGATTGCCGATGAGGTCGACGAGCCCGAGCCAATCGCCCGAACGCGCCCAGTCTACCCCGACACCTCGTTCGATTTGAAGCCTTGCGACCCCGTCTATGATCAAGTGTATGCCGTCCACCGCTGCTCCTTGAGCAAAAATCAACTCTTCGGCTGCGTAGAGTTTTTGCCTTCCGGGTTGAGACAAGCGATCCACAAAGGCGGAGGGGGCATCGGGAAAAAGACCCTCAATAAGCTCTGTGCGCGTATGTTCAGTTGTGTTCTTCATCACCCGTATGGCACCAAAAGTATTGGATGCCCTACGCGGCTCAAATGACAATTGTCAGGAAGCCCGGTGCGCTTTATGAAAACATGTTGAAGATGTCCACATGCGAATCTACCCTCTTTGAATTGACGACAAGCACGGGGATATGCTCTTCATTTGTGATCAGTTTTTGATCAAAGCCGCCCCCGATCAAGTTCTTGATTCCGTCTTCGTGGTGGTTGATGATCGCGATGAGATCGGCATCGAGATCGGTGGCAAATTCGAGCACCGATTCAAGAATATTGACGTCGGGTTCCGTGCGTTGAATCGTAAAAGAAACCCCTTGATTGCGCAGATAATTTCGAGCAAACGCGATGGTATGGGTCACTTTGTTGCGCAGAAAATCGTCGGAATAATCGGCGCCCAACAAATGGACTTGAGCGCTCATCGCCTTCGCAATAGAGGCCACTGTCGTGAGCACTTGTTTTTCTTCAATTTGCATATCCATGGGCACGACGATGTTTCGATAGCCCGCTCTGGGAATGCCCCCGTGCGTAATAATGAATGGAACGGCTGAACCTGTCACCACCCTCAAAGCCCTACTGCCCAGCAGATACTGCATTCCCCTCAAGCCGTGTGTGCCCATATAAATGAGTCCACAGCCGTGTTCAGACGCCGCAGGGCCGATATCGTCTATGCTTCCTTTCCGTACAATCGGCTCAATTTCAAGCCCCGGTTCTCCGTGCTTATTCGTCCAAGCGGCCAGTTTTCGTTCGGCTTCGGCTCGGTCGCTTTCAGATTCGATGAGGTGAAGCAAGACCAAGTGCGCTCCAAAACCGCGCGCGGCCGTCTTGGCGTGTTCGAGTGCATTTTCGGTGATCTCCGTGAAATCGATGGGGACTAAAAATCGGGTTTTCATAAGCAATGCGGTTCAGTTTAGGGAGCCGTGCCGAAAGTAGAAAAGAAACCCCGCCGCAATTCCGCGAGATGTTTTTGTTTCACGGGTTCGAGGCGAGTTTGGGCGGCCCGGGTATGATATCGATGCTCCGACAAAAAAACAATCTGCAGCCCAATCCATTCGGCCTCTGTAAATGATCGGCCTTGTCGAGACCACTCTGCCCGGAGTTTCGCCGACCAAACAGGGTATAGTTCTGTACCCAAATACGCCAAATCAGCATCGCAGAGCAGGCGGCCGAGAAGGTCGACGGGTTTTTGAGGAATCTGCGTCGCTCGTATGGCCGCAGAAATCGATTGAAGAGAAGATCCGTCTAAGCCCGGCATGTCTTTGAGCAAAGACACGGCAAAATCGGCCGATCGATTTTCGTGCCCCGAAGCTCCGTCGGGATAACACCAGTCGTGCAGTACCGACGAAATGCGCAATTGAGCGAGGGTATCGAGCTCGACAGACTCTTCGGTGGCGAGTTCTAACGCCCAATCGCGCACCATTTCGACATGTTCTCGGCTATGGTATTCCAAGTGCGCTGAGGCCCGTTCATATTGGTCGAGCAACTGTGTTTCAAAGGCCTCGGTTTGCCAAATGGGCTTCAATCGTACACCTGCCCTATTCGCAAGAGCTCCTTAGGCTGTAAAATCTTTATTTTCTTGCCTTTGAGTTCTACGAGCTGAGACTCTTTGAAGTCGCTGAGGAGGCGTATGGCGGTTTCGGTGACCGTACCGACCATGGAGGCGATTTCTTCGCGCGTAAGGGCCACGTCGATTTCGCCCTCTTCGTTTTCGCCAAAAGTGTCTTTCAAAATCATTAAAACTTCGGCCAATCGCTCGCGAACCGACTTCTGAGCCAAAGTTGTGATGATCTTTCCCGCTTCGCCCAACTCATGACACGCTTGACGCATCATCTCGAGCGAAAATTTCGGATTGACTTTGATGAAGTTGAAGAAATTTTCTTTCGGAATAAAGCAGGCGTGGACATCTGTCAAAGCCTGAACACTCACCGAGATCGGTTCGCCCGACAAGACAGAGCGATAACCGATTAAGTCGCCTTCTTTTCCGAAGCGGATAATTTGTTCTCGGCCTTCGCTCCCGGTGCGATAGAGCTTTACTTTTCCTGTGTGAATGCAATAAACCCCGTTGGCCCGGGCGTTTTCGTGCAAAATCACCTGGCTCTTTCTAAAAATCCCACAGCCCTTGACGGCGCTCAGTTCTTCGAGTTCGCCTTCTTCGAGGGTGGAGAAACTGGACCCTTCGAACCGCGCGCATTGACTGCAGCGGATGGGCAAATTGTCTTTGGGAGCAACGGCAGTGGACATGCCCCTAAAATAATGACTTCCGTCATAGGGCGCACTATGGATCGTCGCGAATTTGCATGCGTTTTATGGAGTTAAAAGAAAAAGTACAGACCGAGCCATTGGTCTGCGAGCATTGTGGCGATTCGTGTACCGCCTCGCCTGTGATCCGCTCGGGCAAAGCGTTCTGTTGTACAGGCTGTGCGGGTGTGTACCAATTGCTCCACGAGAGCGATTTGGGTCTTTATTATGAGCTCGACAAACGTCCGGGGCGCAAAATCAAAGAAATGTCTGCGGCCTATTCGGCGCTCGACCGGTGGGAACTTTCCAAACCTTATATCGAATTTCGACGCGAAGGAATTGAAATTATCCGGCTCAAGTTGCCGGCAATTCATTGTAGTTCGTGCATTTGGCTGCTCGAAAATCTGGGAAGACTCCATTCGGGCGTGCGGACTTCTCGGGTCAATTTTTCGAGGCGCGAAGCCGTGATTTCGTACGATCCCGATCGAATCAAAACCTCGGAACTGGCTGCGTTGCTCGACCAAATCGGATATCCGCCCGATTTAAGTCTCGATGCGGCTTCAAAAAACAAAAAGCTCCACGACCGGTCGCTCGTGTACAAAATTGGCTTGGCGGGCTTTGCATTTGGCAATACCATGCTCGTTGCACTGCCCGAGTATTTCGGATTGCAGACCACCGAAGGACTGGCCGTTTTCTTTAGGTGGGTGGCACTTATTCTCTCTCTTCCCACCGCGGCCTATGCCGGATCAGACTACTTTATCGCGAGTTTTAAAAGCCTAAAAAAGAAAGAAATATCGATAGACTTACCGATTGCCTTGGGGATTCTGGTCCTCGCGCTGAGAAGTGCTTACGAGGTGATAAGCGGCACAGGTCCAGGCTATTTCGACAGCCTCACTGGTCTCATATTCTTTTTGCTCTTGGGAAAACTGGCTCAAAGGCGCACCTACGACGCTCTGGCCTGGGATCGAGATTACACCTCGTTTTTCCCGATGAACGCCACCCGCATGGCAGAAGATGGACGAGAAGAGTCCTTATCGCTTCGCGAACTCTCGGTGGGCGATGTTTTGGTGGTTCGCAACGGAGAGTTAATCCCGGCCGATGGAGTCCTGCTCGAAGGTTCAGCGTCGATTGATTACAGTTTTGCAACGGGCGAATCTGAACCCGTTCCGCATCAGCCGGGCGATACGGTTTTTGCGGGAGGGCGTCAAAGAGGGGGGAGTTTGAAAATCACTGTTGAAAAGGTGCTTGAGCGAAGCCGCTTGATTCAACTCTGGAACGACCGCGCCTTTGAAAAAGAGAGCAAGGATGGCTTTAAAAACCTCACCGATCGTTTTAGCAAGTCGTTCACGATAAGGCTGTTGATCGTTGCGCTGCTCGGTGGAATTTATTGGTGGGCGGTAGACCCTGTCAAAGCGATCCCGGTGATTACGGCGGTGCTGATTGTGGCCTGTCCTTGTGCGCTTGCGCTTTCGGCCCCCTTTGCGCTCGGAAATGCCCTGCGCGTTTTTGGCCGGAATGGGCTGTATCTCAAAGGCACGGACGCCGTTGAATCGATGGCGCGCTGCAGCTTGGCCGTGTTCGACAAAACGGGGACTTTGAGCGTGCACGGGGCTTCGAAGCCTGTTTTGGAGCACGATCTCGACCGCTTGCAACTGGCGGGATTTCGGGCCTTGAGCAACCAAAGCGGGCACCCGATGAGCCGCGCGGTGGCTTCGGCCTTAGGAGAAGGCAGCACGGTCGAATTGCTCGATTTTGAGGAGGTATCGGGCTCGGGCACTCAAGCGCGAATCGGGTCTTCTATATACCGAATTGGGAAACCAGGTTTTGCCTGCGACACCCCGGTGGCAGATTCGGGACTGATTTTGGGAATTGACGGTCGAGTGGTGGGAAATCTGAAGACAGACATTCGCTACCGGCCGGGGCTTCGGTCGATGGCCGAACGCCTTCGCGAACTTGAGCTCGAGGTGGAGCTTCTCTCGGGAGACCGCGATTCGGAGCGCTCCAAATTGTTAGACATCTTAGGAACTGAAACGATGATGCTTTTCGATCGAAGTCCCACAGACAAACTCGAACATGTGCGCTCGAAAGAACTCCAAGGCAAACGGGTGTTGATGGTGGGCGACGGACTGAACGACGCCGGAGCGCTCAAGGCGAGCTCGGTGGGTTTGGGAGTGGTTGAAGAAGCCAATACGTTTACCCCCGCATGCGATGGTATAATTCAAGGCGAAAAACTCGACCGTCTGGGCGATTTCCTCGCTTTTTCTAAGGACGCCGTGCGGGTGGTTTGGTGGAGTTTCGGGCTTTCGATTGCCTACAATTTAGTCGGGCTCGGTTTTGCGTTAAGCGGACATCTGAGCCCCGTGGTAAGTGCGATTTTGATGCCCCTGAGCTCGATTAGCGTGGTGCTTTTTGTGACCCTCGCTACCGAATGGAAAGCCCGGAAGAGGGGTCTGTGAAGACGCCGTGCATGGCGTCTTGACGATGCAGATAGGGTCGCCGGCAGACAGAGACGCCGTGCATGCCGTCTTGACGATGCAGATAGGGTCGCCGGCAGACAGAGACGCCGTGCATGCCGTCTTGCCGATGCCAGATAGGGTCGCCGGCAGACAGAGACGCCAAGCATGGCGTCTGATATGATATGGGCGGTCCGCAGGTCAGACAGAGACGCCAAGCATGGCGTCTTTACGATGCTACTTCTTGCGGCGCATTTGGCGGTTGAGCTTGAGCGCATCTTCGCTTTGCTCTTTTTGCTGTGTCAACCGCTCCAAGCGCTGTTGGAGCTTGCTCGGCCCCGCAGGACCTTTCGCCTTTTTCTGTTGAATCTTGGCATGGATGGCATCGTCGTCCACAAACTGCCGAATCGCCCACTGTTGGCCAAACGTCAACATATTGGCCACGAAATAGTAATAGCTCAATCCCGCAGAATAATTGTTAAAGACCCCGAGGAATACAATTGGCATCAAATACATCATCCACTTTAACTGAGCCATTTGATCGTTCTGAGGGCTCAACTGATTGTTGAAATACGTATAAAGCAGAGTGGAAACCGTCATCAAGAGGGTAAACAAACTCACATGGGCGCCGTAAAAAGGAATCTCAAAAGGCAGGTTGAAAATTGAGTCGTAGGTCGAAAGGTCTTCGGCCCATAAAAAAGCTTGGTGTCGCAATTCAAAAGCTGCCGGGAAGAAGTTGAAGAGCGCGATTAAAATCGGGAACTGAAGGAGCACCGGAATGCATCCGCCCAAGGGATTGACTCCCGCACTGCGGTAGAGCTCCATCACCGCCGTTTGCTTTTTCATGGCATCCTTACCCTCGAACTTCTCGTTCAATTCGTCCATTTCGGGCTTCAAAACACGCATTTTCGCCATCGACAAATACGAGCTATACGTCAATGGCAACAAGACAATTTTAAAGGCGATGGCGATGATCAAAATAATCAGCCCATAATTCAAACCCGCGTGTTCGAGCCAGCGAAACAAACTAATTACCGCGCCTTTGTTAATCCAACCCAGAATACCCCAGCCCAGCGGAATCAATTCGTCGAACTTATGCTCGTAGACCTTCAGCACATCGTACTTATTTGGAACGAAATACCATTCCAAATCAACTGTTTCTGTCTTAGACCATTCGAGTCTCGAGCTAAAGGTTTTGAGCAGAGAATCTTGCTCGAGCGGAAGAGATTCCATTTTCGCCTTGGCGATGCCTGAAGGAATCCGCAAAATGCTCGAAAAATATTGCTGTTTTACGGCCACCCATTCCAGACCTTCGCGCTCTTCAGAGTCGGCTTTGGTGAGCGATAAATTGTCGCGTTTGTCCTTTTCGCTGTACTGGTAATACAGACCCGTTTGCTGGTTTTCGGTCTTTCGATTCTTCTCGAGTCGATGCGCGTTCATGGTCCAAGCCATCGCGGTGGGCCGTACGCCCGTACCCTCGCTCGAAATTTTGCTCTTGAGTTGGTACCCCTCAGGCTCCAAGACGTATTCGACCATCAAGTCGGCACCGGTGTTCGAACGCGCGGCCAAGCGCAGCTTGTTCGGGGTCTGCTCGAGCACCCGAAACGGAAGTTTGCTCATCGGCAAGGCTTTGACACCTTCGAGCAAAACATCTGCTTGTTCGTCTGCCCGAAACAGGTTTAAATCGAGAGAGTCGTAGGTTTTAAAGTCCTTGAGACGAGCGGCGCGAATAGACGCGCCCATGCTCGAGATCTGTACTTCGAGACGGTCGTTAGACAGCACAAAAATTTGCTCTGTTTGACCGGACTCTTCTGAATAAAAAGGACCCAATTCGGTCCGCAATGCGAAGAGACGTGCCGAATCGCTCAAAACAGCGAGCTCTTTAGGCTCTGAGACCGCCGGAATGGAATCGACCGAAAGGCTGTCGATCGCAGCGGCTTCAGGCTTCGGTTTCGCCTCGGGCTTATTGACCGTGGCGAACCAAAAAAACAAGGCGCCGATCAACGCAAAACCGATGACCTTGTTGAGGTCTGTCTTCTTCTCCATTATCAATTAATGAGTTGTAGTCGAAAACTCCATGGCCGCAGCCACGAAACGAACGAACAAAGGATGGGGATTCGACACCGTACTCTTGTATTCGGGATGGAATTGCACCCCGACAAACCAAGGGTGATTTTCGAGTTCGATCATCTCGACCAAACCGGTCTGCGGATTGATTCCGCTGGCCTTCAATCCCGCGGACTGCAGTTGTTCCAAATAAGCGTTGTTGAGCTCGAACCGATGGCGGTGGCGTTCAGAAATCTCTCTGCGCCTGTAGATGCTGTGCGCAAGACTGCCTTCGGTCAAAAGACATTCGTTGGCACCCAAACGCATGGTGCCCCCCATGGTGCTGATCTTCTTTTGATCTTCCATCATATCGATGACGGGATACGGGGTTTTGGGGTTGATCTCGGTGCTGTTCGCATCTTTTAAACCGACGGCATTTCGGGCAAATTCGATCACCGCAGCCTGCATTCCGAGGCAGATTCCAAAAAATGGAATTGAGTGTTCGCGTGCATAGCGCACCGTAGCCAGTTTACCTTCAAAACCTCGCTCTCCAAAGCCCGGTGCCACTAAAATTCCGTGCAAACCTTGCAGGTGTGCCGCGGCGGTTTCGACTTCGAGTTTTTCGGAGTGAATCCAGCGAATATTCACCTTGCATTCGTTCGCTGCTCCCGCGTGGATAAACGACTCGGCAATCGACTTATAACTGTCTTTTAACTCGACATATTTGCCCACCAATCCAATTTCGACTTCGTGCTTTGGGTAGCGCAATTTGTAGAGAAACTCTTTCCAACCTTCGAGGTCGACATCGCCTTTGATGGGGAGACTCAATCGCGACAAAACCACTTGATCGAGCTTTTGCTTGGCCATGAGCAGGGGAACTGCATAAATGGTTTCGGCGTCTTGGGCTTCGATTACGGCGTCTTTCTTTACGTTGCAAAAGAGCGCCAGTTTGCGTCGGATATCTTCGCTAATGGCTCGCTCGGCTCGGCAAACGAGGATGTCGGGCTGAATTCCTGACTCCAACAAAAGCTTGACGCTGTGTTGTGTAGGCTTGGTTTTGAGCTCGCCTGTCGCGGCCAAAAAGGGAACTAAAGTGAGGTGGATCACACAGCAATCACCGTCGAGCTCCCAGCGCAATTGACGCACGGCTTCGATGTACGGAAGGGCTTCAATATCGCCTACGGTTCCTCCGATTTCGGTGATGACGATTTCGAATTCGCCGGTGCTGCCGAGAATTTTGATGCGTCGCTTTATTTCGTCGGTGATGTGCGGAATTACCTGAACCGTGCGGCCGAGGTACTCGCCTTTGCGCTCTCGATCGATGACGTGCTGGTAAATCCTGCCCGTAGTGACGTTGTTCGCCTGACTGGTGGGCCGGTTCAAGAAGCGTTCGTAATGGCCGAGGTCGAGATCGGTTTCGGCTCCGTCGTTGGTCACGAAACACTCTCCGTGTTCGTAGGGATTGAGCGTTCCGGGGTCGATGTTGATGTAGGGGTCGAGCTTTTGGATGGTGACCGAATAGCCTCTGGACTGCAGCAACTTAGCCAGCGATGCTGCAATAATGCCCTTGCCGAGCGAGGAGGTTACCCCCCCGGTTACGAAGATGTATTTTGCCGAACCCATTGTTTTTTTTACCGCGGGCAAAGGTAGGACTTGCAGCGTCGGGAGGAAGGGGGGCACAGGGGGGTCTTGACGATTCTGATCAGACCCATCATCAACTATCGCAAAGGCGCCATGCATGGCGCCTCCGCCGTGGACGCCGCAATCGTAGACCCCGCAATCGGAAAGGCGCCATGCATGGCGCCTCCGCCGTGGACGCCGCAATCGTAGACCCCGCAAACGCAAAGGCGCCATGCATGGCGCC
>JBGSOF010000012.1:0-15000 GCA_041739275.1 Schleiferiaceae bacterium | reverse complement strand
TTTCTGTCCGCTCCAGCAAGCCTCGCGACTCACCTTCGGCGCAAACAGAATGCTCCCCTACCCCTCCTTGCGGAAGCCACTGCTTCGGTATTGTGCTTAATGCCCGATTATTATCCACGCCTGATCGCTCGACTAGTGAGCTGTTACGCACTCTTTAAATGAATGGCTGCTTCCAAGCCAACATCCTAGCTGTCAAAGCAATCTGACCACGTTTGATCAACTTAGCACAAATTTGGGGACCTTAGCAGGTGGTCTGGGTTCTTTCCCTCTCGGACGAAGACCTTAGCACCCACGCCCTCACTCCCGAGTAAATGTTGCAGCATTCGGAGTTTGACAGGATTTGGTAGGCGATGAAGCCCCCGCATCCAACCAGTCGCTCTACCTCTGCAACAATAACCTCGAGGCTGCACCTAAATGCATTTCGGGGAGAACGAGCTATTTCCCAGTTTGATTAGCCTTTCACCCCTACCCACAGCTCATCCAAAGACTTTTCAACGTCAACTAGTTCGGTCCTCCACTCTGTGTTACCAGAGCTTCAACCTGGCCATGGGTAGATCACAAGGTTTCGCGTCTGCCCCCACTAACTAAGCGCCCTATTCAGACTCGCTTTCGCTTCGGCTACTCCGCTGTACGGATTAACCTTGCTAGTGAGGAGCAACTCGTAGGCTCATTATGCAAAAGGCACGCCGTCACCCCACGAAAGGGCTCCGACAGCTTGTAAGCAAGCGGTTTCAGGAACTATTTCACTCCCTTATTCAGGGTACTTTTCACCTTTCCCTCACGGTACTAGTGCACTATCGGTCTTTCAGGAGTATTTAGCCTTACCAGATGGTTCTGGCAGATTCACACAGGATTTCACGTGTCCCGCGCTACTCAGGATACCGCTAAGAATAATGCGTGCATACGCCTACAGGACTATCACCTTCTATGGTGTGACTTTCCAGACACTTCTGCTTCGCAGCACATTCTACATTGCGGTCCTACAACCCCAAGATTGCCGAAACAACCTTGGTTTGGGCTAATCCCTTTTCGCTCGCCACTACTAGGGGAATCACTATTGTTTTCTCTTCCTCCGGGTACTAAGATGTTTCAGTTCCCCGGGTTGGCGTCAATGACGACACGTCTTCAACGTGCCAGGTTGCCCCATTCGGAAATCTCCGGATCACAGCTCATGTGCAACTCCCCGGAGCATATCGCCGCTTATCGCGTCCTTCATCGCCTCTGAAAGCCTAGGCATCCACCGCTTGCCCTTACTTACTTTCTTGATCGAAGTTGTTCCATAACAACTTCATGCTTCCTATCCAGTATTTCAAAGAACTTTCGAAAGAGAAGAATCTCTAACGCAGAGAGAATCGACGGAATCGAACCGCCTGTCGAGGAAATCTCGACCCACCATGAATCTCTAGCCCACTGTGCCGTCTCGTGCAAACCAGACGAAAACGCCTTGGTGGAGAATATCGGAGTCGAACCGATGACCCCCTGCTTGCAAAGCAGGTGCTCTAGCCAGCTGAGCTAATCCCCCATGGTCGTAGTCCCGCGCAGACTCGAACTGCGGACCTCAACATTATCAGTGTTGCGCTCTAACCACCTGAGCTACGAGACTGTGAGTCCCTAGCCGGTGGCTCGTCGGCCTTCCACAACTGCACCCCTAAGGGAAACAGCCGTCCACCTGACTTGGAGACCACGGCACCAGGGAAAATATTATAAAGGGAAGAGAGGTTCGAACCTTGCTCTACGAGCATGTTCTCTAAAAAGGAGATGTTCCAGCCGCACCTTCCGGTACGGCTACCTTGTTACGACTTAGCCCCAGTCACTAGTTTTACCCTAGGCAGCTCCTTGCGGTCACTGACTTCAGGCACCCCCAGCTCCCATGGCTTGACGGGCGGTGTGTACAAGGCCCGGGAACGTATTCACCGCGCCATGGCTGATGCGCGATTACTAGCGATTCCAGCTTCACGGAGTCGAGTTGCAGACTCCGATCCGAACTGAGATGGCGTTTAAGGATTAGCTCCCCCTCGCGGGGTGGCTGCCCTCTGTCACCACCATTGTAGCACGTGTGTAGCCCTGGACGTAAGGGCCGTGATGATTTGACGTCATCCCCACCTTCCTCACCGCTTGCGCGGGCAGTTTCTTTAGAGTCCCCGGCCGAACCGCTGGCAACTAAAGATAGGGGTTGCGCTCGTTATGGGACTTAACCCGACACCTCACGGCACGAGCTGACGACAACCATGCAGCACCTTGAAGGATGTCCGAAGAAAGCCGCGTTTCCGCAGCAGTCATCCCCCATTTAAGCCCAGGTAAGGTTCCTCGCGTATCATCGAATTAAACCACATGCTCCACCGCTTGTGCGGGCCCCCGTCAATTCCTTTGAGTTTCACCGTTGCCGGCGTACTCCCCAGGTGGATCACTTAATGCTTTCGCTTGGCCGCTGACAGTGTATCGCCAACAGCGAGTGATCATCGTTTACGGCGTGGACTACCAGGGTATCTAATCCTGTTTGATCCCCACGCTTTCGTCCCTGAGCGTCAGTAATGGCTTAGTGAGCTGCCTTCGCAATCGGTGTTCTGTGTCAT
This sequence comes from Schleiferiaceae bacterium, assembly GCA_041739275.1. Classification (GTDB taxonomy): domain Bacteria; phylum Bacteroidota; class Bacteroidia; order Flavobacteriales; family Schleiferiaceae; genus WGMI01. The sequence goes on along the minus strand of JBGSOF010000012.1, from coordinate 12,427 downwards.
ATCTATGCATTTCACCGCTACATGACACATTCCGCCCACTTCAACCACACTCAAGACTATCAGTATCAATGGCAGTTCTACAGTTAAGCTGCAGGATTTCACCACTGACTTAATAGCCCGCCTGCGGACCCGTTAAACCCAATAAATCCGGATAACGCTTGGATCCTCCGTAGTACCGCGGCTGCTGGCACGGAGTTAGCCGATCCTTATTCGAATGGTACCTTCAGCCCCGTACACGTACGGGGGTTTATTCCCAAACAAAAGCAGTTTACAACCCGGAGGGCCGTCATCCTGCACGCGGCATGGCTGGGTCAGACTTTCGTCCATTGCCCAATATTCCTCACTGCTGCCTCCCGTAGGAGTCTGGTCCGTGTCTCAGTACCAGTGTGGGGGATTACCCTCTCAGGCCCCCTACCTATCGTCGCCTTGGTGAGCCGTTACCTCACCAACAAGCTAATAGGACGCATGCCCATCCTCAACCGCCGAAGCTTTAACAACACCCCCATGCGAGGGCGAAGTACAATGGGGCATTAATCCGAATTTCTCCGGGCTATTCCCCAGTTGAGGGCAAGTTGCATACGCGTTACGCACCCGTGCGCCACTCGTCAGCATCCGAAGACCTGTTACCGTTCGACTTGCATGTGTTAAGCCTGCCGCTAGCGTTCATCCTGAGCCAGGATCAAACTCTCCGTTGTAAGATGTTTGATCTGCTGTGCTCGATATTTGCTTAGTTCTTACCTTCTCTTCCCAATAATTCAAAGAACGGGCCGACCGTTGTCAGCTGTGTTTCTTTCGACCCTTTCAAGCGAGAAGTTTAACTCTCACCCGAACGGGGCGGCAAAGGTAAAAGAGTTTTCGACTCTTCCAAATTTGCAGAAACTTTTTTTTCAAGAACGTCGATTCGCTTGGAGACCATGCGTCATCGGGAGGGCGAAGATACATCAACTACTATTTCCCTTTCAGAGAAAAAGAGAGAGACTTTTCAACACACCTTCAGAGAACGTTGGCCGAATCCTTTATGCGAAACGGGCTGCAAATGTACAGCGATTTCATTTGTGTGCAAGTGCCTTGATCAAAATAAATGTAAAGTATCCAATGATCGGCTGATATTCAATCGAATAAAATCTAAACTGGCTACTACGGAGTCGACCGACTTACCGGGATCACCTTGCCTCGGATATACCGATGGCCGTTCAAAGCGAAGTCGCGGATGAACTCTGCCATTTCGCCCGCCTCTATTGGAGCGCGGTAGCCCGGAAAAGCTTCCGCCAACATTTCAGTGGAAACAGCTCCGAGCGCTAAAACATTAAAGGACAGATCTGTGGAGGCAAACTCACACTGCAAACACTCGGTCAAGGTCATCAATGCCGCTTTGCTCGAACTGTACGCACTCAAGCCGGGAAACTTCTCGGAGCCGGTGATTCCCCCCATCGTTCCGATCGAGATAAAGTGAGCTCCGGGCTCGGCCAAGGGAATTAAACTCCGAAATAAACCGAAAGGTGCGATGGCGTTTTGAACAAATATGGCATGCACATCTTCGTCTGTGAGCTCGAGAAATGGCTTGTTGACCATCGCTGCCGCCGAGTGAATCACCGATCGCAAGCGACCAAATGGCTCAATAAAGTCAACAAGCGTACCCCACGGGTCTTTCCCTATGTGAAAAGCGAGGGGAAGAATGCGACCGCCGGACTCCGATTCTAAGCTCTGTAGACCCTCTTGGCTTCGCGCAATCGCAAAGACGCGTCCGTGAGACGATAGACTCAAGGCCAAGGCTCGTCCAATGCCGCGCGAAGCTCCGGTGATCAGGAAGTTGTCCAACTCTTAATAGAGCATCGACAGGGGCTGTTCGAGAAGAGAACTCAAGGTCTGCAAGAACGCGGCGCCCGTGGCTCCATCCACCACCCGATGGTCGCAGCTCAAAGTCACTTTCATCCGCTGCCCCACCGTGAGTGCCCCATCGACCACCACAGGCACTTCTCGCACCGCACCCACAGCAAGGATGCACGCATCGGGTGGGTTGATGATGGCCGTGAACTCTTCGATGCCGAACATTCCGAGATTGGAGATGGTGAATGTGCTGCCCTCCCAATCGCTCGGCTGGAGTTTGCGATCTCTCGCCCGACCCGCCAAATCGCGCACTTCGTCTGAAATTCCCGAAAGGCCTTTGCGGTCGGCAAAGCGAACGACGGGCACGAGCAAACCTTCATCTACGGCCACCGCCACCCCAATATGTACGTGGTGGTTGAGTCGGATACGGTCTCCGAGCCAAGAGCTATTGACCTTGGGGTGCTTGAGCAGCCCCAAAGCCGCAGCCTTAATCACGAAGTCGTTGACACTGACCTTGGCACCCATGGCTTCGTTGATGCGCTTGCGCTCTCGAACCACCTGATCCATAGCAATTTCTACAGTCAAGTAAAAATGGGGGGCGCTAAATTTCGACTCGGCCAGCCGCCGCGCAATCGTCTTGCGCATAGAACTGAGCGGCACATCCTCGTAAGATTCTATGCCTGATGGTTGGGTAGTGACTGAATGAGAGCCTTTGTTTTCAGGTGCTTGAACCGATTCAAGATCTCGCTTCACAATGCGTCCTCCCTCTCCGCTGCCTTTGAGCGAGTGCAGGTCGAGCCCCTTGTCGAGCGCCATCTTGCGCGCCAAAGGAGATGCCTTGAGCCTAGAACCATCTTGAGCTGTCCCTGACGCATGTTCGGCCGTATCCGTCTGTTCGGTCGTTTGGGACATCGACGAGTTCTTCGCCTCTTCGGGAGCAGCCTCCACGGATGAATTCTTGCCTTCTCGAAGGAGCGCGGATACATCTTCGCCTTTTGCGCCTAAAATGGCGAGTATGCTGTCTACCGGCGCAGTTTTTCCTTCTTCTACACCGATGTACAGGAGCACGCCTTCTTGGAAAGACTCAAACTCCATGGTGGCCTTGTCGGTCTCGATTTCAGCGAGGAGATCGCCTTCCTTCACGGGGTCGCCTACGTTCTTGTGCCACTTGGCAACGACGCCTTCGGTCATGGTATCCGAAAGTCGAGGCATTGTAACTATCTCAGCCATGGTGCGATGTGCGCTTAATCTTTAATGAAGGGGTAATCTGCCTGTGCGTAAATGCCATTGTACAGATCTTCCGGTTGGGGGAAGGGAGACTCCTCTGCGAACTGAACGCATTCGTCAACGAGTGCTTTGACCTTTTGTTCGATCGCTTCGAGATCGGATTCTCCAGACCATTTCTTTTCGAGCAGGAGGTTTCGAACCGTTGTGATGGGGTCGATCGCTTGATACTCGGCTACTTCTTCTTTGGTTCTGTAGAGCTGTGCATCGCTCATGGAATGACCCTTGTACCGATAAGTACGGATTTCGAGCAAACTGGGGCCTCCGCCGGACCGCGCGTGCTCCACCGCCTTGAGAACCCCCTCGTACACCGACTTGGGGTCCATTCCTTCAACCGGCCCGCAGGGAATTTCATAGCCCAAGCCGAGTTTCCAAATCTCTGTGTGATTGGCTGAGCGTTCTACAGAGGTCCCCATGGCATAGCCGTTGTTCTCAATGATGAAGACCACAGGCAATTTCCACAGGGCGGCCAAATTCAGCGTTTCGTGAAAGGCGCCTTGACGAACGGCACCATCTCCCATATACGTAAGGGTGACATTGTTGCGGCCTTCGTACTGATCGGCAAAAGCCAAACCTGCACCCAAGGGTATTTGTCCACCTACGATTCCGTGCCCACCGTAGAAGTGATGCTCCTTTGAGAACATGTGCATCGAGCCTCCCTTGCCGTGCGATGTTCCGGTTGCCTTTCCCATCAATTCGGCCATAATTCGCCGGGGATCTTCGCCAAGGCCAATGGGTTGAACGTGGTTGCGATAAGCCGTAATCATCTTGTCGCCGGGTTCCATGGCGAACAGTGAGCCCGCAAGGACGGCTTCCTGACCGTTATATAGATGAAGAAACCCCCTGATTTTCTGCTGAATGTAGAGAGCAGAGGTCTTGTCTTCGAATTTTCTCCAGAAGAGCATATCCTCGTACCATTCCAGGTACACCTTCTTATCGAGCTTTTTTGCGGCCATGTCTGTTCGTTCTTGCTGCGTGTCCTAGATGGGTGTCAAAAATAACAACGCCCCGAAGCAATCTTCGGGACGCCGTAAAAGAGATTTGAAGATGCGAGTTTCGTCGCGATGATCGCACTCAACCCTCGTCGCTTCCGCTGCGGAAGTCGTAAATCAGCGTAAAGCGGAGCGTGTTCTCGAGCGGACTCGTAACTGTAGGCGTGCCGGGGATCAAATAGGCAAAATCTAAAGCGAAGACATTGTACTTCAAGCCCACCCCAAGGGTAAAGTACTTGCGATTGCCCTTCATCTCACTCTCGTATTGATAGCCACCCCGAAACCTGAAAAACTCGTCGTAGAGATATTCCGCGCCAAAATTCCATACGATCTCTTTGAATTCTTCAGAGGCCCCACCCGGCGCGTCGTTGAAAGACTGCATCATTCCGGTAAAGAAATTGACATTGTCGTCTTTGCCCGAGAGAATCTCGTTGGGGATGCCATTGCCGTTTTCGTCGGAATCGATTCCGCGATCGCCTTCTCGGATGGGCGGGGTAGGAACCAAGAGCTTGTTGGCCTCGAGAGAAAGACCGAGTTTGTTATACTCGTCAAAGGCCCAGAGAAATGTACCTCCCAAGCGCAAGTTAGTCGGAATAAAATCGGAATTGGCATCGTCGCTGTAGGTAATCTTGGCTCCCATATTTGAGACCAACATACCCAACTGATACGAACCTTTTTGACCCGAACCCAAGTTGAATTCGCGAGAGGTGTAGAAGGTTCCGACATCGGCTGCGAAGGATTGTCCCGGTTTGGTATTTCCAGATCCGCTGACATTGCTTTGGCCGAGATTGCTAAAAATGTATCGCAAGGCGACGCCCAGGCTCAATCGCTCGCTCAACTGAAGCGCATATCCCCCGTCGAAGGCGAATTCGTTTGGGTTGAGCGTTCCCTGCGGATTGCCCAAATCGTCGGTCAAATTGATTTCGCCTAGCGAAAAATACCGAAGCCCGAAGCCGAGACCTCCCCTGCGACCGGTCTGAACCTGATAGCTGAGATAAGCCAAATCGATATCGGGAACCAATCGGCTTAGCCAAGGCGTGTACGACAACGACAAGCTGTTCTGTTTTTTGTCGAGGAAGGCCAACTTGGCCACGTTCCAATGCAAGTTGTTTGCATCGGAGGAGGTACTTACCCCGACGTCTCCCATGCCCCCCGCCCTGCTGTCGGGCGAGATGATCAAGAAGGGCACCGCGGTGGTAATCGTGTTGTATTCTCCGAAGGCGGTGACTTGGGCGCTCAAGGAGGCAGAGGCGCCGGACATGGCAAGAATTGAAGCTAAAAACTTGTTCATCAGTCGATTAGGTGAAAAAACAGTGCAAAGATAATCCGATACCCCTGCTTAACGCAGAATCACCAGCTTTTGGTATTGTTCAGCCGAGGCCCCGTCGGCCGTCGAACGGACGTTGAGCTGATAGATATACGTGCCCCGACCGATTCGATCTCCGTAGTCGTCCTTGCCGTCCCACAAAATGCCCGTTACCCGCGAAGGCGCTGCCCCAAAAGTCTTTCGGATGGTCTTGACCTGTTTGCCCGAGACACTTAAAACGCGCACCGATATTTCCAGAGGCTCCCCCGGCCGGTTGTGTTCGAATTGAAAATCAGTAGCCGTGGTGAACGGGTTCGGGTAATTGAGCACTCTTTCAATCTTAAGGCCCTCAGAATCGCGCACCACAAAGTCGAGCCGAGCGGTTGACGGATTGTTGTAGGTATCCCAAGCGCGTACTTCAAGGCTGTGAGGCCCGGGACTCAAGCCTTCGAGCGGATAACTCAATCGACCATTTTGAAAGCTGCCGGATTCGCTCTGGTAGAGTTCGTTCAGAATCCGGACATCGCTGACGTTGCCATCGAGAATCAGAGCGAGCTCATGACCTATTCCCAAACCTGCCGTATTGATGCCCGAGGAGTCGCTCAACTGAGCAATTAAGGTGGAATTGGATGAAGTCATTCCTCCGTTCACAAAACTGACGTCATTGAGAAAGAGTTTGATTTCGGGTCCTTCGGTGTCTTCGGGTGCGGACAAGTCTTGACCACCGACCAGAAATGCCTCGTTGCTTCCGGAAGCGTCGATCTGACCGTTTTGGGCATACGCGCTGATTCGTCCATTTCCATAGGTGAATCCGATGTCGAGCGGAACGATAAACTCAAATTCGAATCGACCATTCACGGCCTCGGCTTTTCCGGAGTAAAGAATGTTTTTCCGCTCCGAAAATGGCAAAGGGGCCCCGACGCCGTCGTTGACCAAAGTCGTTCGGCTGACCGCTTTGTCGTAGATTAAGACATCGACCGTTCCATTGAACTGGGGTAAGACTTGTCCGTTGAAATCGACAATTTCAGCTTCCATCTGAACCCTGCTCAGGGCCTTGAGCGTGTCCAATTCGGGGCTTTGGCCGTTGACGCTGCGCAATGCAATGTCGTGAAGCGGTGTGTTGAGGCTGAGTGCCGGATCGCCGAAGAGCGAGAAAACGCGTTTATCTGATCCCCCCGAATTGTTCTTCACAATGCGAATGACATCGCCCAGTCGCATTCGACGCCCCGAGTTTCGGGTAAATATGGTGTCGACAATGTTCTTCGTCATGTTCAGGGTAGTCTGACTCGCATAAACCACCCTCTGAGTAGAGAGCAGCCCAATGGCTCCTCCGGTTTCGTTGAGGTGGGCATACTCTCCGGCGCTGATTCGCTTGGGGTCGTCGTAGCGAGTGAATTCACAAGTGATGGTGATGATCAGAGGCAATCGAAGACCATTGTTCCACTCGTTGATATCGACTAATTGTAAAACGCGCTCAGAAGCCAGACCAATCTCTCCGCCGTGACCGGTAAAAGCGGTGAGCAAATTGCCTTTTTCAACTCCTCCGACCAGTGCATCTCGAGCCTCCGGATAGCGCTCGCTGCCTCCACTGACCACTTGGACATAAGCATCCTGATAAACTTTGTTTTGATCGAGTCGCGGATCGCTGGCGGCCGCAGCCACCGAAGCTCTTTGAGCCGCATCCATCAGCACCGTTTCCCAAGACACATCGACATCATCTGCCGCAAAGAGAATTCGATTTCTCCAGGAACCCAGAGACGACGTTGAGGTCGCGTATCCAATCACCTTGTCGACCATGGCATTGGCCTCGGAAACATTGCGCGCGACGAATCGACCGATGCCGATGTCCAAAAACTGATTGAGTTCAACGCCGCGTTCGTCCGGGTCGAGAAAGCCGAAATAATCGTCGGTGCAGAAACTATTGTTCAGCGAAAAAGAGGCTTCGCTTTCGTAGGTGGGAATGAGATTCGTGTTGTTCGGAATTCGGTCTTTGTAATCGTAAGAAGCATCCCCAAACAACAAGAGATACTTTAAGGTGTCTGAAGCGGGGCGTTCGTAGAGCATTCTCATAAAGCTCTTGATCGCCGTAGGGTCTTGAACACCGCCGGAGAACTCATTATATATATGTGCGATATCGACCACATGTACTCCCAAACCGTCGTGTTGTCGATGGTGCTCGGCCAAGCGATTGGCCGCTGAACTCAAATCAGCAGTCGTGACAATCACCATGGATGCCGCCGACAAACCGTGCAGATTTTGATTGGTCACGTTTCGAAAAAATGCAGGTCTTGGGACGTTTGAATTGGGATGAAACGCCGCGAATTCTCTAACGGAATCGGTGGCCACTCGAATGGCCGAGGCTGCGGGCACTTTTGAGATGGCTCGTATTTGAAATGGACTGCTGACATCCCAAACAACAAAATCTGCCGGAGCGTTTGAAAACGAGAACTCTGTTATAGAAGCGGGTTGCGCCGAGCCGCGATCTCTGAAAACCAGTTGATCGACTCCCGCAAAGTCTAATCTTCGACGTGTCAAGAGCTCGATATAATCCATCCAGGCAACGGCCGAAGGGTTGGATGAATTCTGAAAAGATGCAGTAAGTGAAACCACTGGAGAAGAAAGTGTGTATGGAGCCGAAGCCGTTTGTATCCGAACAAAATCTGCTCCGGGGCTAACGACATCCACGGCCGAAAAAACGGCGGACGCCGATCCACCCAATCCGCTCAACTGCATAGACGTACCCGCCGTTGAAGATCGAGCGGCCGCCCTGAAACGCAGAGTCGAAACGTAGGCCGGAACGGGATTGGGTACGGAGAAGACGTATGAATATTGCAGCGTGAAGTCGAACTTCTCGCCAAACCACTGTTTGCCGGTTCCCACCAAGTTTTCGAGATCGTTTTCGATGAAAACATTCTCTTCAAAATCAGACAAAACCTGAGTAGGAGAAGCCGATAGGCTCGCCTCTGGGATGGGCAGCAGAGCCGGCGCATCCGAAACAGTGACCCAAACGAGCTGGAAATCAGCGTAGAGATTCGAAGAATGACCGAATTGTCCCAACTGTTCACGCCATGGATCAGGACCTTGTGCGTAAAAAAAGATTCGATCTGAACCATCGAAACGACCGTTGCCATCTTCAATCAACCAAACCGGAATTTCTTCGAGATCGTCTGTGACTGCATCGGCATTGGACTCAGAAAGCATCCCCCCTTTCGCCCCGAAAATTTTGATGTAGGATGGGGTCACCGCACTTAAATCAAAACCCGCATCGCTCAGATCCTCGGGCAATAAACGATAGACACCACTGGACTCAATTTTAAATGTACCCCAGAAACCACTCGACAATACGCTGTTCTGTTTAAACACCTGTGCGCCTTGCGTTTTTAAATTCGAGGCTGCCGACCTATTCGGAATCCACTCCAAGCGAGCCTCTGTAATTCGTTCAACGCCGTTTGAACCGGTCACATACGGTGCCCAATCGACGACCATTGCGCGCTTCCCATTTTCTGTGCTCAAGCGGACGCTCAAAACTGTTTCAGGAATAGGTGGCAACTCGCCGAAACTGCCGCTGAGCTTTTCCGTGCGAATCGGAACGATTCGAAAACTTCCGGGAATGGCATCTGAAGCGTTCGACAGTTTGAATCGCACCAACGGCCAAGCACTTAGTTCCGGATTCGAGAAACTGTTGGCGGGTTGTGGCAATGAAATAACGCGTCCGCCCGAAAGCTGATGAGGTGCATTTTGCCAGTCAGCCGTTGAGAGCGTGGCTGAAGTATTGTCTTGAGCCTCGAGCGGAGCTCGTCCAAGAGTGGATAGAGCGGCGACCGCTAAAGCTGTGAAGTAGTTTTGAGCTCGCATGACAGGTTTAACGCGATGAGAGGCAAATGTGGTATAAAGCAATCGTTCTGCGGGTCGAATTGCGTAAATCCAACCCGAGAACTCTTTTGAGCGTATAATCACCGAAAGAACGCGTTGACGGCTTTTTAGGTTTCGAGGAAAAACTTCATAAGCCTATTAGCACAACTTTTTTCTTCTTATACTTGTGGCTTGAAATGAAGCTAGGTTCCATGCTAAAGCGCCTGACTTTTGGGATAATCTCTCTGGCCGCGACCTCCGCGTACGCTCAGGATCCCCACTTTTCGCAATACTATGCGAATCCACTCTACTTGAACCCCGCTTTTGCGGGTGCCGAGCGCTGCCCTAAGTTTCACCTCAATTACCGAAACCAGTATCCATCTTTCGGGGCCTATCAAACCTTTAGCGCTTCGTACGACCAATATGTCGACGATTTGAAAGGCGGAATCGGTTTTTTGGTTCTTAGAGATGAGGCGGGCAATGGTGTCCTAACCACCACAGAAGTCAGCGGGATTTACAGTTACCACCTCAAATTGAGCCGGAAGTTTTCCATTCTTGCGGGGTTTCAAGCAACCTTTCGTTCGCGAGCATTGAATTGGGGCGATTTTACGTTTCCGGATATGATCGACCCGTTTTATGGATTTGTTCGTCCGACCAACGAAGTACCTCCGGGTTCGAACACGAATAACCACGTAGACCTGTCGACAGGTTTTATCGGGTACACCAAGAACTTTTATTTTGGTGTTGCGGCGCATCACCTGACTCAACCGAACGAAGCCTTTTTCACGGAATCGAAACTTCCGTTGAAACTCACCGCTCACCTCGGAGCGAATATTCCGATTGGACGAAAGCGGCTGCATAATTCGATTCAAAACTACTTGATACCCAACATCGTTTTTCAGAATCAGGGTCCTTTCACCCAAGTGACATACGGAATTGCATTCAGCAGAAATGGCTTGGCGGGAGGCCTCGGAGTGCGTCAAAACTCCGTAAACCTCGATGCCTTGGTGATGAATGTCGGTTTTTTACCTGAGAACTCCCCTTGGCGAATTGGGTACAGCTACGACTACACGATCTCACAATTCTCCAATGCCGGAGGGGGTGCTCACGAAATTTCGCTGGGCTATCAGTTCCCGTGCAAGGCCAAGAAAAAGAGAATCGACGCAATAAAGTGTCCAAAGTTTTAGTTTAGCATCTTAAATCATTCCTTGCCTCGTTATGAAGCAGCGCATTTTTTTGTTCGTTCCCTTGCTCCTCATCTTGGGGTTGTCTTGTTCCAAAAACGCCAGCAACACCACAGGCTGGAAAATAAACGACAAGAAGAACGGAGGGTTTCAAGCAAACTTGAAATACAAGGGGCAAGAAACCGGTCCGGGTCTGGTGTTTATCGAAGGGGGAACCTTTACGATGGGACGTGTAGAAGAGGACTTTCAGCGCGAATGGAATAACATTCCCCGTCAAGTGACTGTGTCTTCCTTCTACATGGATGAGTATGAAGTGACCAACGTCGATTATCGGGAATATCTGTATTGGCTTCGACGAGTCTACGACTACGATTACTATCCTGAGATCTACAACTCGGCTCTGCCCGACACCTTGGTTTGGAGGGATAAATTGGGGTATAATGAACTGTATGTTGAAAATTACCTCCGTCATCCAGCCTATAATTTTTACCCTGTGGTCGGGGTTACTTGGATTCAAGCCATGAAGTTTTGCGCTTGGCGCACAGACCGCGTAAACGAGCAAATCTTGATCGATGAAGGGGTTTTGAATGTGATGCCCGATCAGAAAGATGCCGATCACTTCAATACAGAGGTGTACTTGTACAAACCAGGGGAATACACCCAACAGAACAAGAAAGGCCTTCCCGATTTGAACCCAGAGAGTCCGTACGGTAAGGAGGGCCGCCCGGTTCGAGTGGAAGATGGTATCTTATTACCCAAATACCGACTTCCCACAGAGGCGGAATGGGAATTTGCCGCTTATGGCAACATCGGAAATCGCCAATTTGAGCGGACCACTGAAGGAAATAAATATGCTTGGGCCGGCTCTTCCATGCGCAACGGCGAGAAAAAAGAACGCGGAGAAATGCTTGCTAACTACAAGCGCGGCCGCGGAGACAATATGGGTGCGGCAGGCTGGTTAAACGATCAGGCCGACATTACTATTCAGGTGGGCTTCTATCCCCCGAACGACTATGGATTGTACGATATGGCGGGTAATGTTTCGGAATGGGTCATGGATGTCTATCGCCCGATGAGTGGTGAGGACATGGATGACTTTAGAGCGTTCCGCGGCAACCAGTATGAGACTTTCGACAAGAACTATCAAGACATCGGATCGCTTGAAGTTCTTCAAGAACCGCAATACGCGGCCGACAGCAGCCTAGTTCGCCTTCCGGGTGAGCTCCCGGTTCGCGCAGTAACTACTGAAGAAAATCTGAATCGCCGAAACTATAATCAGAGCGACTACAGAGATTATAACGACGGAGACAAGGCGTCGTCTCTCTTCTATGACGCTGACCTCGAAGAAGGACAAACCGCCATGTACGACTACGGGGTCACAACCTTGGTCGGAAATAAAGTACGCGTTTACAAGGGTGGTTCATGGAAAGATCGCGCCTACTGGTTGTCTCCCGGAACGCGGAGATATTTGGAAGAAGACCAAAGCACGGATTACATCGGATTTAGATGTGCCATGGATCGGGTGGGATTCCAGAACCAAGACGACAAGAAGAAAAAAGAAGCCAAAGAAGTAAAGCAGAAGAAGTTCAAGCGGTACAAGATGAATTAACTGCTGATATAGTTTGAAAAGAGCCACTCAAATTGAGTGGTTTTTTTTTTGCCAATTCGTTTTGTTTTAATTCTATGGTGCGCGAACGAGCCGTCTCAATAGACATTTTCCCTGCGGTCTTGGTTTTGGAGGAGATACTGTTGAATTTCTGGTTCGGGTTCCTCTCAGAAGATGTTCAGGTAGGTGAATGTTATGTTCTGAGTTTGTGACATTGATTTTGAAATAATTGAAATCGACGGATTCTGGATTCTGGATTCTGGATTCTGGATTCTGGATTCTGGATTCTGGATTCTGGATTCTGGATTCTGGATTCTGGATTCTGGATTCTGGATTCTGGATTCTGGATTCTGGATTCTGGATTCTGGATTCTGGA
>JBGSOF010000001.1:0-17999 GCA_041739275.1 Schleiferiaceae bacterium | reverse complement strand
GATTGATTACCGGTACGTTGGTCTGAAAAAAAGCGCTCTATGGCAAAGGTGGACGAACTAAAGGCCATCTGATTCCAAGGAACTTCGGCCTCTTTGAAAAGCGCTATCTCAGTGCTTTCGGGGGTTAAGTGCCAAACGGGTTCGAGCAGTTCGGCGAGGAACAACAGATACACTTGGTGTTCGTGCGGAAGATTAAACACCGTGTGCAAGCGCTGAAGCCGCACCCTTGCGCCCGTTTCTTCAAGAACCTCTCTGATGGCGCCGTCTTCGACCGTTTCGTTGCATTCCAGAAAACCCGCGGGCAGATTCCACAAGCCCATGCGCGGCTCGATGCCCCTGCGGGCAATCAAAACTCGACCTTCCCAAACAGCCACACAGCCGACAATTATTTTCGGATTGTGATAGTGAATCTGCCGGCAAACCGAACAGATAAATCGCGGAAGGTGGTCTCCTTCGGGCACCTCAAAACGAAGCGCGTCTGAGCCGCAGTGGCTACAAAAATTCATGCCATGAAAATACACTGCATCCGCAAATCCATCTCAGACCGCAGCCGGTTTAGGCTTCAGCTCCGGACGCAATATCGAGGTTCGATCTTTAATCTGAACCTTAGAGCCTAATTTGTGCAAAAGCGTGTACAAGCCAAAATAGGTTCGGTTGATGTAGATCGCATCTTTTGGACCTCGAGCCCCATTGGCCGAGCGGAGCCTTTTGTCTTTTGAAAGCGACTCACTCAGCGCGTAAATTTCCTCGAAATAGGCCTGATCGCCGAAGTCGAATTCAGAATGGCGAAAGGGAAGGCCGAGTAGATTGTTCAGGTGTTTGATACGCCCCAAGTAATAATCGGCGTCTGAAGGAGAATCTCCCGGCAACAGATAGCGCAGATCGTATAGCAAGGCTTTGTAATTCTCGTCGTCTTCAGAAGCCTCGGGCAAAATCAAGCGGAAGTAAGAGCGATAGAACTCTTTGGTGAGCACCTTGACGCAGCCAAAATCGAGCACGCCCAGGGTGCCGTCGAGGCTCATTAAAAAATTGCCCGGGTGCGGATCGGCATGAACCTCCAGCAACTCGTGAATTTGGCGGTCGTAAAAATCCCAAATCGACTGCCCGATGCGATCCTTAATGGCCTGAGAAGGATTGTGCTTTAGAAATTCGTCCAAATGCTCTCCCCCCAGCCAAGTCATGCTCAAAATCTTTGATGAGCTTCGATCGGGGTCGGGCTTGCTAAATTCAATGCCCTCTAAATCGGCACATAAAGCGGTCAACCGAACGGCGCGTTCGAGCTCGAGTCTGTAATCGCATTCCTCCATCAATCGCTCTTCCACTTCGCTCAAATAGTGATCGATATCTGAGGCGCTCAAATTGAACATCCTCATGGCAATGGGTCGAACCAATTGCAGGTCGGAGGCAATGCTGTCGGCCACTCCGGGATACTGGACCTTTATGGCGTACTGAACGCCATCGCGCTCGGCTCGGTGCACTTGCCCGATCGATGCCGCAGCCACGGCCTTGGATTCAAAACGATCGAAAAGTTCGAGCGGATCTTTGCCCAATTCGCGCCGAAAACTGCGCACCACCAAGGGATAAGAAAGAGGGGGGGCTTTGTATTGCGCTTGAGCGAATTGGTCTGTGTAGGCCTGAGGCAGCAAGCCCGTGTCGAGCGAGAGCATTTGCGCCACTTTGAGCGCACTGCCTTTGAGCTCGCTCAGCGAACCGTAAATGGCCTTGGCATTGTCTTGATCGAGTTCCTCTCGGGCACTCTCGGCATCAAACAAACGCTTGCCTTGAAACTTCAAATAATTGCCGCCGATTTTGGCTCCTGCGACCACGAATTTGGTCGCGCGCTGCACTTTTCCGACCGGTATTTTGTCTTGTTCTTTCATTTTGCGCCGTTAAACGGCTTTCATCGCGTTTTTCATCCGAGTCATCATCGATTCAACGGGCCAAGATTCTATCGGGTTCTTTCGAGCGAAAAATCTCACAGTGTCTATAGCCGATTCAAGCACTCCTTTGCGGAATAATTCAAAAGCGAGATTTACCGATTTTTCGATGGCCGCATCGGTATCCTCAAAACCTTTGCTGCGATCTCCTGCCCAAAAACCGAGCAAAAACAAGCACTGCATCCACAGGGCCTCGGGATAGCGCTCGCCGATAAAACTCCTCCGCTCAATTTCTCCGTTTGCTTCGCCTTCGGCGATCAGTTCTCGGGCAAACTTGACAAAGCGTTCTTTCCACTCAGAATATCGTGCGCCCGACGACGCCATGCCCGGTCCTGAGGGGGCCGTGGCAATCGCAAAACTGCGCTCTTCGAGCAACATTTCGAACCACGTAAAATAGAAGGCCAGCCACTTTTCTCGAACACCGTATTGCCCCCACTCTTCGCTGGCTTTGAGCCGATCGACGGTGGCATCGAAATTCTCTGTCCAGAAAGCGGAATCCAGCTGCTTGAAATCGGTGTAAAATGCGTAAAACTCCGATTCAGACCAGCCGTTTTGATCGCAAAAAGCGAATACTGAAGCGGGAGACTTGCCTTCGATCAGAAAGCTCCTTCGGTAGGCTTTAGAAATAAGCTCGGCCGTAAGGGGAATTGTTTTTTTTGCGGTTGCCATTTTTGATGATGGTGATTTCAAGAAGACGGTTATCGAGTAAAGCGCTCAAAATCGTTCGATGCACTCGTGAAACAAAATTCGTCTACAAACGAGTAAGGCTTCATTTTAATAACTCTAAAATTCAAAGGTTGTTTTAGATCAAGCACCCATACTTTATGGGTTGAAGGCCTTGATGAGAGCTTAAACGAAAGAATTCATTCTCCCAGCCACAGCCGCGCATGGCTTGCTTCGGGATCGTACATCGATTGCTGGCGGTCCGGATCAAAACGCCTCGAGCCCCTGGGGTCGTTGCCCACCCCTGCCAAGTAGGTCCAGTTGCCGTAGTTGTTGCAGGGTTCGTAATCGACCAAGGCGTGTTCAAACCAGCGCGCCCCCATGACCCAGTCAACTTTGAGATCCCAAATCAAAAAGGAAGCGACATTCTGCCTCCCTCTATTGCTCATGTAGCCGGTCTTCAAAAGTTCGCGCATATGCGCGTCGATCCACCGATTTCCGGTGTTCCCGGTTCGCCAACGCTCGAATGAGGCTTGTATGAAGACCTTCGATTGATCCTTGGGGTAGCCGTAAAAAGATCGCGGTGATTTTTGCCAGGTCCATAAGAAAAATTCTCTCCAAAGCAGTTCAAAACCAAGCCAGTAGGTCGATTCATTTGATCCATGCCGCTGCTCAAAACGCTTAATTTCAGCCCAGACGGTACTCGGAGAAATGCAGCCCCAGGCGAGGTAGGCCGATAGTTTACTGGAGAACTCGCTCCCGAGCATTTCGTTTCTCGTCTCTTTGTACCGCTGAATATGGTTTGGAAACCAGTTCTTTATCCGAGCAAGAGCCTGATATTGACCTCCTTTGAAAGGAAAGGCCGAATCGATAAAATCGGCTTCCCGCTCGGGGTATTCGGCTGCCCGCGTCCACGGAATGCCTTCGATTTGAGGTTGGTAGTTGCGTTTTTCGATCTGTTTCCTAAACTCGGTGAACACTTTGGGCAGGCGTTCGATCGGAAAGGGAAGCTCAGGATGAAGAGTGAAATCCTGAAACAGCCTCAATTTGAGTTGTTTTCCAACGAGTTCTTCATCACTGCGCTCTTCAAAAGCCCAAGCTTCGCTTGCCCAAACTTCTTCAATGCCCTGATTCATAGCGTAATGAACCACAGCTTCAACCGGGTCGCCTTTGAGACGCTCCAGAGACAGTCCAATTTCGGCGAGCCCCGCCGCGAGTTCGTCGACACTCTGTTCCAAAAACCGGAATTGGCGAGGGCCCATTCTCGAGAAGCCTTCGGGTTGAGTCGTTTGCCAACGGCTGTCGAAGACGAAACACGCCTTGAGTTCGACCCCTTCTCTAAGAGCTACCTCAAGCGCGCGATGGTCGTAGCTGCGCAAATCGCGCCGAAACCAAATGAGAACCTTCAAGCGACTTCTGTTTTCGTGTTGCTGCGCTGCGCCCGGCACCGATCGCTGCAATAGCGAACCTCTTCCCAATTGCGCTCCCACTTCTTTCGCCACGAAAACGGCCTCAAACAAACCGGGCAAATTTTTGAAGGGCGTTCACTGGGTTTCACATTGCTCAAAACCACAGATCGCCTTCAAGAGTTCACCACCGTGAATTCGGACTGCAAATGCACGTACTTTGCGCTTGGAATTTGGTGCGTTTTGCGGGTGCTGTCGCGAAACGCCGAAAGAGGGAATCTCGTTGAAATCGAGAACTGTACCCGCAGCGGTTACGCCTAATTCAAACAATGCCGAACGCGTGCGCCACTCTGTTTTTCGAAAACGGGGGAAGGCCTCGGCAAAGGGGCGAAGTCCGAATACCTGCCGAAATCCATTTTGTCGAACTTCTTTCGGGGAGAAAGGAAGGCCGCATGAGAAAATCAAAAATCCGAGTCTTTTGGCTTGGCTTATGGGTATGTGCGCACTTGTCTACCTCGGCTTCGGCTCAGGTCCTCGACGAAGTGGTCGTGCGTGCGGAGCGCCGTGATCCGCGATGGAACGCATTCGGAGATTCACTCAAAAAACTCGACAGCAAATCGCTTTTGAGCGATGTTCTCGGGGTGCATTCCGCACTTTGGGTGCGTTCAACGGCTCCGGGATTATACGCTTCGCCCGGTTTGCGCGGGCTGCCTGCGGCACAGACCACGGTGCTTTGGGAAGGGCTTCCGATTCAATCGCCGGCCTTGGGTGTGGCCGATCTTAGCACCTTGCCTCCTTCGTTTTTTCAAACGGTCTCTCTGTACAGCCCCGGCTCGACTGCGGCATTTTCGGGGCAGAACGCCGGCGGGCTCATCGCGTTGAGCGAAGGAGAGCAAAGTCTGTTGGGCAGCAGATACAGTGCGGGTTTCGAGATGGGGAGTTTCGGTGCGCTCGGTTTTGAAGCGGCCGCAGACATCGGAAACGCAAAGCACGAGCATCGCATTCGAGTCAGTTCTCAGCAATCAGACAACGATTATGCGTATCAGGATCCTTTGGGAAGGGGAGAGCTCGAACGAGAAAACGCCGACTGGGAGCGCCGAGCGCTGATGTATTCATACCGATTTCGATCTCTGTCAGGAAAAAAATGGAACTATCGAGCCTGGGTTCAAGAGCAAGAAAGCGGCATCCCCGATCAAAGCCTCGCAGCGCGCAGTTCGGGTCAACGACAACAGGATTTTTGGATTCGGCAGCAACTCGGCTTTGATTCAGAAGTCTACGCCTTCAAGCTCGGATGGTTTTACGAGACCGGAACCTATCGCAACCCATTGTTGATGGAACAAGGCAATTCTGGGGGCACCGATTTCAATCAAGCTCATACCCTTTTGTTGGATGGGCGAATCCGCCTCTTCGCCAGGCCATGGGGGACGCTTCAAACCCAGGTTCAGGCTTTAGATGCTCAGGCTGTAGGATTTAACAAAGAGGGTCGACTTTCGAACGGCAATGCCCGCATCGTCTATCAAAATACCTCAAAAACGCTGTCCTTCTTTACCCAAGCCGGTCTAGAAGTGGCCAATGGAATTTATCCTTCGGGTTCGATTCGGATGGTAAAACCTCATTGGTTCGGAATGTGGACTTTGCAGCTCACGCGAAGCTTCAGAGCGCCCACGGCCAACGATTTGTATTGGAATCCCGGCGGAAACGCTTCGCTGCTTCCCGAACAGGGCTGGGTCTCAGAGCTGGCCTGGGAAACCCCGGGCTTCTCGATCGACCAATGGAGGTTTCAATTTCAAAACAATCTTTGGGCGCGCACCATTTCAAATCTCATACGCTGGCTTCCGGGCGAGGCGGGGATTTGGAGTCCTGAAAATACAGACCGCAGTCGCGGTATCGGTGGAGAGTGTTTTGGGTCTTTAACCAAAAGATGGGGCGCGATTCGGTTTGCCGCGAACGGTTCGTATCAACTCCAAATCAGCGAGAATTCCTCGGGCGCAGACCCATGGGAACAAGCCCCCGGACAACCTGTGCATCGATACGCCTTGAGCGCGACTTTGGGATACAAAAGTTCTGAGATTTTGGCTCGCGGGCAGTGGAGTTCCGAATGGCAGCATTACGCCGTGCAATCGAACGATTTGGCGACGCTCGAGCCCCTTTCGCTGGTCGGGCTTGAATTCAGACAAGGAGTGGCACTCAAAAAATTTGAGCTCGGATTTTGGTTTCGGCTCGAGAACGTCTTAGACCAAGCCTACGCCTACATTCCCTATCAACCCATGCCGGGCTTGAACTACCGCGCAGGGCTCAAAATTTCTTTTCATCACCCCAAACCCTCGATTCATGAAGACTGCATTCCAAAACATTCTGTCGATGAGCTTATTGAGCTTATTGATTCTCCTGCTCGCCTGTGAGAAGGACACTTCTGTTCCAAGTACATCTACCTACGGAGCAGGGATTTACGTAGTCAATGAGGGCCCGTTCAGCTCCGGCTCGGGAAGCATCAGTTATCGGGACGCCCTGAGTGGTTCGGTTTCCTCAGACATTTATTTTGCTTCCAATGCTTTGCCCGCGGGTGCCGTCTTGAATTCCATGAGTTTTAGCAGCACAGGAGAGGCCTGGATCGTTTCGAATCTCAGCGGCAGTCTCGAAGCTGTGTCTGCGAACACCTTCAAGAGCCTCGGAAAGGTCTTTGGCTTGGGGTCTCCGCGCTATGCCCTCGAGCTCGAGCCCGGTTTGGCCGCGGTGAGCGACTGGTCCGCGAATGTTGTTTATCTTGTGGATATGCAAATCTTTAAGGTGATCGACACCCTCGAAGTTGGCAACGGACCTGAACAAATGGCCTTGGTCAATGGATTTCTCTTTGTGGCCAATTCGGGCGGATTTGGAAGAGACAGCACCGTGAGCATCATCGATCTGGCAAGCGGGCAAAGAGTGGATCGGGTGGTGGGCGATCAGCCGGTATCAATGCTCCACTTCGATGGGGCTATTTGGGTTCTTTGCGCGGGATATGCGGATTGGCTCAACCCTTCGAACGACACGCCGGGCAGACTGGTCAAGTTGGACCCCGACAATGGCACTATTTTGGACGCCCTCGATTTTGGCATGACGTTCGGGCACCCCGGGCGCTTGTGTGCCGATGTTTCGGGCGCTGATTTGTACTTCCTCAACAACGGGTACGGAGGTTCGCTTTATCGCACCGATACCCAGCTTTCTCTGCCCGAGCTGTTGCGTGGAGGCTCGTATTACAGCGCGGGTTTCGATCCGTACCGAAAAGAAATCATACTTGCTAATCCTCTGAATTACAGTGTAAACGGATATGCAATCCGGCTTAAAACCGACGGAAGCCCCATCGATAGTTTTCAGGTTGGGCTGATCCCGTCGAACTTCGCATTTAGATGATCGATCGGGCGCTTATCCCTTTGCACTCTCGTCTCGGAATCGATGCCCGCGAAGGAGCCGGCGTCCGCTTGGATACGCAGTTGTCTTGGGCCCGAGAAGTCCAGTCGCTCGAGCCTCGAAGCCCGCACCGCAAAAGGCTGTACAGCCTGCTGGGAGATTCCGCGCTCAACATCGATTGGCTCGGATTTGAACCGAACTACGACCTCGCCTGCGAGGTGCTCTCCGAGCTTAAAACCCCGACCGACAAAAGCCTCGAAGGGGTTCCGAGAATATTCGTCGAACTGGCCTGCTCTTCTGAGTTGAGCCACGACATTGATTATTGGCTTCAAAATGAGCGTTTTTCAGAGCGCCGATGCGGCCTTTTCAGCCGCGACCCCTTTTTCGGTCCGGCCTTGACCACTTCTGAGTTCCGTTCGGCTTTCGAAAAAGGGCAGCGCTTGGCGATCGAAGAAGCCCACAGAGGGGCGTTGTGGACAGCCGTTGAATTGGTCAATCCATCGTGCTTTCTCGGGGCAGCCGCACTCTTGTACCTGCATTTTGGGCTGAGGCCCGAGCTGGTGCTGCGCTCTTTTTTACCCGAAAACAAAGCGGCCGAACTCGCGCTCAAAATAGACCGAACCCTCAAGAGACATCCCTACAGTCGAGACCCGTACACCTCACTCACCTTTTTCGGGAATTTTGAAATGGCCTTCGCCTGCGGTTTGGTCACGGCCAGCGCGCTCGAGGGCCGTTTTGCGCTCTTGGGGGGAATCGGGGGCTGGGCTGTGGCGTCTTTGTCGGAGCTGATCTTGGCCGGCAGTTTGCAGTACTGCAGCTCCGTGCAACGCGCTCCCGACGATTGGATAGACGATGCCCCTGCGGCATTTATGATTCCGGCCGTCTTTTCGAGTGCTTCGGCCGAAAGCGCACCGGTGCACTACCAACTGGCCTTGATGCACCTCTTGTCGGCGGTTTAGATTCGGATTGTTTAGCTTCGCCCTAAAGCTCGGCCGCCATGACGTACATCCCCAAAGAGGCACAAGACCGCATCGACGAACTCGAAGATCGACTCTTTGAAGCCGATCAACTGCAGCAGAAACACAACAAAAGCACCGAAGAGCTCAAAGCTCGCTTGGCCCGGAGTCGAGCCGTTTTTTTTGTGGCCGTGCTCGCAGCGCTCGGGGGTTTGGGTTTCGGCTTGTTTCGGCACTTCAATCCGGTGGTCGTTCCCGACGAAGCCTCGAGAAGGGCGCTCGCCATTGTCGAACAGCGTGCCGACAGCTTAGAGCGCTATCACAGCCTGAAGAGCGAAACATCCGCGCTCGATCAAGGGCTGTGGTATTTGGTTCAAATTGGCGCATACAAAAACTTGGATTTGAGGATGTTCGAGCAAGGTGCTATGAATTTCCGCATCGCCTCAGACGACAGTTTGGTCAAATACACCCTCGGGAGTTTTCGAGATCTCGGAGAGGCCGAACAGTTTCTCGAGTCTGTTCGCAAAATGGGCATTCGCGATGCTTTTTTGTTGGCTTATCGAGATGGAAGTCGGGTCACCATTGAAGAATCGAAACAGCAGCCGTGATCCCGGCACGCCGGCTTTGCCTTTGGTTCGCAGCAATCGCCGCGTCCTCAGTTTTAAAGGCGCAACAAATGAGCTTCGGCTCGGGTCTTCTCTTTCCCATCGACGCACCCATGGCCGTTGCGGTTCCGCCCTTTACCCTCCGAGCGGCGCTCTTTGAACGCGGTTCTTGGTCGGTCGAAACAGGGCTCACTTGGTATCGCCTTTCAGGACTTTCGCTGCGCGAAGTGGGTTTTGTGGTCAACGGTCCGCTGGTTCGGCCTTTTCACAGCTTTGTTATTCCCCTTTCTGTGAATTACTCCTTGAGCTTGGGGTCCGACGAACAATTGGTGTTTGGCGCGGGTGGTTTTGCCGCGATTCATTCGCTCTACGAGCTAGACGACGAACGCCTCGCGCAGGCCTGGCTGTTCTCGTCCACGAACTATGCCCGGCTTCAAACCTCGAGCGCGATCGGACAATCAAACACCCTGGGATGGACCGCCACCGTGCGCTACGAGCGGCAAATCGACGATCGCTTCGGCTATCGGGTGGGTTTGGAATGGTTCGATGGCTCTTCGCCCAGTCCGATCGAAGGGCGCTTTTATGCCGAGAGCTTGAACGAGGTGCCCGTCGAAGGCGGTTTTGAGATCCCCGATGCCCGTCTCGACTACCGTGCGCTGGGTCTTACCTTCGGCCTGTTAATTCGTTTCTTATGAAGATCCTCGAAGGCAAAGTCGCGCTCATCACGGGCGCGAGCAAAGGAATAGGCCGTTCAATCGCACTTCGGTTTGCCGAACAAGGTGCATCTGTGGCCTTTACTTATCTCAGTTCTCCCGAGCAAGGTCAAAAACTCGAAGACGAGCTCCGCGGCAGGGGCGTTCCCGCACTGGGCTTGCGCTCTGATGCATCGGATGCGGCTCAGGCCGAAGAGTGCATTCAAAAGGTAGTCGAACATTTTGGACGCATCGACATCCTCGTCAACAATGCGGGGATCACTAAAGACAACCTGCTTTTGCGCATGAGCGAAGAAGACTTCGACCGAGTGCAAAAAGTCAATCTCTATTCGGTTTTTCACACCACCAAGGCGGTTTTGAAGCCCATGATGAAGCAGCGCAGCGGTTCGATTATCAACATCAGCTCGGTGGTGGGGGTCAAAGGCAATGCGGGGCAGGCCAACTACGCCGCGAGCAAGGCGGGCATCATCGGTTTTACCAAATCGACCGCGCTCGAGCTCGGTTCGCGCAACATTCGCTGCAATGCCGTAGCTCCCGGCTTTATCGAGACCGAAATGACCGCGGTGCTCGATCCCAAAACCGTCGAAGGCTGGAAGGAGGGCATTCCGCTCAAGCGCGGAGGGCGTCCCGAAGAAGTGGCCGACGCCTGTGTCTTTTTTGGCTCCGATCTCAGCACCTACGTCACCGGACAAGTGCTGAATGTCTGCGGAGGGATGTTGACTTGATCAGTACATGCACATTGACGCACCTGTTTGGCTCTGGGCAGTCGGACTTTTTCTGGTCTTGTTCGGCACGGCTTTGGCCTATTTCCGGAACCAGAGACTCCGAGATTTAAGCCCGAGTCTTCGGCGAATTCTGATTGCTCTTCGCTTTGTCTCGCTGTCCCTGCTTTTGTTGTTGATGCTCGATCCGAATCTGGTTCAAAAGAGCAGCGAAGAAAAACCCCCTGTGCTCGGTTTGGCCGTCGATGTGTCGCGGAGCATGGCGATGCACCCTCAGGTGGACACGATCGCGCTTCGGGCTCAGCTTGACGATTTGACAGACAAGCTCTCTCAAGTTTACGAACTGCGCACCTTTTCGTTCGGAACCGATTTTTCTTCGGGTCAAAATCCGTTCAATGCAAAGGGCACCGACCTCTCTGAAGCCTTGAAAGGGCTTGGACGCGATTTGGGAGAAGAGCCGAGCCGTGCGATCGTCATCAGCGACGGTCGATGGAATCAGGGCGACGAACCCCGTGCCGCGCCCGAGCTCGAACTGCATCTGATCGCATTCGGGACCCCCGAAAATCGCCGCGATGTTTGGATTTCTCGGCTTTCGAGCAATCCGAAAGTCCAAACGGGCAATCGATTCGAGATTCGGGCCGAGTTTCGGGCCTTGGGTTATCGCGGCCGCTCATTCAACATTGAACTCAGGCGGGGCAATCAGGTGCTCGAGCGCCGGGTTTGGGTTCCCGAGAGCGACGACCGCCTGTTGGAGACTCGGTTTTACCCCGAGGCCGGCGCTCCGGGTTTTGAAGCCTATACGGTGGAGATTCAGGGTGATGTCGAAGGTGAATCCACCGCAAACAACCGAAGCGGCCTGACGGTTGAAGTCGTCGATCAAAAAGCTGATATCATTCTAATTTACAGCGGCGTACACCCCGACATCGGGGCTGTTGTTCGGGCGGTAGAGCAAGGCGGTGGGCACAAAGTGGCGCTCGTGCCCGAAAAGAATCTCAAGCCCGGCCTCAAGGCTGATGTGTTTGTGCTGTGGGATCCGAGTTTGAGAAGTCTTTCAACTTATCAAGCGCTGCTCGAAAGGCACCGAGGAGGGGTGTGGGTTTTTGCATCGAGCCCGGGATCGCTCTCCACTTTGAGTCAAATTCAAAATCAGCTTCAATTTGCTTCAAACAGGGCGTCTGTAGAGCGCGTTCTCCCCGGTTTTGATCCCGGCTTTTCGCGTTTTCGGATCGATTTTAAAGCACTAGGCGAAGTCCCTGAAATAGAGGTTCCCTTTGGTCGTTGGACTTCGGGTGCGGACTTGGCTTTGGCCGCTCGACAAATCAGTTCGGGCGGGTTGACCGACAAACCTTTGATGGCGGCCTTTCGAGATTCCGAGCGCCGCCCATGGTCTATTTGGATTGGTCGCGGCTATTGGCAGTGGCCCGTATCGCTTTCAGAGAAGCAAAAAAATACCGAAGCCTTTGCCGTTTTTTGTTCCGAATGGGTTCGCTACTTGCTTTCGGCCCCCGACCAAGATCGACTCAAACTCGATTATCTCAGCTCTATCGATCTTTTCGACGACTGGACGCTGCGCGCTTTGCTGTTCGATCAAACGGGGCGGGCGACCACCCAAGCAGAGCTCGATCTCGAATTGACCCGGCCCGACGGCAGCCGCTCAGATTTTGGCATTTCGGCATCGGGCGAATCTTTTCAATGGGGCTTTACGCCCGAACAAGCAGGAGATTATTCGTTCAGGCTTCGCGCCGTTTTCGACGGCAGCACGCTCGAGCGCAGCGGTGTGTTCAAGGTCGGAGACCGCCCGCGAGAATCGATCGAAACAGGCTCAGATACAGCACTTCTCGGTTCCCTAGCGCGCACATCCGGGGGCAGTTTAAGCCTGTTCTCAACCGTACAAGAAGATCCCGATGCTTGGCTCCGTCGCTTTTTGGACGAAGTTCCGCCGGGCCGATTGATTGAGCGAAGCCAAAGCAAATCGTTGATCGATTGGAAAATTCTCCTCGCACTCTTATTGCTGGTCTGGATCGCCGAATGGGGGCTCCGTCGTTGGAGCGGGGTTTACTGAACCTTCGTCAATTTTTCGCTTTCGAAGGTGCTGATCGGCCTGCCACACACCAATTGCCTTAGGGCTCTTCAAGGGCGAGTATTATGCGATCATCGTTGAGCGGCCAAGTCGTTCCATGGCCCATAGCGCGCTTCAAACGAACGAATTAAGGAGCACCGCCACGCGCCGGGGTGTGAATGGCAATCCGCCGAGCCCGACAGGGGCGCCTTGGCTTTTTGGCGTGTGCAAAAGGGAAGATCAGCGAGTGTTTGCTCGCGAAACAGATGGCCGCGACCCGTTCGGCATAAGTCGTTTAGAAGTCGTTGTACTTCGCTGTGGCATCGAGGCGTCTTGGGTTTAATTTGGCCTTCTCAAAATCAGGATATGCCCAAGAGCGAAAAGGACTACTTTATAGGACTGTTATTCAGTTACTTGCGAAACATTGATTGGGCGGAGCAAGATCGATTGAACGATTATGTGCACCACAAGCTCGACGAGCAGACACGCCGAGAAGTGACCCGAATTCTGAACAATCATTCCGATTTTCAGATTTTGGAGTTGCTGATGGAAGCCAAAGAAATTCACTATCCCGGCAACAAAGGGCTCGAAGAACTTCAGTCGGAGCTGCACCAATTCTTAACCGACGAAGGCTCTGAGAGCGGCTGGGAAATTCTGCTCGAACACAGCCTCGAACGCTTGTTCAAGGTCAGCTAAACTCAGTGCTCCAACGCGGGCAAAACCTTGCTGCGGACTTCTCCGAAACCGATGCGCACGCCGTTTTTCTCTCCGTAGGCGCGCATGGCGACACAGTCTCCGTCTTCAATAAAACTGCGGGTGCTTCCGTCGTTCAGTCGAACAGGGCGCTCTCCTTTCCAACTTAATTCGAGCATGGAGCCGTAGCTGTCGGGTTCGCTTCCGCTAATTGTTCCGCTGGCCAAGAGATCGCCGCAATTCACGTTGCAGCCATTGGAGGTATGGTGGGCGAGCTGTTGGGCCATGCTCCAGTACAAGCTTTTGGTGTTGGAACGGCACACGCGTGTGGAGCTACCCGACTCGGTTTCGATCCAAACTTCGAGGTCGATGTCGAAATGGTGGGCTCCGTTTTGGCTCAAATAGGGCAATACAGGCGGGTCTTGAACGGGGCCGTCGCATCGAAAGGGTTCGAGTGCATCGAGGGTTACAATCCACGGGCTCACGCTCGAGGCAAAGTTCTTTCCCAAAAATGGTCCGAGCGGCACATATTCCCAGCGCTGAATGTCGCGGGCCGACCAATCGTTAAACACCACCAATCCAAAGATGTACTCCTCGGCCTCGTCAATCGAAATGGAGTGTCCCAAGGGCTTTCCTTCACACGTAATGAAGGCCATTTCGAGTTCAAAGTCGAGTTGCTTGCTCGGGGCAAAAATGGGTTGATCTGAGCCCGGTGGCAAGATTTGCCCCTTGGGACGGATCACGTCCACTCCGCTCACCACAATCGAAGAAGATCTGCCGTGATATCCCACGGGTAGGTGCAACCAATTGGGCAGCAATGGATTGCTGGGGTCGCGGAACATCGAACCCACATTGGATGCATGCTCTTTGCTCGAATAGAAATCGGTATAGTCTTGCACGTAAACGGGCATCAACATCTGAACCTCGTCGGCCGAAAAGAGGATGTTTTTGAGATGCCCTTCTCGATCGCGCAGTTCGTGGTTCTCCGCGTCGAAAAGCCAGGCCAGTCGATCGCGAACCGCCCGGCACTTGGCCGCTCCCATGCTGATGAACTCGTTGAGCGAGTCCTGTAGAAAGACGTCTTTGGGCAGTTCGATGCCTTCGAAGTATCCCAACTGATGCAGCGCGCTCAGGTCGATTACTTTGTCGCCGATTCGGCTGCCCAGGGTGACGACGTCGTCTATGGGGATAAACACCCCAAACGGCAGATTTTGAATGGGGAAGTCGCTCATGGGGGCTACGTCGATCCACGAACGTCGAGAGGGGTCGTTGGCAAAGCGCATCGAGAGGTGGTTTGCGCCAAATATAGCGATGCGGTCTACCTTTGGTTCATGGAGAAAGACCGACAAATTTTCGAACTGATCGAAGCCGAGCGCGAGCGTCAAACCGAGGGGCTCGAGCTCATTGCATCAGAAAACTTTGCCTCGCCTCAGGTAATGAGCGCTATGGGTTCCGTGTTGACCAACAAATACGCCGAGGGGTATCCCGGCAGGCGTTATTACGGGGGCTGCGAGGTGGTAGACGAGGTGGAAACTCTGGCCATCGAGCGGGTAAAAGCGCTTTTTGGGGCCGATTATGCCAATGTCCAACCGCACTCGGGTTCTCAGGCCAACGCTGCGGTGTTTTTGGCGTGTTTGCAGCCAGGAGACAAGATCATGGGCTTCGATTTGAGCCATGGGGGGCATTTGACCCACGGTTCTCCGGTCAATTTTTCGGGCCGTTTGTATCAGCCTGCCTTCTATGGTGTGGAGCGCGATTCGGGCTTGCTCGACTACGATCGCATTGCGGATCAGGTGGCTCAGTGGAAGCCGAAAATGCTGATCTGCGGGGCTTCGGCTTATTCTCGCGACATGGATTTTGCCCGTTTCCGCCAAATGGCCGATTCGGTGGGGGCTTTGCTCCTGGCGGATATCAGCCACCCGGCGGGGCTCATTGCCAAGGGTTTGCTCAGCGACCCGATTCCGCATTGCCACATGGTGACGACCACGACGCACAAAACGCTCAGGGGGCCTCGCGGGGGCTTGATTTTGATGGGGCGCGATTTCGAGAATCCTTTTGGGCTGAAAACTCCGAAGGGCGAGCCGAGAATGATGTCGTCGGTGCTCGATGGGGCGGTTTTTCCGGGTACTCAGGGCGGTCCGCTGGAGCATGTGATTGCTTCGAAGGCGGTGGCGTTTGGGGAGGCGCTGGAGGATGAGTTTTTCCAATATGCGCTTCAGGTGCAGAAAAATGCTCGGACTATGGCGGCGGCGTTTATGGATCGGGGCTATCAGGTGATTTCGGGGGGAACGGACAACCACCTTATGCTCATCGACTTGCGCAATAAGGGGATTACGGGCAAGACGGCGGAAAAGGCCCTGGGTTTGGCGGGAATGACGATCAACAAAAACATGGTGCCTTTCGACGACCAGTCGCCTTTTGTGACGTCGGGTATGCGGATTGGTACTCCGGCCATTACGACTCGCGGGTTGGTGGAGTCGGATATGGAAACGGTGGTTTCGTGGATTGACGAGGCTTTGCAACATCCTGAAGACGAGGCTCGTTTGGGGAGCATCGAAGAGGCCATTGCCGATTTTATGGGCGAGCGTCCGCTGTTTGCGTGGTAGGGGAGTAGGAGGGTGATTTCGAGCTCCGCCGGGGGCTTTTTTCAACGGCCAATCCGTCAACCAGGGTTTGGGCAATTCTGTGTTGACGGAATACAAAGTCTATGTAAATCCGTACCTTGTGGTGACTCCGTTTCGAGATTGGATGGACTACACCAAGCATTATTATATGGGTGCCATTCGGGTGGCGAGCGAATTGGGAGGAACCCCTTGCTTCGATCCGGTTCTCCAGGGTGTTGTGGGGACAGGTGAGGGGGGATTACCGGGTATTCCATCGGGTCCTTATACGGAAGATCCTTGTTCGGATGTTTCGGCCGTTAGCGCGGAATGGGAATTGGCGGATGTTTTGATTGAGTTGAGCATTATTGAGAGCGGCGATGAAAACCAAGAGGGGTGGGCAGATCTGATGGCCTCGCGCAACGTTGAGCTCAATATGTCCGAGATGGAGTTTACGATGTTGATGGAACAGGGCTGTCCTGCGGAGTATGTGCCGGGTCTCCCTTCGGGCTGGGAAACACCCCGAGAGGGTAGTGTTTTGACGATAGGGCAGGAGCGTTGTACCTGCGAATTGAGTGCCTATTGGGCGGAGCTTTTGTATGGCATTGAATGCGACGACTACCGCTTGCTGTATTGGTACCACCTGGACTATCTCGGGCACGTGGAGTTGGTAACCGATCCGCTTGGCAACCCTTATCAGTATTTCTTCTATGGGGCCTTCGGAGACGTCTTGGCCGAGCAAAACACCCCCTGGGGCAGTTTCCAAAGCGCGTATCAGTTTAATTCGAAGGAAACTGATACCGAAACGAGCTATGGCTACTACGGGGCGCGGTATTATGCGCCGGAGTGGTCGGTATGGTTGAGTGTGGATCCGTTGGCGGGGGAGTATCCTTCAATGAGTCCGTTCAATTTCTCGGCCAATAACCCAATATTATTTGTCGATCCAGATGGAAGAACAATAGATCCGACTTCAGAAGAAGCTGCACAGCTAGTACTCGAATCAGGTGAACGGATGTTGGGTGATAGAAGTCCACTTTATTACGATAAGGATGCAAGGCAGATTAAGTATAATGAGTTTGATAAATCAAATTATTCCCCTGAGGAATTGGAATATCTCAATCGAATGGTTGATATAATTGATGATACAAGGTCAACGCGTGTAACGGTTGTTGATAATGAAGAGGATATTATCCTTTTCGGAAATAATTATGGTTCTCTTAGAGATATGGAGCGTCAGGGTTGGACTGTTCCAGTCGAAGATATGAACAAAGGAGAACTATTGTATAATGAAGTATTCGTGTCGCGTAATCCATCTGTATTGGAAAATATTAATGGTAGACAAAGTGAACGTACACTTGATTCCTGGTTCCCTTCATATGTCACCTTACATGAGCTTGACCATAGTTTTCTTTATTTTAAGGATGGTGTGGGTATTAGTAATCACGCACATGCTGACCGAGTAGAGCACATCGATAGGAAAAATAGAAAGATGTTCAGAAATGACTTTGGATTGCCGATTAAGGGTGATTATTTTCGTCATGAGAGAAATTAAAAATAGTATTTCGAATCGTGTGAATTTGGAGCGGTTTATTTCGCTCTCGATGATATTTTCATTTTTAATTTTTTTTTCATGCAGTCGTCCGGCTAATATAGGAGTACGTGAGAGCGCATATCCGACAAGAGGACCTTTCAATAGAGATACCTTAATTTCTATAGATGATATTGGCGGAACGGCAATAAATGAATATTGTATTCTCTATCAATTGAATTCATCCGGAGAACATATTGGTATCCACTACATCAGAGATTCTTTGAATCAAGAGAATGCTGTTGGGGCATTCGATATCCAAGTCGATACAAACGAAACCTTATTTTCAGGCGTGGTTTGGGATTTTCCCAATGAAGTTGATTCTTGTAACTGTGACTTTGGAATTGGAGTATTTTCTGTTATAGAAATAGATGAATTTACCCACACTCTGGGCATTCTAAAAAGATTCTATTACTATGATTCATGTAATCGAAAGATAATTGAATACGACGCGGATAAAATCCGGACAGAGTATGATAATTTTTATTGGAGTCCTTGAAGGCTAATTTCGCGACTGTTTTTCAATCTACGCCCCAACGAAGGACGAGTTTATCGAAGCCGAGGAAGAATAAGACACTTGTTTAAGTTCAATCAAGGAAATGCAATCCTCTCGCCTTGAGGTGTTCTAGATTATCCCCCCAAACCCCTACCTTAGACCAATACCCTCACT
>JBGSOF010000026.1:0-5713 GCA_041739275.1 Schleiferiaceae bacterium | reverse complement strand
AGCTCCCCGTATACGCATGCCGCTGCGCCAGCACCTCTCCAAACGCCGAGTAGTGGAAGAACTGATACACCCCGCCCCAACGGTCGGTGACCATCTCCGTATTCCCCAAATAGTCCGGGTGGTACCAATACAGCGCATTCTCGCAACCGGCTCCATGGTCAGGAGCGTGATAGTGGCTGATGTCGCAAATACACGCAGGCTCTCCATTACAGATCTGCACGGCCGCGTCAAAGTCGGCGTCCGAGAATGTCATGCGGTAACTCGGAGCTTCCCAATGGAACTGCTCCACCTCGAGTTCAGACAAATCCAAAGCGTTCAGCACCCGATCCAATTCTAGGGTAAAAGGCGTCGGATCCCACCTCGGTTGAAACCGACTTCTAATATCCCCCCTCACCTCCACCTCCTCCCCTGTTTCCAAATCGACTCAAACTCCTCCGCAAAACGCTCCGCGAGCAAGGGATCGTCGATTTCCACCACATTCTCGCGATTCGCAAATTCCGCCGTCCGCGTCCAATTATAGCTCCCCGTGATGACAAACCTGCGGTCTGAAACCAAAAATTTATGATGCATATGGTGCTCGCTGCGGTCCACCCGAACAGGAATGCCGTGATGCGCCAAAAGCCGAATGTCGGACCCCTTGTCGAACACCTTGTCGTTGTCGGTCACGACTCGAAGATCAATCGACCTCGAATGGAGCTGGAGCAAAGTCTCAGACAGGCGGTCGTCTGAAATTGTAAAGACACAAACAAGCAACTCAAATTCAGTGCTCAGCACTCGATTCCGAATCGCCTCAAGGCAGTCGGTGCCCGGAGAAAAAAACGCTTTGTTGGCCATGCGAAAAAAGAGCTCTTGTCGGCTCCCGAATCGCAATTAACGCAATAGGTGGAAACTACCCGTCTTTTGCGCGCTGTGCCCGAGCTCGTCCGTGTAGTTCGCCACGTAGGAATACATACCCGTGGGAGCCTCTGATCCCGAATTCAGATAGTTGCCGTTCCAACCCTGAGAAGGATCGCCGGTTTGAAAAACCACCTTTCCCCATCGATCAAAAACCAAGAACTCGAACGAACGGAAGCCCATAGCCTCGGCGTACAACACATCATTCACCCCATCGCCGTTCGGCGTAAACGCCGTAGGAACAAACAGAATCAGCTCAGGGCGCACCCGCACGGTCTCGACCACGGTATCGCCGCAACCCAAAGCGTTCAAAGCAATGTGCACCACCTCGAAACGACCGGTGTCAGCATATTGATGAACCAAGCTCAACTCATCGTAGTACACGCTGCCGTCGCCCATGCGCGTCTCGCTGTAGATTACATCTGCACTCGCCTCAAAATCAAAACGGAAAGAACGATCGTAGTACGTTTTTTGCTTCTGGTCGACCGAGAAAGAAGCCGCAGGGCTTTGAACAACGGTTACCGCGTTGGTATAAACCGAACTGAGACTGTCCGGGCAACCGAGATTCGACCAGATGCTATGCGTGACCGTAAACACACCGCCGGTCTGATACACATGCACCGGATTGGCCGCTTGCGAAGTCGTTCCATCGCCGAAATCCCAGTGATGCTGCAGACCGCTGCCCGCGCTTTCGTCGGCAAAAGCCACGCGGAGCGGAGAACAACCCGATGCGGTATTGACGCGATCGACCAATACAGGGCGTTGGTACAAAATGATTTGCTCCGTGAGAATCAGCGCGCAGCCGAAGTCGTCGATGGTCAAAGTCAAGGTGTGGGCTCCCGCGGCATTCAGCTGAGGAATCGCAATGGTGCGTCCCGAGAGCACCTGGCCACCCACCTCCCATTTGAAACGGGCGTTGGGGCCAAAATTGCCCACTGCTTCGGCCGTGATGTTTTGTGTCTCGGTGCAAAAAATACCCTCGACCGCGATTTCGGCCTCTAACGGATAATTCAGTTTAACCAGCTCCGTGGTGGTATCGGCGCAAACCGTGCCTTGATTTACGATGAGCGTCACCACATACGAACCCGTGTCGGAGTAGGTGAACGTTGGGTTGGGCAGTGTGCTTGAGGCCGTTGGGTTGGCCGGATCGCCAAACGACCACAGAAAATCGATCGCGCCAATGCTGTTTTGTTGAAAAGTCATAGTCAAGCCATTGCACAGCGTATTGGGCAACTGAATCTGGGGAGTGACCACCGCGCGAGCCGTTGGATTGCACGAGGTGACATTGAACTGAAAATCGCGGCTCACCTTTCCGAGAAGCTGGCCGCTGCGGTATTCTGAAACACATACCGCAAAAAGGTATTGACCTACCTGATTCGGCTTGCCCGTGAGGCGGCCAGTCGCGGGATTGATTTGAAACGCAGGATTGGCCGGAATTGGATTTTGACTGCTGTAGCCTTGGGCGTATGGAACAGTGGCGTAAGGAGGTGCGTCGGCAACACTCGGACCGGGATTGTTTTGACTCGCTCCGTGCAAGGCCGAGCACAATTCGTAGAACAGGCTGTCTCCGTCTGCGTCGACGGCCGAATGGTCGAAATCAAAATCTTCGCCTGCGCAGAGCAAGAGCGGAGGCTGAACACTGAACATCGGGCTGCTGTTGCACGATAGGTCGACCGACGGAATGCGCGCGGTGAACGTATTGCCCCAGACCCCGGGGTTTGAGACGTTCGAGATGGTGCTGTTTCTGCAGCAGCGCTGATGGCTGAGCGTGTACCCACCCATAGATGAAGGCAGGTACATCAAACCGGTGTACTCCGCGAATTCGGTGCAGACGTTCGGTGTTTGCATACAAGGATTCGAAGCGACCGCGACTTGCTGAATCGGTCCGCGTCCCAAGGTGGCAAGCGAATAGAAATCGCCCATGCCCGTAAAGGCCGTCACGGGGATGCTGTCTGAAAGCGGAGCCCCGTTGCTGTTGCAATCGCGAAAAATTACCACTCGCACTAAATAGTTTCCGTTGCCTACACATTCGTAGGACATCTCTCCCCCAACGAGGTGCGCGCCTTGAACGGCAAGGCTTGAGAGGAAGGCGAGCGATATGAGGAGCTGCTTGAACACTGTGGTTCAAAGGTAGCTCGATCCTCAAATATGAACACCCGAATGTGGAAAAAGTGTTAGTCGATTCGCACCCAATCTGAAAATGGAAGAGTAAACGATCCTTTTTCAGGGGTAAAACGCCCTTCGGGGCTATTTTTGCTCAAAATCAATATAAAATCACCCCCCCAAGCGCCGAGGCTTTTTGTAACAATCTCATTATCAATTATATTTTGAAGTTTATAAGGCGTTTTTGAAGTTAAATTCGCTAACAATTTTTCGTGTTTTTTCATGGCTTCGGCCCAAATTTTCGCATCAGACGAATGAGCGAACGATTTGGACAAAGCGCTGATCTCGTCGAGTATTCCGGCCTCGGGCATCGATTGTTTGCGATACGACTTGACCTCTTCTGAACTGCGCTGTTTTTTTCCGGTATAATGAAGCCAAAGCGCGTCGAGCGGAGGGTGAATCGAAACGCGCTCCCACTTCGGCAATCCCTTGTCCAGCCTGTACAGAATGGGTGCGCGCTCAAGGGCGACGGCCAAATCGCAACCGCTGCCGTCGAAATTCTCAAAGAATAAATCGAAGGGATCTTTTCCCGTCCAGTCGGCCAACAAAGCCACCAGCGTCGAGCTGCTTCCGAGACCCCATTCGGGATCGAATTCGAGTTGGGTCCGGACACTCCACGATTGTTGCCAAACCCCGGCTCCGGCCGCATGCTCGATCAAACGGCCCAGCAAGCGAATGCGATCGTCGTTTTCTAGAGCGTTTGAATGACCGTTTTCGTCGAAAAAAGCATCAAACCAAATCGAGCCATCGGGGCGAAACGCCTCCCATTTTAAGCCTCGAATGTCCGCATCGACCCGCGCGATCAAATGCTGCCCCAAACGCGTCGGAACGGCCAGAGAGAGCGCTCCGTTCAAGACAGCGTATTCGCCGCTGATCAAGAATTTGCCTGGCCTGTAAAAGGTTCCTTCCCTCAAGCGATTAAGAGCGTGTCACTTTGGGAGACGGAAGGGGGATTCCCCTCATTTCGCAAAAAACACGAACGACCTCAGAATGGACCACGACTTTATCGCTGAACCAATTCGCGATTTCGACTCGCTCTTTTTCTGTGGCCTCGAGCTGATTCAAAATATTGAAAAGGTGCATTTTCATATGCCCTTTTTGAATGCCGGTGGTGGTGAGCGCGCGCAGAGCAGCAAAGTTCTGAGCGAGGCCCGAAACGGCCACAATCTGCATCAACTCTCGAGCATTCGGATGGCCTAACAATTCGTGCGCCCACTTCACCATGGGGTGCAGGGCGGTGAGCCCACCCACCGTGCCCAGTGCCAGCGGCAGCTCAATCCAAAAGCGAAAGCGACCTTCTTTGACCTCACAATGCGTCAAGCTCGAATACCGGCCGTTGCTCGAGGCATAGGCATGTCCTGCGGCCTCGACGGCTCTAAAATCGTTGCCGGTGGCGATGACCACCGCATCGATGCCGTTAAAAATTCCCTTGTTGTGGGTCGTAGCGCGATAGGGTTCGATTTCGGCAATGCGGACGGCCCGCGCAAACTTTTGTGCGAATTCTTCGGGGGAGATTCCGCTGCCTTCTTCGAGGGCTTCGACGGCGCATTCTACTTCGGCTCGAACCAAGCACTCGGGGGTGTAATTCGAGAGAATTGACATCACAATTTGAACCTCCAAGTCACCGGGGTTTTCTGAGGGGCTTTCGGCCACCAATTCTCTGAGGGTTTGGGCGAAGCTTTCGAGGCACGAATTGATAAAATTCGCCCCCATCGAATCGACGGTTTCAAACTTGGCTTCGAGCTGAAAATACCCGGGCTCGTCTTGGCTTCGATCGATCAATTCAATCGATAAAATCCCCCCGCCTCGCGCCGTCATGTTGGCGGTGATTCCCTCGGTCGCAGACCTAAATCGAGCTTGTCCTTGTTCGACAATTCCCTTGAGTTTTTCGGGCGAACCGCTGTAGATAAAATGGACGTGTCCAATTTTAATCGTAGAGATCACCTCGGCTTTAAAGCCCCCGCGTTCAAGCCAAAAGCCCGCCGACTTCGATGCTGCAGCCACCACAGAACTTTCTTCAATGGCCATGGGCAAAACATACATCTTGCCGTTGATCAAGAAGTTAGGCGCTACGCCAAAGGGCAAGAAATAGTTGGAAATCGTGTTTTCGATAAACTCGTCGTGCAGCTTTTGCACCGACGGCACGCTGTGTAAATACGATTCGAGGAGTTCAAGCGCGGCTTCGGGGCGTTCGAAATGGGTCTGTGCCAACCACTCGAGCTTGGCTTCTTTGCTGAGCTTCGAGAAGCCCTTGACGATTTGGGACATCGATTGTTGTTCGCGGTTCGCAAAGGTAACGCCTTGCCCCGATGGCTTGTTTTATAAAGGTGATGGGTAAGGAAAGATCTAAATGGGTCTTAGAACGTTCTTCGCACTTGGCGAAGCGTCTTTCCTCCGAAATAGTCGTCACTCGCTGAAAGCGAGCGACTGTGTGACAATAAAACACTCGCTCGGCTGTGCCGAGTGAGGACTATTATCCGAGTTTTCAACTCGGAAAGGACGAAAGTTCAATCCGAGTTCCAGGCGTTGTTCGGACGTGGCTCAAGCATTTTCCTGCGAAATAGTCGTCACTCGCTGAAAGCGAGCGACTGTGTGACAATAAAACACTCGCTCGGCTGTGCCGAGTGAGGACTATTATCCGAGTTTTCAACTCGGA
>JBGSOF010000009.1:0-92249 GCA_041739275.1 Schleiferiaceae bacterium | reverse complement strand
GGACGAAAGTTCAATCCGAGTTCCAGGCGTTGTTCGGACGTGGCTCAAGCATTTTCCTGCGAAATAGTCGTCACTCGCTGAAAGCGAGCGACTGGGAGCCTTAAAAGAAATCTGGTCTCCGAAATAGTGGTCACTCGCTGAAAACGAGCGACTGGGATGGTTGAATCGATATTGGGCCTACGAGATTTCGCTCAAATCCGCACACCCCTCAACCTCCGCCTAGTTCCGACTCAAAGTCAGGGTGCGTTGTATTCGGTGTTCCACCCCATCGGTGCCCTTGGCGCTGATGACCAGCATATAGACCCCTTCTGCAGCTTCTTTGCCTTTGTAGGTGCCATCCCAGCCCGATACAGGGTTCTCTACATCGGACCATTCGTAGATCAAAGCCCCAAACCGATTGAAGATTTGTCCTTGGAAGGTCTCAATGGCCTCAAACCCATCATAGACCGCGTTGAAATAGTCGTTTTCTCCATCCCCGTTCGGCGTAAACACGTTGGGAAACGCGATAAACGAAGAGTCGGGAATCGGAACCGGCGGATCGGGCACATAACAATAAACCCAATAAAACAGAGCCGTAGAATCGGAGCAGCCAAACTCGTTCACCGAAACCAAGGTGACGGGATACACCCCGCAGGTATCGAAGGTAAAAATCGCATTGCTGTCGGTCGAGGTCTGACCATTGGCCGTCCAATAGAAGCTATCAGCCCCCGCACTCAAATTGATGAACTCCTGCACCACCAACAACGAATCCCAGAGCGTATCGGCCGGGTTCATAATCCCCGCCGAAATCGCAGGCAAGGCACCGACCACCAAGGTATCGTAGAGTTCGCATCCGTTGGTATCGACCACGACAAGCGTAAATGTGCCCGGTGGAATGCCTCGGGCGGTATCTTCATCTCGCCGAACCCCATTGGCCCAAACGATGCTGTCGGTGGCATCGATTAAAAAGATGTTGTATCGATAGGGATTTTGATCAAACAAGTCGATATACACCACCCCCGTTCCCTCCCCTTGGCACGAAGGCTCGAGCGGAATAGCATCAACAGTAGGGATATAGACCGTAATCGTATCCGCCAATAAGGCACCTCCGCAAATGGAAGTTTCCACTGTATAGGTTTCCACACTGCCCTGTGGCAACGTAATGGGAAGGCTGTCGCCGGTGTGAATGGCAACCCCTGCGGAGTTCTTCCAAACAATGGGATTGAACACCGAAGGGTCAAATGGAATGGATTGAATCGTATAACCAATGCCTACGGTGTCCGGTATAAATGCGTAGCCTTCGTTGGTCGTTACCCAAGTAGGATCTGTAAAATTCCGTCCCGGGACGACATGCGCAACATTTCCGGCTGCGTTCTGTAGGCCGTGAATTGCAGCGCCCCCATTCCAAGTGAGGCAGAGCGGCTTATCTCGAATATGGGTCTCGATTCGATTCGAGCCCTCGTAAAGCAATATTTGATTCGTAAAATCGATGCTCGTACAACTGAACATCGGGATTTCACAAAATGAAACGGTGAAAACACGATTGGGCGCCGTGCCGGCAATTCCGTATTCAACCACCCCTCCGACGCCCGGATTGATGTCTTGCCACGGGCACATAATTGAATTCGGCTGTGCATTGATTGCGTTCGGAATATTCATATTAATGGCCCAGGGCGAACCCCCTCCGGCCGTAGTTAAATCGAAGGTGATGTAATTGTTTGAGCTAATGACGCACTGGGTATAGGTCTGACCGTAAAAAGTAAAGGGAAAGCCTATGTTGATGACCCCGCTGAAAACGTCGTCCGTGAGAGCAATGGGCGTGGAGCTGCTGACACTTTTAAAGCCACTCGGAATAAAGTGATTCTGCCCTCCGCAGAGAACAGTGTCTTCAGGAAGACCAAACTGCGCATAGGCCCGCTCGCTCAAAAAGGCGAAGGCAAACAAAAAGAGATATGCAAATGGGCGAAACAGAGAGCTCATATGACTGAAGATGGGAGAATGGTAGACGAAAATACTACACTTCTCGGAGGAATGTTGAGAAACTGAGTCAAGGCCGAGAGTCAAGGCGCGGTCGGTGGTTTACTTTTGAATCTTGAGCATGAGTAAACTGTTGGAACAACTCAACCCCGCCCAAAGGGCTGCGGTAGAGGCCACCGAGGGGCCGGTGATGGTGATCGCGGGAGCCGGCTCGGGCAAGACCCGGGTGCTGATGTACCGCATCGCGTACCTGATTGAAAAAGGGGTGGACCCGATGAACATTCTCGCGCTGACGTTTACAAACAAAGCAGCCCGCGAGATGAAGTCTCGAATTGGCGCCATGATGGGCGATTCGGCTTCCAAAGGTCTGTGGATGGGCACCTTTCACTCGGTTTTTGCGCGGATTTTGCGCGCCGAAGGCGGGGCCCTAGGCTTTCCCTCCAACTTTACGATCTACGACACCGAGGACGCCCAAAAGGTGATTGCCAACCTCGTCAAAGAAAAAGAGCTCGACAAGGAAATCTACAAGCCCAAAACGCTTCAAAACCGCATATCCGCCTACAAAAACGCATTGGTGACCCCCGGCGCCTATGCGCACCGCGAAGACCTCATCGAAGCCGACAAGGCGGCGCGGCTGTCGCTGATGGGCTCCATTTACACCGAATACACCGAGCGCTGCTTTCGAGCAGGAGCTATGGACTTTGACGATTTATTGCTCAAAACCAACGAATTGCTCGCGCGTTTCCCCGAAGTCCTCGCCAAATATCAAGACCGCTTTCGCTATTTGATGGTGGACGAGTATCAAGACACCAACCACAGCCAATACATCATCGTCAAGGCGCTGGCCTCTCGCTTCGAGAATATTTGCGTGGTCGGAGACGACGCCCAGAGCATTTATTCGTTTCGCGGCGCCAACATCCGCAACATCCTGAGCTTTCAGAAAGACTATCCCGAAGCCCGAATTTTCAAACTCGAACAGAACTACCGCTCGACCGACAACATTGTCCGTGCCGCCAACAGCATTATCGAAAAAAACAAAGAGCGGCTCGAAAAAATCGTCTGGACCTCGAACGACGCGGGCGAGAAAATTACGGTGTTCAAAGCTGTAAGCGACTTTGAAGAAGGTAATTACATAGGAGAACGCATCTCTGAAGACCACTTCAAAAACCAGTGGGACTACAGCCGTTTTGCCATTCTCTACCGAACCAACGCCCAGTCGAGAGCCTTCGAAGATGCCCTGAGAAAGCGCAACATTCCGTACCGCATTTACGGGGGGCTGTCGTTTTATATGCGCAAAGAAGTCAAAGACTTGCTCGCATATTTTAGGCTGGCGATCAACCCCGGAGACGAAGAAGCGTTTCGGCGCATCATCAACTACCCCAAGCGCGAAATTGGCCCAACGACGCTCGACCGGCTCAATGTGTTCGCACTCGAAAAGCAGCACAGTCTTTTTGAAGCCGCCGAAGAAGTGGTGATGTATCCCTCGGTCGGCATCAATGGCCCCACGGTGCAGCGATTGTCGAACTTTTGCATCATGATTCGCAGTTTCGCGGCCGAAATTGCCAAGGGAAACGCCTTTGAAGCGGCACAGTTCATCGCCAATGCCTCGGGCTTGATCCGCGAACTGAAATCAGACGGAACCCCCGAAGGCGTGTCGCGCTTAGAAAACACCCTCGAACTGCTCAACGCCATTCAAGACTTTTCGGAGCGCCAAAGCCAAGTCGAAGACGGCGATGCCACTCTGGGTGCTTTTTTACAAGATGTCGCCCTGATTACCGATGCCGACAAAGAAGACGACCACACGCCCAAGGTGTCTTTAATGAGCATTCACCAGTCGAAAGGGCTTGAATTTCAATGTGTTTTTGTAGTGGGTTTAGAGGAAACTCTGTTTCCCAACCTCATGGCCATCAACAGCAAAGAGGATTTGGAAGAAGAGCGCCGGCTGTTTTATGTCGCCTTGACCCGCGCAGAGCGCAAAGCCTATCTCACCTATGCCCATACGCGCTATCGGTTCGGAAAACTCATCGATTGCGAGCCGAGTCGCTTTTTGGACGAAATAGACCCGGCATTTCTGGATGTGAAAATTCCGACCGTGCATCCTTTTTCAGGAGGCGATGTGTTTTTGCCCAGTTCGGGCGGAGGTTGGGGTCGCTTTTCGAACGGAGGCGGAAAATCGACTCCCTCAGCGGGGCGAACACCGGGAAATACGGGCTTTCGCCGACCCGAAAAACCCCTGTCGAACAAGCAGACAGATCCTCCGAAAGGGATGAAACCCCTCGAATCGACCCAAAATTCAGGCTCGGGAATTGACATCGATCGACCTGAGGTCGGGATGCGGATCTTGCACCCGAACTTTGGCCGCGGTTTAGTCACCTCCGTTCAAGGCGAAGGAGCCAATGCTTCGGCCACTGTTTTGTTCGACCACACGGGAGAGAAAAAGCTGCTGCTGCGTTTCGCGAAACTCCAAAAGGAGGGATAAACCCGTCGTTTTTAAACGAATCGACACCACTCGTCCCACAGACGTATTTTTGAGCCAATGGAATACAACAGCGATCGCCCCGCACTCAAACTCCCCGAGCACGGGCGCATCATGCAACAATGGGTGGAGCGTTTGGGCTCGATCGAAGACCGAGAGCAGCGCAGCCGAGCCGCAAAGCAGATCGTAGACATCATGGCCGCCATGAATCCGCAGCTGCGCGATACGGCCGATTTCCGCCACAAACTCTGGGATCAACTCCACATGATGAGCGGCTTTGCGCTCGATGTAGACTCGCCCTACCCGCCCCCGAGCGAGGAGGCCTTGAAGACAGCGCCCGAAACCGTGCCGTATCCAAGTAAAACGCTCAAATACAGACATTACGGAAAGATTTTGCGCGAGATGGTCAAAAGTGCCGTCGAAATGGACGCAGAGGCTCCGGGAAGGGCTCATTTGATTCGCAACATTGCCAACCAAATGAAAAAGAGCTATTTGGTTTGGAATAAAGACACCGTCGACGACGAGGTCATCTGGAAGGAACTCGAGGAATTGAGCCAAGGCGCGATTCAGCGCAACGACAACATTCAGTTGGTGAGCAGTCAGGCATTGGCAGGTCAGTTGCCGGTGCGCGACAGCGATTTGCGAAAGCGCGTTCGTCCCAACAACAAGAAAAAGCAGCAGCAACAGCAGAAGAAGTACAAAAAGTATCCGGGAAACGGATAATCTAACCTACTCAGCCCCTATGGGAACGTTTAAAATCGAAGGGGGGCGCGAACTCCGCGGAACCATTGAACCTCAAGGCGCCAAGAACGAAGCGCTCCAAGTGATTTGCGCGGTGCTGTTGACCGACGAAGTTGTTGAAATTGAGAATGTTCCAGACATACACGACGTCAACAAACTCATCGAACTCCTCTCCGATTTTGGGGTCTCGGTCGAAAAAACGGGCAAGGGCGCATTTCGCTTTCGCGCAGATCGGGTAAACCTCGATTTCTTTCACTCTGAACAATTCAAAA
The DNA here is from genome assembly GCA_041739275.1 of Schleiferiaceae bacterium. Taxonomy (GTDB): domain Bacteria; phylum Bacteroidota; class Bacteroidia; order Flavobacteriales; family Schleiferiaceae; genus WGMI01. Next base: position 86,804 of record JBGSOF010000009.1, on the reverse strand, counting down.
CCAAAGGCAGCGCGCTGAGGGGTTCGATTATGATCGTGGGCCCGCTTTTGGGCAGGTTCAAGAAGGGCTATATCCCCAAACCGGGGGGCGACAAGATCGGCCGCAGGCGCCTCGACACCCACTTTCTCGGATTCCAAAAACTCGGAGCCCGCTTTCGCTTCGAGCCCGAAGAGTCGTTTTACGGAGTGGAAGCCGACGAATTGCGCGGAGACTTTTTGCTGTTGGAAGAAGCGTCTGTTACCGGCACCGCGAATTTGGTGATGGCCGCCGTGCTGGCCGAGGGCATAACAACTTTGTACAACGCGGCCTGCGAGCCCTATTTGCAGCAGCTCTGCGCCATGTTGAACCGAATGGGCGCCAAAATCGAAGGCATCGGCTCGAATCTGCTCAAAATCGAGGGCGTCGCCAAACTCAAAGGCTGTAGCCACCGCATTTTGCCGGACATGATCGAAGTGGGTTCGTACATCGGCCTCGCGGCCATGACCCGTTCGAGCTTGACGATTTCGAACACGGGCTACGAACAGCTCGGAATGATTCCCGACGTATTTCGCAAGCTCGGAATCGGGCTAGAAAGACGCGGAGACGACATCCACATTGCCGCGGCCGATCACTACGAAATCCAGAGCTTTATTGACGGTTCGATCTTGACCATCGCCGATGCTCCTTGGCCGGGATTTACACCCGATTTGTTGAGCATTGTCTTGGTAACCGCGACCCAGGCGCGCGGCAGTGTTTTGATTCATCAAAAGATGTTCGAGAGCCGATTGTTTTTTGTCGATAAACTCATCGACATGGGGGCACAAATTATTTTGTGCGACCCACACCGCGCCACCGTCATCGGGCTCGACCGCAAAGTGCCGCTTCGGGCTACCACCATGACCAGTCCCGACATCCGGGCCGGAGTCTCGCTGCTCATCGCCGCCCTGAGCGCCGACGGGGTAAGCACCATTCACAACATCGAGCAAATCGACCGCGGCTACGAGCACATCGACCAAAGACTCAATGCTTTGGGCGCAAGTATTGTGCGATCTTAATCCGGGAGTATGAAAGGAGTGGTCTTTACGGAGTTTTTTGAATGGGTCGAACAAGAGAGCGGTTACGAATGGGTCGATCGGCTGCTCCGCGAAGTCCCCAGTCAGAGCCACGGGGCATACACGGCCATTGGAAACTACCCCCACACCGAATTGGTCGAATTCGTGCTGCACTACAGCGCGGCGAGCGCCCGTCCGGTCGACCTTGTTTTGAAAGGCTTTGGAGCACATATGCTCGGTGTTTTTGCCCGCTTTTACCCCCAGTTTTTCGATCGCTGTCCCAATGTGATGGCCTTTCTTGAATCGGTAGACGACTACATCCACATCGAAGTATTGAAGCTTTATCCGGACGCTCAATTGCCCCGTTTCGAGACCACGAAAATTTCAAATCGATCGCTCGAAATGGTTTATCGCTCCGACCGCGGAATGGCCTCTCTGGCCTTTGGGCTCATCGAAGAAGCCCTGAGGCATTACGGGCAACAAGGCACAATTGGATCGGTTTCGTTCGACGATCGAACCGTCTTCAGCATTGAGCTGAACTCCTGAGTTCTGATGTCTCCCGAGCGAGAAGAAATGCTCCTTCGCCGGGTCGAACGCGAAAAAGCGGCGCGGAAAGAGGCTGAGCAAATTCTCGAGCAAAAATCGCTCGAACTCCACAAGCGCAACGAAGAGCTTCAGACCCTCAACCGCGAACTCGAGCAGAGAGTCGAAGAGCGAACCCGAGAAATGGAGCTTCAAAAGCAAGCATTTCAGCAGTTGGTTGAATCGGCCGGGGATATGATTTACGAACTCGACGGGGGCGGCTGTTTTCGCTATTTGAACCCCGCAACCGAAAAGCTCCTCGGCATTCGACCCGAACTCTGGATTGGCCGCCGTTTTGACGAACTCATCAGCCCCGACGATCGCGAACGCGTACTCGAAGAAATCGCTTCTTGGACCCGCGAGCTTCGCGAAGAAGCCTATCTCGAATTCAATGTGCTCGACGAATCCCAAAGCCGCAGGCGGTTGGCGCAACAGATTCGGCTTGAGTACGTCGACAAAAAAATACACAAAGCCACGGCGGTTGCGCGAGACATCACCGAGCTCTATCGCACCCAAAAGTCGCTCAGGCAAAGCGAAGAAAAATACAGGGGGATTATTGAGAATATGGAGCTCGGCTTGCTCGAAGTCGACGCAAACGGAAAGATTGCCAAAGCCTACGACGGTTTTTGTGGGATGACGGGCTACGATCGAGAAGAACTGATCGGACAAGACCCGATTGCCCTATTGCTGCACCCCGACGACATAGACTTTATGCGCCGTCAAGATGCCGATCGGATCAAGGGAACCGCAGCGGTTTACGAAATCAGAATCAAGCACAAACACGGACATTGGCTCTGGGTGTTGATCAGCGGAGCTCCGATCTTGGATGCGCGCGGAAACCCAAACGGCAGCATTGGGATTCACTACGACATCAGCCCGCGAAAAGCCCTTGAACGCGAACTGCTTCGGGCGAAGGAGGAAGCGGAGACCGCGCGCCAAGCTGAAAAAGAGTTTTTGGCGCACATGAGCCATGAGATCCGAACTCCGCTAAATGCGGTGATCGGCATGACGAATTTGTTGTCGACCACGGCACTCGACTCGGGCCAGAAAGCCTTCGTCAACGACATCTTGAACGCCGCTGAGTTGCTGCACAGTTTGATTAGCGATGTGCTCGACATCTCTAAAATTGAAGCAGGTCAGGTGGATGTTTCGCCCGAAGTCTTCGATTTGCGACAAACGATCGAAATTCTTTGCCGAACGCTCGACTACCATGCCCGCGAAAAGGGCAACAAATTGAGTTTTGCACTTTCTGAACGGGTTCCAAGCTCAATTTTAGCCGATCGAACCCTTCTGAGCCAGGTTTTGTACAACCTCATTGGGAACGCCATAAAGTTCACCCGGAACGGCTCGATCGAGGTCCGCGTTTTTGAACCGACGGCGAACAGAGATGGCTCGATGATGCTGCCGTTCAGCGTAATCGATACGGGAATCGGCATTGAACCGAGTCGAATTGATCGCGTTTTTGATCGCTTTACTCAGGCCGAAGACGAACATCAAGCGCGAGAATACGGAGGCACGGGGCTCGGCTTGGCCATCGCCAAAAACCTCGTCGAGCTGTTGGGCGGAACCATTTCGGTAGAAAGTCGACCTCAAGAAGGCAGTCGATTTACGTTTGATATCGCGCTTGCGCCCCTCTTGAACGAGGATGAACAGTCGACACTCAAAACCGGACGCGTAGAGCACTTGCGCGGCATTCGCGTGCTTTTGGCTGAAGACAGTTACATGAACCGCAAGTATGTGAAAGGTTTGATGAACCAATGGGGGGTGGCTTTGACGGAAGTGGAAGATGGTCTGGAGGCTGTGGCGGTGAGTCTCAAGCAGCCTTTTGATTTGATTTTGATGGACGTGCAAATGCCCATTGCCGATGGCTATGAGGCGGTTCGGCGCATTCGGGGCAACCTTGACAACCCCAACGCCCGCAGTCCGATTGTCGCGTTGACGGCTTCGGCACTGATCGACGACCGGAACAAGGCGCTCGAGGCGGGAATGAACGCGCACATCACCAAACCTTTCAGACCCGACATGCTGCTCGAACGCATGCTCGAAATGCTCGAGCACCGGGTGGAAAAAGGGGCCGCCGAACCCACATTTTTCAAGCGTTGGCAGGCGCTATCGCTGCCGGAGGAATTTGACCTATGGGGCTTGGAGAGCCTGTATGGAGACGATCTGGAGTATGCGCGGCAAATGGCCCATATCTTGGTTTCTCGTTTCGATCTTGAGCTTGAAGAAGCCCGAACGCTCAAGCGGAACCCCGAGCTGTTTGGCCGTTGGCTGCATCGCATCGGTCCGAGTTTGAGCATGACAGGGCTGCACAATTTGAGTTCACGGGCCGAGCACATAGAAAGAACGTGCTCCAAAGACGGTGCCCAAGCCATAGACATTCCTGAAATTGTTTCGTTCCTCGAAGAATTTGAACGCGCCCGTCCGCTTTTGATTCTTTTTGAAGAAAGGCTCAAAAAGCAATCCTCATCATGATTCGAGTTCTGATAGTCGACGACGACCCCATGGCACGTGCTTCTCTGGAGTACTTGCTGTCCAAGGACCCGGGGATTTCTCTAGAGGCCAGTGTCGAATCGGCCTATGAGGCGAGAGAATTCCTTATGTCTCAACCCATTGATTTGCTCTTTCTCGATGTTGAAATGCCCGAACTCAGCGGGCTCGAGCTCCTCGGCACACTCGAACAAAAACCTTCGGTGGTTTTGACCAGTAAAAATTCAGCCTATGCTGTGGACGCTTTCGAGCAAGAGGTATTCGATTTTTTGGTCAAGCCCATTCGCCCAGCTCGACTGCTTCAATCGCTCGACCGTTGGAAGAAGCGCAATGCACAGAGCTCGCGAAGAGACGACTTCTACGTTCGAAGCGAAGGCAAATTCGTGCGCATTCAATTTGAAGAGCTCGACTACATCGAAACTCTTGACGACTATTTGAGTTTGTTTATGTCGAACGGTCTGCGGCATTTGGTGCATTCCAGTCTCAAGAAAATGCTCGAAGAACTGCCGTCTGATCGATTTTTGAGGGTGCATCGTTCGTATGTCGTCAACGTGAAGAGAATTGTCGATTTCGACGAAAACTCCTTGGTTGTCGGACGCAAACCCATCCCCGTGGCAAGGGGCTATCGCGCTGAGCTTCGAAAAGCCCTCGGTCTCAAAGACTAATCGGGGACTCGGACGGTTTTTTTTAACTGCATACGAGAATCGCGATCTACGCTCTCCGAAGGCGAGCTGTCAAACTCCGAAGCCGAGGCGCCGTTCTCCTAAAAGCACCGACCCAAAGTTCGATAGAGCGCTTGCTTCGCATCGTTAAAAACCCCAATCGATGCGCACCTTCGTTTCTTATCAGTCGACCAAGCGAGTCAAAAAACGCTCAAACAAAGCCTTGACGGCGCAACCTATTGGGCGGTCCGGGGCTCATGAAGTCTATCAAATTTTGAACCGACTCGGCATTGGAGAATTCGATGCTTTAAACGAGCGGTCTGAGGCCAAAATACCTTCGGGATGGGCCCAAAGAGATGAACTCACGGTGCTTTGGAGCGGAAACAGCATCGAACCGACCACCGAAAATCCCGCTCAAGTCGTCTTGCAAGAGCTGCTTGCGATGTTGTCCGAAGAACCGCTTTCGCTCGAATCGTGCATTCGACTGTGGGTGTACGATCACCCCGGCGATTACGTGCTCGCCGTGATGTCGATGGCCCATCCCCAAAAAGTAATCGTGGCCGGGCGAGGACGAGAACTCTCGATCGGGCGCAAAGGGAGTAAAGTTTTGGTTGGTTCTGATCGATCTCAAGCCATGAATTCGGCTCCGATGCGCCTGCGAATCGAATCTTGCCAAGTTGCGGTGGTCGATCGAGGTGGAGCGCTTTATTTAGATGAAGCGGAAAGCGGAAAAGTGGACCCTTTGGTGCGAGAGATTCGATGGAACCGAAAGCAGCTGGAAGACGGACTCAGGCCCACGGTCTCTTCGATTGCCGCGCGCCCCACGGTCGAGAATGTCTCTAACGACTTGATCGTGATTGATTCAGGGCGGGGCGAACTGAGGGTTTGGTGGAAACAATCGCAGTCTGATCAAGGCCCGATCTGCATCTGGAAGTGCTTGAGCGCATAAAATCCAAACAATTTGTAGTGCGGTGTCCGAAAGCCGACATCCGTCTCTCGATTTGATTTGCGAACTTGCAGTCTCAATATCATCGAGAACACATGAACAAAACGCTCAGAAACGGACTGTTGATCCTCGCCGCATCCGGGCTCACCTGGGGGGTAAGCGCTTGGAAAAGCCCGAGTCGCAAGGCGGCCGAACAACTCGCCACCCTCAATATTGGTGACAAAGCGCCCGAGCTGGCCTTTCAAGACCCCAATGGAAAGATTCGAAAGTTGAGCGATCTCAAGGGCAAAATTGTCCTGATCGATTTTTGGGCCTCTTGGTGCCGGCCTTGTCGGGTTGAAAACCCCAATGTGGTGAAGGTGTACAACACCTACCGCAAAGCCGACTTTAAGAATGCTTCGGGCTTTGAGGTGTACAGCTTTTCGCTCGATCAAAAGAAAGATGCTTGGACGAAGGCCATCAAAGACGACGGGCTCGTTTGGGAGAACCACACCAGCGACTTGAAGATGTGGGGCAGCGAAGGGGCGCGGATTTACAACGTGAATTCGATTCCCGCGACTTTTTTGATTGACGAAAACGGCATCATCATCGCAAAGAATCTTCGCGGACCGGCCTTGGAAGGGGCGCTGCAGAAGCTCGCGAAGTAAGTTGCAGACGGCGAAACGACGCAGAACGGCCCCCGGGCCGTTTTTTTTTGACGAAATCTGTCGAAAGCGGTTGATATCTCTTCGTCGATCCAAGCCAATCGGGAGGGGCTGAGCTCTGCGCCCTGCGTATTTTTATCCTCACTCTAAACAGAACCGATACCAAATGGCCGACGAAAAAGACGCGCGCTTGAAAGCGCTCAAGATGACGATGGAAAAGCTCGACAAAACCTACGGCAAAGGCGCGGTGATGCGCATGGGCGACAAGCCTGTCGAAGAAGTCGAAGTGATTCCCTCAGGCTCGATCGGCTTAGACTACGCACTGGGCATTGGAGGATACCCCAAAGGCCGTGTGGTCGAGATCTTTGGGCCTGAAAGTTCGGGCAAAACCACACTGACCCTTCACGCCATCGCCGAAGTTCAGAAGCAGGGAGGGATTGCGGCATTCATCGACGCAGAACACGCCTTTGACCGCTCTTATGCCGAAAAACTGGGGGTGCAGACCGACGAACTCATCATCAGCCAGCCCGATAACGGAGAGCAGGCGTTGGAGATTGCCGACAACTTGATCCGCTCGGGCGCCATCGACCTGATTGTGATTGACTCTGTGGCTGCCTTGACGCCCAAGAGCGAAATCGAGGGCGAAATGGGCGACAGCAAGATGGGCCTTCAAGCCCGTTTGATGAGCCAAGCACTTCGAAAATTGACAGGAACCATCAGCAAAACGGGCTGCTGCTGTATTTTCATCAACCAATTGCGCGAAAAAATTGGGGTGATGTTCGGAAATCCCGAAACCACCACGGGTGGAAATGCGCTCAAGTTTTACTCCTCGATCCGTATCGACATTCGCCGCAGCTCTCAAATTAAAGATGGCGAAAGCGCCATTGGCAACCGTGCTCGGGTCAAGATTGTCAAGAACAAGGTTGCTCCGCCTTTCAGACAAGCTGAATTCGACATTATGTATGGAGAAGGCATCTCCAAGACCGGAGAGATCATCGATATCGGGGTCGACAAAGAGATCGTGAAAAAGAGCGGCTCTTGGTTTAGCTACGGCGAAACTCGGCTCGGCCAAGGGCGCGATGCGGTAAGACAACTGTTGATCGACAATCCTGAGCTCTCTGCAGAAATCGAAGCCAAGATCGTTGCGGCCATGAGCGCGGGCGAATAATGAACTTGAGCGGAGCACATAAAGCTGCGAGGGCATTTGTCTTTTTTATGGGCATGCTCTTGGCGCTTTCGCTCGCGAGTTGCGGAGGAGGCGCTGCCGAGGGCGAGGTTTCCGAAACGGCTCCGGGCGATACGGCTCTGGGCGATGCAGCGGGTCGCTTGTATCCGGACGATCCGACCAACCTCAGCGATCTGCTCAAAAGGGTTCGCAACTTGCTCGAAGATGAAAACTTCAGTTACGCGCGTTCTTTCCTCGGCAAAGCGCGGGGACTCGACAGCCTCCACCCCGAAGTTCTCGAACTCGAAGGGCAGATTGAGCTCCTTTCCAATCGATCCAAACAAGCCGACTCCATTTGGAGTGTCTGCTCCGCGCGGTATCCGGAAAACACGGCCTGTAGACTTGCGCGCGCCAAGTTGCAGTTGGCTTTGGGCCTCGATCGAGAGGCTCTAAAACTCGCGAACGAAGCGATTAAGGCCGATCCCAAGTCGGCCGATGCCTACTTTGTAAAAGGGCTGGCCATTCGAGGCGGCACTTCAGACACCACCGCTGCGATTCCGTATTTCCAGAAAGCGGTCGACTTAGACAACCGTCACCTCGAAGCCCTCGACATGCTCGGCTACATTTTCTCTTCTCGAAAGGACAGCCTGGCTCTGGCTTATTATCGAAACATCTTGAAAATAGACCCCAATCGAGCCGACGTCTACTTCAAAATGGGGGTTTTCCACATGCAAAAGGAAGACTGGAACCCGGCCATGGAGAATTACGCCAAGGCTATTCGCTTGAAGCCGGGAGACGTGGACAGCCACTACAATCTAGGCTATGTCTATCTGCAGATCAATCAGTTTGCCGAAGCCCGAAACAGCTTTGCCCGAGCCATTGCGGCCAGCCCGAGCCAGCAAAACTACCGGGCCTATTACGGCCGGGCCTACGCCTTTGAACGGCTGGGAGACCTCGACAACGCCCGCAAAGACTACCAATCGGTCTTGCAAGTCAAGCCGAACCACCTCCCCAGCCGCGAAGGCTTGGAGCGGGTGATTAAAAAGTTGAACCTATAGCCGGTCTCTTTTTTAGTGGGCAAAAAGTACACCCACAAACTACACCCTTCGCAATTTGGACACAAAGAGCCAGTGAAAAAAGTCCCCTTGTCCAGAGATTGCACATCCCACTGCCCTATTTGTATGTTCCCCTAGCCTTTAGAAGGGACAACGGACGCTCTGACTCAGCTTCCCTTTGCACGGAGCTTAGGTTCTCAAATTCATAAACTCCCTCCACTCTCTCTGAATACAAATTCCGATGATTAAAAGAGTGCAGCCTATTGACACTGCTCGTCTTTAAAGATTGTGAAGGCCAGATTTACTAAGCTTTAGGTTGAATTGGGGTCACGGGATATTTCTGGGGAGAGCTGTTTTACAATCATTTCAAGGTTCCGGATTTTGCTAAAAAATAGGTCTACGAATTATTGATTAAACACCTGTCGTCCAAGATATTTCTGAGTCTTCGAGTAGTAGTCTTCCGGCTTCGCCGATGATCATTCTGTAGTGCCGCGATGCATCGCGGCGGTACGATTAGACGGTGGGAACGGGTTAAGGCCTGCGCTGTTCATTCCCGTTCTACGACCTTGATGTCTTCCCCCGCACAATCGTGCGGGGCTACATGTGTCCGTTGGTGATAAATCGCCGCGGAGGCCTTCTTTCTTTGCTGCTCCAAAGAAAGTGTAGAGCCACGACGCCTCGTGGCTCTGTCGGAGATCCAACCCTGAATCTTTTCTACCGGTCGCGCTCTCTGGTCCTAGCTCGTTTTTGATTTTTTTTAGGTACGCTTTGGCCGAGGTCGCCGCCGCAGAATATTAAAAAGGAAGTTGCGGCTGTTGTGCGACTCGGCGTCGCTGCCCTTGGGTTTTCTAAATCAACATATCCGGAGTCCATAGGCTTTAGGCCCTTTGATATTCGGGCATCTCGTTGGTAAGAACGAGTTGTAATGATATGATATTGAATAATATAGATGGAATTGTTCTGAGTGATGGTCATATCCTCTCGATTGCTGTCGGACAAATCGGTTCTAGGGGCTTAAGGCGAGATAAAATCTCCGTAGTCACCAGAAATGTCCGCTGCCCCCAAAACAGGCTGCTGCCTTAGGACATTCAAATGACACGCGTACTTTACTCTGTGCGCACGCATGTTTCAGGCCAACAAAGACGGCTGAGTTTGTCACTTAAAACTCGGCCCAACGGAGCGAGCCTGTGGAATTTCCGGGAAACCTAGGTTCGCTTGAATGATTCTAAGAATCAACGGCTGAGAAAAATGGCGACCACAATGGAGACTCCAAAAAACAGAGGGGGTCCCAAAATGCTGAAAAAAGTTCCCGAAATCCTGAAGTCCTTTTGCTCCATCATTCCGGTGCTGTAGGCAATCGCATTCGGGGGTGTAGAGACGGGCAAATACAAAGCGCAAGAGGTGGTGAGTGCGATTGCAATGGGAAGGGCGATCCCGTAAGGTGCAGGAAAGCCACTCACCAAGGGAATCATAAGAGCCGAAGCCGCTGTATTTGACATGATATTACTCAGCATCAGCGCGATAGCCACCAAAACCACGGCCAAGAGGAGAATCGGGACATCGAGCTTCTCGAGCATTTTGAGTGTCTCCGCGGCCAAACCGACATCGACCAAGGCACGACCTAAGGCCAAACCGCCGGCGACCAGCATCAGCGAATCCCAAGGCAAACTGCGCACCTCGTCTGCAGAGACAACCCGGCTCAAGGTGAGCAAGACAATCGGAACCGCAGAGGTGGCCGCAAGCGGTATGCCGTGAAGCTGTTCCGTGCTCCAAAGCAAAACCGTGATGGCAAAGGTGACGAGCACCATGACGCGCTCATTTTTGCCGCGATGCACTTCTTCTCCCCCCTTGTTTTCGAGAATGCGCTCTAAATCGTCTGCATCGACTCCATCGGCAGCCGATAAATATCTGTGACCCAAAAAGCGCGCGAAACCGTATACCAAAAGCGCAGCCAAGGGCAACCCGAAGAGCATCCAGTGTGCAAACCCCAGCTCAACTCCTTGGTCTCTAAGTGCGGAAACCGCGATTGCGTTGGGCGCGCTCCCGATGACCGTAGCGATACCACCCACCGATGCCGCCGCGGGTATGCCCACCAACAGGCTCATTGACAGAGGGTCTCCTTTAGGTCTTGAGCGCAAGAGTGGAAGCACGCTTGAAATCATCATAGCCGTCGTGGCCGTGTTCGACATAATCGCACTTGCGAGCGCAGTCAACAACATCAAGCCCATCAGCAATGCCCGAGGATTTCTGCCAAAGCGCTTGAGCGCAAATCGAAACAAATCGCGATCGAGCCCCACGCTCTTCATCCCCTGAGCCAAGAAAAAGCCCCCGAGCAGCAGCCAAATGACATCACTCGTCCAAGTGCTTACATAATGGGTGACATCGAGCGGCTCGAGGATGAAAAAGTCGGACCCCAGCACAAAAACGAGGTAGGCAATGATGAAAATTCCCACTGCAAACGGCGGAATGGCTTCGGTGAGCCAAAGACCAACCGAAAGCAAAAGCAGGAAAAACACATAGTTGATTGCGGGACCTTGCCCTGTAAATGCCAGGAAATAAGCCAGTATGCCGGCAATGACAAAATTGCCGAGAAAGGTTGAGGTGTTGAAAAGATGCCGAAATCGCCGCGGGCGGTAATTTTTGAGCGCCCACCACCTGCTGTCGTTATCGGCCATGGGTGCACGCTAGACAAACGCGTATCCTTGGTGCCATGTCAAAAATCATGTTCCCGAGTTTTGTCTTAAGCAGAAAAAGTTCCTCCTACAAACTGCGCTGAATGGCCTGTTCGAGCGGCTCACCCCGCAATCCCTTCTCGATGAGTTTGCCTTCGCGGTCGAGTAAGAGCGTAAACGGAATGCTGCCAAAGCCGTAGGTCTGCACGGCCATCGAACTCCATCCCTGCAAATCGCTGACATGCATCGGCCATTTGAGGCCGTCTTCGTCTATGGCCTTGACCCAGTCTCCGGCCGCGTCGGGTTGATCGGGCAAGCCATCGAGCGAAACACTGAAAATCTCCAGTCCTTTGGCTTTGTACTTGTCGTAGAGGGAGACCATAAACGGACTTTCCATACGGCACGGCCGGCACCACGAAGCCCAAAAATCAACTAAGACTACTTTACCTCTCAACTCGCTCAAGCTGTGCTTTTTGCCATCAGTTCCCTGAAGGCTGATGTCCGATACTTCTCTACCCGGTTCGAGTGCGCTCATGGCCTCCATCATCTTCTTCTCGGTTTCGACCCTCTTGCGAACCGAAACGACGCGCTCGTTGAAGCGTTCGACGTGTTTGTTGCCGGGATGCGCCAAGGTCATGGCTTGAGCCACGCTGTCGTACAAAGGCAGGTTTTCGGCGGGATTGATCAACAAATCTTGACCCATTCCCAGCGGAAAAATGAACATATTGGTGAGCGAGCCCGGGCTCTCGCGAAGCATCTTGACGAGCGTCCTTTGCGTTTCGCCGATCGAGTTGCGGTACACTTCGTTGAGCGAATCGCGCAAAGTTGAATACGCTGGATCGTTCATCTTGCGCTGACTCACGGCATTGAGCGTGTCGACGGTTTCGTACAGCTTGCCGATCACTTGGTTGATGGCCAAAATTCGCGCGCTTTCATCAGATCCTTTAATGGAATAGCCGTAGCCTTCTTCGTCTTTATCGGCCTCAATTCGAATCGTCTCACCCTTCCGAGCCACGATGCTTACGCGCAAGCCTCCGGGCTTTTCGAACATAAAAATTTCGGGTTGATCGGGCAGCACATCGAGATCGATTTTAAACGAGCCTTTCGAGGTGACCAAAGTATCGACATACTCGATTCCATCGGGCAAGAGTTTGGCTACGAGCACAGTATCGGCGCCTTCAAAGGTCCCTTTCACCAAGGTGCCCTTGGGTTGTTCACAAGCTGAAAGCGCAACAATGCAGATGGAAAACAGTGGAATTCGAATGTTCATGGACGGGTTTTAGTCGATTTGTTTATTGATTTCTCTTCTGCTCAAGTGCCTCTTCGAGTAGGCGACTGCTCAATTTCGGGTCGGCCTTTCCGCCGCTGCGCTTCATCACCTCACCCATAAACAGACCGATGAGGCCCTTCTTGCCCGAGAGGTATTCTTCGACCTTGGCCGGATAGGCACGGAGCGCCTCGGCCACATAGCCCTTGAGTTGATCTTCGTCGCTGAGTTGAACAAGCCCGAGTTCAGCGGCAATTTCAAAGGGATGCGAGGCATTCCCGGACTCCATGGCCGGCAAGACCTTTTGAAAAGCCGCAGAATTGCTCAAACGACCCGACTCAACGCTCTCGAGCAACAGCGCCAGCCGTTCTGAAGAGACCGGGTACAATTTCAGATCGACACCATTCTGATTGAGATAGGCGCGCACTTGGGTGTTCAAGACGTTTGCACAGGCTTTCGGACGGGGAAAGATGGTGACCAAAGCCTCGAAATAATCGGCCATGGCCTTGTCTTCGATCAGCACGAGGGCGTCGTACTCGCTGAGCGAAAATTCGCGGGTATAGCGCTCGAGACGCTCTGCGGGCAAGGCAGGCATTTCGCCGCGCACGCGTTCGATCCAGGTTTGATCGACGATGATGGGCGGCAAATCGGGCTCGGGAAAATAGCGGTAGTCGTGGGCGTCTTCTTTGGTTCGCAGCAGTTGGGTAATGCCTTGAACGCTGTCCCAAGTGCGGGTTTCTTGAACCACTTCTCCGCCCGAACCAATCAAGGCCACTTGACGCTCGAATTCGTATTCAATGGCCTTCTGTACGTGCCTGAACGAGTTGAGGTTTTTGACTTCAACCTTGGTGCCGAATTGAAGCTGTCCGACGGGGCGAACCGAAACATTGACGTCGCAGCGAAGCGAGCCTTCTTCCATATTGCCATCGCTGATGTCGAGATAGCGCACCAATCGGCGCACTTCGCTCAGATAAGCGTAGGCCTCGTCTCCATTGGTAAAGTCGGCTTCAGAGACCATTTCGAGCAGCGGAACTCCGGCCCGGTTGAGGTCGATGAGCGTGTGAAATGGATCGAGATCGTGCAGGCTCTTGCCCGCGTCTTCTTCCATGTGAATGCGGGTGAGCCGGATGCGCTTTCCGCCCGACTTGGAGCCGAGGACGATCTCTCCGCCCGTGCAAATCGGAGTGGTGTGCTGGGTAATCTGATAGCCTTTGGGGAGATCGGCGTAGAAATAGTTCTTGCGGGCATACTCGTTGCGCTCGCGAATGGAACAGCCACAGGCCAGACCCAGGCGAATGGCGCTTTCGACCACGCGCCGATTGACCACGGGCAAAGTGCCGGGATGTCCCAAACCGATGGGCCCGACATTGGAATTGGGCTTGTCTCCAAAACTCGCGGGCTCGTCACAATACGCCTTCGAAAGCGTATTTAACTGAATGTGAACCTCGAGACCGATTACAGGCTCGTATGTATCAGATGCGAAAACTGGGGGCATGGAAATCAATCGAAGGCCTGCGGAGTTTGCTGCATGAGCCAATCGAGTGCAAAGAAAAGCATTATCCGAGGGCGCCCGAGACTTGCAGTAAAAGCCTTTTGAGGAAAAGCGCTCGACCGTCGAAAAGGAGTTCGACTTCAAGAGGCAAAACCAGGGTGCGCCAGTCGCGTGGCCAACTCGAATCGAGGCGAACCGCGTCTTTCTCTGTCATCACCACCGCAAAATTCAAGTTTTTAGAGAGGCTCCGCACTTGTTCTATCTCAGCCCCTCCGATGGGTGAATGATCGCGTAGGGCCACCGAACTCAGTGCCACCCCCTGCACCATGGAGCGGACTTGATCTTCGAACGCCTTGGGATGGGCGATCCCGCTGAGCGCAACAAGGTGCTCAACCGAATCGAGACCGGCTTCAGATCCATCGAGAGTTCGCAGAGCCCCGTATACCCGTTTCGAAAAAAAACAGTCGATACCGAGTTCTCGCCCTGCCCTCTCCGCCATTTCCCGGGCTGCTTTTAAACTCAAATCGGCGGGAGCGCCGGTGAACAGAACAGCATTGGCTCTTCGGGCACCCCGTGCAGACTCGCGCAAATAGCCCGCGGGCAAGACTTTGTCGCTCCACCAAGGGGCGTCGAAACGGCTGAGCAGCACATCGAAATCTCGGGCAATTCGGCGGTGCTGAAAGGCATCGTCGAGAATCAGAAAATCGATTGAAGAGTCTTCAGAACAAAGCCTGCTCGCACCTTCGACGCGATCGGCGCATACCACAACGGCACAGGCCGGACACAGCCTTTTAATGAGCAAAGGCTCGTCTCCCACTTCTCGGGCCGATGAATCGATTTCCACTCGGCGGTATCCCTCGCTCGAACGTCCATACCCCCGACTGATGACCCCTATGTTGAAGCGATGCTCCAAGGCTTTGGCGAGCCAAACCACGTGTGGAGTTTTGCCGGTCCCCCCCGCGCTCAAATTGCCTATCGAAATCGTCGGAATGCCCGAAGACCGAGGGTGCAGCATACCGCTGTCGAAAAGGAGATTCTTGATGCCCGCACCAAGGGCATAAGGCCACGAAAGCGGTAGGAGCCATGGACTGGGCTTCACGACAAAAAGATTTCGGCCTGTTCGCGCAGGGCGGATGTCGATGTGGAAGAAACCCAGCGAAGACCGTGAACTCGATTTCGAAACCAGGTTCGCTGTCGCTTGGCATACTGTCGAGTTCGCAGGGCGATGGTCTCGATACACGTGTCGACGCTCATTTTGCCTTCGATCAAACTGAAGGCCTCGGGATACCCTATGGTTTTTAAAACAGGCGATTGCCGAAAGTTCATCACCGAACGAGCCTCTTCGATCAGGCCGTTCTCGATCATCGCCCGGCTGCGCAAAAGGATTCTTTGGTTGAGCTCTTCGCGTTCAACTTCTAAACCCAAAACCAGCCACTCCGCCGCAAAAGCAGGCTGCTTCGACTCGCCCGCTCGACTCGCTCGGCCTCTGCTGCGGGCAATTTCGAGCGCGCGAATCAGTCGTTGGGGATTGTTTCGATCGTTGCGTGCGTAGGCCTCGGGGTCTTCGCGTTCCAAAGCCTCGCATATCGAAGCAATTCCGTTCTCGAGAAGCTCGTTTTGAAGTTGTTCTCTGAGTGCTCCGTCGGTGGCACTCGGGAGGTCGAACCCCTTGATCAGTGCTTCGAGATACAAACCGCTCCCGCCGACAAACACCGCTCCTCCAGGGCTTTCCGAAGCCGACCACGCTTCGACTTCACGGGCATATCCCCCTGAGCTGAGCGGATTTTCGAGGCTTCGGTCGAGCACGAAAAAGTGTGGGGCACGGGCGCGCAAATCGGCTCCGGGAGCCGCGGTTCCGATGGGGATTTCGCGATAAAATTGCCTCGAATCGAAAGACACCACCGGCCAATTCAAGAATTCGGCGAGCTCGACTGCCCGTTCGGATTTTCCCGAAGCCGTGGGGCCCACAACAGCGATACACTTCACGCAGAGTGGCTTGGAAACTCACTCTTCACAAGAACTCTCAAAGGCTTAGAGCGGAATATTGCCATGCTTTTTGCGGGGCAGTTTGACGGCTTTGTTTTCGAGCATTTCGAAGGCCTTCATCAGGCGAACCCGCGTATTTCGGGGCATGATGACGTCGTCGACATAGCCTCGAGCCGCCGCACCGTAGGGGTTGGCAAAAGCCTCGGCATATTCGAGCTCTTTTTCTTTCAGTTTCGCTTCAGAATCTGCCGCCTCGGCGATTTCTTTTTTGAAGATGATTTCAGCAGCCCCTTTGGCCCCCATCACCGCAATTTCGGCACTCGGCCAAGCGTAGTTCATGTCGGCGCCGATGTGCTTGGAATTCATCACGTCGTATGCGCCTCCGTAGGCTTTGCGGGTGATCACCGTAACTCTCGGCACCGTGGCTTCGCTAAAGGCGTAGAGCAGTTTTGCCCCATTTGTGATGATGGCGTTCCACTCTTGATCGGTTCCGGGCAAAAAGCCGGGCACGTCTTCAAAGACGAGCAAGGGTATGTTGAAGCAGTCGCAAAACCGAACAAAGCGCGCCGCTTTTTGTGAACTCTTGATGTCGAGTACGCCGGCCAAATAAGCGGGTTGATTGGCGACAATGCCGATGGAGCGCCCCGCGAGTCGCGCGAAGCCCACGACGATGTTCTCGGCAAAATCTTTGTGAACCTCTAGGAAACTTTCCGCATCGGCCACCTCTTGAATCACTTCACGGATATCATAAGGCTGATTTGGGTTTTCGGGAATGATGCGATCGAGCTTCGGCCGGGTCTCGTCGCCGGGCGTATATGCCCGCCTCGGCGGCTGTTCCTCGCAGTTCTGCGGCATATACGAGAGCAACCGGCGAAAACCGCGCAAGAGCTCGGCCCCATTCTCGTAGGTAAAATGCGTCACTCCGCTCTTGACCGAATGAGCAGATGCACCCCCGAGGTCTTCGCTCGATACTTCTTCGTGGGTGACCGTCTTGACCACGTTCGGTCCGGTGACGAACATATAGCTATTCCCTTCAACCATGCCAATAAAGTCGGTCAGGGCCGGACTGTACACCGCCCCGCCCGCACAGGGCCCCATAATGGCCGAGAGCTGAGGCACGACTCCGCTGGCCAAAGTGTTTCGATAAAAGATGTCGGCATAGCCCCCGAGCGAAACCACGCCTTCTTGAATGCGCGCGCCGCCCGAATCGTTCAAACCGACAATGGGCGCACCGTTTTGTAGCGCGAGATCCATGATGCGCACGATTTTCTCGGCATGGGCTTCGGCCAAAGAGCCTCCGAGCACGGTAAAATCTTGGGCGAAGACGTAGACGGTTCTCCCGTCGATGGTTCCGTAGCCCGTAACCACTCCGTCGCCCAAAAACTGCTGTTTGTCGAGGCCGAACAAGTGGCTGCGGTGCTTGACCAACATCCCGATTTCTTCGAAACTCCCGGGGTCGAGCAGCAAGTCGATCCGTTCGCGCGCCGTGAGCTTGCCCTTGGCGTGCTGTGCATCAATTCGATCTTGCCCGCCGCCCAACAGGGCTTCGCGTTTGAGTTGTTCGAGTTCTTCTATTCGATTCATCCGTGCCTTGGCTGTGTTTTGCGTTCGAAAAGTACGTCAGGAGCTCGTTGACAACTTCAAAAAAACCGCCACCAAATCAGTCTTTGGCGCGATCAATAGATGTTGACTTCGGTTTCGAGTTCTACCCCGAACGCGCGTCGCACATCTGTCTTTATGGCTTCAGAAAGCTCGAGGATTTCGCGCCCGAGCGCCCCGCCGTAGTTGACCAAAACCAGAGCCTGCTTGTCGTGAACCCCGCACGCTCCGATTCGCTTGCCCTTCCACCCGGCGCGCTCGATCAACCAGCCGGCGGCGAGTTTCTCTGTGTTCCGGGCTTGCGGATAATGGGGCATTTCGGGGTGCTGCTCGAGCAAGGCCTCTGCGAAACTTTTGTCTACGGTCGGATTTTTGAAAAAACTACCCGCATTCCCGATTTCGGCAGGGTCGGGCAGCTTGCTCCTGCGAATGGCGATCACGGCCTTTGCTACATCTCGATAATTGGGATCGTCTACCCCCATTCGTTCGAGCTGTTCAGAAATGGCTCCGTAGCCCAAGCGCAGAGGCGACCGGGGATGGAGAACGAAACGCACTCGGGTGATGATGTAGCGATTCTTGGCCTCGTTCTTAAAAATGCTCTCTCGATAGCCAAAACCGCAGTCGGCGGCTGAAATTTGGTCAAAACGACCTCGTTTCCAGTCAAATACTTCAACCGACTCAATGCACTCTTTTACTTCGACGCCGTAGGCTCCAATGTTTTGCATCGGTGCGGCACCCACTTTTCCGGGAATCAGCGATAAATTTTCGATGCCACCCCAAGCGTTTTCTACGGCATATTGAGTCAGTTCGTGCCAGCTTTCGCCGGCCCCGACTTCGAGTTCAATGCTTTGGTCGCTTCGCTCTCGGGCACTCAGCCCCTTGAGGTCGACCGCGAGCACGCAGCGCTCTAAATCTTTGGTGAAGAGCACATTCGAACCTCCGCCCAGTACCAGAGGGATTTCTTCGCCCAAACCCGAGCGCAGTTCGAAAAGTTCGTCAGAATGCTTGAGAGTCCGAAACCATGCGGCCTTGGCGGGCACTCCGAAGGTGGTGTGCGCAGCGAGCTCCACATTGGGCTCAAATGCGAGTTTAGCGGCGCTTTGCATAGGCCTGCAGTCCGTGGCGCAACACTTCGACCGCGCGTTTGAGTTTGTGTTCTTCGAGCACGTAGGCGAGTCGTATTTCGCTCTTGCCCAGGCCCGGAGTGGAATAAAAGCCTTCGTTGGGCGCGAACATCAAGGTGGCTCCTTCGTACTCGAATTCCGAGAGCATCCATCGCGCAAAATCTTCAGCATCGGCGACGGGAAGCTCTGCCACGCAATAAAATGCGCCTTTTGGTCGCGGGCAACGAATTCCCGGAATGCTGAGCAAGCCGTCGACCAAAACGTCTCTGCGGTGGCGGTATTCCTGCAGGACTCCATCAAAATAAGCTTCGTCGGCCTCCAGAGCTCCGAGGCTGGCGAGTTGCCCGAGCGTAGGAGGGCTGAGTCGGGCTTGGGCAAATTTGAGCGCGGCCAGCATGACTTCTTCGTTTCGGCTCACGAGCATCCCAATGCGCACCCCGCAGAGCGAATAGCGCTTAGAGACGCTGTCCACGACGATGGCGTGCTGTTCCAGACCATTGATTTCGAGGATGCTGCAGTGTTTTTCTCCGTCGTATACAAATTCGCGGTACACCTCGTCCGAAAGAACAAAGAGGTTGCGTCTGCGGGCGAGTTCGCCCAGTTGTTCGAGTTCGCTCCGGCTGTACAGGCTTCCGGTAGGGTTGCCCGGATTGCAGACCACGATGGCTCGGGTCTTGGGGCTGATCAAGCGTTCGATGCGGTCGATGCTCGGCAAGGCGAAGCCGTCAGACAGGTGCGAAGTCACGGGAACGACGCTCAAGCCCGACTGAATGGCAAAGCTGATGTAGTTGGCATACAAGGGTTCGGGAACAATCACTTCGTCTCCCGGGTCGGCCACGGCCCCCATGGCGAACTGTATGGCTTCTGAGCCGCCGGTGGTGACCATGAGTTGACTCTCCATGAGCCGGATGCCGAGCTTGGCGTAATAGGCTCTAAAGCCCGAGCGCAACTCTGCCATTCCCGCGCTGTGCGAGTATTCGACCAAGGGTTGGTCAAAATCCCGAACCTGTTTGAGCGCACTCGGCGGACTTTGGATGTCGGGTTGTCCGATGTTGAGCTTGATGACTTCCAATCCGCGTTTTGAGGCGGCTTCGGCAAAGGGCACGAGCTTGCGGATGGGCGATTCGGGCAGTTTTTGGCCTCGATTGGAGAGTTGGGGCATGGGGGAGAAATAAAGAAAAAACCCGCCGGGTTGGGGCGGGTTCAAATATCGGACAGCGGGGCGATCGGAGCGATCGAATTCGAGTTTATCGCACCTGAAGCGCGCTCGAGCCTGCGGGTTGGTTTACGGGGACGGTTTCGGTCTGGGGAGCCGCTTTGACGTTGCCGCGAATGTTGAGGACCTTGTTTGGGGTCTTGGCGTTCGAGGTTACGGTGACTTGCTTGTTGAACTGACCTTGACGGCTGGTGTCGTATTTCACTTTGATGCTGGCTTTTTCGCCCGGAGCAATCGGGGTTTTGGGCCATACGGGGACGGTGCAACCGCACGATCCTTTGCAGTTCGAAATGATGAGGGGCTCTTTTCCGGTGTTGGTGAAGACGAATTCGCGCTCTCCATTGGCATTGTGCTCAATGGTTCCGTAGTCAATGGTCTCGCTCACAAAAGCGATCTCAGGGGCGTTGGGGTTCGGGGCGGTAGCCTCGGCTACTTGGGCTTTTACGCTAAAGGCTCCAAAGAGCAATGCGGCGATGGCGAAGACTTTTTTCATGGTTGCTGTGCGTTGTGGTGAAACAAAAGTACGGTTACTGAGTGTTGCGACAAAGGCTACAATATCTGTGCCATCTAGAGCATTTGGACCGATCATTTCTCCCCTCAGGCTCATTATTTTATTGCTTATTTATCCTGACTGGAGAAAAATGGATCCCCGATCGGGCTGCGGTAAGGCTGATTTCCGGGGAGCTCTCGATGGGTTTCAGGCGATGATGGGATAGGGTTTATCATTTTGAGCTGTGTGAAGAGCCGCAGCGGGAGCTTGATTATGAGTTTACTATGAGCTTACTGTGGGCCTACTGTGGGTCTACTTTGGGTCTACTATGAGCCTACTGTGGGCCTAAATATAAGCAGTGTCAAGAGCCGCAAAATCTTGCGGCTTTACTACAGGTGGCTATGCTGTCGTCCCGTGGCGCTTCCCTCCCCCCTTACCTTCGCGCGGTGAATGCTCAGAGGAAGGCGCATTGGGCGCTGGCGGCAGTGGCGGCGATTTACGGGCTCAACTTTACCCTCGCCAAAGACGTCATGCCCGAATACATCGGGCCTTTTGGTTTTATCCTGATCCGGGCCACCGGAGCCGTCGTCTTGTTCTGGCTCGCCTCGGCTGGACGAAAACGCGAACCACTCCAGAAACGCGACCTCCCGCTCTTTGCGCTCTGCGGACTCCTCGGGGTGGCCGCCAATCAGCTCCTGTTTTTCAAAGGCCTCGAGCTCACCGGCCCCATCAACGGATCGCTCTTGATGACCATCACCCCCCTGCTGGCGCTCGTGCTGGCCGCGCTGTTTGGCAACGAACCCCTGAGCCCTGCCAAAATTGCCGGACTCGTGCTGGCCGGAGGAGGCGCCCTGCTCCTGATCGGATCGGGTCTGGTGCGCGGAAACCACAACAGCAACCCGCTGGGCGACGCGCTCATCCTGATCAACGCCGCTTCCTATGCCGCCTATATGGTCGCCGTCAAACCCCTCATGCAGCGCTACAGCCCCCGAACCGTCACCCAATGGGTCTTTGTGTTTGGATGGTTTATGGTCCTCCCCTTTGGCTGGGGCGAATTCAGCGCTATTGAATGGGGCCAAATGCCCTGGGGCATCTATGCCCGCGTGGCCTATGTGGTCGTCTTCACCACCTTTTTCGCCTACCTCCTCAACAGCTACGGCATCTCCCAACTCGGGAGCGGCATTTCCAGCCTCTACGTCTACCTCCAACCCTTCTTTGCCACCGCCTTTGCGCTCGTCCTCGGCAGCGACCAACCCCGTTGGGTTCAATTGATATCGGCCATGCTCGTTGGGCTGGGCGTGTTGATGGCGGGCAATCAACGCTACGGGCAGCAGACCCTGTCGTGGCCAAAAGCCCGAAATCGTACCTTTCGAGGCCAAAATCGAATCGAAGAATGATTCTTTCCATGACCGGTTTCGGCAAAGCCTCGGGCGAATGCAATGGCTACCGAATCGAAGTCGAAATCCGCTCGCTCAACTCAAAATTTCTCGATCTCAACCTGAGAATTCCCTCGGGTTCTCGAGCACTGGAGAGCGTCTTTCGCGAGCACTGTCAACAGCAGCTCGAGCGGGGCAAGGTGGAATTGTCGCTGAATGTCGAAGGCGACAAAAGCCAAGAGCAGGCGCGCGTGCATCCCGAGCGGTTTGCGAATTATCTCAAAGAGCTCTCACAACTCTGCGAAAAGCATAATTTACCTCAAGATCAATTGCTTCCGCTGGCGATTCGAATGCCGGGAGTCGTGGTTGAGAGCGAGAGCAGCATGCCCGACACCGTGGCTCAAGCCTGCGTAGAAACGGTAGATCGCGCACTCAAAATGCTCAACGAACACAGAAAAGCCGAAGGCGCTTCGCTGAGTCGCGACCTCAAAGAACAAATCGAGTGCATAGGCGATCGGCTAGCTCAGGTCGAACCTTTCGAGAGCGCTCGAAATCAGGCTTATAGAGAGCGTCTTGAAAAAAATATGAGCGCTTCGGGGCTGTCGGTCGATCCGGCTCGCTTTCACCAAGAAGTGCTCTACGTCCTCGAACGCTGGGACATCAACGAAGAGAAAAAACGACTGCGCTACCACCTCGACTACTTTCTCGAACAAATCGAAACCGACCGTCCTCAAGGGCGCAAACTCGGCTTTATCGCACAAGAAATTGGGCGCGAAATCAACACCTTGGGCTCCAAGTGCAACCAATCGGACATTCAGAGACGCGTGGTAGAGATGAAAGAGGCCCTCGAAAAAATCAAAGAGCAACTCAACAATGCCCTTTGAGAACTCGGGTAAAATGATTTGCGTTTCCGCTCCTTCAGGTGCCGGCAAAACGAGCTTGGTCCGGGGGCTGCTGCAGAGAATTCCCGAATTGAGTTTTTCGATCTCCGCCACCTCCCGACCCATTCGAGGAAGCGAACAAGATGGAGTCGACTACTATTATTTGACCGCAGACGACTTTCGAAGCCGAGTGCAACGCGGCGAACTGCTCGAATGGGAAGAAGTTTATCCCGGTTCGTTTTACGGCACCTTGAATTCAGAAATCGAGCGTTTACAAGGCTTGGGCAAAACCCCGGTGCTCGATATGGACGTTTACGGGGCACTCGGTCTCAAAAAGCGATTTGCCGATCGGGTGCTCACTGTTTTTGTGATGCCCCCCCGAATGGAGGTGCTGCGCACCCGGCTCGAACAAAGAGGAACCGACAGCCCGGAGCGCATCGCAGAACGGCTCGCCAAGGCCGAAGAAGAATTGCTCTTGAGCGAAGAATTCGACCGAATTGTTTGGAACGACGATTTTGAACATGCTCTGAACGAAGCCGAGCAACTGATTCGCCATTACTTATCCGAGCCCCTTCGCGAAGGACATGGGCGCTGAAATCGGCTTGTTTTTCGGCTCTTTCAATCCCATACACATCGGGCACATCATCATTGCGCAGTACGCCCAAAACGAAACCGATCTCGACGAAGTCTGGCTGGTCGTCAGCCCTCAAAATCCACACAAACAAAAGGCATCACTCCTCGACGAACGCACTCGGCTCCACTTGGTCGACCTGGCGTTGGAACCTTACAGAGGAATCAAAAGCCAATCGATTGAATTCGGCTTGCCCCGGCCGAGCTACACCGTGGTGACACTCGCAGCTTTGCGCGAAAAATTCCCCGACCGCCGTTTTTCGCTCTTGCTCGGTGCCGACAACGCCCTGGGAATTGAAAAATGGCGAGAAGGCAAGCGCATTCTCGAAAACCACAGAGTATTGGCCTATCCTCGAGGCGAATGCAAGCCATCAGACCTACCCGGGCACCCGAACATGCAGTGGATCGAAGCCCCGAAAATGGAACTCAGTTCGACCTACATCCGCTCGTGCATTCGCCGGGGCAAAAACCCGAGTGCCATGCTCCCTGCCGCGGTCTGGAACTACATCGACCACAACGGCTTGTACAGACGCTCGGGCTAAACCGTATTTTCGGGCAATGGCATTGCTCGACCGACTCGCGGACTCACTTTTGGCTCAAGCCCCTGCAGACCGGCATTCCACCGCCTACATCTTGCCGAGCCGACGCGCGTGTTTGGTGTTCAAAGACAAGCTCAAAAGCCGATCGACAGGCGGTTTTCTCGCTCCGCTCGTTCTGAGTATCGAAGAATTTTTTAGGGGGCTGTCGGGCCGCGATCAACTGCCGCGAATCGAAGCGCTCGGTCTGTTGTACGAAGCGACGCTCAAGGTTCAAGGCAAAAAAACCGACCCGATCGCATTTCTGGGATGGGGACCCGTTTTTCTCAACGACCTCGACGAACTTGAACACCGAGGCGCCGACTTGTCGAAGAGTCTTCGCTATTTGGAAGATTACCGAACCCTTGAGAAATGGGGGATTCAGGAGGAGGAAGGCCGCAGCGAACACATCGCGAACTACTTGGCCTTTTGGTCTATCCTTCCCGCTCTGGCCGATGCGTTTCTCGAGCGCTGTGCGACGAAATCGGTAGGATTGGGCGGAAGCTTGGTCCGTCTTGCAGAGGCTCGAGGTGTGCGCGGAGCCCAAGCGTGGATGCAATTGAATCGGTTGAAGCACATTGAATTCGTCGGACTCAATGCACTCACGGCCATCGAGGAACGCTTGGTCAAACAGCTTTGCAACGAAGGCTTGGCGCGTTTTTCTATAGACATCCACCCGCGGCTGCTCGAAGCTGAGCAGGAAGCAGGGGTGTTCTTGAGGTCGTATTTGGAATGGGGCGTCGATCGAAGAAGTGCAAACGAAGCAGATTCTACTCCCTGGAACTGGACATCGTGGGGCGTCAGCGGGTCGGGAGCTCAACTACAACTGGCTGCCAAGATTTTGCTCGATTGGGTGCAGCAAGAAGGACCGAGCGTCCTGGGGCGCTGTGCCCTCGTTTTGGCCGACGAATCGCTGTTGCCCGCGGCCTTGAGCGCCCTGCCCGAAGAACTCGGGGCCTACAACGTCACCATGGGGCTTCGGCTCACAGATCAGCCTTTGTTTGGAGTGCTCGAAAAATTGCTCGAGGCCATCGATCGCGAAAAACAAGGGCATCGCAGATCTCAGCGAGAAAAAACAGAACTGTGTTCGTTGTTCGCGGCCTACCCTGAAGAGTCTGCGCGAAAGAGCACAGATCGGGCAACTCGAGCTCAATCGGCCGAAGCGCTCATCGATCGAATCCTGAGTTCCGACAGGCCCCTTTTTGAAATTGCGACTTGGGCAAATCAACATGCAGAGCAAACCCACGACCGCTTTACGGCTCAAACCGCCCGGCTCTGCGCTCAATGCCTGGAAGAGCTTGAACGCCAAAGTTTGGAATCTGATTTTGAACCCAAATTAAGTCTGTGGTTTCGCTTGCTCGCCGGCGAAGTAAAATTGAACTTCGTGGGAGAACCCCTTGAGGGCTTGCAGATTATGGGCCTACTTGAAAGCCGAGCCCTGGGTTTCGAAAAACTCATTGTCGTTTCGACCAACGAAGGGCTTCTGCCCAAATCTCAACCTCCAAACAGCTTGTTGCCGCCCGATTTGCGGAAAGAGCTCGGCTTGAATGGGGTCTTCGAGAACGATGCGGTTTATGCACATCACTTTTTCCAGCTGCTTTCTGAAGCGGGTGAGGCGCATTTGCTCTGGAATGCTCTGGGAGACCAATCGGGGGCCGGAGAGCCCAGCCGTTTTTTGCTGCAGTTAGAGCATGAATGGACCAAGGCTTATCCCCAACAGCTTCGTTTTCAAAAGAAAAACGCTGAAGCAGGCCTCCCTTTCGACATCGGCGTATTGCCTGAAATCGTCAAGACTCCCTCGGTTCTCGACGCCCTTCGCCAATGGCTTGAAAAAGGGATCAGTCCGAGTGCGCTGACCTTGTATCTCACCGACCCCATTGAATTCTATTACAGATACTTAGTGGGGATAAAACAAGACGAAATCCCCGGGCAAATCGACGCCATGGTCTTTGGCCGCCTGGTGCATCTTCAGTTCGAAAAACACTTTACTCCATACCTGGGAAAGGCCTATGGAGCGGAAGATGTCAAGGCCATGAAGGCCAATATTGATGCGGTTTTTCTGGAATCTGCCGCAGAGCTGCACATCGAAGTTGAAAAGGCCGAAGGCTCTAATTATCTCGCGCTGGCCATGTCTCGAAAACAGCTGCGAGAATGGCTTGAGATTGAGTCTCGGGTGCGCGCCGAAGAGGGCCCCATGGTCGTCGATCGGCTCGAAGAAAAATACAAGGCCGTGGAATTGGCCGACGGCTTGCGCCTAACGGGCGTCATCGACCGAGTGGAACACCTGGCTTCTCGACCCGACTTGCCCCTGATTCTGGATTTTAAGACCGGGGTGATTTCAAATTCGGAGCTTTCGCTCAGCAGCCCGCACGAGGCCTTTATGCCGAAAAAATCAAAGGCTTTTCAGTTGATGTGCTATGCGGCCATCATTGCTAAAACTCAAGGTTATTCAACGGTCAAAGCGTGCATTTCGAGCACCGTTAAACCGAGGGCCTACCGACAGTGGCTCACCATAGGCGAAAACTCTGAAATCACCGCCGCACAACTGGAAGAATTCACAGGCGAATTGGCTAAAATCGCCGCCGACTTGCTCGATCCCGAAAAGCCATTTAAAGCGGAAATAGACTACAGCGAAGAATCAGATGCAATGGAATGATCTTCTCCCCGAACGCGTGCAATTGGAACAAGCGCTCGAAGTGGTGCGTGCAGAACTCCACCTCACGCCTTTGATGCGCAGCAGCCGAATAGATCGCGCTCTAGGCTGTTCGGTGTGGTTTAAATGCGAGAATTTTCAAAAAACGGGCTCGTTCAAAGCGCGGGGCGCCACTTTTGCCCTGAGTACTTTAAGCACTGAAGTCAAGGCGGTTGCCACACATTCTTCGGGCAACCACGGGCAGGCCTTGGCATGGGCGGCCGCGCGAAAAGGGCTTGCCGCACACATCGCCGTTCCGCGCAATGCACCCAAGGTCAAGATCGATGCCATGCGCGAATACGGGGGGCACGTTCACCTTTGCGAGCCCACGGGAGCTGCTCGAGAGGCGATGCTCAATGAATTGATTCAAGAGTATTCTGCAGAGGCCATTCCGCCCTTCGACGACTATCGAATCGTCGCGGGTCAGAGCACGGTGTTTCAAGAGGCTATTGCGCAATTGGCTCACGAGGGTCTGCAGCCTGAGGCGGTCATTGCCCCCATCGGGGGCGGCGGTTTAATGGCGGGTACTGCATTGGCCGCCGAGCATTTTGCGCCTTATTGTTCGGTTTGGGCCGGCGAACCCGAAGGCGCCGACGATTCCGCTCGTTCGATGGCGACAGGGGTGCGACAGCCGATGATCGAGCCCGATACCATTGCCGACGGGCTGAGGACGGGCATTGGTGTGCGAAATTTCGAAATCCTGCAAAGCCGTCTCAAAGGGGTTCTGACGGTGAACGACGCCGAAATTCTCGAAGCGCTGCGGTGGATCAACCAAGCCCTCAAAATCGTCGTTGAGCCTTCGTGCGCGGTGCCCTTGGCGGCAATTTTTCGGTATCCCGAACACTTCCAAGCACAAACAGTGCTCGTGATTCTGAGTGGAGGGAATCTAGATGGATGAACCCGCTTCCAACAGCTTCGCTTTTGCATCAAATAAAGTCAGCAATGCCCCCACCGCAGAGGCCGCAGAGTCGTTTGGCTTATTTAAACCGATACAACACCCCAAAGCGCACATCACCTCGGTTAAACACCTCTGCTTGGGGTTCGTATTGGTATTTAATATCGGCCCGTAACTGAAAGGTGAATTGGTTGTGCCGATACCCTACGGCAGGGCTGATGGCGCGTTCGTAATAGTATCGACGCTCAGGCTTTTCTTCGTTTAACAAATAAGTTTTGCGATTCCACGAATGACCTATCCAGAAATCGAATCTGGAATTCAAACGATAGCCCGCCTCAAGAGTATTGATCTCGGCAGATTGGACGCTATCCGAAATAAAACTCTGGAAGGGACCAAAACTCCACCATTGACTTCGAGAAAAAGCTAGTTGATATTCTTCGCCGCCCACTAATGCTAACCTCCACACCGGGTACAATCGAAATGGCCCCCCTTCGTTAAGTTCATTGAGACCCACTTCAAGGCCCATCGAAAGCTCGGGTACTAACCACTTTTCACTCAGAGGTTTGGTAGCCTTTAGATCTGAGGCCTTGGAATCGAGCGGAATTGTTCCAGTAAAGTCGAAAAACCATTGAGCCCAAGGAGATAAGTCACCAGATGTTCGCTTATCAAAAACTGGAAGTCCCTCTCGTCTAAAGCGAATATTCGTGGTCTCCCATTGGTACCCAACTTGAAGTCCAAGCGAAATATCGTAAGGCACTTCCCAATTGTACCAGGGCTCAGAGCTGAAAATATTGTATTGGTAGAAGTACATGACTTCGCCAGCTAAACCTAAACTCCATCTACCAAATCGTCTACGATAACCAATAGATGAGTACGTCTTAGAATAATTTGTGCTCCTCCCAAGATTAGTCCAAGCATTATAAAATGAAAGAAATGCCATGTTTTTTTTCCATTCATAGTTTAAATAATAAATAAATGGACTGGCCTTCTCCTCAATAATGAGCGGTACACCCGGCACTAAGAGTCTTATACCACTTGAAACTTCCGTGTCATAATAATCATAGCCAGTGAAACCGATTTCCGTTGAAAATTGACCAATTAATTTATGGTTAAAAAAAACAGAGAGAAAGAAAAAGAGCGCAACTAATAGTTGCGCTCTTTTAGATGAACAATATTGCAACTTCATTCGAAACCTAGTGAGTAACAACCTTTACCCTGCCTCTCTGCTGGTCATACACTCCACTCGTACCGACACACCAATCTTCACCCATTGGCCTTGGATCCAAGGAGCCGTGCGCGAAGACATCACCTCGATACTTCATTCGGAATACCATTTGTAGTGAGTTACCGGAAGATCCGCACGGATTTTCGTACAATACAGTCTTTTTTGAAGCTGCCCAGTCCTTCTCAAGAATGACAAAAAACATATCCTGGTTAACCAGAGTGGCACTCTGAGAAAGATTTCCTAGGTGGAATTGTTCTGGGTCACGAAGCCAATGATTCAATTGAACAATCTGACCTTGTTTATTCTTATGAATTTTCTCGACATTATAGTACCCAAAATCTAAATTAGTCCAAGGGCTTGCACCGAAAAAATATTCATTCAAACACCAAGGACTACTCATGTTGCCCAATCCTGAGGTCACGTTATACATCCAGACTTCGGAACGTCTATTTCTTTCCAATCGATTGTACATTGTAAACTCACGAATTGCCAAACCCAATCCAAATTCACATTGATTTGGATCACCAGGACCCCACGTCGAAGAAGTCGGAGTTTCGGTCTCAATAGCCGTATTCTTCAACTGTTGTGTTCGAGTTTGTGCAAATGAAACAATGATCATGTTGAATTCCAGAAATGTCTGTTGCTCCTCGTAAGGTAAAATCTCACAATCCGCATAATCCTCGGCGTATCCTACAGCCCCTTCGGCAAAGTTGCACGTATTCTCAATCGGAATGAAGGCAGGAATTCGATCGAAAATAGAATCGTTATCATTCCACATATCTGAAGCAATACCAACAGCGGGAATACCTTCGGGATACAAGGCATTGGAATAAGGACTCCATAAGGTAATGTGGTATTCATCCCCATAGGCTGTGAAACCATCGGTCAGAATATCCGTCAGGTTGAATCCATACGTCGCGTAATTGTACGCAAAAATGGATGTCCATTGCGGATAATGATTCAAAAAATCTGGTAGAAAAATGCCGCCCGTATCCGTAATACTCGTGAAGTAATCATCGAGAAATCCTTCTTCGCAGCTGGCTTCTTGAATGGCCATGGCGGTGGCGTACATCAACTCGTTGGCGTATTCGTCGTCGGGTTCGGCCGGGTGTTGCATGTAATCCCAAATGGTCGAATCCAACGAAGTCCATACCGCCCAACAAGGGGTCGACGTAGACAACATGGGTGAATCAGATTGGGACACTTTCTGTTCGGGTTTGCAACCGAAACTAATCAATAAGAGCGTACAAACAGAGGCATACAGGGTTTTCATGGTTTTAGATATTTTTAACAATAGTTCTAAAAAAAAACCGGACTTGATGTTAAGCCCGGGTTATCAAAATGTTGCAAAATCAAAAAAGGGCAGGCGGCGAAGCAACACCGCCTCTTTTCTCGCAGAGGCCGCAACTCCATCACTCCGCTTCGATTTTCTCGCTAAGGCCGCAAAGAAGGCGCAGAGGTCTCAGAGTGTTTGAACAGTCCACCTTTTCTCCGTCTTTCACGAGAATTTCCTGAGTACCGTACTCATCGAATGATTGATGCTCACTCTGCGTCCTTTGCGTGTATTTTCCTCTGCGCGCTCTGCGTGAACTCCCGCCGATTTTCTCGCTAAGGCCGCAAAGACCAAGCCGGGAGCGGGAAAGACAGCTTGCACAAAGCGAGGGAATGAATAATAGAGGAAAAGGAAATGATCCTCCATACGCAAAGCCATCCTCCTACATCGATCTTGAATATCGACACAGCTGTAATCCTTAATCCCCCAAAAGACCCACTCCCCTGCCCTACTTTTGCCCCTCATTCTTGAATACAAGCTCTATGCGCGTTGGAGTGGTCACCTTTCCCGGTTCGAATTGCGACGAAGACATGCGGCATGCCCTGCGCGAGCTCGGAGCAGACGTGGTTCAACTGTGGCACAAAGACAGCGATTTGCAACAGGTCGAGGCGGTGGTCTTGCCGGGAGGATTTAGCTATGGTGACTATTTGCGCAGCGGAGCCATTGCGCGTTTTTCGCCTATCATGACAGAAGTAAAGCGCTTTGCCGAATCGGGCGGACTGGTATTCGGGGTCTGCAACGGGTTTCAGATTTTGTGCGAGGCCGGCCTTTTGCCCGGAGCGCTGCTTCACAACCAAAGCCACCGTTTTATTTGTTCAGACGTTTCGATTGCTCCGGTGGGTCAACCGAGCCGAATTACCGAAAAACTCGACGCTTCGAAGACCTATCGAATTCCGATCGCCCATGGCGAAGGCCGATTTTACGCTGACGATGCGACCCTCGATGCGCTCGAAGCCAACGGGCAGGTACTGTTTCGCTATGTCGATGGAGAAGGACAACCTACATCTGAAGCAAATCCGAACGGCGCCAGCCGCAATATTGCGGGTATTTGCAATTCGGGCCGAAATGTATTTGGCATGATGCCGCATCCCGAACGCGCCGCTTCGGCCATCGTAGGGAATACCGATGGGGTGGGGATTTTACAGGGGTTTTTGGGGTAAGCGGTCAGGCTTAAACCCGACACGCATCTGCCCACAGGGACACCATTCGATCTTCGATTCGGTCTGAGAGCGAATACCCGAGTTGCTAGGCCATCAACCGCGGTTACTACCCATTGGAAACCGACGAAATACCCATCCGGAATTAAACCCGACAGGGGAGAAAATGTACTCGTCTCTGTTGCGCCAATCGTTATCCCGTGGTCCATGGAAAACGGAGAACGAATCTCAACCCTCTCTTGGGTCATACGATTACAGCTGGCCTTAAAATTCAAATGTATTATATGCAAATACATATATTTCAAAGCCATTTAGCTTAAATATACGCAAATACATATAACTTCTATATTTTTCATTATATTTGTACGCCAATACATATAAAATGCGCGCACTATCGGCCTTTGTCAAGAACAAAAGGAAACAACTGGGCCTCACCCAAGAAGCACTTTCGGAAAAAGCCGGAGTTGCTCTTACTGTGATTCGAAAGATCGAACAAGGCAAGGAAAATCTGAGCCTGTCCAAGGTGAACCAAGTGCTCCAGCTCTTCGGTCATGTGCTGGGACCAATCCATGAAAAAGATGAGACAAGGAATCGTTAAATACAACAACATTCACGCTGGGCTTCTCACAGAGGAGGACAACGGAGAATACGTCTTTGTCTATGATGCATTATATGCCCAAACTTATCCAAACCAATTCATCACTTTTCAAATGCCCGTTTCCAATAGACCCTATCGAAGCCGAAGACTGTTCTCTTTTTTTGATGGTCTGATACCTGAAGGTTGGCTGCTCAACATTTCCGCTGAAAGTTGGAAACTCAACAAAAATGACCGCATGGGTCTGCTGTTGGCTTGTTGTCAAAATGCCATTGGCGCAGTAAGTGTCCACCCGATATCGTCTGTCGAAGATGCATAAATGCCTTTCTTGTTACCGGGAATTGGACGATGATCATCAAGATCATCATCCCAAATGCTCCATGGCATTTTTCGGAACCAAGCAGGCTCCTATGTTGCCGTATCGTTTAACGGAGATGGAAAGACTCGCCAAAGAGTCCGCTGAGCAATCGATAACTGTTCCCGGTGTTCAGCCAAAATTATCTTTGGGATGGATCAAAACGTCCCTAGGAAAAGGGCCAGAAGGGCGCTTGACCATACTGAATGCGTTAGAAGGCAACTATATCCTGAAGCCTCAAAATGCTGATTATCCACAGATGCCGGAAAACGAGCATCTCTCCATGAAACTGGCGCAATTGTTCAAAATAGACATCGTTCCGGTCAATATGATTCGATTGCAATCCGGGGAACTCTGTTTTATCACCCGACGCATTGATCGCAATCCAGATGGATCTAAAAATCACATGATCGACTTTCTACAGATTCTAGATTTGGCTGATAAATATAAGGGTACCATGGAGAACCTGGGGGAAACCATTGGCGAATTATCCGTAAACACTGTATTCGACAAGTTGCGCTTTTTTGAAGGCACGCTATTCAATTTTATCATCGGCAATAACGACATGCATTTGAAAAATTATTCCATGTTTCTATCCGAAATGGGGTGGGTTCTTTCTCCCTATTATGACTTGTTGAATGTGAAAATGATATTACCCAGAGACGTAGAAGACACTGCTTTAATGCTCGGAGGAAAAAAGAAAAACTTCAATAAAGGGTATTTCGACCGGCTTGGGTCTGTATTAATGCTGAATGAAAAACAAATCAACTCGGTTTATGGCAGACTGAAAAAGTGGTTGCCAGAAGCCCATCTGAAGATTGACCATTCATTTTTGGAACCTTCAAGACAAAAGGCCTACAAGGAGTTGATTTCCGAGCGCACTCAACTTTTTTTCCCATAGGTGCATCACCCCAAGATCACTTCGGGTATGCCCTCCTTGGATCTGCGGCATTGAAACGAGAATACCGGAACCCCGGTTTCCTAAAGGAGTATACCGCGGCGCAAGAGCTGCTATTCCACCAATCTCTGGAACAAGTGCTTCAACGGTTGCCCCACTTCAGCCTATCCGCGAGATTTCGTAGCTTGGAACGAACTCATTTCATCGTTATGAAAACGCTCCGACTTCGATTTATCGCCCTGGTCCTTTGCACTTTAGGGGGACTTCCCTCTGCTCTAGAGGCCTGTACTCGGGTAGTGTATCAAGGGCCGAATGGAAACATTTTGACGGCTCGGTCGATGGATTGGAAGACGGAAATTCCGGCCAATTGGTGGGTTTTTCCGAGGGGGATGCAGCGGAGCGGAAATGCGGGGCCCAATTCGGTGGCGTGGACGGCGCTCTATGGGAGTGTTGCGACGAGTTCGTGGGATTTGGCGACCTCGGATGGAATGAACGAGAAGGGGTTGGTGGGGAATTTGCTTTGGCTGGCCGAGTCGGAGTTTCCAGAATTGGGCGTGGCAACGACCGATCAGCGGGCGCTGGCAGTCTCACTCTGGTTGCAGTACGTGCTCGATCAGTGCGCCACGGTCGAAGAGGCGGTTCGATTGTTGTCGAAAGGCGATCTGGCGGTAATCACGAGTGTGATTCCGGGAACTTCGATGGTGGCTACAGTGCATTTGTCGGTGTCGGATGCTTCAGGCGACAATGCAATTTTCGAATACATCGGGGGAAAGTTGGTGGTCCACCACGATCGGAAGTACGCGACCATGACGAATTCTCCGGTGTTTGAGGAGCAGTTGGCCATCAATGGGTATTGGAAGGGGATTCCGGGAACGGTGGCTTTGCCGGGGACCAACCGCGCGGCCGATCGGTTTGTGCGGGCTTCGTATTACATCCAGGCCATTCCGCAGACGGACAATACGCGCGTGGCCTTGGCGTCGGTGTTTGGGGTGATTCGCAATTGCTCTGTGCCCTTGGGGCTTGCCTCAGAAACCGAACCGAATATTTCCTCGACGCGCTGGCGGACCGTAGCCGATCACCGCAACCTGGTCTATTATTTCGACAATGTCCTCGAACCCAATGTGGTCTGGGTCGATCTTAAAAAACTCGACTTCTCACCCAAGGCCAAACCCAAAAAACTCGCCCTCGAAGGACCCTCCCGCCATTCCGGCGAATGCTCCGCTTCTTTTGTCCCCACCACGCCTTTTGTGTTTGCGGGGGTGTGAGGGGGGAACTGTATTGAAAGCTCGCCGCACTGGTGGAGAAGTATTCCGCGCTGAATGCCCAAATTTCCTTTTGTCATCTCACCGAGAGAATGCCTTTTACAAGCCAAATAGGGATAGAGCAAGAATCCCAATGGGTTCTATAAGACCGAATTGCGAGAATTGGTAAAGTTATATTGTATTCACTGTTGACGAAAAAACCCAGTATAAATCGAAAACAGTCTCTACAAATCCTCTTTGAAAACGTATAACTTGAACCGCTCTTTCTTTCCGTAAAGATGAATTCTTCGGATCGATAATCCTGCTTTCTCTGTCCAATCGGGATGGGGTTTATTTTGTGAATCTCGTGTGTACCGATTGAATTGGATCTCATATTCCATCGATCGGCTCAGTGGGATTCCCTTACTGCTAAAAATCGAATCCGGATTGACAGAATAGGGTCTGTTTTTGGGATATTCAGCCACATAAATCGCTTGAGCTACGGGAAGTAAATTTTCGGATGATTTAGGGCTGGCCGTTTCGGTAAAGGAATGGCTCACGTGGGTGATGTAGCCCAACTGGCACGTGCCTTTATTTTTGTCCAACACGATTCGCAATTCAAAGACCTCCTTATTCCGGATCATTTCATCCAAAAGGTGCTCATCTTTCAGATGCTTTCTGATTTCATCGTAGCCGATCGTCGGTTGTTTCAGAATGTCTACGAGAATTCCAGCATCTCCTTGATAAACCAATACACTTAGAACGGTATCGCCATCAATTTTCCAGAACAATGGAGCGGGCTCCTCCAATTGATTTAAGTCGAAATGAGCATAACCAAAAGCCACATTCATCGGTACCGGGTGGAGGAGATTAAACCAAGGATCCCGACCGATGTATTTCGCTGAATCGCGATCGTAATATGATCCATTTTTCGCTTTGAAGTAAATGGGGCGCCTTGGTCTCAACAGCACACCTTTTCCAGATTTTGATTCCGATCCGATACCCTCAAAGTAGTAATTGATTACGCTGACCGCAGCTGTATTCATCGCCCCTTCAGACTCTCCTGAAGGAATTTCTGTTTTATAGGT
This sequence comes from Schleiferiaceae bacterium, assembly GCA_041739275.1. Taxonomy (GTDB): domain Bacteria; phylum Bacteroidota; class Bacteroidia; order Flavobacteriales; family Schleiferiaceae; genus WGMI01. The sequence goes on along the minus strand of JBGSOF010000009.1, from coordinate 51,442 downwards.
CTGTTCGAAAAAGGACTGATTTGCACTTGTACCGTTCGGATCGCCCTCAGAACCGGTGCAGGGACAAATGGTAAACAGCCTGGGCTCCAACATGCTAACTCGCTCTTGTTCTACAACAAAACCGGAAGTCCTACAAATACGGATTTGGTACAAATCTTCTTCTTTCAGCTCGAGATCAAAGAGCAGCCTTGCACCTGTAATGCCGTCTTTCGATTCTGCCCATTCTACATTTCTCTTAAAACTTTCATATTTCCCCGCACATGATTCACTGAGAATCAGCAAAAGAACGTACACCTTGATCAATAGGATTCTATTCATGGGTTTGTACGTATCGGTTCATGTAACCAATGCCAAAACCCCAACGTTGCTCCAGAGCAGCGGGATGAAGCGACATATTTCCACTAAACCAGTGAATTAGGTTTTGGAACTCCAGAAAAGGATTGTCCAAGAGGGCTGCTTCCATTCGGATTCCACTGTGAAATTCGCCTGTGAGTACCCACCGACCTTGGTTAAGCAACTGTTCCTTTAACCGAGGATAGGCCACATAGGGCAATCCCATGGCGGTCGAAACCTCATATGAATACGGATGAAAACCGGTGTAACGCGCAAATCCAAGACTCAAACGACTCAATGTGGTATAGGGACTCTTGGAATAAAAAGACAATTCACCCGATCCTGTGAACCACCGATCGTATTCGTCTCCCAGAAATAACCAACCATGGAGGACTGAGCCATCATTGTGGTAATCGATTGAAATATTTCCACAACCCAGTCCAAAATTTCCTGCTCTTTGTTTGGCACCGGACTTGAAATTCCAGAAATAGACCGTACCCAAACGAATGGAAGTATGATAGGGGTCGTCCAAGACCCGAGCCGTGTTCATTACGGTTAAGGGAATGGGTCTTGAAACTTCAACCCTTTGTTGATTCAAGCCATAGGTCATCAAAATGCCCGTCCTCAACTCCGAATGCCAACGAATGTAATCGTCCGTACCCAAAGCAGATCCCATCCCCCCTCGAGCCAATAAAAATTCCACGTGAAGGGAGGGAGAAAGCCAATTCATCTGACTCCCGAATTCCTCTTTTCCAAAGCTGCTGCCGACCGCCCCCACCACACTGATAGTTACCTCAGACTGATTCTGTTTGATCAATAACGAATTTATCCGCAGCCCAATTCCCCATTGAAAGCGCTCTTCGTAGGGCAATTTCGTTTCCAATTCTTGATACCTATAGCCTTCAAATTCCCGGGTTTGAGCAAATACAGTCTCAAAAGGCAGTAATCCTGTGAAAACAACCATGAAAAAAACCAACCGTGATGACATGCTGATTTGAGGGCTATTGAGGTGTTTGGACGAATGCCCAACAAACCTATCATTTATAGATCAACACTTTACCCCTTAAGCGAAGAATACCCGAAATCAACTAGGATTATCTTTTCTGATCCATAGAAGTATTCGCATTAAATCCCCTCCAAAAACCCCATCACATCCACCCCATCCGCATAATCCAACAAACTTGGATTTTGCGTTTGGCCTAAGCGGCACGAGCGTTCGAAGTGGGGGCGGCGGGAAGAGACCACTTGGAGTGAGGGTGCGTGGGATGCAATGTGCTCTGCGACTGCAGAGGGGTGGTCGTAGCGGTGCAGGTGGATGACCCCCACAGGAGAGTGGATCGCCTCGCTTTCAAGGGCCACGATGAAGCCGTTTTCGAGAAAAGGCCGCTGGTTCATCAGCAAGAGCGAACGCTGATAGTCGTAGTTGTTCGCAAAGGCATTGTGGAACTGCAAGTGGCGGTAGCGATAAAAGGCCCCAAAAAGCTGGTCTAAATCAAAACTGCGGGGCAAGACAATCTGCGTCACCGAGCGGCAACCCATTCCAAAGTAGAGGAAAACGTCGTCGGCCAGACCCGAAAGCTCCTCCTCGGTTTCGTCGCCCTCCAACACCGCAATCGAAGTACGGTTGCCGCGAATAATATGCGGATAGCGCCCAAAGTAGTACTCGAAATAACGCCCCGAATTGTTGCTCCCCGTCGCAATCACCGCGTCAAAATCGGCCATGCGCCCCTCCGCGACCCGAATCAAAGCCCCAAAACGCGGCTCCACTTCAACCAACAACGTCAACACCCACGGCAGCAAGCGCGCATCGTCTTGAGACGGCCGCAGCAACAGCCGATGCCCCGCAGCCAGGACACACAGCGCATCGTGCAAGCCCACCAAAGGCAAATTCCCCGCTGCCACCACCGCCACGGTCTTCGGTTCAGAGACCTCGAGCTCATACCCCGAAAGCCAAGCCTCCACTGAATCCTCGCCCAGCGCATCCGCCCAAGCCGACAGAGCCCGGAGCGAAAATTCCACCGTAAACCACGGATTGAACAATACTTCGCGCTCCAACAAAGGCAACAACACCCCCTGCCCTTCTACCGACAACAGCGAACGCAAACGGAGCCCCAATATCACCAGCGCCCTTTTGCGCACCTCCGGTTCCAAAACCCCCTTAGCGTCTATCATTCAAGAGTAAATTAGCGGTGCGCAAAACGCCAGCAAAACTGCGTGCACCATGGCCATCAAAATTACCGACGAATGCATTAACTGTGGGGCGTGCGAACCCGAATGCCCCAACAACGCCATTTACGAGGGCGCCCAAGAATGGAAGTTTTCAGACGGAACGAGTCTCAAAGGAACCATCGTTCCTCAAAGCGGAGGCTCTTATGATGCCGACGCCAAACAAGAACCCGGCAGCTACGACGTTTTCTATATCGTAACCGACAAGTGCACCGAATGCGTAGGCTTTCACAGCGAACCGCAGTGCGCTGCCGTCTGCCCTGTCGATTGTTGTGTCCCCGACGAAAGCCATGTCGAAACCCAAGAGCAATTACTCGCCAAAAAAGACTTTCTCCATCTTTAACAAACAATTGAGGTCGAGTAATTTACACCTCCTCGGCACCCTTTTTGTCGCGGCCTGCGCCTGGTCTTTTTCGGCGCGAGCCCAAAACAGCTTGGAGCTCTCGGGGCTGTCGCTCTCAAAGATTGGTCGGAAAGTGCTCGAAGCCCCCACCGACGACGAGCGGCTAAACGCTCATTTTGAGTTTCTCGACCGGCTCCGAGACACCCTCAAAAGACCCGAAGCCTTCGAACTCGACCTAACGAGCATTACCAACGCCTCGAAACTGGTCGACCCCAAGCAGAAATATATGATCTGGACCTGGCAGATTCCCCGAAAAAACGGGCGATTTGAACACAGCGGCCTGATCGTTTACCGCGGGGGCGACCGGGGAAACGTCGTACTCGAACTCAAACCTTCGAACGACAGCCTCGGCGTGTTGGCCCAAGGCGAACGAGGACCTGAAAATTGGCCCGGATGCATATACTACGCACTCACACCGCTCGACAAAGACCACGTATTGTTGTTGGGGTACGACCAACACAACCTCAGCGAAAGGCGAAAAGTGATCGAAGTCTTGCGCCCCGGCAGTTTCAATCGGCCCCGAACCCGCTTCGGAGCGCGCGTATTTGAAACGCCGCTCTGGCTCGACCAAAGACTCAAGCAGAGGCCCTATCGATTGGCGCTGCGCTATTCGGCCCAATCGACTGCACTTTTGCGCTGGGAAAGCAAGGAAAAGAGACTGGTTTTCGACCATTTAATTCCTCCGGACGCCTCGCTCAAAGGCCGTTACGACCTCTACGGCCCCGACTTGACCTACGATGCCCTGGTCTGGAAAAAAGGAAAGTTTACGCTCACAGAGCAAGTCTCTGTGCGGTCTGAACTCGAGGCCCCTTTTCGCCCTCCCGATCGGGGTGAAGGCCTCGCTCCGGGGCGATGATCTCGAAATCGACCCGTAGAGACGCGAAATGTCGCGTCTCTACGGGAATTTAACCCCCAATTCACGCCCCCCGCAAACGATTCGCCTATTTTTGAAGCAACATCCTCTCTATGAAAATTCACAATTATTCTCCGGGCCCGTGCATCCTACCCGCCGAAGTTTTTCAAAAAGCCTCGGAGGCAGTCCTCAATTTCGACAATCTCGGATTGAGTATATTGGAAATCAGCCACCGGTCTAAAAACTTCATCTCTGTGATGGAGCGGAGCATGTCATTGGTCAAAGAACTGCTCGGCTTGCCCGAAGGCTATTCCGTCTTGTTCCTCGGTGGAGGAGCCAGCCTTCAGTTCTGCATGTTGCCCTATAATTTGATGAAGGCCGATGGAGGAAAAGCAGGATATCTCGTCACGGGAACTTGGGCCAAAAACGCGTGGAAAGAAGCCAAACTCCTTGGCAATTCGGTGGCCGTAGCCAGCAGCGAAGACCGAAACTTCAACTACATCCCCAAAGGCTTTGAACTGCCCGAAGGTTTGGACTATTTCCACACCACCAGCAACAACACCATTTTCGGCACTCAGATCAAGGAATTTCCACACTACAACGGCCTGAATGTCTGCGATATGTCGAGTGATATTTTCAGCCGGAAAATCGACTTTTCGAAATTTGATTTAATCTACGCGGGAGCTCAGAAAAATATGGGTCCGGCCGGGGTCACCGCGGTGATCGTGCGCAATGAAATTCTCGGAAAATCAGGCCGATCGATTCCGAGTATGCTCGATTATGCGGTGCATATTGACAAAGAATCGATGTACAACACCCCGCCGGTCTATGCGGTCTACGTCACCATGCTCACCCTCGACTGGCTCCAATCGAACGGAGGTGTGGAATGGATCGAAGGCATCAACCGGTCAAAGTCGGAGGCGCTCTACGGAGAAATCGATCGAAACCCAATGTTTGTCGGTACCGCGGCCGTCGAAGATCGCTCGGCGATGAACGCCTGTTTCTTGCTCGAAAACGAAGCTTTGGCTCCTGAATTTGACGCGATGTGGAAGGCGGCGGGCATCAGTGGTTTGCCCGGTCACCGCTCGGTAGGCGGCTATCGCGCAAGCATGTACAACGCACTCACGCTTGAAAGCGTTCAGGTTTTGGTCGATGTAATGAAGGAATTCGAACGCACAAAAGGCTAAAACATGATTCGCATTCTCGCAAACGACGGCATTGAAGAATCCGGTAAAAAGGCGCTCGCCGAGGCCGGTTTCGAACTCGTGGACGCCCGGGTGGCTCAAGACCAACTGGCAGACTATCTGGTTCGAGAGAACATCTCGGCACTGCTCGTGCGCAGCGCAACCACCGTTCGAAAAGAATTGATCGACCAATGCCCCGGTCTAAAATTAATCGGACGAGGCGGCGTGGGCATGGACAACATCGACGTGGAATACGCTCGCTCCAAAGGCCTCCACGTGATCAATACGCCTTTGGCTTCTTCAGACTCGGTGGCCGAACTCGTCTTGGCGCACCTGCTGGGAATGATTCGCTTTTTGCCTCAGAGCAACCGCGAAATGCCCTTGAGCGGAGAAACCAAGTTCAAAGATTTAAAAAAGACCTTTTCGGCCGGCGTCGAAGCCAAGGGAAAGACCTTGGGCATCGTTGGCTTCGGCAGAATAGGGAAGGCTTTGGCCGTCCGCGCCTTGGGGCTGGGGATGAAAGTCGATGTCGCCGAGCGCAGCACCGGTGTCGAACACAGCGCCGATTGGGAACTGGGCGATGGCCAAAAAGTGGCGTTCCGATTTGTTTCGCGTTCGATGGACGAGGTCTTGTCGGGTAGCGATTTCGTGAGCCTACACGTCCCCGGAGGCGATTCGTCTCCCCTGATTGGCGCCCGCGAACTCGGTATCATGAAAAAAGGGGCCTACCTCATCAACGCCGCGCGCGGTGGGGTGGTCGATGAAGTCGCCTTGTTGGCCGCACTCGATTCGGGCCATTTGGCAGGGGCGGCACTCGATGTATTCGTGGGCGAACCCCAACCCGCAGTGCAGGTTTTGATGTGCGACGACATCAGTTTGAGCCCGCATACCGGAGCCTCCACAGTTGAGGCTCAAGAGCGTATCGGAGCCGAATTGGCCGAACAAATCAAAGCGCTGCTCGGCTGAGAGGCGATTCAACAAACTGAGCCGTACTTTGGAGGCTGTGATGAATGCCATTCTCTTAAAACTCGACGGAGTTCGAATCGACCAAGGCGAGCAGGAAGTGCTTTCGGGTGTTGATCTGGAGCTGCGCGAAGGCGAGTTCGTCTACTTGATCGGACCCACGGGCAGCGGAAAGTCGAGCTTGCTCAAAACGCTGTATGCCGATCTTCCCATTGCCGGCGGCACGGGTTCCGTGGGCGGATTTGCCCTTGAATCTCTCCGAGAAAAAGACATTCCGTTCTTGAGGCGAAAGCTCGGCATTGTCTTTCAAGATCTTCAGTTGCTCATCGACCGAAGCGTCGAAGCCAATCTCGAATTTGTGCTGCGCGCCACTGCCTGGAGCGACCGAGCGTCGATGGCGGCGAGAATCTCTGAAGTGCTCACCAAAGTGGGTATGGGTGGACGCGAGCGCAAAATGCCGCACGAACTTTCTGGGGGAGAGCAACAAAGGGTGGCGATTGCGCGCGCCTTGCTCAACGACCCTCCCTTGATGCTGGCCGACGAGCCAACCGGAAACCTCGACCCCGTCACTTCGGAGGAAATCGTGGTCTTGCTTCGAAAAATCGCCGCTGAAGGCAAAGCCGTTTTGATGGCGACACACGACTACCCGCTCATCTTAAAATTCCCCTCGAGAACTCTGCGCTGCGACCGAGGCCGCATCTCTGAAGTGGTTCAGAAAACGCTGTGATTGGGCCTAGCGAATCAGTTTGACGAACAAACCGCCGCCGCCGTCTTCTTCGGGTATGCCGCAGTCTTCGCAAATTCGATCTTCGCCTTGACGCACGTAGGCAACCACATCTTTTTGTTCGCAGTTTTCGTCTAAGACGTAGTTCGCATAGCTAAAGCGCAGAGTATCTCCGGCTTCGAGCGCCAGCGCAATCGTGCCTTCTCCGGCATACTCCGGAAAGAGCAGTATTTGAACGTGAGGCTGGGGTGCGAGCCCGGGCTCGACTTCGAATTCGAGGGGGATCTTAAGGCCGTTGGTTTCGAGAAAAACTCCGAGATCGTTTGGATCGTACTTCGACAAAGTGCCAAACCAAAGATCTTGGCCCAGCGCATTTCGGAGCTGAAACTTGGTCGGCTCGAGCGGCAAGGTGCTCAAACCCGTGCACTGGTCGCATGCGGGTGAGATGAACAGAGCGGGGACGATCGCAAAAGCGGCGAGCGACTTGAAGATGGATTTGAGCGAAGGGCGAGCCATGTTCGTATTGTATTGAGAAGTTTACAAAAATAATGAATATTTTCGGGCACTCCATGATCCTCTCTATCCTTATCGCCGCATACAATAATCGACTTCAGCCTTTGGTTCGTTCACTGATCGAACAAGCGCAAACGGCCAAAATCGACTTTGAAATTCTAATTCACGAAAACGGCGAAGACCCCGAAATCGAACGCGCCAACCGATCGCTTTCCGAGCTGCCCGGGGTTTCAATCGACTTTAGGCAATCTGCCCCCAACCGCGCTTCGAGCCGCAACTGGTTGGCCGATCGAGCCAAGGGCAAATACCTTTTGTTTATCGACGGAGATTCGTTTCCGCCGAGCGAGCGGTTTTTAATCAATTATATTCAGGCATTTGAACCCACAACGGTATTGATCGGGGGAACCGCCTATCGAAACGAAAAGCCCGAAGCCGACCGATTGTTGCGTTGGGTCTACGGGCGAAATCGCGAGGTGCGGAGTGCGGCTGTTCGAAATCGGAGTCCTTATCAAGCCTTTTCTTCCTTCAACTTCGTTTTGCCCTCAAGGCTGAGTTCTGAAGTGCGATTTGACGAGTCGATTCAGGGCTACGGGCACGAAGACACCATGTTGGGCTATGCGCTCAAGCACCGATGCATCCGAGTGCTCCACATCGACAACCCCCTCTTCCACGAGGGCATCGACCCCAGCGAACTCTTTCTCGAAAAGAGCCTCGAGGCCGTGCGAAACTTGAAAACGCTGATTGACCAAGGCCGTGTTGACGAAGATGTTTCGCTGTTTCGCTGGATGAAGCGCATTGAAAACTCCGGACTTCGCGGGCTTGTTTTGATGGTTTGGAGTGGGCTCCGGGAACCCATTTCTCGATCGCTTTGCGGTTTGAATCCTTCGCTTTTGGCCTTTGATTTTTTGAGACTCGGTTATCTCCTCTCCTTGAGAAAGAAATCGGGATCTCGGGCGATTGCCGACCCAAACAAGAGCCCACGTTAAAAGTCCGGGGGCTGAAATGGATGGGTAGTGTGCGGGACTTCGCTCGAGCGAGTCGCCTAAAAAAGTAAAGCCGCAACGCGAACGCTGCGGCCTACGGATTGAAACCTAACAACTAACCTTACGAGAAATCCGATGAGTAAAGCAAAAAGAAATTTTTCTTATTTCCAAACTTTCTGTTAAAATTTAACTTTTTAACGTAAAGCCTGTTTGCTCAGAATCAACTACATCCCTTTAATCATCTTGAGCAGCTGTTCCTTTTTGCGGTTCGCCACGGGAATTCTCGATCCGTCTTCCATCACCATATACCCCCCGTCTGAGGGCACGTACCGCTTGACGTAATTCATATTGATCAAATGGCTTTTGTGGATCCGCTCGAAGTGAAATCCGCTCAGCATCTGGTCGTATTCTTTGAGCGTCCGGCTCGCGAGTATGGGCTTGGCATCCTTCAAATGAAAATAGGTGTAGTTCGAGCTCGACTCGCAGCGAATGATGTCGCTCACCTTTAAAATGTGAAGCCCGTCGTAGGTCGGCACCACAATCCGCTTGGGAGTGTCGCCTCCCGCGCGCATATTTTCCATCAACACGCCCAACCCTCCGCGGGCTGCGCCTTTGCGCTCTTCAAACTTGCGCAAGGCCTTGACCATTTCTTCGGGATCAATCGGTTTGAGCAAATAATCGAGCGCGCTAAACTTGATGGCCCGAAGCGCAAATTCGTCGTGCGCGGTCAAGAAGATCACCTCGGGACGAGATTCCTCCTCTCGCCCTTCGAGCTTTTCAAGCAGTTCAAAACCCGTTTCGCCTGCGAGATTGATGTCCAGAAAGAGCAAATCGGGCGTATTTTCTTCAATAGAACTCAAGGCCTCTGCCACACCCGATGCTTCTCCGACTACTTCAACTTCGGGGGCAAACAACTTGAGCTTACCAATGAGCCCTTCGCGGGCAGAAGGTTCGTCGTCGACCAGCAAAACTCGAATCATGGGGATCTGGGGTATAGTGATGATGAAAATCAAAGATATTCGGTTTGACTAGCCAAGCATATCGAAGCTTGCCTTTGGGGCTGCGGGCTTCGCAACAAGGCCCTTCGAATGATAAAGCGAAGCGCCCTAAGGCTTCACGCATCGAATTCAACCTTGGGCAGAACGATTCGCACGCGGGTGCCGAGGGGAATTCCCTGAGGGTCGATTTTGTCTTTCACCTCGATGCGCACTTCGATTCCGTAGGCCTTTCGCAGGAGTTCGAGCCTTCGTTCCGTAATGCCCATGCCCTTGCTCGACTTCTGAATTCCGAGCCGTTCGTTCAAGGCCCTGGCCGCGGCTCTTCCCACCCCGTCGTCGTCGACCACCACTTCGAGCGCATCTTCGAGCACCTCAAAATCGACCGAAATCTTGCCTTGACCTCGTCGGGGTTTCAGGCCGTGTTTTACCGCGTTTTCGACAAAGGGCTGGATCACCATCGGGGGTACCTGAAGCCGATCGACCCATTCTTCGGGACATTCGATCGAAAATTCAAGAATCTCACCCGTGCGCAGCCGTTCGAGTTCGAGATAACTTCTAAGTACTTGAAGCTCTGTTGATAAGGGGATAAAACTCTCGTGCGAAGAATCGAGGGTGGCCCGCATCAGCCGGGCAAAAGAACTGAGATAGCGGGTGGCTTGAGCGGGGTCGTTGCGAAAGATGAAAGCAGAGATCGAATCGAGGGCATTGAAGATGAAATGCGGGTTCATTTGGAGCCGGAGCGCCGTGGATTCCAAGGTGACGAGTTCTCGTTCAATCCGAGCGCTTTCGCGGACCTTTTCGATTCGAGCCCTCACCAAAATCACGGCCATGACCCCCAAAACGAGCGATACCAAACCAATGAACCACCAGCGCTGCCACAAGGGAGGCACCACCTTAAAACTGAACTCCAGCGGGGGCGATTCGAGGCCCGTACCGTTTTCAACCCGCCACATTCGGAGCGCATAACTCCCAGGCTCCAAAGTGGGGAACAGGGCCTCGTGCCCGGTTGAATGAACCTTCTTCTTGCGCAATACACTCTCGAGTTCAAAGCGATAACTCCACCTTCCCGGCTCTGCATTGGGGCCGTCTCCCAAGCCTATTCTCAGGAAGCTCGAATGATAGGGCAGCTCAAAAGGGTGAAGCTCTATGGCGAATCCCTTGCCCTCAAGCGCTTTGCCCAGGCCTGTGGCCGTTTCGAACGAACCGAGCACGGGCAGCGGAATCGCGGGAGCACTTCCAAAAACGAGTTCTTGAATTTGACCTTCGGTAAGAATCCAAAGGCGATCTCCGCTCAAAGCGATGCGAACATTCTCGGCAGTGCTGATTTCGTAATCGAGATCGGGCAAGAACGCCCTTTGTGCCTGAAAACGACCTTCAGAATTCAATTGGCCGACCAAGAGGACATACTCAAACAAAAGAGACACTTTGCCGCCGCTCGTAAACGAAGTAGCGATGAGGCGCCCTTGATCGGACTTCAACTCCGCCTGCCGGAGCACCGCTCGATCTCCGCGAATTTCGTAGCGGTGTGACGCTCCCGAGGCCGTGCAACCCCAGACCGAACCCACGGCATCGCGAACAAAACCCACCCAGCGTTCTCCTGACAAGCGCTCAGCGGTGCTTTGAACTTCGCCCTTGGCTCGAAAAACGAGATCTTGTTCAAAGCTGATTCCATAGAGAGATCCATCGGGATCTACTTCAATTTCAGACAGGCCGGGGGCTTCGATCTGCATCGATTTACCCGATTCCATGCGATATAGGCCCTCCGAGCACGCCACCCAGACTCCCTGCTCGTCTGTAGACATATCGAATGAAAACTCGGGGCCTCCTTCGGGCAAAATGGGCTTCAAGCCCGAGGCCGTCATCGAATAAACCCCCGTTTCGGACGCGATCCACGTCCGCCCTCGATCGTAAAAACTGCGGAACACCAACCCGATGCCCGGGCTTGATTTTGCTTCAAACGACTGATTATTTGAACGGTAGAGCGCCCAACCATCGACCCCGTGAAGCCAAAGCCCCGATTCGTCTGCCTCGATTCCTTTGGGGTCAAATCCATTCGGAAGATTGAGCAGGTTCGCGAGGCGGGGCTTAAAGATCTCAAGCCTTCCTAATCCGCTCAATATGAGCTCATTTGAACTAGATGAAAAGCCGCGAACCCAGTCAAAGTCTCCGCTTGCGATGCTCTTCACCATCAAACCATCTGAGCGAACTCCAAACAAACTATCGTCTGAAAGCGCATAATACCATTGGCCATCGGTTTCAATTCGTTCAATTCCGGGGGCTGAAAAACTGTAGAGGTGCCCGGAAGTCTGAATCTTGAACTCATCGGGCGTGGAATAAGCGTACGACAGCTGATCTGCCGTGACTAAGGCCCCGATGTTGCCCCGGGCTATCGCAATTTCGAGGGTGTCTTTCAGCCTCCATAAACCCTCGGAATTCGAGAAAAGCAATGCCCCCTCGTTCAACAAGACCAATCCGGTAAAGGCTCCCGGAGAGGCGCGAATCAGTCGGGTTTGGCCCCGCTCGTCAATCTGACCAATTCCCCAGCCGTCGGCGGCAAGCCAATGAGCCCCAGCTCTGGTTTTAAAGGCGATAAACGGGAATGCGGGCGCTTCAAAAACCGCGCGCTCGATCGGCGGATATGGGCGATATCGCGTCTGCCCGGCGTCGCTCGAGAGCAAGAGGCAGGTATCGCCTTCGACCGAGAGCCTCTGGACGAACCTCTGGGCAAAAATGGGGATGGGCCGAAGCGATTCACCGTTCCAGTGAAACAGCCCTTCACCTTCGGTGCCGAGCCAGAGAGATCCTGTGGGGTCGCGCACCGCAGACAATATGGGGCTCAAGGGAAGTCCATCTGAGCGGTAAAAGCTGCGTTTGCTCCACGAGAGAGCTTCTCGACCAACCTGGCTCTTAGACAGTGGAAAATCAGTCTGGGCATCTGCTTGGCTGCAAAAAAAGAACCCCGGCATGATGGCGAACAAAAAGTGCGCAATGCGTCGCGAAAGGTTGAAAAAACCGCGCGCCTCGGATTTCATATTGTTCAGACTATTCTCACATTTGCGGTGTGAGGTTTGTGTTGGTTCTTTGGTTGGGAGGCTGCGCGGCGCAGTCGACTGCTCACTACGGGAGCGGTTTGTCTGAGATGGCGGGAAGCGTCGCCCCCTTTTCTGAGGCGGTTTGGTCGGTGTTTGGTCAATCGACGAGTCTGACAGAATGCACTTCTGTTGAACTCGGACTCGAACACCGCCGGCTGCCGCGGGTTCCCGATGCCTCTCTTGAGCGATTTTCTCTCGTGGTTCCGATGAACCGAAATTCAGCATGGGGTCTGGGTATTGAGCGTCTCGGCAATTCCGATTTTTCGAGTTATCGGTTCCTCCCGACTTACGCCCTGAAATTGAGCGAAATTTTTGATATCGGATGCCGATTGGAAATATTGCGTTGGCAGGCGTCTGACCATCCTTCGAGACACAGCATCGCAGCGGGGCTTTTTGCGAGCTATCGCAGTGGTGAAAGAACAACTCTGAGCGCGGCCGTTTTCAATCCCAACCGAAGCCCTGCCGATCAGGGCGGAATGAGCCGAACACAAAGTTATGCGCGGCTTTCAGCACTCTATCAGGCCTCAAGTGCGACTCGTTTGGGAGCGGAATACCTGCTCGAACCCCTGGGCGAGAGTTTCAGATTTGGGGTACTGTATCAGCCTAAAACTCAGCTCAGCATAGGCTTTGGTTGGCTGGGGCGTCCAAGTCGATGGACTGCGGGTGTCGGTACGCAGATGGGTCGTTGGGGGTTGACGAGTTCGGTTCAAATGGGCTGGAACACTCCTACTTGGCTCAACATCGCGCTGACGTACAAGACCGATTGAGCAGATGAAATCTCAAGCTTGCCCATGGATGGCCACTTTGGCTCTCGGAGCGATGTTCATGGCTCAATTGTCGCCTTTGTGGGCGCAGGAGCCGAGCACAAGCGATTCAGAAAGCGCAACGCGGCTCGAACCCATGGCCGAATGGGCTGAAAGAGCACAAGAAAGCGCAGAAAATTCGGCCTGGACAGAGGCCCTTGTCGACTGGGGTCGAGAACCCGAAGTTCTGAGCGCCGAAACCGTGAGCCTCATGGAGCTCGCGGCCCTGCCCGGCATGGACGAATTCATCGCGAGCAATCTCTGGCATTTTCTCGCCCGCAATGGCCCTCCCGCGCATCCCCAAGAACTGAAAGCCGTTCCAGGCCTGGATTCGGCTCATATTTTCACCCTCGCCCATCGCTTCAAGTTCGAACCGCGCAGAGGGCCAAAAGCGAGGAATCGCACAGAACACAAGCTCCAAATGGGGCTTGAATACTCAAGTACGCAAGCCCGCGACCTTCGAGAAGAGATGCCGGGAGCTCCGGTTTGGTCTACTCGGTTCAGATACGAATGGAAGCGGAACAACCTTTGGAGGGCCGCCTTGCTCTTAGACTCTGACCCCGGAGAGCGCTTTGCAGTAGGGACGATTGCGAACGGGCCGCTCTTATTCGACCACGTTTCGGGCTTTTTAGAATGGACACCGAGGCGTCCCGCACATAAACTCATTCCTACACGACTGATTCTGGGCGATTTTCGATTCGAATCGGGACAAGGTTTGGCGATGTGGTCGCTCCCGGGCTTCAATCCGGGTTCGGGTGCCCTGTTGCGACACCCGCGGCTGGGCACGGCTTATGCCGGTGGAGACGAAGACTATGGCCTGAGGGGCATTTCAAGCGAGTGGCGATTGGGGAAGCTTCGGCTGGCGGCTTATGCATCGATCAATGCGAGAGATGTTCGGCTCGAAGACGGAATTCCCATGGCTCTGCGCTCGGGCGGAATCCACCGAAGCACAAACGAAATTTTGGGGCGCTCGGCCTTGCGCAGCTCGCTGTCGGGTTGGGCAGCCGTGTATTCGAAAGAACGATATCGCTTGGGCCTGGGCACGCATCACCAAAAGGTCTATGCCGCCGAAGCCTTTCGCGCTTCGGGATTCGAAGGCCAATCGGAGCACTTGATTCAGGTCGACGTTCTGGTGCCCCTGTCAGAAGCCAAGGCCTATGCCGAGGGCGTGTACTCCGTGAACTCGAAAGGCCTGGCTTTTTGCACAGGGGTCGATTGGAGTTTGCCGGGCGAAGTCTTCACAGCCATTCGACTCGAGAAGCGGGACTTAGAATTTCGAAGTGCGGCCTCGTTCGACCTTCGAGATTTCGATCTCAAATCCCTTGAAAGCCTCCAATGGAACACAGATTTTCCGCTCGGAAACCGATGGAGGGCTCGGCTGGGGGTGATCGGGAGCCGAGAATTCGAGCTCAAATCGGGGGAACAGCTCGAATCAGGCCTTTTGACAGGTCTCGATTATCGAATCAATGGAATTCACAGCTTGCGCTTATCGGGAAATGCCCGCAAAACAGTGCTTGAAACTTCGGGAGCGCGTTTTGAGGAGCGACAAGATCGATCGCGTTGGGGCTGGAGCGCTGAGTGGAAAACCCAGCCGAACCGGCGGTTTTCAGCCTCGCTTCGACACCTTCGAAATTTCTCTGAACGAACGCCCTTTGAGGTCGAATACCCCCGTTCCAGGGGAATTGCCTGGATGCTCTCTGTCAAAGCAGTTCGCGATCTAACTGAAGAAGAAGAAGTTTCAGGCCTAGGCTGGAGCTTTACTACTCAATTGGGCTGGATCGATTCCGAGGGTTGGGACAACCGCTTCTACCTCTACGAAGCAGGACCTATCGGGAGCTTTTCCATACCGGCATACAGTGGCAAGGCCCTGTTTATAAACACTTTAATTCGTGTGAGGACGTCGAGAAATCAGAGTTTTTGGCTCCGTTTGTCGCGTAGAGAGCGCATCGAACGCGCCGAACTCGATGCGCTCAATCCTTGGTATGTTCAACTGCAGTGGGATGCCCGCTGGTAAACCCGATTCCGAGCTTTGACATTTCGACCCAAAAACGAGGGAACGACTTGACGACCGTCGACGCACCGCGAATCGAAAGTTCCCCAAAAACCGACCAAGCCGCACACGACATCGCCAAACGATGGTCTCCCAAGCTGTCGAAGGCCAAGCGTTCGGGATTGACCCGGCCGTTTTCCAGACGCAATTGATCGCCGTCCGGGCGTTCAGCCAAGCCGTGCCGGGAAAGTCTTGCAGCAAGGGCATCGAGCCGCTTCGATTCCTTGGAATTCAAAGTGCTCAGGCCGTTGATTCGCCCGGCGCCCCCTACCGCTTGGACCAAATGCGCCCAGCCCACGGCCAAATCGGGCCAAGTGCGGGCATCCCAAGTGGTTTCGGGCATTGCGCGCAAATTCGGTTCCCGGGTGAATACCAAGCCTTCTTCGCCCTCGAGGCAATGCACACCCAAGGGTTTCAGGATTTCAATCAAAACCTCGTCTGCCTGCAAACCTGTTTTTTGAAGTCCCGTGAATTCAAGGCTGTCGCAGCATCCCAAAATCAGTGCTTGAACGAAGTAAATCACACCGCTCCAGTCTCGATCGTCCACATGCAGATCGAGCCGAGCATTGAGAGAAGACGCAGCTTGAACCGTCCAAGAGTGCGGGTTTTTAGACAGAGAAAAACCCGAGCGCCGCATCATTTGAGCCGTCAAATCAATATAACTCTCGGAAACAGCTTCAGCGCTCAAGCCAATTTCAAGGCCATGCTCGAGCGAAGGGGCGATCATCATCAAAGCGCTGGCGAACTGGCTCGAAACGCGACCATCGAGTGCCACCTTTTTTTCTTTCAACGAACTCGATCGAATTCTCAGCGGAAAATGACCTGCCTCTCCGAGCTCCTCAATCTCGGCCCCTAAAGCGCGCAAGGCATCGATGAGTGGAGCCAGGGGACGCTCTCGCCCTCGACCTGAAGCATCGATCTCGATTTCAAGCCCTTGAGCGCAGGCGTATGCCAAAAAGAAGCGAGCCGAGGTGCCTGCGAGCCCGAAGTCGAAAAAACTGAGCTCCGGTTGGTTCAGCGCGGTGTAGAGCAAGGCCACATCTTCAATTTCGAGATCTTCCGGCTCTATTCGCAAGGCCTTGAATCGGTCGGGATAAAGCGCACTTAAGATCAAAGCGCGGTTGAGAATGCTCTTGGAGCGCGGAAGCTCGATGCGCACCCGACCTCTCGGCACTCCGTCCCAATGCAAAATTGAGAAATCGGAATTCACCAAAGCTTTTTAAGAGCTTTTCGCACCTCGTCTTCAGAACATTCCACCCCAAAAACGGCCTCGCCTATTTTTTTGGGCAATGCAAACCTCAGCGTCCCCTGACTTCGCTTTTTATCGAATCGCATCCAATGAACCATGCGTTCGATGTCTGTAGATGCTCGCTCAAACCATACGCTCCAATCCAAAAGAACCGCGTCGACTTGGGCGCGATCCTCAAAACCCAAGAGCGCTTCGGCCAAAACCAACTCGACCCGCATCCCAAACAAAACCGCTTGCCCGTGACCGATCGGGCTGCCCGATTCCAAAAGAGCCGATTCTACGGCATGCCCCACGGTGTGTCCAAAATTCAATACAGAGCGCAAGCCCTTCTCGAGGGGGTCGGCTTGGACAATTTCAAATTTGATTCGGGCACTCTCGCGGATCCACCCCATGGCTTTCAGGCTCGAGTTTCTAAATTCACGAAGCACGGATTCTTGTGAACCGCTCAGCGAATGCCAGTGGTCTTTGGATGCAACTAAGGCGTGTTTTAGCATTTCGGCCATCCCTTGTCGGAGCTCTGATTCGGGAAGTGTTTTCAAAAAACCCGGCCATACCCCGATCGCTTCAGGCCTGCAAAAAAGCCCGGCCAGATTCTTTGCCCCCCCGACATCGAGCCCCGATTTTCCGCCAATAGAGGCATCCACCATCGCCAAAAGGGAGGTGGGAATCAGCGCAAATCGAATTCCGCGCATGTAGACAGAAGCCAAAAATCCGCCCAAATCAGTGATAACCCCGCCGCCGAGCGCCAGGAGAATCGAAGATCGATTGGCCGCTTTTTCCGAGAGCACCTTGAGAACCGCCGCAGACTTTGTCCAATCTTTTGAACCTTCTCCCGCAGCGACCTCGATCAAGACAAGAGACCCGGGAAGTGTCCAGTGTTCGAGAATACTAGGGTAACACTGCCGCGCGGTGTTCTCGTCGGCAAGCACAAAAACCGAAGGAGCTGTTTGTCTGATTTGAAGCCGATCTCCCAGGAGTTCGATCAAATCTTTAATGGATTCGGTGAACTCGGGAGGGTATACCGCAGTTTGATCTATCATGAACACGATCAAAGGTAAAGTGCTGAAGGTATCTTTGCCCGCCGCTAAAAAACCCTTGGGTATGATCGATTTTACCGATACGCGAACTGCCTTTAAAATGCGCTCGAATGGCGATCTGCGCCGAGCTGAGTGGTTGTTCGGAATGTTGGGAAATCAAGCGCTGGTTCGAAGCGGAAGCAAGCTCGCGCTTTGGGCATTGCGCGCGGGTTTGCCGATCAAAGGCCTGGTGCGCCCCACGGTGTTTCGCCAGTTCTGCGGGGGAGAAACCATCGAGGAATGCTTGCCCGTAGTGAAGCAAATGAAGGGCTTCGGAGTTTCTTCGATCCTCGATTACAGCGTCGAAGGCAAAGAGCGCGAAGCCGATTTTGACCGCACAACAGAGGTCACCATTCGCACCCTTCGCTCGGCAAAGAGCGAGCCGGGAATACCGCTCGGTGTGTTCAAGCCTACGGGCCTGGGCCGCATTGCCCTTTGGGAAAAAATAAGCTCGGGGCAAACGCTGAGTTCTTCGGAACAAACCGAATGGGAGCGAGTGGTCGACAGAGTTCGTTCGATTTGTTCGGCCTCGGTCGAAGCCGGTGTCCCCGTGATGTTCGATGCCGAAGAGAGCTGGATGCAGCCCGCCGCAGACGCATTGAGCTTGGAGATGATGAAGGCTTATAACAATAATAAAGTCTTTATTTACAACACCTTACAAATGTACCGCCACGATCGAATCGACTATCTCAAAAAGGTATTGTTCGAGGCCAAGGGAGGCGGCTTTAAGGTGGGATTCAAAGTGGTTCGCGGGGCTTACATGGAAAAGGAGCGCGAACGCGCGGAACAACTCGGCTTGCCTTCGCCCATACAGCCCGACAAAGAATCGACCGATCGAGATTACAACCTCGCCCTGGAACTGATGCTCGAATCTCTCGATCATGCAGCGCTTGTGGCGGGCACGCACAACGAACGCAGCTGCTCACTTTTGACCGAGGGAATGGCAAAGCACTCGATCGAGCCAAGCGACTCTCGAATTTGGTTTAGCCAGCTTTATGGTATGAGCGACCACTTGAGCTTTAATCTCGCTTCGGCAGGCTATAATGTGGTCAAATACTTGCCTTTTGGGCCGGTTGCTGAGGTGATGCCTTATTTGATTCGCCGCGCTGAAGAAAACACCTCGATCGGAGGGCAAACCGGACGCGAACTCGGCCTGATTCGCAAGGAGTTGCAGAGGAGGCGGAGTTGATGGCGACAGAGGCGCTGGGCGACTCCTTTAAATCAGCGCGCTTGTATTGTCCATCGCGCTAAATCAAAGAGCCGGAGATTTATTCCAAGCTCCAGTCGAGCAGCCGAACAACCGAGTCGCAGTTGGCCCAACGCGATTTAAACCCGGGCTCGTTGCCGCGGCTTGCAATAACGTATTCCTTGCAGGAATCCAGATCGGTCTTGCTCGCTTTAAAATCGACTTTTCCCGTTCTAAAAATCTGTTTGATTTCCAGAGAATCAATCCCGTTTGCGCGCATGGCTGCCTCGGCTTCGGGATGGACAAAGAGCTCTTTCTGAGACATATCGTTGAGCACTCGGTCGTTGGGAAAGTAGCTGCACTTGATGTCGCGAGAACCAAAAAAGAAATAAGCCAAGGCGCTGCCCAAGACCAAACCGACAGAGAAAAACGCAAAGCGCCGGCCGAAGCCCTCGAACATCTCGTTCATTGAAAAAGCAAATCCGATTCCGAAAAAGGGAGGTCAAAATGAGTTCCGAGAGCGGGAGATGTCAGGATTCCGTTGTAGAGATACAAGCCTGAACGCACACCCGGTCTGCGTCTCAGGACTTCTTCAACCCCGCCGCATTCTCCGATTTCGAGCAGGAGTTGACCGAGCACATTGCTAAGGGAGAAACTGG
This sequence comes from Schleiferiaceae bacterium, assembly GCA_041739275.1. Taxonomy (GTDB): domain Bacteria; phylum Bacteroidota; class Bacteroidia; order Flavobacteriales; family Schleiferiaceae; genus WGMI01. The sequence goes on along the minus strand of JBGSOF010000009.1, from coordinate 32,147 downwards.
CCGTGCGGCTTACCCGCGAGGGGATGTTTGGCACGCCATAGTGAATCACTCCGTGTTTGACGAAGGTGGGATGCTCGTGGCTCGTGAGTTCGGAGGTCTCAAAACACCCCCCTTGATCGATGCTGACGTCGACGATGACCGAACCTTGCTTCATCCCCATCACCATACCTTCTGAAACTAAGGTCGGGGTGCGGCCATTCTCTGAGCGCACTGCCCCGATGGCGACATCGCACCTCTGAAGCGCCTTGGCGAGAATCCGCTCTTGAACCATGCACGTATACACCGGCTCTTTCAGCAAAGATTGAAGGCGTCTGAGGCGCGAGAGCGAACGGTCGAACACTTTAACCGTTGCACCGAGGCCTAGGGCAGTTCGGGCGGCAAAAGCGCCCACGGTGCCCGCCCCGATAATAACCACCTCTGTAGGCGGAACCCCACTTACACCGCCCAACAAATAGCCCTTGCCCTCTCGGGTATTGCTCAAGAGTTCGGCGGCGATCAAGATGGAGGTGTTTCCCGCAATCTCGCTCATGGACCGCACGACCGGCAAGACCCCGTCGTCGTCGATCAAGCGTTCAAATGCCAAGGCGGTGATGCGTTTGTCAATCAGCTTTTTAAAATAATCTCGATCTCTCGCCCCTAATTGCAAAGCACTGATGAGTAAGTTCTTGGGCTTGAGCCAGGCAATTTCTTCATCGCTCGGAGGTTCGACCTTTAAAACGATGTTCGAGGCAAAGATGCTTTTCGGATCCTCGCTCAATTCGGCTCCTGCTTCGCTGTAATCTCGATCGGAATATCGAGCGCCCTCGCCGGCTCCGTTTTCTACCCGAACCCTGTGGCCGTTGCTCACGAGAACCGAAACCGCTTCGGGGCTCAAACCAATGCGCTTTTCTTGGAGGCAGGTCTCTTTCGGGATTCCGATTTCGAGACTGCCCCTTTTGCGCAGGGTTTCGAGTATTTCGATCTGAGTTTGAAACTCGTGCAAAGGCAGATCGACCAAACGAGAGGTACTCATAGGCGGTAAACCGTAAAGATACGAGCCGAATCGGCGCCTTGTTGTTCGAGCTCGATTCGAACTTCGAGCCTTTGTTTGGGCAAGAGCTCCTCGGCGCGTTCAGGCCATTCGACCAGACAAAGCGCCCCGGATTCGAACAGTTCGTCCACCCCGAGTTCGAGCACTTGAGCCGGAGTGTCGAGCCGATACCAATCGAAGTGATAAACAGGCTTCGAGTTTCGATCCAAATACTCGTGAATCAAACCAAAAGTGGGGCTCCCCACCCCGTCTCGGACCCCGAGGCGATCGCATACCGCGCGAACCAGAGCCGTCTTGCCCGCCCCCAAATCGCCTCTCAAGGCCCAAACACCCCGGGGCATGAGCCCTAAAAGACGGTCGGCGAGAATGCCCAAATCTTCAACTCGCTCTATTTTCGATTCAAAACCATCCATTTGGTAAAAATAAAGCGCGATGCTCGGGAGCAAAGCTGCGCTTGGTCTACCTTTGGACAAATCCGCTCGCCATGATCCCGAAGTTCTTGCTCGGAGACAACTCGGACTTACCCGATGCCGTTTTCGTAATCCACACTGAGTTTCCGCGCTTTATTCTCGACCTCGACGCCGAAGAAGTAGAGTGGCTAGACGAAGTAGATGTCAAAGAAGACGAAGAGCTCAGCGACGAGCTCATGCAACTGATCGACCAAGCTCAGGATTTTTATGAGCGCGAACTCGATCGCTACGAGGCCATGGATGAAGAAGGGGATCTCAGCTGAGGTCCGCAGCGAATACCGCACAACCCTGAATCTCGCCTGGCCGGTAGTGGTCGGGCAAATCGGTCATATTACGGTCGGTGTGGCCGACAGCGCCATGGTGGGTCGCATTGGCGCGGTTCCGCTCGCGGCATCTGCCTTTGCCAATAGTTTGTTTGTCATCCCCCTGGTTTTAGGGATTGGCATGGCCTACGGAATGACGCCTCTGAGCGCCAACCTGAGCGGAGGTGACCACAAGCTCGAATTGGGTTCGATTCTGCGCAACGGTCTCAAGCTGAATTTGGTGTTCGGCATCGCCTTGGTTGCGATTTTGCTCGGATTGATTCCTTTTTTAGGTCGAATGGGTCAAGACCCTGAAGTAGCGCATCTGAGTCGCGGATATTTCGCCGTGATTTCTTTGAGTCTTCTGCCGATGATGGTCTTCTTGACAGCCAAACAGTTCATCGAAGGTTTGGGCGACACCCGAACGGCCATGCGCATTAGCTTGCTCGGCAACGGATTGAACGTCGTGCTCAACGCACTTTTGATTTACGGATGGCTCGGTTTTCCGAAACTCGGTTTGCTCGGAGCCGGCTATGCCACGCTCATTTCTCGCGTTCTGATGGCCGTGGCCATGATCTTTTCGACCGTGCGTTCCGAGCGATACTCGGCTTACTGGACGGGTGTCTTTAAAGAGCGGGCAGATCGAGAAACCATTCGATCGATTGTTCGATTGGGGCTGCCCACTTCGATGCAGTATCTCTTTGAAGTGAGCGCTTTTGCCCTTTCCGCCTTGATGGTTGGCACTTTGGGAGCCGTACCTCTGGCGGCGCATCAAATTGCCATTTCGCTGGCGAGCATCAGCTATATGGGCGCTTCGGGGATCTCTTCGGCTGCTACGATTCGAGTGGGCACAGAGCTGGGTTTGAAGCGTCCGGGCAAGGCGCGCCGCGCGGGTCTGGTGGGTTTGACGTTGGGGGTTGCGATTATGATGTTTTCGGGCTTGGTCTTTCTGTTCGGCAGAAACTGGCTTCCGGCTTTGTACACTCCTGATATCGAGGTTATTAAGCTGGCATCGATCTTGCTCGTGGTCGCGACCCTCTTCCAGCTGTCTGACGGTTTGCAAGTTGTGGCGCTCGGTGCCTTGCGCGGAATGGAGGACGTGCGCTATCCCACCTTTGTTACGTTCGTTTCGTACTGGCTGCTCGCCCTCCCATTGGGATGGCTCTTCGGAATAAAGCTCGGCTACGGGACCGTGGCCGTTTGGGGATCGCTTGCCTTTGGCCTCACGGTGAGCGCCACTTGGCTGGTTTATCGCTTTTGGCGGTTGAGTAAATTGAGAGTCTCTTGAGCTGAGGTGATAGAATGGTTTGGGACGAATCCCAACGTCTCTCTGCGGTTCAAAACAACAAGGGCATCCACAGCTACATTTACGACTACAACGGCGAGCGTTTAATGAAGTACTCCCTGATTGGCAGTTCGGTGGCGTTGAATGGTCAGGGGCCTGGTGCAACGCTTCAGCTGACGACGCCAACGGTTTATGTGAACGGCAACTATGTGACGTCGCATCATGGCGATTGGATTGACGCCACTCGGCATTACTATATGAACTCTATCCGGATTGCTTCAGAGGTTACGGGTTCTGTGCCCACTGAGGCGGTCTTGGACCCTGCGGCCAATGGGGATCCGACGCCTTTTACCCTAGAATTGGATCGGGTGCTGAATGCCTTGGATTTGTCTGAACTCGAGGTGGAGCAGTTCCATTGGGAAGCTCCGAGTTACCGCATGACATTCTCGGACGCCGACTTTGACGCGGCGGTGCAAATCTGCAATGGCGAGCCTGCGTGTATTTGCGACATCAGCCAGTATCACGCTCCTGACCATGGAGCCGGTTGCGAGAATGCGCTGTATTGGTACCACCCGGACTATTTGGGGAATACGGAGATGGTCACCGACCGTTGGGGCGGGGTGTATCAGTTCTTCCACTACTCAGCGTTCGGAGAGGTGCTGGCGCAGCGGCATGCGTATACGGGGAGCTTTAGCAGCCGGTACCAGTTCAATGCTAAAGAGTTCGACAACGAAACAGGCTTTGGTTACTACGGCGCGCGGTATTATCAGCCGGAGTGGTCGGTATGGTTGAGTGTGGATCCTGAGTATTACAGGGACATGAATCAAACTCCTTATCATTTTTCTTATAATAATCCTTTGGCTTTCATAGATCCTAATGGGAAACACGGTTATCGTCCGGGTCCTGATGGGACAATTGAACCAATCGACCCAGAAACTCATCCTGAAGAAGCCGCATCAGGCGGTGATGATTTTGATGTGCTTTATAGCTCTGATTTAAGTTCTACTGCAGCGGTTACCTACAAATCGGGTACTTTTAATGATAGTAGAATAATGAATGCTAAGAATAGGGAGAATGGAGAGAATATTGAAATTCAGATGATTAATTTCAATGATCAGGAAGATGCGGCGCGAGTAACATTTAATTTTCTTCGTGACTATCAATCTGATACTAAGGGAATTCAGGAATATTCATTAACTCAAGGTCAAAATGAGAATGGTGAAAGTCGGAGCATCCTGACCACCACAAGAAATTCTAATGGAATAGAATTTGGTGCTCGGCCAGCATTAGGAACTTTAGTAAGAGACGGATTTTCAAATAATCTCAGTACGAGGCACAACCATCCAAATGGAACTGGTCCGTCAGGTTATGATGACGGTTTGATAGGAGATAAAACGGCGCATATTAATACTATGAATATATTGCGAAATCAGTTTGATTTTACGGGCCATGTGGATTGGTTTGTTGACAATAAGAATTCGCTTTTTCGGTATAATTCAATTGCCAAATATAAATTGAAATGAAGGTGATATTATTTCGTTTCGTTGTCGGCACATTGATATTAACTTTTTTTATTGGTTGTCGTTCGAAACGGATGCCAAATAGAGACAGTATTCCAAACAAATTTCAATATGAAATTCAAAGTAGCATCAATAGCTTTCTACCACATGTCATTAATGATACTGGAGTGGTATTAATTACATTTTTAAAGAATGATTTTGTTCGTATGGAGTTTGAGAGCGGTTGTTATTCGCGTCTTAAATTTGGCATTAAAGAGGCAGATGTACGAGATTTGTGGGTGCTCGATGAAGAAGAAGTATTATTCGTGGTTGTACAAAATGAAGAAATGCGTATATCTGTTAATGAAGATGTCTCAAAGGGATATAGATTGATGGAAAAGTTTGTTAATCGACAGCCTTCTTGTGATTTCAAAATAAAGAGCGCGGTTGGTTCAAGTGAATTCAGTTTTACTCAAGGGAAAGTGATTCGCCATTTTTTTACAGTTGTCGACATGTAGGCAATGATCATACTGCCACCCCCATCGAAAGACGCGTTTAGCGAAACCGAAGGAGTATCACACTACCCCCTCTCGGCTGAGTAGTCCCCAGCCTACGCCGGACTTTTGAGGGCCGCTCCAGCGGCCTAACATTTTCCCGAGCGGGTTGTATATTGAGTAAGGAAAGTCAAACCGAAGCCCGGACAAAGAGCCATGTCGAGAAGTGCTTACAGACGGTATTCCCTGTCCAATTAGGCATTGGTCTGGGCTCGTAGCCTGGAGGCTACGACAAAATTGGCGCGTAGACAGGGCCTACGCCCAGGGAGGGGGGATAAGTTGACGTACAATTCGGAAGAGGAACGTATTGAAGTTCAGTTTGAACTGGAGGATAAGGAATTGGTTACGGCAATGGAATCTTTGGCCCACGAATTAAAGCATGCGCATCAATTTGAAACGTTTGAATTGGATTTTGTGGTAGACTTAGCGTCGGGCAAGTCTGGTGGAGGTCTTCTTTATGATAAAACGGACGAGTATGCGGCCTACAGAAGGGGTAATTTATTTGGAAATGAAATATCCAATAATGAAAAGGTAGTTAAAAAACACCTTGATCCCGTGGGTTATGTAAATAGTCAGGCTAGTTATAAAAGACGGCCTGATGAGAAGTTGGGATTATACACTGATAATGATCGAGTTATTTATGATCATTACGCAAAGAAAAGGGAAAAATCAGATGGACTTCGATATGTTATAAATACAAGATGAGATTGTTTGTTTTTCACATCATCAATTTGATATTTTATGGATCTGTGGTTGGTCAAAATGCGTGTTTTATCCATAGAGATAATGAAAAACTTACTAAGGGAGAGATACACTTGTGTTTGATGGAAAATAAGTACATGGCAAATGGCGTTATAGGTATGGTTCTTTTTGAGGACTATGGAGTTTTTCATCAAGAAGGAGATTCCATTAGATTTGTGTCGAAAATGAACAGTTTTGGTCTAATAGTTCTCAGAATTTCCGATAGAGATCATATTGAAATTGGAATTCGAGATGAAGAAGGGTTAGATATTACTTCGTTCTTTTATGTTAAAGAAAATTGGAGTAAAGATTCGAGTGTAATTAAGCTCGATTATAGAACGGATTATTCATGGGTATTTGATGCGTCTTTTTTAGGTGAATTTACCATGAAAGATGATCAATTGGTAAAAGGCCTTTATTTGATAGTTATTCCTACTTCGTTTTGGCGAAAAGGAACTTCTAATATTGAGGGCTTATTTTTTCGTGAAAGTGATTTATTGCGCAATGATGAATTTGAATTTCGTAGTCTTTGCGAGTATTAGAAATCCTACCTCACCTGGGCGTAGGTTCCAAGCTACGCCCCAACGAGGGTCGAGAATATTGAACAGAAGGAGTTGGGCGACCAAGGAACATAAGGACAGTGAGATTGCGAGTCAAGCCCGCGGCGACGGCTGTAGACTGCCTCATGGCAAGCCGGGATGGAAAGACCGAATTCGTTTAAATCAATTGCGAATCCACCGCCAGAGATCTCCCCAGCTCGCTTTTTTGCCGTAGAGCAAAATGCCCGAGCGATAAATCTTGCCTGCGATCCACGTAGTCGACAGAAAACCGAGGACGAGCAAGGCCATGCTCAAGCCCAGTTCCCATGCAGGCACGCCAAACACCAGCCGCGTCATCATCACAATGGGCGAGGTAAAAGGAATCATCGAAAACCAAAAGGCCAAAGCTCCGTCGGGATGCTCGATCACTTGGGTCGAAACCGCAAAAGCCGCAATAATGGGGATGGTAATCGGCATCATGAACTGTTGGGTGTCGCCCGGATTGTCGACAGCCGCACCTACCGCCGCAAACAAGGCTGCATAGAACAAATAGCCCGCGACAAAAAAGAAGAGGAAGCCCCCGAGCAGAAGGGGGAAGTTGAGACTTTCGACCATTTGAACCAAGGCCTGCATGCCCCCTTGATCGAGCGTTTGTCCTGCTTCTTGAGCTGCGCGCAAAGCTTCGAGCCGATCTCCGAGAAAGAGACTCGTAAAACCTATGTAAATCAGGGTGGTCAACACAATCCAAATCGCAAACTGCGTGAGCCCTACAGCGCCGATTCCGAGAATTTTGCCGAGCATCAACTCGAAGGGCTTTACCGAAGAAATCAGCACTTCGACCACCCGACTCCCCTTTTCTTCGAGTACGCCGGTCATGACTTGAGCTCCGAACAAAAAGATGAAGATGTACATCAAAACAGCCGACAAAAAGCTGATGGCCATTTTGAGCTCCACGGCGCTCTGCTCTTGCTTGCCGTCTTCGCCCAAATTGAATGAGTGAATTTCGACCTGTGTTTTGGTGAGCGCAATCAGCGCGGGATCGACACCTTGAGCTCGGAGCTTGTCGCTTTCGATCGATTCTCGGATGGCGTCTTCGAGGTATTCCTTGACCGCTAAACTCACATCGTCTCGACCGAACAATTGAACCCTTTGGGCGATAAAATCAGGATCGCCTTCGCTGCCCGTGGGGATGTACAAAAGCGCGTATTCTTCGGTCTGCAAAAAGAGCTTTTTTGCCTCTTCGAGTTCGAACTTCTCCGAGGGCCCCAAATAGCGCAATTGAACCTCGTCGTTTCCGCGCTGTCCGCGGAGAACATTCGCCTTGTCGAGCACCAAAACGCTGCGCGCTTCTTCGGGAAGAGAAGCCAGATAAATGGGCAAAATGCCGACCGAAGCCATCAGAATGGGGCCGATGATGGTGAGGAGCAGAAAACTCCGCTTCCGCACACGGGTCGAATATTCCCTCTTAAAAATGGGTGCGATTTTACTCATTATGCATGAAGTTGACCCGCAACGGTACGGACAAAGATTTCGTGAATGCCCGGGAGGACTTCTTCGAAGAAGATGGGTTCAGCATTTTCGAGCAAGGCGCTCATAACTTGAGACTTCGTAGCCGGATGTTCGATCCTCAGCAAGGCGCGAAACGCCCCGTCTCCAGCGGGATTTGTTTCGAGCGCCACGACCCCTTCGGGCCAAATGGGGCCGGAGTTCGGAGCGAGCGGTTTCCACTCAATTCGATAGAGATTTTCGCGAAAGCGCCTTCGAACCTCTCCGACTTCTCCTTGCAAAACGAGTTTGGAGCGATCGATCAGCCCAATCCTGCGGCAGAGCGACTCGACCGATTCCATTCGGTGGGTCGAAAAAACAATGGTGGCTCCTTCAGAATTGAGCCGCAAGATCTCTTCTTTGACTAAATCAGCATTCACGGGGTCAAAGCCGCTAAAGGGTTCGTCGAGAATGATGAGCTCGGGGCGGTGTACCACGGTGGCGATAAACTGAACTTTTTGCGCCATCCCTTTCGAAAGCTCCTCGACCTTCTTTTTCCACCAAGATTCGATCTCGAAGCGCTCGAACCACTCTTTGAGCGAGGTCTTGGCCTCAGCCGTGCTCATTCCTTTCAACTTGGCGAAGTACAAGGCTTGTTCTCCGACCTCCATCTTGGGATACAAACCGCGTTCTTCGGGCATGTACCCAATGCGCCGAACATCTTCGGCGGTAATTTGCTTGCCGTTAAAAAGCACTTCGCCCTCGTCGGCTTCGATGATTCGGTTGATGATGCGAATCAGGCTGGTTTTACCCGCGCCGTTGGGCCCGAGCAAACCGAAGACCTCCGCGCGGGGAATGTCCAAATCGATTCCGTCTAAGGCGAGGTGGGCACCGTAGCGCTTCACCAACGATCGAATGCTCAACAGAGGTTCCATAGCGCCAAATTAGGGTTGTCTTTTCGAAGAGACCGGCCCTTCGGTGATGAACGCCGTTTCTCGATGATGATCGATGTCTGAAAAATCCTCTCTACGAAAACATCTCTTTTACCTTGTCGAAAAAGCTTTTTTCGCGGTGTTTGGGGTCGGGTTGAAAAGCGGGTTGCGCTTTGAGTTCTTCGAGCGTTTTGCGCTGTTCTGGACTCAACTTTCGCGGGGTGTACACATTCACGTGAACGACCAAGTCGCCTTTGCCGTAGCCGTTGAGATCGGGCAGACCCTTGCCTCGAAGTCGCAAAATCTGACCGCTCTGGGTGCCCGGGTCAATGGTGATGCGTGCCCTACCCCCTACGGTAGGCACTTCTACCTGAGCCCCGAGCGCCGCATCGGGAAACGAAATTTGCAAATCGAAATGCACGTTGTGCCCCTCGCGCTTGAGCTCTGAATGCTCTTGTTCTTCGATCAAAACGATTAAGTCGCCCGGAATTCCGCCCATGGGCGCGGCATTGCCCTTGCCCGAAACCTTGAGTTGCATGCCCTCGCTTACACCTGCGGGGATTTCTACAGAGACCACTTCTTCAAGTGTTTGAAGACCGTCGTCGCCCACACCCGGCGGCTTGTGTTCAAGCTTTCGCCCGCTTCCGCCACAGCTTGGACAAGCCGTAGCCGTGCGCATTTGCCCGAGAATGGTGTTGCTGATTCTGTAGACTTGACCTTGGCCTTTGCAGGTTTCGCAGGTTGAAAATCGAACCCCTTCGGCCGCGACTTTGCGCTTGATTCGGAGTTTTTTCTCGACCCCGTTGGCCACTTCTTCAAGGCTCATCTTCACCTTGACCCTCAAATTGCTGCCGCGCGCACCGCGACCTCCGCCCGAGTAGCCGCGAAAAGCACCCCCGAAGGCATCTCCGAAAATATCTCCGAACTGGCTAAAAATGTCGTCCATCGACATCCCTCCGCCAAACCCGCCGCCGGCAGCACCGCCCATGCCCGCATGTCCGAACTGATCGTATCTCTGCTTTTTTTCAGAGTCGCTCAACACCTCGTAGGCCTCGGCCGCTTCTTTAAACTTTTCTTCGGCCTTGGGGTCGTCGGGGTTCTTGTCGGGGTGAAACTGAATGGCCAGTTTGCGATACGCCTTCTTGATCTCGTCGGCCGTGGCACTTTTGGCGAGTCCGAGGACTTCGTAATAATCTCTCTTTGCCATCTGATTAATCTTGACCGACGACAACCCGAGCGTACCTCAACACCTGTTCGCCCATTTTGTAGCCCTGTTCGAGAACATCGACCACCCTGCCTTTGAGTTCGTCGGTGGGCGCGGGAATTTTAGTAATGGCCTCCATTCGATCGAGATCAAACGCTTGGCCGGGGATCACTTCCATTGAACGCAAGCCCTTGTGGGTAAGGATGTCGTACATTTTTGAGTGGATGAGGCGAACGCCCTCCATCAGAGGTTCTTCGGCCCCCGCGTCTGAAAGTGCCTTGAGCGCCCGCTCAAAGTCGTCCACCACGGGCAGCAGAGCCGTCATCAAATCGCGACTGGCGCTGCTGAACAAATCGATGCGCTCCTTGGTGGTTCGCTTTCGATAGTTTTCAAAATCGGCGTACAGCCTTAAGTAGCGGTCGCGGTATTCGTCTGAATTCGACTCCCCCGAAACGTCTGAGGCGCCGGATGCTGGCCCAGGGGCTCCCGCTTCGTGAACCTCTCCGGACGCATCGGGCAGTTCGGCATCGGTTTCCAAGTCCAAGTGCGCGTCTTGAACTTGCTCATTCAGGGGATGCTCGGTTTGTTGAAGATTCTCTTGGTTGGTCTTGCTCATGTTTGTTCTACCGCTTTATTCGCTTTCTCCCTGCCGTCAAAAGACGCGCCAAGGGGTTCAAGGAGCATACTTCGCCCCTTGCGACTGACATTTTGACCCCATCGGATTCGCTCAGGAGTCGAACCGGGCGAGCGACTTGGCCTGAGCCAAAGCAATTCCGAGGTGCATGGCCTCGTGCACGGCGACGAACTGAGCGGCCTCGAGCGAATGGGTCAAAATGGGGCCATAACTGGTTTCGTAAGCAAAACGATGGACGAAGATTCCGCCTTTTGCGTCTTGCTCGATTTGCCGAAGTTGTTGGTTTCCCCACTCCACAATCGACTTTAAGCGATTTTGCACATTTGAACTTTCTCCTTCCTCAAGGGGAACACTGCCCTTGCGATAGGCGTCGAACAGCTCTTGCGGAATGGAAAGCTCAAGTCCTGCGGGCTTGTAAATCAGCAAGCTGCTGGTGACTGTGGCATGGCCAAAGTTCCAGAGCATGTGGTTTCGGTGGCCGGAGGGCACGAGCTCCCACTTCGCCTCGGGGGTGTTTTCAAACAATCGCACAAAAAGGGTGCGCGTTGCACGGATGCGGCTCAGTGCGGCGTTCCAATCGTGTAGTTCGTCCATGGGGCTGGGGGTTAAATCCGAACCCAAATGAACGCGAAGCAAAGGGGAAAACAAAACTTTAGCCCTGACTCATCGGGGTAAAGAAAAACTGTTCTCGGACAATTTTGCCGTCCGCTACCTGGTAGACTGCCAGTTCGCTCATCTCCATCCGACCGACACCCTTCATGGTGATGTCCATGCTCATCGCGCAGGTAAAGTGGTCGTCTTGAACCAAAGGATCGCTCACCGTTCCACCGTGAAAGGCCTCGACCATCGAATTCCATTGGGCATTTTTGGCCAAAACAGCATCGATGCCTTCGCAGTGCTCAACAGCGGCCCCTTTGGGCTCTACGCTGACAATCTCGGGATGATACAACTCGGCATACGCCTGTTCGAATTGGCCATTGCGGCAGTAATCTACCAGCTTTTCGGCGACTTCTTGGGTTTTCATATTGTGTTGGATTTGGGTCTTTACCAGTGTTGGTGAATTTAAACGATTTACTGAACCTGCTCTGTGAGTACAGATGAAGAAAATGTGATGCAATCGTCAAACAACCGCGATGTTCGGGTGCAAAATGGACGAAAAGCGGGTCACGGGATATTTCTGAGGAGTGACTTGGTTTTCTTGCAAACATTTAGATGACACTGGAGCCAGCATGAATGAAATGCGCTGATTTCCTCTCTTGTCCGGTTTTGTTTATTAAAGTCTGGGGTTCGATGTTTTCCGGCTTCGCCGATGAGCATTGTGTAGTGCCGCGATGCATCGCGGCGGTGCGATTTAAAGGTAGGAGTGGATGTAGGCCTTCGTTGTTCATTCCCTTTCTACGGCTTTGATGTTCACCCCCGCACAATCGTGCGGGGCTACATGTGTCCGTTGGTGTTAAAACATCGCGGAGGCCTTCGATTCACGTGTCAAACCATACATATGTCGCCCCTGTAGGGCTCTATTGATTGCAATTCTACGCCCACCGCGTTGCGGTGGGCTGATATATGCCGCCCTTTCAGGGCGAGTAGAGTCGCATTCGGTGCGACTCGGCGTCGCTGCCCTTGGGTTTTCTAAATCAACATACCCGGAGTCAAGAGGCTTTAGGCACGTTGATATTCGCACTCCTCGTTGATTTTTAATTCGCTCAAGTTATTCTGGGACAATAACTTCTAAAAGAACCCCCATAATCGACTTGAGTCAACCTTTTGGGATTTCTCACTAGGAGGATGTCCTTAAAGTTCCTTTGCGCATTTTTCACCCAGTCCCCAGAAATTTCCGCTGTCCCCGAAAAGCTTAACCCAAACCTCGCTGTACGGCTGTTTCCACGCATGCTTTAGGAAAAACTCTTTTGAGTCCAATTCAGCCCAGTCTTCGCTCTTCGGCAGAGGCGGCACGAATGCAAAAGGATCTGTCGCGTCGATTTAGACTTTGTGTCCCAAAAAGGGAGCAAACGAAGGGCGCAATTGGATCGACTTCGGTGCGAAGCTCTACAAGGGGATGGGAACAAAAGCCGGTTTTAGTTCGTGCACTTCAAAACCAATGCGCTCTGCCAAACGGTGCAGCCTTTCGGTAAAGTGCACATTGCCGGTATCGTCTGAGAGCAACAGCCCAAAGACAAAATTTTGCAGCTCGTGTAGCTCGGGGCGAACGCCGATCATTTGCAAGAAATCGAGCACTTCTAAGGCTTGGGTCAAAAAGCGCTCGCTGTATCGACCTTGTTTATAAGACTCAATGAGGAAGTGTATTCGATTGGTGGTGATGAAATTGAGCCGTTCCACATCGATATACAGATCCCAGCGACTCACTTCTCCGACCAATTCTTTGAGCCGAACCATCGAAATTTCGATCTGTTGTTCGCCCAAGAGCTCTTCGAGATAGTGATTCACCATGCTCCTGAGGTTTTGCATCAAAAGTGGTGGAATGGTGAGTTTGTTGTTGCGCATCACGTTGAGCAAACTGTACACCCGGTCGTTGATGCGTTCGTACGAACTCAAAGCCATTTCGATGTTCTGCGCCAAGACGCGATCGAGCAAATTGAGTTGTTCGTCCAAAAAGAGGTCTTGGAACGAAAAACTGCGCTCGGCAAAGGTGCTCTTGATGCGATCGATGGTTTGAGAAATATGTCCCGAATTAAAACTGTTCGATATAGCTTCAGATGCGAGATTAAAATCCTCTTCTGAAAGTTGATCGGCGGTATTCCCAATCAGGTGGTGGTTGCCGAGGTAGAGAATCGCGAAGCCGAAGCGCTTTTCGGAAAGCGTTACATTGCTCGTCACCTTGGTGCGTCCGATGGCGAGAATCTGCATCCCCGCGCGAATGCGGACCAGTTCTTCGCTGTCGGCCGTATAGTTGAGCACCTGCAAGCCGTCGGGAGAATCGTCGAAGAGCGATCGCACCGCGTAGTGTATGCCCACTTGGGTGAGGCTGAGTCTTTTGACCAAGACAAAGCGGCGATACAAATCGGCTCCCGTCCCCATGCCGGGTACATTGCTCTGCGCATCTGAAAGCACTTCTAAGAATCGAGCTTCGAGATCGACGCCCGTCAAGGTATCGGCCAACTGAATCGCCCGACATGCGTATTGTAGAACCTGAGTTGTTTCGATTCCGCTGAGGTCGTTGAAAAACCACGCGCAACTGGTTTGGGCAAAGAGCGCGTTTTTCTCCATCTCCAAGGCCCGAATCAACTCGGTGATGCGCTCGGAGCCGGGACACGAACCGAGCATTCTCTTAAACCAATCGCAGCTCGAGTCAGAATTGCGCGCTTTGACCAACATCAGCTGGATGTACTCGTCGCGCAGGCGGTCTGCCATAGGTCTGAGTTCTTCTCCCAGTACCTGATGATAGACGCGCTCTGTCGAAGCAGACAACTCCGCAATGGCCTGCCGGAGCGGTGTGCGCCATTTTTGATTCCAATGGGCCTCTCCACCCGTGTGGCATCCGCAGTCGGAACGCCAGCGCTCGATGCCGTGCACGCAGCTCCAAGAACTGTTTTGATGAATCCTGACTTCCCATGTGGGAGGTGCCAACTCGAGAAACTGGCTGTAGTTGGTTACCCGTGCGAGCGCATTCTCTTCGATATAGCGCATTCCGAAAGCCAAGGCCATATCTCCGTGCCTGTGGTGGTGTCCAAAGGTCTCTCCATCTGCAGCAATGTGCAGCAGTTGAGGCTCTTGCGGATCTACATCCAAACCTGAAACCAAACCACGAGCAAAACCGAGGCCGTCGTTCAACGCACCGTTAAAAGCGACGTCTCTGGAGCGAGGACCGTCGTAAAAGAACAAATCAATCGAACGCCCTGAGGGCAGAGGATGCCTGTAGGCTCTGCGCCCGTCGTTAAATGGCTGCCACTGTTCAGAACCCATCGGGCGGACCTCGGCGGCTTGAGAGGGGGCGAGCACCGTAAAGGCGATGCCTTCTTCGGCCAGCACTTCGAGGGTTTCGATATCCACGGCCGTCTCTGCCAGCCACATCCCCTCGGGCGACCGACCAAAGCGGTGCATGAAATCCGCAATGCCCCAGCGCACTTGAGTTCGCTTGTCTCTCAAGCTCGCAAGCGGCATAATGATGTGGTTGTACACCTGTGCCATGGCAGAGCCATGCCCGTCGAAGAGCTCCAAAGACAACTTATCGGCCTGGAGTATGGCCTTGTACACCTCTGGATGCCTGGGTTCGATCCAGCTCAAAAGCGTCGGGCCGAAGTTGAAGCTCATGCGAGCGTAGTTGTTGACGATGTCGACAATTCGACCGCGCTCGTTCAGGATCCGGCTAAAGCCATTGGTTTCGTAACACTCTCGAGTAATGCGCTCGTTCCAGTCGTGAAATGGGCTGGCCGATTCTTGAACTTCAATGGTATCGAGCCAAGCGTTTTCGCGCGGAGGCTGATAAAAATGGCCGTGGACACATACAAATCGATTCACGATACGGGGAGAATTCGGTAATACAAAGCGCTTAAACCCGGAAGTTCAAGCACGAGTGAATGAGGTTTGCCATGAGAAGGTCGATCCTCGCTGCGCAAATGATGAAGCACTTTTTGCCCGCTGCCCCCGTAGCCCGGCTCGTCGGTATTCATGGCGAGTTCAGCCGAGAGCTCGAATGGAACACCAATTCTATAACTCGAACGAGGCGAAGGGGTTAAGTTGAATACGACCAACATTCGCCGGTCGGTTTCTCGGTCGATGCGAAAGGCGCTGAGCACGGCATTATGCCAATCGTTGTGTTCGATAAATTCAAATCCCTCCGCTCGATACTGATCGGCAAAGAGACTCGATTCGCTGCGGTACAAATTGTTTAGCCGAGCATATAAATTCTTGATTCCAAGGTGATCGGGCTGTTCGAGCGCCCACCAGTCGAGCTGTCCGTCGTGGCTCCATTCGCCCGGCATGCCAAATTCGCCCCCCATAAACAAAAGCTTGCATCCGGGGTGGGCGAACATCCACGCATAGAGCAGCCTGAGGTTGGCAAACTTGCGCCAAGAGTCTCCGGGCATTCGAGACAACAAACTCCCTTTTCCGTGGGCCACTTCGTCGTGCGACAGCGGCAGGCAGAATTGCTCGCTAAAGGCATAATTGAGACTGAAGCTCAACTCGTTGAGATGAAAATTGCGATGGATGGGGTCGCGTTTAAAAAACTGGAGCGAATCGTGCATCCAACCCATCATCCACTTGAAGCCAAATCCCAAGCCGCCGTGGTCTGCACTGCGCGTTACTCCGGGCCACGACGTGCTCTCTTCGGCAAACATCATGGCGCCCGGGATCTCGGCATACACCGCAGTATTCAAATCGCGCAAAAAGCGAACCGCGTCGAGATTCTCGCGCCCGCCTTGATCGTTGGGAATCCATTCTCCTTCTTTTCTCGAATAATCGAGATAGAGCATGCTGGCCACAGCGTCGACCCGAATGCCGTCGACATGGTATTCTTCAAACCAATACAAGGCATTGCTAATCAGGAAGCTGCGCACCTCGTCTCGGCCGTAATTGAAGATGTAAGAATTCCAGTCGGGATGAAACCCCTGCTTGGGGTCGGCGTGTTCGTAGAGCGCCGTTCCGTCGAAGAGGTGAAGCCCGTGTGGATCTCCCGGAAAGTGGCTGGGCACCCAGTCGAGAATGACGCCCAAACCCGCGCGATGCAGGGCATTGACCAAGAACTTAAAGTCGTCCGGGTCGCCAAAGCGAGCGCTCGGGGCGTAGTAGCCACAGATTTGATATCCCCAACTGCCATCGAAGGGAAACTCCATCACCGGCATGAACTCTACGTGGGTCACGCCCAGTTCGAGGGCATAGGCGGTCAATTCTTCAGCCAACTGCCTGTAGCTGAGAGATTCGTGTTTATGATTTCGCTTCCACGAACCCGGGTGGAGCTCGTAAATCGAAATCGGCTCCTTGTGCGCAATCTTTTCTGCTCGTTGCCGCATCCAATCGGCATCGCTCCACCTGAACTCCGATTCCCAGACCACGCTGGCGGTTCTGGGCGGGCATTCCATGCTTTTGCCGAGCGGGTCAGCTTTTTCGAGCCAAGCACCCCCGGGGCTCTGAATGGCGTATTTATACAGGTCAAAGCGACCTACTCCCGGCACAAACGCTTCAAAAATGCCCGTGGCATCCCAGCGCGGAAACAGCGGATGCGCTTCAATTTTCCAATCGTTAAAGCTACCGACCACCGAGACCGCTTGGGCATTTGGCGCCCATACGGAGAAAAGACAACCCTTAACCCCTTCGCGTTCTGTTAGATGCGCCCCAAGCACATCAAACAACCTGCGGTGTTTGCCCGAGCCGAACAAGTGCAGGTCAAGCTCGCCCAAAAGAGAATGAGGAACCGATTCCATAGACGCACTTATTGTTTACAATACACCAAGCCAAATTAAGTCGAAGCCCTCGATGCGGTCGAGCCAGTTTTCAAAATCTTCGGCACATGCGCCCTAAGCTCGTACAAAGCGCTCGATCAATGCGAGTTCGCGACGGCTCGCCCCTTTTTGCTCTTCAATGTAATTCAGAGCTGCCCTCGATGCTCTTGGACGCCTTTCGGGCTCGCTTGAAAAGTCTTCCAAAAAAGCCGCGTTTACAGTTTCAGCCCGAAAAGAAGCCCCTTTTTCGAGCAAAGCCTGAGCCTCGGGATAGCCCTTGTGCTTTGGCCCAAAAAAGCTGGGGCAGCCAAAGGCCGCGGGTTCGAGCAAATTGTGCACTCCCGAGCCATAGCCCCCGCCGACGTAGGCCAGTTCGGCATAGCGATAACACTTCGCCAGCCACCCGACCGAGTCGAGGATTAAAATCGGAGTCTCCACGGCTTGAACGCCCTTGCTCCATAAGGCAAAAGACCTCGACCCCAGCTCTTTACTTATGTTTTCAACCGAAACGCGATCGACTTCGTGGGGAACCAGCAGCCAGCGTCGTTCGGGTTGGGCATCGATTAAAGGCAAGAGCATGGGCAGTTCATGGAGGTATATGCTCCCGCAGACGACGAGTTTTCGACCCTGAATCCAGCGCTCGAGCCACTCTACAGGCTCGGGGTTTTTCGCAATTTCCACCACTCGATCGACCCTTCCATTTCCAGTGAATTCGGCATTCTCAAAGCCCTTTTGACTTAAGAGCACAAGCGATTCACGGTCTTGAGCTCCGATGGAGTCGAGGCGCTTCAACCGACGGAGCGCAAAGCTCGCCCAAGGCTTAAAAAACCAGTGGTCGGGTCGAAAATGAGCAGAGAGCACTGCGGTGGGCACCTTCTTCTCGTAGAGCGCATCAAGCAAGCGGAGCCAAAACTCGTAGCGTATGGAAACGAATAGACTCGGTTGGAGCATCTCAACCCAGCGCTCTACTTGGCTCTTGAGGTCCAGTGGCAGGTAGAATTTCTCAACCGACGAGGCCGGAACAGCCATTTCAAAACCCGAGGGCGAATAAAAACTCAAGGCGACTCGCCAATCGGGATGTGCTCGTTGAAAAGCCTCGAGCGCGCCGCGACCCTGCTCGTATTCTCCAAGCGATGCGCAGTGCATCCACAACAGCTTTCCGGGATTTCGCGACCTCCACTCCAACATGCGCTCGTAGGCCTGCTTTCGCCCGGCCACCCAAAGGGCGGCTTTGGGGTTCTTGCGGGAGGCCATTCGAATTGCGAAACCGTAGAGCTTTATGACGAGATCGTATGCAAACATGCTTCTTTAGGTTTGAAGCGGCTTTCGGCGTTTGAGCCCCGATTGAAATACAAAAAGCCGGCCGACTTACCTCCTTCCGTACATCCGCTCGTAATACTCCAAATAGCGACCCGAAGTCAAATTGTCGATCCATTCGGTATTGTTCAAATACCAATCGACCGTTTGGTCGAGGCCCTGTTCAAAGGTGACAGAAGGTCTCCAGCCGAGCTCGCGCTCAATTTTGCTCGCGTCTATGGCATAGCGCCGGTCGTGCCCCGGGCGGTCGCGCACATAGGTGATGAGCTTCTCGCCGGCTCCCTCGGGGCGCCCCAGTTTTCGATCCATAATCGAGCACAGCAATCGAATCAGATCGATATTGGTCCACTCGTTAAAGCCACCAATGTTGTAGGTCTCGGCGTTTTTGCCGTTTCTATAGACCAGGTCTATGGCGCGTGCATGGTCGATCACATAAAGCCAGTCTCGGGTGTACTGCCCGTCGCCGTACACAGGCAGCGGCTTCTCTAATCGTATGTTGTTGATAAATAGCGGAATGAGCTTCTCAGGAAACTGATTCGGACCATAGTTGTTGCTGCAATTGGTCAACACAAAAGGCAAACCATAGGTCTCGCCGTAGGCCCGAACGAAGTGATCGCTCGATGCCTTGGATGCCGAATAAGGGCTGTTGGGGTCGTAGGCCGTGGTCTCGGTAAACAGACCTTCTTTGCCGAGGCTCCCGTAGACCTCGTCGGTCGAAATGTGATAGAAGCGCTTGTGTTCCATAGACCCTGCCCATTGCCGACGACAGGCGTTGAGCAAATTCACGGTGCCGATGACGTTGGTCTTTACAAACGAGAGCGGGTCTTCAATCGAGCGGTCTACGTGGCTTTCGGCCGCCAAATGAATGACCCCGTCAAAGCTCAATTCGTCGAACAAGCGATCGACGGCCTGCGCATCGCTGATGTCGATTCGAAAAAATCGATAGTTCTGCCGGCCCTCCATATCGCGGAGATTCTCGAGGTTGCCCGCATAGGTCAAAGCATCGAGATTGACGATTTCCGAATCGGGATATCGATCGACCAATAGACGAACGACATGAGACCCAATAAACCCGGCGCCCCCTGTCACCAAAATGCGTTCTCTCATAATCTGATCGATTTAAAGCTCGATGTTTCGCACTTTTCTCTCCCAGCGCCAAGCGTCTTCCATGGCGCGTTCGAGGCTCAACTCGGCCTTCCAACCGAGCACTTCGTTGGCCTTTCGGGTATCTGCATACGCAGCAGTCACATCTCCCGGCCGGCGTTCTACGATGCGATAGTTGAGCTTCTGACCGCTCACCTTTTCAAAGGCCGCGATGACCTCTAACACGGTAGATCCCATGCCCGTACCGAGATTAAACACCTCGAAGGCCGCGGTATTTTTCGATTCCATCAAGCGCCGAAGGGCTACCACATGGGCTTTGGCGATATCGACGACGTGGATGTAGTCCCGAACATTGGTGCCATCTCGTGTATCGTAGTCGCTGCCAAATACCTGCAATTGCTCGCGAACCCCGGCGGCCGTTTGAGTTACAAAAGGGACGAGATTTAAAGGGGTGCCCAAGGGCAACTCTCCGATTTCGCCCGTAGGATGTGCGCCAATCGGGTTGAAATAGCGCAGTGCAATGGCCCTGAGCTCGGGGAAGGCTCGCACGGCGTCGGCAATGATCTCCTCTCCCACCTGTTTGGTGTTTCCATAGGGAGACATGGCAGGTTTCACGACCGCAGATTCGTCTATGGGCAGTTGATCGGCCTCGCCGTATACCGTGCACGAAGACGAGAAAATAAAATCGCGAATTCCGTGCTTCCGGCTCTGTTCCAACATCAAAGCCAGCGAACCGAGGTTGTTCAAGTAGTACTTTAGCGGTTCGCGAACGCTTTCTCCCACGGCTTTGTGCGCCGCAAAGTGAATCGTTCCGCTCAATTCGGGATGCCGACGAAACATGGCTTCGGTCTGTTCGACCTGGCTGAGATCAACTTTTTCAAAAATGGGTTTTACCCCCGTAATGGCCTCGATGCCGCGCAGTGGATCTTCGGTGGTATTGCTCAAATTGTCGGCCAGCACCACTTCAAAACCTTGTTCGATGAGTTCAACCGCGGTGTGGCTCCCGATAAAGCCCAAGCCGCCGGTAACTAAAATCTTCTTTTTCATGCCTTTGAACCTTTGCGGACGTAGCCTCTAAAGTCTTTGTGGTCGCGCTGGTAGAGCAATTCAGGAGGCAGGCTCTTGAAATATTCGTAGGTAATTCGCAGGCCGTCGGCGCGGTTTACCGCAGGTTCCCAACCGAGCAAATCTTGCGCTTTCGAAATGTCGGGACGGCGCTGGGTGGGGTCGTCGGTGGGCAAGGGTTTGTAGACCACTTTTTGGGTGGTGCCCGTAAGCTTGATGATTTCGTCGGCAAACTCTCGAATCGTAATCTCGTCGGGGTTGCCAATGTTGACAGGATAGGCGTAGTCGCTCAGCAAAAGCCGGTAGATGCCCTCGACCAAATCGTCGACGTAGCAAAACGAGCGCGTCTGAGACCCGTCTCCGAACACCGTAAGATCTTCTCCTCTAAGGGCTTGACCAATAAACGCAGGCAATACACGCCCGTCGTTGAGGCGCATCCGAGGCCCGTAGGTGTTGAAAATCCGAACAATGCGCGTTTCGAGACCGTGGTAGGTGTGATACGCCATGGTCAGGGCCTCTTGGTAGCGCTTGGCTTCGTCGTACACCCCTCTTGGACCGATGGGGTTTACGTTGCCCCAATAGCTCTCGGTTTGAGGGTGCACATTGGGATCGCCATAGACCTCTGAGGTGCTGGCCACCAAGATTCGCGAGCCCTTGCTGAGCGCGAGGCCGAGCAAATTGTGCGTCCCCAACGCGCCCACCTTGAGCGTTTGAATCGGGATTTTCAGATAGTCGATCGGGCTGGCCGGCGAGGCAAAGTGGAGAATGTAGTCCAGTTCGCCGGGAACGTGGACAAACTTGGTCACGTCGTGGTGATAAAACTCGAATCGCTCGTTGTTGAACAAGTGTTCGATGTTTCGCAAATCTCCCGTAATCAGGTTGTCCATCCCGATGACGTGATAGCCCTTACCGATGAATTTGTCGCACAGATGAGAGCCGAGAAAGCCCGCTGCGCCCGTAATCAGAACTCTTTTTGGTGCATTCATGCGATTCCGATTCCGTAATAGGTGAGACCGTTTTCTTTGAGCTCTTCGCGGTCGTAGATGTTTCTTCCGTCAAAGACGACTTTATCGGAAAGCAGCTTGTGCACCACTTTCCAGTTTGGCACCCTGAATTCAGACCATTCGGTAATCAGCAAAAGAGCGTCGGCATCGACCAGTGCTTCGTATTCGTCGGCCGTGTATTCCACGGTATCGCCGAGGAAGTGCTTGGCTTCTTTTATCGCGACCGGGTCGTAGGCCTTGACATGTGCGCCGGCTTCGAGCAGCTTTTCAATAATCACGAGCGAAGGCGCCTCGCGCATATCGTCGGTCTGAGGCTTAAACGACAGACCCCACAAGGCGAAGGTCTTGCCTTTGATGTCGTTTCCGTAATGCTTTAAAACCTTTTGAACCAAAACCATTTTCTGATCGTCGTTCACCTCTTCGACGGCTTCGAGAATGCGCATGGCATAGCCCATGTCGGAGGCGGTGCGAATCAAAGCCTTCACATCTTTCGGAAAGCACGATCCGCCGTAGCCCACACCGGGATAAATAAATCGATTGCCGATGCGCGGATCCGAACCAATCCCCTTGCGCACCATATTGACGTCGGCCCCGGTGATCTCGCACAAGTTGGCGACGTCGTTCATAAAGCTGATTTTGGTCGCCAGCATGGCATTGGCCGCATACTTCGTCATTTCGGCCGAAGGAATGTCCATAAAGATGACGGGATGCCCATTGAGGGTGAACGGCTTGTAGAGCCGGGTCATAATCTCTTTGGCGCGCTCGCTATTCACCCCGACCACGATTCGATCGGGCTTGAGGAAATCTTCGACGGCCGCGCCTTCCTTCAAAAACTCGGGGTTCGAGGCGACGTCGAACGGAATGTCGAGCCCTCTCTTGGCGAGTGCTTCCGCAATGGCTTTTTGCACTTTCTGGGCCGTGCCCACAGGTACGGTGCTCTTGGTGACAATCACGCCGTAGTCGTTCATGTTTTCGCCTATGGAGCGTGCCACGGTCAAGACATATTGCAAATCGGCCGAGCCGTCTTCGCCCGGAGGAGTTCCCACGGCGATAAAAGCCACATCGGCGCCCTTGATGCTCGAGGGCAAATCGGTCGAAAAGTGAAGGCGCTCTTTTCGGTAGTTGCGCTCGACCACGTCTTCGAGTCCGGGCTCGTAGATCGGGAGAATGCCTTTTTTGAGGTTCTCGATCTTCTCGACGTTCACGTCTACGCAGATCACTTCGAGACCCACATCGGCCAGACAGGCGCCTGTAACCAACCCTACATACCCTGTTCCGACAACGACAACTTTCATAAGTTCTGTGCTTTAAGAGATGTATTCAACCACGCTGCGCCCGATAAACTCGAGCTGTTCCGCATCGAGTTCGCTGTGCATGGGCAGCGAAATAACTTGTTCGCAAATGCGATCCGTTGAAGCGAATCGATTGCCCGCATCAGGCTGTATATAAGCCTTTTGCCTGTGTACAGGGACGGGGTAATAGACCATAGACGGAATGCCGAGTTCGCTGAGGTGCTGTTGAAGGCCATCTCGGCGACCGGCTTCGAGTTTGAGGGTGTACTGATGAAAGACGTGGTCTGACCACGACACCCGAGCGGGAGTTTGAATAGAGGCCACCAGCGCGAAGGCCGAGTCGTAGTGCGCGGCTGCGGTTTGTCGGGCTCGGGTGTATTCGTCTAAGTGCCTGAGCTTGATGCGCAAAACCGCTGCCTGAACGCTATCTAAACGGCTGTTTACACCGATATCGTCGTGGTAATAACGCTTGCTCTGACCGTGGTTCGCAATTCGGCGAATTCGATCGGCCAAGAGGGCGTCGCGCGTAAAAAGGGCTCCTCCGTCTCCAAAACATCCGAGGTTTTTACTCGGAAAAAACGAAGTGCAACCGATGTGCCCAAGAGTTCCTGCGCGCATCGAACCGCTGCGACCCTTGTGCGTGGCGCCGATGGCCTGAGCGGTATCTTCGATGACGTACAAACCGTGTTCGCGAGCAATGTCTATCAAGGCATCCATGGGGGCGCACTGTCCGAACAAGTGAACGGGAACAACGGCCTTGGTTTTGGCCGTAATGGCTTTGCGCACGGCCTCGGGATCGATCAAAAAGGTATCGGGATCGACTTCGACGAGGACGGGCTTGAGTTTGAGAAGTGCAATTACCTCAGCAGTAGCGATATAGGTAAAGCTTGCGGTGATCACTTCATCTCCGGGCTGCAAATCGAGCGCCATCATCGCAATTTGAAGCGCATCGGTGCCGTTGGCGCAGGGAATGACGTGTTCTACATCGAGGTACGTTTCGAGTTCGCTCTGAAAATTCGATACTTCGGGTCCGTTGATAAACGCAGCGGCTTCGAGCACCGAGAGCAGAGCGCTGTCGACTTCGGGTTTAATTTTCTCGTACTGAGACACCAAATCGACCATTCGCAAGGGGCGCATAGCTCGGGGTTTTGCGTTCAAATATACAGCCCCCGCTTGCCCGAGGGCTTTGGGTATCTTTCGACTGTTTTACAGATTGATGAGCATGAGGTTTTTTAAAACTCTACTTGGTACTTCAACGGCCTTTTTGGCTTTGATAATTTCTCCAAAAACAGCTGTCGCTCAAGCCAATGTGCGCGATTCAACGGTCTCGGGCTTCTTGATTGCTCCCGGTTTGGCCCTTCAATTTCCGGGGGGTGACATGGCCGAATCTTATGGGTATAACCTCGATTTGGGTCTCGATGTGTGGTATAAAACGCGCAACTCTTGGCTGATCGGTGGGGGCGGAAGTTTCTTGTTTGGCGATGAAGTAAAGCGCAGCGCGGGTTTGTTTTCTCTGTTGGAGAGTTCGAACGGGCAGATTTTCGATTTGACGGGCAATTACGCGGGCATCAAAGTGTTCGAACGGGGGTATACGGCTTCGGTTCAGTTGGGGCATTTGTGGAATGCGCTCGGGCACAATCCCAATTCGGGTTTGGTGGTGATTCTCGGCGCCGGATGGATTCAGCACCGAACGCGCATCGAAAGCGGAAGCAACGTCCCCCAGCTCAGCGGCGATTTGCTCAAGGGCTACGATCAATTGCGCATGGGCCCCATGCTGCGACAGTTTGTGGGCTATATGCATTCGGGAAATGCCCGCACGATTAATTTTATGATCGGGCTTGATGTGGTTCAAGGATTTACCGAAAACGTCCGCGTCTGGGATTACTCGACCAACACCCCGCTCGAAGCCCGTGCTTTTGACTTGCTCGTCGGCCTCAAATTCACTTGGTTTCTCCCCATCTATTCCGATACCGGAGGAGGGCAGTATTATTATCGCTAATCTGAATGTTTCTGATGCGCCCGCCGGGCACCGTCCGTGCGCGCGTTCGGAACAGCATCCCCCCTTCCCCACACTACCTTCACCCCGAAAACAGCCCATCCGCCAAACAACCTATGATTTACCGCAACCTTGGCCGCAGTGGCCTCCAAATCAGCGCACTATCCTTCGGGTCTTGGATCACCTTCGGGAATCAAATCGAAGACAACACCAGCGAAGACCTGATGAAGATGGCCTACGAGGCCGGCATCAACTTTTTCGACAATGCCGAGGTGTATGCCGCGGGCAAGAGCGAAATCGTGATGGGGCAGATTCTGAAGAAAATGGGCTGGGGCAGAGATACCTATGCCGTGAGCTCAAAGGTGTTTTTCGGCGTGGGCGCGCAATTGCCCATGCAAAAAGGGCTCAACCGAAAGCACGTCACT
Organism: Schleiferiaceae bacterium; assembly: GCA_041739275.1. Taxonomy (GTDB): domain Bacteria; phylum Bacteroidota; class Bacteroidia; order Flavobacteriales; family Schleiferiaceae; genus WGMI01. The sequence goes on along the minus strand of JBGSOF010000009.1, from coordinate 6,871 downwards.
GAGGCCTGCCACCAAGCCCTGGAGCGCCTGCAGGTCGACTACCTCGATTTGTATTTGTGCCACCGCCCGGACAAATTGACCCCCATCGAAGAAACGGTGTGGTCGATGCACAACCTCATCGTACAGGGCAAGGTGCTCTACTGGGGCACTTCGGAGTGGAGCGGGGTCGAGATTATGGAGGCCCATCGCATTGCCGCCCAGCACCACCTGATTGGCCCTGTGGTGGAACAGCCTCAATACAACCTGTTTACCCGCCAAAAAGTCGAGGTAGAATTCGACCAAATCTACCGCAACGTGGGTTTGGGCACGACCATTTGGTCTCCACTCGCCTCGGGTTTGCTCACGGGCAAATACAATGGGGTCACCGAGCGAAATGTTCGACTAAAGCGGCTGGAGCTCAATTGGTTGGCTGAGCGAAACCTAATCGAAGAAAACCTGCGCAAGGTGGCCGAACTCCAGACTTTGGCGCTGGAAATTGGAAGCAGTTTGCCGCGGATGTCGATTGCGTGGTGCCTGACGAATCCGAATGTGAGCACGGCCATTTTGGGGGCGAGTCAAACCGCACAGCTCGAAGAGAACCTCAAGGCGCTGGACGATCTCGAAAAACTGACCCCGGACGTCCTGGAGCGCATCGAGGAGATTATGCAGAACAAACCGAAAAAGCCGGTTTTCTAAACGGGCGCGTTCGACCGTACCGTGCACAAAGCAAAACCCCGCCGGTGCTCGGCGGGGTTCGACGGATGTCTACAAACCCGTTGGACCTAGGGCAGATAAGACAAACCGTGTCGCGTCTTCCAGAGAAAATACTTCTCGAACAGTACCTTGTTGACGTCGCCGAGGAGGTTTGGAATCATAATCGCAAACTTTCTCGGTCTAAAGAGGTGATCTCCGAGAATAATCACTTCTTTGTTGCCCGCATCCATCACGCAAACGGCGGGGATCTCGCCCCAAGGCTTTTCGACCAGCTTTGTCTTGCCTTTGTGGAGTCGGGCGATGTTTTCGGCCACCACCTTGCCCGTTTCGTCGCTGGGGTAGCCCGTTTTCGGAGACCCGAAGGGAACGCAGCCCGGTTCAAATGGCGCTTTGACGTTTACGGCGATTCCCGCAGCCCAAATATTGGGGTGTTCCGTGTGTCGATAGGTGTCTGCGGTGGGGATGTATCCCGCAGGGGTGGCTTTCAAATCCGGGCTGTTTTTGATAAAGTCCACGCCGATAAATGGAGGCATCAACATGTGAAATACAGAGGGCAAGAACTCGCCTGTGCTCAGGACCACTCCGTTTGCTTTGACCTCAGAGACGCCTACTTCGGTGCGGTAGTGTATGTTGAACATTTTGAAGAATCCCCCGAGCATGGTTCGGGCGCCGGTCATGCCATCGATGCCGAAATGGCCGAGGTAGGGTTCGGGCGTAATCCAGGTGAGGTCCACCTTTTTCCGAATTTTCTGAGACCTCAGCCAGGTGTCGAGGTTGAACAGAAATTCGTAGGCCGCTCCCATACACCCGGCCCCTTGCGTGGCCCCCACCACGATGGGACCGGGATTTTTCTTAAATTCTTTGAGGGCTTCTCTGATTTTCATGGCCCCCGGAGGGGTGCCCACGTAATGGGCGTGTTCTGCCAAGCCGGGAGCGATTCCGAAATCGACTTTAGGGCCGGTGGCGATCACCAAATGGTCGTACGGCACGTCTCCCCGGGTCGTCGAAACGACTTGTCTGGCCGCATCAACACTCAAGGCTTCAGTTTGAATAAATTCCACTTGCTTTTTTCGGAGAATGGCATCCCGATCGAGGGTGATGTCTTTGATCTCTCGCCTTCCGAAGGGCACCCATATAAGGGACGGGATAAATAGAAAGTCGTTGGTGCGATCGATTACGGTCACTTCGACTTCTTTTCCCAATTTGCGCTTGAGTTCGAGGGCTGCGGTGATGCCCGCAAAGTTCCCTCCCACGACGACTGCTTTCATCGTATTTAAGTTTGGTCCAACATTTCAAAGTTCGTTTCTCGCTAAAGTGCAATACCATGACATCGAACAGCTTAAACGATGACATCGATCAGTTTTTGCACTCCGTCCCGCGAACGATCGCCTTGTTCTGATCATGGATATTAAAGTGGAAGAGCTTGAGGCCCATGGCTTCGAATTGCTCGAGGAGCTCAAGCATTCGGATCTCATCCCGTTTGTTCAGCGAGAATTGGCCGCTCCGAGTTTTTGGGGTCGGTTTTACGGGGCGTTTACCATTCTCGGCTTGGCCTTTTTGGTTTGTTTGATTCCGTTCGGTTCGCTCTCTTGGCATCAAGGGCTCTATCGCATCGGGGCCGGAATGGGCTTTTCGTTCTTATTGATTCCCTTGCACGAGGGGCTGCATGGCTTGGCTTATCGATGGGTGGGTGCTCGGAGGGTTTCGTATGATGCCCATTGGAAGAAATTCTATTTTATGGCCATCGCCGATCGCTTTGTGGCGAATGCTCCGGAATTTAGAAAAGTGGCCTTGGCTCCGTTTCTGTTGATTTCGATTTCGGCCGGGCTTGGGGCGGTTTGGGCTCCTGTTTCTTGGGCCTATTCTCTTGCGGGTCTGGTTGTTGCACATGCCTCGATGTGCTCTGGCGACTTTGCCCTCTTGGCTTATTTCGAACGAAGAAGCGATCGCGAACTCCTTACTTGGGACGATCGGGAGAACAAGATTTCGTATTTCTACGGGCGGTAGGAGGCTCTGAAACGGATTGATTCACCCATTTCCGGAAATGCACTTGTTGTTTCCGCTCTTGAGAGTCTTGATGTCCTCTTCCGCATCTGCCTACAGGTTTTCACGATCGCGCAAAGGCCATTAAAGGGCCATAATCGCCATGATCTGCGGCTTTTACGGCCTGAAGATAGATGCTTCTCGCATCGCCGGACTTGGGCAAATGGGCGGCTCCCCAGCTAAACCAAGGTCGACCGTAGATTTTGTCGGCAATCAGATCGGCCATGAGGCGGCTGTGTCTACCGTTGCCGTTCGGAAAACAGTGTATTTGGACAATTCGATGTTTGAATCGCAGCGCAATTTCGTTGGGCGGAAACGTATGATGGGTATGCCAATACAGAGCATCATCGAGCAACAAACGCAACTGTGCAGGGATTTGCCAAGGATCGATACCGATGTTTTTAGGACGGGTGCGAAACGTCCCCGCCCAGTTCCACACTTGGTAAAACATGCGCTCGTGCAATTGGCGCACGAAGGTTTCGGAGAACAATTCTGCCGGAGTGATTCCAAGGCCCAAGGTCCATTGGATGGCTTGTTCGATGTTGTTCTGTTCCCATTCGTCCAATTCTCCGCGGGTGGCCACAGTGGGCAAGAGCAGTCCGTGGGTTTCGTTTTCGTCCAAGGGGGTTTGACCGGGTACGTCGGGGGCTCCTAATCCCATAGAATTTTGGGCATTTGATCCTTTAGGGCCGCGGTTCTCTCGCGTATGGCGCTCTCGATGCGCTGGGGGGAATTGGCCTGATCTTCGAGTTGCATCGTTTGGGCTGTTCTGAGGACGATCTGTGTGGCGAGTTCGAGGGCTTTGCGTTCTACGAGCGCGTCGAGGGTTCCATCGCGGGGCACAAAACCGTAGACGAGGTGCATGTCGAGGGCTCGGGCGGCTTCTCGAAGCGAATGCAGGGTAATGGTGCCTTGGGCTTCGCGTTCTTCGAGGGCGCGAATGGCTTGTTTGGATCGATTGATTTTCTGCCCGAGCTGCTCCAGGGTCATGCCCAACGTGGTTCGTATGGCCCGAATCCAACCCGAGGGGGGCAGGGCTATTTCTCGTAACGGACTCAACCGCGCCAGTGCGCGGTTGAGCTGCTGAAATTGGAGGGATGAACGGCTCACAAGTGCACGTTTAGATTGACTAATGACATGCAAATGTATATCTATACATTGACATTATACACACAAAAGTAAAACTATTCTTTTACTATTTACATATTCCTCCGGGCATAGGCTCATGCTTAAGGCCTAGTTTCGTTATAAACTCAGGGCTACGGTTTCCGACCTATTATTGAAAATATTGGGCCGCTGGAGCCGCCCTCAAAAGACCGGCGTAGGCTGGAGCCTACGCCGAGCGCGGGGCGTGCGCTTTGTGTCGTTCTGGATCCGTATTTTTGTGGCAGACATGTACAAAGGGGCTTCCTAAGCCTTTTTGGATACATGACCTTGATCGCATTGGGTACCATAGCCGTATGAAAACGGAAAACACCTTCATTATCCACCCAGAGACCTTGGAGCAGGAAAATGCCCTGAAGGCTTTTTTCAAGGCACTCAAAATCAAGTTTGAGGTGAGCAAAACAAAGCCGTATGATCCTGAATTTGTCGCCAAGATTCAGGAAAGCAGGCAACAGGGAAAAGAAGGCAAAACCACACGGGTAAAGAAGGAAGATCTAAAAGAGTTTTTGGGTCTGTAGTATGGGCTAACGTCTGGACTTTACGGACAAAGCCCGTGGAGATGTTGTTCGTCTTCTAGGTAGACGCGTTGCTCTGCTCCTTCACTGATATACTGAGAAAAATCAATCTCCAGCCTGAGCTGATGTAGATCGATGTACTCAATCAGCCTCTGGTTTTCTTCTGCTTTGAAGAACCTTGTCTCTTTACCTGCTCCGCCTGCTTTATGGCTTTCTCTAAGGTAGTTGGCGATTGCTTAGATAGCTTTTCCATGGCCAACTTCGATCGTTCCTGAAAGGACATCATGGAGTGTGGATTTTAAAGTGGACAACATGCGGGTATAAAATTAGCAACTTCAAGATCGGCAAGCCACCGGGTTTGCCCCCTCTCCGCTTGATACACTTATGTAGCCCCTCATGCCTTCTGTTATTTCAAGACTACTGGGCGTAGGCTCTGTCTAAGCCCTCGTTTCGTCGTAGCCTCTGGGCTACGATATACCATTTGTTATGGAAAATGTCGGCCCGCTGGAGCTGCCCTCAAAAGTCCGGCGTAGGCTGGAGCCTGCGCCGAGAGGGGGGCTAGAGCAGCGGTTCAATATCTCTTTTCTCATGCAATACCCGTATAATTTCCAATTGATCTGATGCGTACTCGATTCTATAAAAGAGCACGTGACTTTTGACCTTGGCCCGCCAGTATCCCGGCCGGATGGTGCTATAGTCTTGCCCCCGGGTGGGATGGATTCTGAGTCGCTCCATTTCGTCCAGAATCCATTGGATATACCGATCGGCTTGCTCAACAGACCAAACCTCTCGTGTGTACAACCAAATCTCTTCGAAATCTCTTTCGGCAAGACGGCTGATTTTCAATATCATGCCACGCCGTTGCGCTCTTTGAACTTCTGAATCACCGTTTTGGGATCGAAATCTTCCACAAACCCTGACTGCTCGCCTTTGACCAATTCTTGGATCAATAGGGCCTTTTGGGTTTCGGCTTCTTCGAGCTGCCGGAGCGCGCTGCGCACTACTTCGCTGGCCGAAGTATACCGGCCGCTCTGAATCAAACCTTGGATGAATTGGTCAAAATGATCCCCGAGCAATACAGAGGTGTTTTTGGCCATGGAAATTCCGTTTCACACAAATATACCAATTCTTGGTATTTGTGGAAAAAGTTCCTCCCTGGGCCTAGACTCTGTCTACGCCCTTGTTTCGTCGTAGCCTCCGGGCTACGATTTAAGACCTGTTATTGAAAATATTGGGCCGATCGAGCTGCCTTCAAAAGTCCGGCGTAGGCTGGAGCCTACGCCGAGAACGGGGGGCGCAGCTTGGAACCTAGACCCGATTGAAATCTACATCTTAAAGCTCAATGACAGCAAAATAATCATGTATCACTCGATCGCCATTCCAACTAAACTCACTAACTCCACGAACTGTCTGCTTCTGAAGACAATAAGCGTTTCTACTAATATGCGCTTTCAATAATCCAGTAAGCTTCAAATCACCGTTTTCTATCGTTCCATCATCGTATTCGTTCTGAACAACCACTAATGTAACTTTTTCATCATTCAAAATCCAAATATCTCTAATTAATTGATCTTTGATCTTGCTATTAATATAGTCATAGCACCCACTTTCGAATGAGACGCGTGTATAATTTGAATTCACCAATGAAACGATTACAACTGAGGTGTCGCCTATCGCGTGTGGCGTGAAACTTAAAATACTACATTCTACTTCCTTTCGATACATCTTAGGGATGCTTTTTCGCTTTAATTTTAATTGACTTGCACAGCCAGAAATAAACAATCCTGAAATAATAAAAACGATTAAAAATAATCTATGAATCATTTCAATAAATATTTGCCATTCATATCAAATTTATAAAGAGAATTTTTGTTGTCCACAAACCAATCGATATTTTCTTGAAAATTGAACAAGTCGCTTTGAAATAATTTCATGGTGTTTTCCAAAGCCGTCTTATCGCCAATTATACCGTCACCATAACCAGAAGGTCCTGTACCATTAGGATGGTTGTGCCTAGTATTGAGATTTAGAATAAAACCATCTCGTATTAAGCGACCTAACATTGGTCTCGCACCAAATTCTATTCCGTCTGAATTTCGCGTGGTTGTTAAATAAGTGCGATTTTCACCTGATGATTTGTCCCCTGAAGTGAGAGAATACTCTTGTTTCCCATTTGAATTTGACTGATAATCTCTAAGAAAGTTATAAGCAGTTTTTGCAGATGAACTTTGGTCGTCAAATTTGATTATCTGAATTTCAAGGTTTTCAGAGTTCTGGCTATTCCTGGCGGGCAAGAGTTCTGCATTCGCAAACGCTCCGGGTTTAAAGGTAGTTGCGGCAGCAGAGCTCAAATCTGGGCTGTATAGAACATCAAAATCATCACCGCCTGATGCGGCTTCTTCAGGATGAGTTTCTGGGTCGATTGGTTCAATTGTCCCATCAGGACCCGGACGATA
>JBGSOF010000051.1:0-21962 GCA_041739275.1 Schleiferiaceae bacterium | reverse complement strand
CCCCGAGAACCGGTCCGCCGCAGGCGGACCACCGAAAAGCCGTAGAGAAGACCCTCGAGCTCGCTCGTTGGGGATTCGAGACGGCTTTTCGGTTTTTCAGCGCGCGCAGCGCGCGGAAAGGTTCTCGGGACTTTCGCCCCCACCGCCGAAGGCGGAAGGGATCGGCGCGCGCAGCGCGCCAATCCTGTCTCTCCGCCGGTGACTGACGGGGCTTTGAAGGATAGGGATCGGCGCGCGCAGCGCGCCAATCCTGTCTCTGCGCCGGTGAGTGGCCGGAATCAGTTCGAAAGCGGGTCAGAAAATCATCTGTTCCTCACGTCCGCCTAAAATTCCTTCATCAAAGAACTTCGAATAGGCCGTGGCTTGGCCAGCAACATACCTTCAACAAAATCGAAACACTCCCCAACACCTAAGCCTTCACCAAGCCGAAATCGATTAAAGACGAGGCACAGTCTCGTATGGACTGTTCGACGGGGATAGGCTGCCAATTTAAAAGTTCGCGGGTCTTGGAAGAATCTAAACGGCGTTCGGCTCCGAGCTCGATCAGAATGGGGCGAAGCGTGGGCTCAAAACGCGAGAACAGACGCACTCCCCAATCGGGAAGCATTGACTTGGGAAAGCCCCGATCCGGAAAGGCTTGGCGAAGAACCCGCGCGATGTCTGAGAAACGAACGTACTCTGAAGTCGCCATCAATCGCAGCCCCGAGACCTGTTCATTTTCTGCAGCGAGCAAATGGAGGTCCGCCACCGAACGCACGTCCACCGCGTCATAACCGATTTTTGGCAAAGCGGGGGCAGCCCGATTCATCAACTTGAGAACCAAATTGAGCGAAGCGCTAATCGATGGCAAAATCAGAGGGCCCAGAATGGCGCCCGGACAAATAGTCGTCAGTTTTAAATCGCGAGTACGAGCGTACTCCCAAGCTGCGCGCTCGGCCAAGGTCTTGCTGCGGTAATAGGCGTTGGTGTCTGACAATACAGTAGGATCGGTCCAGTCTGAAGGTCCGAAAACTCCGCCTCTGAGCTCTGGACGTCGACCGTAGGCCACGGCCGTACTCGACGAGGTCAGTACAATCCTTCGAACCCCCGCCTCAGCGGCGCCCTCCATCACATTCAGCGTGCCCTGTCGGGCGGGAATCAAGAGCTCGTCGTCTGTTTTTGGGGCGCACTCGGGAAAGGGCGATGCGCTGTGAATAATCGCGTCACGACCTGAACAAGCGTCCTTCCAAGCCCGAGGATCGAGGAGATCAGCCGACACAAAAGACAGTCTGGAATTTTCTTCCTCATTTAGAAGGAGAGCCTTCCGGAGGGCGTCGCCCTGTTTTATCGCTCGAACACTTGCTCGGACGTCCCAACCCTTTTCCAAGGCAGTTTTGACCAACCAAGACCCCAGAAATCCGCTTCCACCCGTCACCAAAATCTTCATAATCCCCATGTAAAATCGATGGACGACTTAGGCTTAGAACTGGATGCGATACAGAACGTCGGGAAAGAAGCCGATTTGATACACCGGGTCGATTTGATCTGTGACTTCGTTGTACCGTTCTTCAAAAACGTTCTTGCGGTTTGTCACGTTCTGCAAGTCGACGAAAAACTGCTGTGTAATCTTCCCTTTTTTGCCATTCAAGCGAAAGCCGAATTTCACATCCCAACGGAAGTACGCGTCGTAGCGTTCGCTAAACGCTTGCTCTTCGAGAAGCACTTCACGCCCTCCGTTTTGACGCGTCGCTTCGAGATCGATGGGCGTGTAGGGCCTACCGCCCGAGGTGGTGAGTTTGGTGTCGAAAGTGAGCGCCATTCGAGGATTGATCGGGAACTCGCGTCCAAACAATGCATTGAAGACATACTGATTGTTAAACGCCGTTTGGCGTTCCACTTGGTCCCCACCCTTGTACTTCGAGTCAAAAACCGAAGCTGTCGCGAGCAGATAGTAGTTCTTGCTGAAGAACTTTTCGAGGGTCAATTCGGCACCGATATTCGAGCCCGAGCCTGTGTTGACCAAATTGGCGCGGCTGTCGAAAACAAAGCTGCTACCCTCGTTCAGCACCGAGTAGCTCGTGGCCAAGGCCTCGATGGGTGCGTCGTAAATGCTTTGGTAATAGGTCTCTGCTTTCAATCGCCAGCTGTCGGCAAATCGCCAATCGTAGCCCAGCACAAAATGATGGCTCTTGATGAAGTCGAGATCGCTGTTGGTCGCCTCGAAAACCCCCGGCGAGGTTTCGCTGAGATCTGTCAGAATGGGCAATGGAACCATTTGTGCGTGAAGTCCATAGGCAAGACTCAAACGGCTGCCCCGGCCAACTTCCCAGCTCAAGGCTGCGCGCGGGCCCATAAAAAAGTCTTCAGTGAAGTCGAGATATTGGCCGTGGAGCCCGAAGTTGATTCCTAAACGGTCGGTGAATTTGTAATCGGCCTGTGCATAGACCTGAACGAGAGGACTTATGGTATCGACGTCGCGAACGGGGATGAAATAGTCCGGAATTCCGTCGTCGTCGAGATCGGGAATGCTCGGCTCGTTGTCGCGATTGTTGAGTTTGCTCTGAACTTGATACAACTCAAGCTGACCGCCTGCCCTCAAACTCAGTCGGGGCGAAAATTTTTGATTGAACTGAGTCGCAAACGTGTATCGGTTTTCGGCGTCGTCTACTTCGGTGGCGCGGTATTTCTGAAGGGTTTGATCGGTGGCCGTATCGCGGATCAGATTGTCTTGGGTATAGGTATTCCCGACGGTCACCACGCCCAAAGTGCTCTTCAAATAGCTCTTCTCGCCCAGCCTGAGGGTATGACCCAAACCGATCAAACCGAGTTGACTCTCGACGTAGGCATCGTTATTGGGGTTGGCGAACAAGTCGTCTTCGCTGATTTCGTCCCCAAAAAAGTCGATTGAACTCAAGCCGCCCATTCCGAACAACTCAAAACGACCCCATTTTGACTCGCCGAAATTGAGTTTAAAGCTCAAGTCTTGATAATACGGAATGGCCGAGGTTCCGGTGGCAGCCAAACTGGCGATTCCATAGCGATACGAAACCAAAAAAGAACTTTGTTTTTTCTTGGAAATCGGCCCCTCAGCCATGGCCTCAAGTCCACTAAAAGCCGAGAGTTGAGCGGTGAACTCGTAGGTATCGGTGTTTCCATTTCTCAGTTTGACATCGAAGACTGCGGCATTGGCGTTGCCGTATTCGGCAGGGAAAGCTCCTGTTAAAAAGTCGCTGGTTTTTAAGAGGTTGGTATTTAGCGCACTCACCGGTCCCCCGGTTGTTCCGAACGTGCTGAAGTGGTTGGTGGTCGCAATGGGAAGTCCTTCAACCCTCCAAAGCAGGCCGGTCGGGGCATTGCCGCGCACCACGAGATCGTTCCGAGAATCGTTGGCCGAACTCACACCGGCAAAACTGGTTGCCAGACGCGCCACATCGTTCCGCCCGCCCGAATAACGAGTCACTTCTTCCAGGCTAAAGGTTCGCGCGCTCACTTTGGCCATATCGTTGATCGGTCGGTCTTTTTGAGATTCGGCCTTGATCACAACCTCGTTTAAATTCTCGACCGATTCGACCAATTCAATGTTTAAAACGACTTCCTTGCCCGCGGTAACGACCACGTTTGGAATGGTCTGTGTTCTATAGCCTACGGTAGACACGACGAGCGTATGCCTGCCAATGGGCACATTTTCAATTCGAAATCGACCGTCGACGTCTGTGGCTGCCCCTAATGGAGGGGTAAAGCCTGACACTTGAATGCTGACACCGACGAGCGGGTAGGCTGCTTGAGCATCGACAACGCTTCCTTTGATGGTTTGCGTTTGAGCCCATAGCGGGGCAGAGGCCGCCAGAGCGACGGAAAGGCTAAAGATGAGCGCGAGGTTTCGTTTCATGATGTTGGAAATTGGTGCTAGAATCGGGTTCGAAACTAGTCCGAGCAATTCGAGCTTTCGACCGTTTATCCGGCTAAGCGCATGATCATACCATCGAAACGTGGATTGATTTTGTTTGAAGGACCCAAGGCTTGTTTTTACCGTTCAAAACGTCCGTTTGACGGTTCGAAACGTGAAGTAGTCGATTCACGGCTTTTCTCGGTGGTTTCGCCTTGCGCAACTCTAATTTTGAATTTGAATGAAGGCCCGAAGTTTTAAACCCTTTCCTCGCGAACCTTGGTCGCGGATTATCGGCATTCCGCTGGTCGGGTTGTTGCTGACGACGCTTTATCACGATCCGCCCTATCGGTGGCAAGACATCGCCCAAGCGGTGCTCACGACAGGCATCATTTGGCAATCCGATTATTGGATTCTGTGCGCGTATCGGAAGAAGTTTCCGGGCGTCGAAAACACGCCGCGAAGGATGTTTTGGACGATTGCTACGGTTGTCGTGGTCAATTCTTTGCTCGATCCGCTGAGCTGTCACGCGTTTTATTGGGTTGGCATGTGCGAGCGCCCCGAAGATGTACTGTTTTCTGCACAAAACCTGCAAAAGAATTTTGGGGTCACGATCATTATCGGTTCACTTTACGAAGCCGGTTATTTTTTCGATCAATGGAAGCGTCAAAGCGCCATCGCCGATCAGGCCTTGAGCCGCCAATTGAAATCAGAGCTCAATGTGCTGAAGAACCAGATTTCGCCTCATTTTTTGTTCAACAGCCTCAATACCCTGAGCGCCCTTATCGACGAAAATCCCGTTAAAGCATCTGAATTTACCCAGAATTTGAGCAGGGTATATCGGTATATCCTTCAGTACAAAGACGAAGAATTGGTCGAACTGGGTACCGAACTCGATTTTGTTCTCGATTATTATTCTTTGATGCGCATGCGTTTCGAAAATGGTTTAGCCCTGCGGGTTTCGATCGAAAAAGAGCGACGAGGCTATTCGATTCCTCCGCTCACCCTGCAAATTTTGGTTGAGAACGCTATAAAGCATAACGTCGTCAGTGCGTCGAAGCCGCTCGTTATTGACTTATCGATCGATGAAAATCGGAATTTAGTGGTGTCAAATAATTTACAGTTGAAGCGTCAGGCGGAGCCTTCGACGGGAACCGGCTTGGTGAACATTCAAAAGCGCTACGAACTGTTTACCGATCGAGATGTGGACATTTTCGAAACTCGAGATCGATTTGCGGTTCTCTTGCCCTTGCTCGACCCCATGACTCCCACACGTCCGATTTCGGTATGAAGGTTTTGATGCTCGAAGACGAAGCTCCGGCTTATCGAAGATTGCACGGAATGCTGCAGACGCATTTTCCGGAGATGGAAATCGTGGAGGTGCTCGATTCGGTATCGGGCGCAATCGAGTGGCTTCGTACCGAGTCTGCTCCCGATCTCATTTTTAGTGATATCCAACTGAGCGATGGCCTCAGTTTCGAAGTGTTCAAGGAGTGCGAACCGCTTTCTCCGGTCATTTTTGTCACGGCACACGACGAGTACATGCTCGAGGCTTTCTCGACCCACGGAATCGACTACCTTCTCAAACCGGTAGAAGTGGATCGTTTGCTGGCTTCGGTTCAGAAATTCAAACGGTTGAAGGATCAGTTTTCACGACAACAAGAGCAGGCGCTTCGTGATTTGGTGAATCAAATTGCTCCGGGCAAGGGTGCTTATCGCAGCCGAATTCTGATTAAGGCGGGGAGCAAGTTGCTTCCCATTGACCTCGACGACGTGGCTTACTTTCGATCGATCGAGGGTTTGTGTCAAGTCTGTCTGCGCAACGGAAAGAGCTATCCACTCGACGAATCGCTCGACGCGGTCGAGACCTGGCTTGACCCGAAGCGATTTTTTCGGCTCAATCGACAGGTTATTGCCGAGTATCGCTCGATTGAGCAGCTTCAAATGCACTTCAATGCACGGCTCAAGGTGATGCTCAAGCCTCCTTGTGATGAAGACGTGTACGTGAGTCGAGATAAGGCGAGAATTCTCAAAAATTGGTTGAGCTGAGCGCCCCGGCGGAGCTAATTTGGCGGTGCCTGCGCGAACCATCGCGATGATGGCGACGAAATGCATCCCGCAGAACAAGCCCTCCACGGAAAGAACCACTGGCTGAGCCGCTACGAAGAGTACCTCGGCGAATTTGTCTACGGCGGAATCGATGGTTGTGTCACCACGTTTGCGGTGGTTGCGGGTTCGGTGGGTGCTGGACTGGAAACCCGTGTGGTTTTGATCTTGGGAATTGCCAACTTGCTGGCCGATGGATTCTCGATGTCTATTGGAGCCTTTCTTTCGACTAAAGCACAGATAGATACGTATAAAAGACACAGGGCTATTGAGTATTGGGAGATAGAGAACAAGCGAGAAATTGAAATTGAGGAGGTGCGCGAGATCTATCGCGCCAAGGGTTTTGAGGGAGCGCTTCTCGAACGCGTAGTGGAGACGATTATCTCTGATAAAGATCGCTGGGTGGAGGTGATGATGAAGGAGGAGCTCGAACTGCAGCTCGAATCGAAGAAGCCTATTTATGTGGCCTTGGCTACGTATGGAGCCTTTTTAGCCGTGGGATTCATCCCCTTGTCAACCTATTTGTGGGATTTTTTCGTGGCTCCGGTCAGCGGAGACTTATTTGTTCGCACGAGTGTGTGGACCGGAATTGGCTTTGCCTTGGTCGGATTGATGAAGTCTGTGGTGACTCAGACCCATCGAATTCGCGGAATGCTCGAAACTTTGGGTTTAGGGGCTGCTGCGGCTATGGTGAGTTATTTTGTCGGCGACTGGTTGGCGGGGATTGTGGTCTGAGGGTTCTGAACGGTTGGAGCGGCGGAATTTGTCGGGGCTTGTGAATAACAAATCCGTCGTATGTAAGAATTAACTTTCTCAAATCAGCTTTTTTTCGTTCCGGGCCGCCCACGTCATCCTCCGAGCCACCCGCCCCCTCCGGGAACGAAGTTCTGCTCTTTTCTGGAATGTTTCCAGTCTTTTAACGCTCCACTTCGCTATGACTTTTTAACCGAATTATGCGTATTCCGTCAGATGAGGAGATGTTCTCGAATTAATATGAATAATCATTATTCTACAAAAAACCAGAAACATTCATTCCGCTCTGCTCGAAGATCATTGGCATTCGAGGCCCTTGCTCATCAACCCCTTCCAAGGGGCAAGTAGCGGACTCTCGTCCGTGTTGCTCAAGGCTACTGACGTAGGTTTGCAGCAGAATGAATCCGCGGTTCCAGAATTACACTTTTCTGAGCCTCAACGGCTTGCTTTTAGCCCTTGGGTGCATGCTCTCGCCTTTGAGCTCGTTGCTCGCCCAGAACAGCGCTCTTGGCTCGGGTGCGCCTGATGACCCAAGCAATGCACATGCCCTTTCTCGAAAGTCTTACGCCATGAGGCGTCCCGCCAGCCTCAATGTTCCGGCTCCCCGTATCGACGGCAAACTGGACGACGCTCTTTGGCAAGTCCTTCCCAAGAGCTCGGATTTCACCATGTACAACCCCGGCAATGGGGCCCCGCAACCCTCGGGCGGTCGAACCGAGGTTCAAATGAGCTTCGACGATGGACACATCTACTTTGGGGTGCGCATGTTCGATCCCGATCCTTCGAGCATTCCGCGCGAGTTGACACCCAGAGACCAGTACGCAAAGAACAACGACTGGTTTGGGGTGTTTATCAACCCCTTTAACGACGGGCTCAGCGACTTCAATTTTTGGGTGACCGCCGCGGGCGTGCAAGCCGACAGCAGAACGACGGCCGACGGAGACGATTTTGGCTGGAATTCGGTTTGGTATAGTGCTGTTCAATTCGATTCTACGGGCTGGACGCTTGAAATAGCGATCCCGTATCAATCGCTCAGATTTTCAGAAGATGGTCCCAAGGACTGGGGATTGAATATGATTCGACTTCATCGGCGCGAACGCGAGGAATACTCTTGGAATTTCATCGACAAAAGCGTCGGGAATCCCGAGCAGCAATGCGGGCTCATGCTCGGCATGGTCGACATAAAGCCCCCGGTCAGGCTTTCTCTTCTCCCCTATGCGTCGGGTTATTTGAATGCCTACGACGGAGAGGTGCAGACGAATCTGCGGCTCGGTCTCGATCTCAAATACGGCCTTGACGAGAGTTTTACATTAGACGCGACCCTCGTGCCCGATTTCGGACAAGTCGCTTTCGATGCTCAAGTGCTCAACACCACCCCATTTGAGATTGCGTTTGCCGAAAACCGACCTTTTTTTAACGAAGGCGTCGATTTGTTTGGCAAGGGCGATCTGTTTTATTCTCGGAGGATTGCCGGGACACCGGTAACCGTGCAAATTGGCGACAGCGCCACCAAATCGCTCAGCCCGGTCTATCCTCAACTCATAAACGCTCTAAAAGTATCTGGGAGGAATTCGAACAACTTGGGAATCGGCGTGCTGAATGCGGTCGTCGATGGCCGAAGTGAAATCGTAGAAATAGAAGGTGTTCAAAGCGAAGTAGAAAGCAGTCCGTTGACGAATTACAACATCTTGGTGTTCGATCAACGCTTCAATCGGAACTCGAGCTTGGCCTTGATCAACCTCAACACCTGGAGGTCGGGTCGAGCCGCCGACGCCAATGTCACGGGATTGATCGGCACTTTGGCGAATCGCTCAAATACATGGGCTTGGGACACCGAGTTCATCTTGACCCAAGCCTTCGACACGGGGGGTGTTTCTCTGGGGCAGCACATCCACAACGAAATCCGCCGCACTGCGGGGTCTTGGCTCTACGGTTGGAACCAACAGGTGCTCACGAACACCTACGACATAAACGATCTAGGGTTTTTGGAGCGCAACAATCAGTTTAACAATCAGTGGTGGGTGCAATTTCGGGTGTTTGAGCCCAAGGGTGTTTTTGTAAATTACGGGGGCTCAGCTTCCTATACCCACGAGATGCTGCACAGCCCCACGGTCTTCTACACGGGGCGATTGGCTGCTGAATTCTTTTGGGTGCTGCGCTCCTTCGACGGATGGGGATTTGAATGGCAAGCTCAACCTTTCGGCGCTGCCGACCCTTTTGAGGCGCGCACAGAGGATTTGGTCTGGAACCGCCCGCCCTCCGACACGCGCAGAATTTGGTTTTCTTCAGATTATCGCCGCAAATGGGCCATCGACCTTTCTGTAAATCAAACGGTTTGGTGGAATCACCCGTACCGCCTTTTGGGCTTCGGAATCAACCCGAGATATCGAGCGAGCAATCGATTAAGTCTCATTTTGGGGTACGAACATTCAAAGGGCAAAAGTGAAGATGCCTATGCAGGCCTCGATGCAGGAAACGTCGTTTTTGGTTCGCGCGATGCAACGACCAATGAAATGTCTTTGGGCGCCTCTTTTGTTTTTAACCCCACGACAAGCTTTAGAATCGACGGACGGTATTTGCGTCAAACGTTGATTTACAACGAACTGTACGACCTTGAATCCGATGGATCGCTGGTCTCGGTTGCGGGAGATCCCTCGGTCTACAACCTGAATTTTCAATCGTGGAATTTGGATTTTCGCTTTTCGTGGTGGTTTGCGCCCGCCAGCGAGATGGTTTTGCTCTATCGCAACAGCCTTTTGGAACTCAACGATCGGGCAGAATCAGACCTCGGCACCGAAATGGCTCGATTGTGGTCTGAACCTCAAAACCACAATTTGTCGCTTCGAGTGGTCTATTTTCTCGATTATTCCACCGTTTTTCGCGCACAGCGACCCCAACTCTGAACCCTGAATTCCCCATGATTGAACTCGATTCCGTTTCCAAGAGTTACGGTCGCTTAAAGGTCATCGATCGGCTGTCTTTTAAACTCGAACCCAAAACCTTGCATTCGATTGTCGGTGCCTCGGGTGCCGGCAAGTCGACTTTGCTACACATTATGGGGACTCTAGATCGGCCTGATTCGGGCTCTGTTTTCTTTAATGGTGAAGATCTTACAAAAATGGACGACCGCGGTCTGGCGCGGTTTAGAAATCAAAAACTGGGCTTCGTCTTTCAGTTTCACCACCTGTTGCCTGAATTCACTGCCCTCGAAAATGTCGCCATGCCGCTCTTAATCTCGGGACTATCGCTTAAAGAGTCGAAGCTTCGGGCTGCGGAATCGCTGGAATTTATGGGGATACTCGACCGCGCGGAACACCGGCCCAGCGAACTCAGCGGGGGAGAGCAGCAGCGCGTCGCCGTGGCTCGAGCCGTCGTACACAGACCGGTGCTTTTGCTGGCCGACGAGCCCACGGGCAATTTAGATTCGAAGAACGCCGCCGCGGTGCACGATTTGTTCTTCAGGCTTCGAGACGAGTGGGGACAAACGGTGGCCTTGATTACCCACAATCCCGAACTGGCCGATCGGGCAGATCGCAAATGGGTGTTGTCTGATGGTTTGTTGAGCGAACGTTGAGCACAGACCTCTCCGAAATGCTCGAATGGGCCTACGAGCGACATCATCGTTTGGAATTCGTTGAAGCAGACCCTGTTTCGATTCCGCATCGCTTTGAGCATCCCTTGGATATCGAAGTTTCGGGTTTTTTTACTGCCTTGATTTCTTGGGGCAACCGAAAATCCATCCTCAAAAGTGCGTCACAACTCATGGAGCGAATGGACGGGGCGCCCGCTCAGTTTGTCCTCGACGCGGGGCCGGAAGATTTCAGGCAACTCGACGGCTTTGTACACCGCACTTTTTTTGGCGAGGATGCGCGCGCTTTGGCCTTGGGAATCCGTCCGATACTCCGTCAATTCGGCAGTCTCGAACCCGCTTTTAAACCGCCTGAAGCCTCAGTGGATGTCTATGGAGGAATTTCGAATTTTCGGCAGATGCTATTCAGCGCCACAGAGCTTCCGAAGCGAACCCACAAACACATCAGCAATCCCGATCAAGGCTCCGCCGCCAAGCGGCTGGCTATGTTTTTGCGCTGGATGTGCCGCAGCGATTCGGCGGGCATCGACTTTGGACAGTGGAAGCACATTAGCCCCTCGCTTCTGGTCGTGCCCTTAGATGTTCACACCGCAAGAACCGCGCGCGAATTGGGCTTATTGCATAGAAAAGCCAACGATCGCAAAGCCGTCGAAGAGTTGATGACTCAGTTGCGCCTGCTCGATCCGCTCGACCCGTCTCGATTCGATTTCGCCCTGTTTGGGTTGAGTGCAGAAGCCGCGATCAAATACAAAAGGGCTCCCGAGGCATAGGCGAGAAAATCGGCGGGGTCGGATGTAAAACCCGAGTGATTTCGGGGAATTCGATCTTCAAAAAACCAACCGAACCACAGAACTCCGATCAAGGCGTACAAAGCCCTCCTTCGAAACCCTAAAGGGCGCTGGAGTCTCTGCGCAAATGCATCGAGAAGCCCCAGGCAAAGCGGAATGACCAGCACATCGTCGGCATACGAGCGGAGCCAGGCGTTTGACCAAGAAAGGCGTTGCGCTATTTGGTGGAATCCGAACAGAAGGGCCGGAATCAACCAAAAACCGTCGATTCTCTTCATCCAATCAAGCCCAACGCGATGTACGAAACGATGGCCATAATAATTAGATAGACCAAGAACAGTCCGTTGATGGTGTATTTCAAGGCCTTCACCACCAAGAGATCCCCCTGTTTCAGTGGCCAAAGCGATCGCTTCAAATCAATGCTAAAAACGGCTTTATCCTCCTTCGCGGCTAAAGCTTCTTTTCGCGCCATAGGGTCTGAGGCCGGATACGAACAAACTGGGCATTCCGCGTGTGCAGAAAACGCATACCAATGGTCGCACATACGGCACTTGATCTGCTTGCTCATCTTCGACAATTCTTGTCCGACGATGCTTCAAAATTCGCGCTTAAACGCGATTCATCGCTATCTCATTCGATTCAAATCAGCCCAATGTGCGTACCATCGGGGATCAGGGCTCCCTTGCGAACCACGACCACTCCCCCTCGAATGCAGTGCGTGGATTCTTCTCGATCGGCCAAGCCCTCTCCGCCCCGAATCACGACCCCTCTGCCAATGCGGGCGTTCTTGTCGATAATCACCTTTTCGAGCCTGCAATTGGCCCCGACACCAATCGGTGTATTCGCGGGGTCAAGCACTTGTTCAAGAGATTCATAGAAATCGGCGCCCATCATGACGCACTCATTCATCACCACCCGGTCTCCGATGCGCGACCGAATGCCGATCAAACATCGCTTCAGGCTTTTGGCGCGGACAATGCAGCCTTCAGAAATCACGCTTCGATCGAGTCGCGTGCCGAAAATCTTCGAGGGGGGAAGCAGCCGTGCCCGGGTGTAGAGCATTCGATCGTTGTCGAAGAGGTTGAACTGGGGCAGGGGATCGGTCAGTTCGAGGTTGGCCTCAAAAAACGAAGGGATGTTTCCGATATCGGTCCAATATCCCGAATAGGTGAAACTCGACACCCCATACCCTCCTTCGATGGCGGCGGGGATAATTTCTTTTCCAAAATCGACGGCGTTCGGATTTTCGTCCAACAGCTTTTGGAGCACCTCTTTTCGAAATAAATAGATGCCCATCGAGGCGAGGTAGTTCTTTTTGCTCCGGCGGTCTGCGGTGCTCACTTTGCTCGTCCAATCCGGCAATTCTTCGGCTTTGGGCTTCTCGACAAATCGCTCGATTCGATGTTGTTCGTCGACCTTCATGATGCCAAAATCGACGGCGTCTTTGGCTGTAACAGGCAGGGTCGCAATGCTGAGGTCAGACCCCGCCGAAAAATGAAACTTCGCCATTTCGTTGAAGTCCATCTGATAGAGCTGGTCTCCGCTGAGAATGAGCACGTAATCGTGGACGTGGTTGTGAAGGTGATGGAGACTCTGGCGAACCGCGTCGGCCGTTCCCTGAAACCAGCGATCGTTGCCCGGCGTTTGTTCGGCCGCGAGGATGTCGACAAAACCGGTCGTAAACACACCGAATTGATAGGTGTTTTTGATGTGTTGATTCAGCGAGGCCGAATTGAACTGCGTCAAGACGAAGATTCGGCGAATCCCTGAATTGATGCAGTTTGAGATGGGGATGTCGATCAAGCGATACTTGCCCGCGATCGGAACGGCCGGCTTAGAGCGTTGTTCGGTGAGCGGGTAGAGGCGCGAACCCGCACCCCCGCCCAAGATCAAGGCAAGGACAATATTTGATTTATCGGGCATGGCTCGGAGTTTTAGAACCCATCAACTCGAGATAAACAGCTTCGTACGCCGCGCTCGATTGTTCCCACGAATAATCGAGTGTTCTATTTTCAGCGCGCAAGCCGCGCAAGAGTTCATTCTTTTTGTAGATGGCTTCGGCCTTTCGAAGCGCCGAGAGCATTTCCCAATTCTCCAAGGTTTCAAAGGAGATTCCGGTTCCGCCGCTCGAGCTGTAGTCGCGAACGGTATCCCTCAAACCTCCCACGGAATGAACGATCGGAATGGTTCCATAGCGATAGGCATACAACTGATTGAGCCCGCAGGGTTCGATGCGCGAGGGCATCAATAAAAAGTCGGCTGCGGCGTACAATTTGCGCGCAAGAGACTCGTCGTAGGCTATTTCGATGTGCAGAAAACCGCGGTGTCGGTCGTGAAGAGCGAGCAGAGAGTCGCGCACCCGATGGTCGCCGCTGCCGAGCACGGCAAAACTGGCGCGCACCCCTTCCCAAAAACCATTCGAGATCCACTCGGGCAAGAGATCTGCGCCTTTTTCGAAGGCAAAGCGCCCGATAAAGACGAACAAAGGAGCCTTGAGGTCCAATCCATTCGAAAGACAAAAAGCTCTTTTGTTTCGCTCTTTAAAATCTTCGAGTCCGCGTTCGTCCAGGCGTTCGTCGAGAAATGTGTCGGTGCTCGGATCCCACAAATCGCTGTCGATGCCGTTCAAGATCCCCACGCACTTGCTGTGTTCGAATCTGAAGAGCATCTCAAGGCCGCTCGAACTCCTGCCCAATTCGCGCATGTAGCCGGGAGAAACGGTGGTGACCTTCCAGGCGCATTTGATGCCGCACGCCAGCGGATTGATGCTGCCGTCCCAGTCGAGCAAACCGGCCCGCTCGGGTTGGAAAGCCGGAATCAAACCTGCGCGTTCCCAACCGATAATGCCCTGATAACCTGCATTGTGAATGGTCAGGATCGTGGGGATGGAGCGAAGCTCTTGATATCGGAAGGCCTCGGTGATCAAAAACGGAACGAGCGCGCTGTGATGATCGTGGCAGTGGAGGATGTCGGGGCACGTTTCGAGCGAGAGCAGCCATTCGAGCGTCGCAATCTGAAAGCCCATATTGCGCTCGGGTTCGTCGGCAAATCCCTTGCCTGTTTTTGGATCGATATAAATGCCCGAGCGATCGAACAGCCCGGGCAAATCAGCCAGAAAAAGCTCGAACCCGAGCTCTGAATTCAGGACGCGTTCAATTGAAAAAGCGACTTTTTTGCCGTCGACGACCAATTTTGAAGAAAAGACCACTTCGACCGATTGGCTTTCGATCCAGTCGGAGTTGTACCGAGGCATCAGCACGGCCGCGCGATGTCCCGCTGTGGTTTGATACTTCGGAAGTGCACCGACCACATCGCCCAAACCCCCGGCTTTTGCGGCGGGATAGCACTCTGTGCTGAGGTGGAGTATATACAATGGATTCATAGGATAATTCTGTGAAAAGATACGCCGCCGCGCCTCCCTCGCAAACGATTTTTAAACGGAATCTTCAAGCCATTCTTTCAGTCTTCTTCGAAGTTCTTCGGGCGCCACAGCGTGCCTCATCACCCCCTCGACGGCGAGCGCAACTTCGCCGGTTTGTTCGCTTACCACGAGGGCCACGGCATCCGATCGCTCGCTCAAACCGAGTGCGGCTCTGTGCCGAAGGCCGTATTGAATGCCCAAATGCTCGCTTTCGCTCACCGGCAAAACGCAGCGCGCAGCCGCGAGACGTCCTCTGCTGATCAGCGCAGCCCCGTCGTGCAAGGGGCTCTCTTTGTTAAAGATGCTGATTAAAAGCGCGGCGCTCGGTCTGGCCTCGATGCGTTCGCCCGATTCGATCCAGGCCCCGAGGGGGCTTTTGCGCTCAAAGGCGATCAATGCGCCCACTTTTTGCTCGCTCAGGCTCAAAACGGCATCCAAAAATGGCTCGATTTCAAGTGGTTGGATCACTCGACGCTTTCCCACGCGCAGCAATTCGGCCAGATTCGAGCGCAAACCGATTTGAGAGGAGCCGACATACAACAAGAACTTTCGAATCTCTTGCTGAAAAACGATAAAAAGCGCGATCACCCCCACTCCGATAAACTGCCCCAAAAGCGCCCCGAGCAGCCTCATTTCAAAAAACTCTACGGCCTTCCAAACCACATACAGACCTCCAATGCCGAGCAAGATGTTGATGGCGACCGTTCCCTTGAGCAGCCGGTAAAACTGGTACATCAAGAGGGCGACGAGCGCGATGTCCAAGATGTCGACAAACCTGAAGTCAAACATGAGGTGCTTCGTTGCGGTGTTCGAACCAAAGATGCGCCATGGCGATGGCTTGAACGGCTTCTCGCACTTCGTGAACCCTTAAAAAACGCGCCCCCGAGGCCACGGCCAAAGCGTGAAGGGCCGTGCTGCCGGCCAAGGCCTCTTCGGGTTTGATTCCGAGCGGGCGGCAGACCATCGATTTTCGGCTCAGACCAACCAGAATGGGGGTTTCGAGTACTCCGTATTCCTCGAGATTGGCCAAAATGCGAAAGTTGTCTTCGAGTCTTTTGCCAAAGCCAAAGCCCGGATCGATCAGAACGTCGGCAATGCCCTTATCGCGAAGCGCGAATAATTTTTTAGACATCCACTCGATTTGCTCAAACACGGGGTCGGCATAACTCGGGTTTCGCTGCATGGTCTCGGGAACTCCCTGCATGTGCATCAGCACGTAGGCGAGCTTTCGGTCGGCCACCACGTCCCACAATCGAGCATCCAAATGTCCCGCAGAAATGTCGTTGATCATGAGAGCTCCGAGATCAGCCGCTCTTTCCGCAATTCCCGCCCGAAAAGTGTCTATCGAAATACGCGCTTGGGGCTGGTTCTTCGAAAGCTCTTTCAATACCGGTTCCAGTCGACTCCATTCTTCGGCTTCGTCTACGGGCACAGAGCCCGGTCGACTGCTCACGGCACCGAGGTCGATGCAGTCGGCACCTTGATCGAGTTGATGTCCTATTAAATCCAAGGCTTCTCGAACCGTTTGCGCCCTCGATTTATCGTAAAAGCTGTCGGGTGTTAGGTTGACAATCCCCATCACCCGGCACCGATCGAATTCAATCAATTCAGAGCCGAGCCTCAAGCTCGAGAATCGAATATCTTTGAGACCCATCTTGTAAATGTAGCAATGGCCGCGACTGCCGACCGCTACCGCGAACATCTCGGCAACTGCCGCTCTCTGTTTGAGCTCAAGGCTCAAGATTACGGCAGCGCCTGGAGAATTCTGCGGACAGCTTCGCTCACCGATCAAATTTCGATCAAAGTACAGCGACTTCGAACCCTCGAACTCAAAGGAGTTCAGAAGGTTGCCGATCGCATTGAAGACGAATACACCGGCATTGTCAACTATGCCCTCATGGCCTTGATCCAGTTGAGACTCGGTGCCGTCGATCAGCCCGATCTCTCTGTGGCACAAGCGCTCGAGGCCTACGATCGCGCATCAGAGGCCTGCTACGAACTGATGTTGGCCAAAAATCACGACTATGGCGAGGCGTGGAAAAACCTTCGGCTCGCGTCCATTACCGATTTGATGCTCCAAAAATTGCTTCGGATCAAACAGATCGAAGACCGTTCGGGTTCTACACTTGTAAGCGAAGGGCTCGAAGCCAATTTTATGGACTTGGTCAACTATGCGCTCTTCGCCTTGATAAAAATTGAATCGGCTCCTCCACTTCAACCCTTGGAATCATGAAAATGCTCGTTCAGATCTCCCGCTTCCTCGTGGGGGCTACGTTTATTTTCTCCGGTCTGGTCAAGCTCAACGACCCCATGGGCTTGGCTTTTAAACTCCACGACTACTTTGCCCCCGGAGTGCTCAATTTGGGTTTTCTCGATCCCTACACCGTGCCCATGGCCCTAGGGCTGGTGGTCTTGGAAATTGTCCTGGGCGTGGCCTTGATTTTGGGTTATCAGCCCAAACTGACGGTGTATTCGCTGGCCGCCCTGATTGCGTTTTTTAGCTTTTTAACCTTTTACTCGGCCTACTATAACAAGGTGACCGATTGTGGATGCTTTGGAGACGCCATTCCGCTCACTCCTTGGCAATCGTTTTACAAAGACTTGATATTGAGCGGCCTCATCCTAATTCTCCTCCTAGGGCTCAAACATATTCAGCGTTTGCTTTCGCCCTCGCTCACGGGGAGCGCCACCCTGCTCAGCGGTTTCATTTCGACTGCCGTAGGTCTTTACGTTATTCTTTATCAGCCTTTTATCGATTTCAGGCCCTATGCCGTGGGCAAAGACATTCTCGAGGGCATGAAATCCGCCGAAGAACTCGGCCTCGAACCTACGCGCTATGCGACAATGTACACCTTAGTTAACAAAGCCACGGGTAAAACCGAGGTGGTCGATTCCGATCGCTACAGTGCCGACCGCTGGTGGGAGCGCAAGGAGTGGGTGATTGACGAGTCGAAGACAGAGACCAAGGTGATTGCCGAGGGCTACGAGGCCCCCATCCACGATTTTGCCATCGAATGGAACGGCCAAGACCTCACCCAAGACATCCTTGCCGCCGAAGCCATATTGCTGGTACCGATGCGGAGCTATGCCGATGCAAACAAGCGCGGACTTCACCGTCTCGATTCGCTTGCGGGATTTGCCAAAGAGCGCAATTTGCCGATGCTGGGCATCGCCCCCGACGCGCCTTCACCTGAAAAACAGGCCGAAGAACACCGCTTTAATGTGGCTTCGGGCGATATGACCACCCTCAAAACCATGACCCGTTCGAATCCGGGGCTCATGCTGTTGAAAAAGGGAGTGGTTGTGGGCAAGTGGCCCCATCGAAATCTGCCCGAACCCGCAGAGCTCGACAAGCTCCTTTAGGTTCAGGTGCGTCGATACGCTCTCAAAAAGCTTGGAGAAGGGGTCTGGATCTTGTGGGGATTGGTGACCGTCGTTTTCTTTTTGTTCGATGTCTTGCCCGGAGATCCCGCCCGCATGATGCTCGGGCAGAGAGAAGACAGCGAACAACTGGCGCAAATCCGCCTCAAGTATGGCTTCGACCTCCCCATACACCGCCGCTACATGGCTTATCTCAACGACCTAAGCCCCCTGTCTGCCTACGACAGAATCGGTTTGAGAAGCTGGAGCGCAGAGACTCAAGGGGGCATGGCGCTCTATCGGGGAAGTTCGAAGGTGCTGGTGTTGAAAAAGCCCTACTTGAGAACTTCGTATCACCAAGCCAACCGCAGTGTGGGCTCCATTTTGGCCTCCGTCTTTCCGAACACCGCAGTGCTGGCCTTCGTCGCTTTGCTCTTGGCTTGTGTTCTGGGATTGGCCATGGGCTTGATTTCCGCACTCCATCCGAATACCGCCATCGATCGATTTTTTCTCTTTTTCGGTTCGGCAGGCATGGCATTGCCTTCGTTTTTCAGCGCCATTTTGATGGCGTGGATCTTTGGATATCTCTTGCACGACCAAACCGGCTTGCCCATGAGCGGCAATCTTTTCGAGCTCGACGACTGGGGAGAGCGCATTCGCTTTAAGCCCGAAAACATCATCCTGCCCGCCATAACACTGGGCATTCGCCCTATGGGGGTCATCGCACAGCTCGTTCGCGGCAATCTGCTGGAAGTTCTGCGCCGCGATCTCATCCGCACCGCGCGTTCCAAAGGTTTGAGCCCTATGCGAATTCTGTTTCAACACGCCCTGCCCAATGCACTTACACCCGTGGTTACGGCGGTTTCGGGTTGGTTCGCGTCTATGTTGGCGGGGGCTGTATTTGTCGAGACTATTTTTGGCTGGAATGGTTTGGGAAAAGAAACGGTTCAAGCGCTCGAACGCCTCGATTTGCCCGTGGTGATGGGTGCTGTGCTCTTGGTGGGTTGCGTATTTGTAGGCCTTCAGATCGCAGTCGATCTCCTTTATGCGAAGATCGATCCGAGGGTGCGAGAATCGCTCGCATCTACCTAACGGTTCTGCCGTTCTTTGCGTGTCTTAAATTGTGCCCGTTTACCCCTCGTCCGCTTTGAACAAAAAAATATTCTCCGCTGTGCGCGCCTTGTGGTTCATCTTGTTGGCCGTTGGAATGGCGCCTACCGCTCGGGCACAGGCTCCGACCACAGGCAAGATTCGCGGCTTTGTCTACGATGCCCGAAACGATCAGCCTGTTTCTTTTGCGAGTGTTTCGGTCGAAGGCACCCGAATAGCGACGGTGACGAGCGAACAGGGTTTGTATGTTTTGAACGACGTCCCCGCGGGCGAAGTGGTCGTAGTGGTTCAGTTTATTGGGTATGGCAAGCAGAGCAAAACAGTGACGGTTCGCGCGGGGCGAATCACCGATGTGCGCTTTGATTTGAAAGAAGATCAGACCATCCTCAACGACATCCAAGTGTCTGCCGAGCGGCAAGAGCGCGAAACCGAGGTCTTGACGAGTGTCGTCACTTTGACGCCCAAACGGATCACTCAGTTTTCGGCCGGGGGAGACGCCGACCTCATCCGGGCCATTCAGGTGCTTCCGGGGGTGGTTACGACCGGAGACCAAGGCGGTCAGCTCTATATCCGCGGTGGAGCTCCGATTCAGAACTTGGTTCAGCTCGATCAAATGATCATCTACAATCCCTTTCATTCGATTGGCTTTTACAGTGTTTTTGACGCGGATATCATTCAGACCGCCGACGTGTACACCGCGGGTTTTAACGCAGACTACGGGGGGCGGACCTCTTCGGTAATGGACATTCGAACCCGCGCGGGCAATACCAAGCGATTTGCGGGTAAAGTGAATGCCAGCACGTTCAGCGCCAAGCTCTTGCTCGAAGGCCCTCTCTTTAAGAAAGAAGGTGCGGAGCGCGCTTCGACCAGCTTTTTGGTCTCTGCCAAAACGAGTTATCTCGACCGCACCGACGATTGGTTTTACCCCTATGTGGACACCGAATTCGGGGGTCTTCCTTTTTCGTTTACCGACTTTTACGGCAAGATTTCAAACAGCTCTACCAACGGTTCGAATGTCAATGCCTTCGGCTTTAGTTTTCAAGATGAAGTCAACATAGACGCCCAAAATTCAGTGGCTTGGAACAGCTACGGGGCGGGTTTTGATTTTAGGGCGATTCCGAGCGGTTCGGCCATGATCCTCGAGGGCAATCTCGCGTATTCGAGCTATGATATCACCAGCATCCAAGGCGACGGACTTCCGCGGGCTTCGAGCATTAACGGTTTTAACGGAGGGCTGAATTTCACCTATTTCTTGAGGGATAACGACGAGTTTCGTTATGGTTTTCAAGCTATTGGTTATCAAACAAATTACTCATTCACCAACAGCTTGGGCAGTACGATCGGGCAGACCGAAAACAATTCGGAACTGGCGGGTTTTATGCGCTATAAATGGGATGCGGGAAAGTTGCTCGTAGAGCCCGGGGTTCACTTGCATTATTATGGAGCGCTCAGTGCGTTTAGCATCGAGCCTCGTTTGGGCTTGAAGTATTCCTTTAGCGATCGCTTCCGTTTGAAGGGGGCTTTTGGGATGTACAGCCAAAACTTAGTGGCAGCCACTTCAGACCGCGATGTGGTCAATCTCTTTTACGGTTTTCTGTCGAGTCCCGAAGACGTGCCCAGCGAATACAGCGACAACAAACTCCAAACGGCCATTCACTATGTGCTCGGAGCCGAAATTGAACTCAATCGCAGCCTTGATTTGAGCGTTGAAGCCTACGTAAAAGACTTTCCTCAAATCACCAATCTCAACCGCAACAAACTTTACGAAAGCGACGATTTTACCAAACCCGAAGAACTGCGCACTGACTTTATTGTAGAACAAGGCTTGGCCAAAGGGTTTGACGTTTTGCTCAAAGGCGAATGGGGCCCCGTTTATCTCTGGGTGGCGTATTCGTACACCGTGGTTACCAGAGACGATGGGGTGCGCGAGTATGCGCCGCATTTCGATCGCCGGCATAATTTGAATGTTTTGGGTACTTATGCCTGGGGCGAAAAAGAAGAATGGGAGCTCACGGTTCGATACAATTTCGGCAGCGGATTTCCGTTTACGCCGACTCGGGGTTTTGCACCGGGTCAGACGTTTAACGATCCTAAGGGCGATCCGCAGGTCAGCTACGATTACACGGTCGAGAATGGGGAGCTCAAGGTGCTCTACGGCGATTTGAATTCGGCGCGTTTGCCGAATTACCACCGCACAGATTTTAGCCTGAGCCGGACATGGAATATGGCGAAAAATCAAAAGTTCGAGGCCACGTTCTCTGTGACGAATTTGTTGAATCGAGAGAATATTTTCTACTTCGATCGCCTCGATTTCAAGCGCATCGATCAGCTTCCGATTCTGCCGAGCATTGCGTTGGCTTATTCGTTTTGATGGATGGGGAGGGGGATTTCAAGAGATCGCCTCGAGGTCTTGCACCGGTAGAATCTTTTGAAGGGCTGCGATCGCGGAAGGTTGGCTCCGCCGACCCGTTTGTTGCTTTGGTTGGGCCACGCAGCCCATGGGGTGGTTTCTTTCTTGAAAAGCCCGAGTCCCCGCGCTTCGCGCGTGTCCTCTTCGGACTTTTTGCGCTTGGCCTCCCTCGAGCGAGCTCGGGTCGGCTTTGCGCTTCAAAGTCCGGGTCAAGCAGGGCTTGACCTCGGGCTTTTTTTGGTCAGCGGAAATTTCTGGGGACTACGGAAATCTGATCTCGCCTTGAGCTCCATGAATTTATTCGTTAGCCAGAACTCGAGAGGACAAGGTCGCACTCTAGGGCAATTCGGTTGAAGTTGTTTAATGTTGATTGATTACACCGCTCTTTAACCAACGAGATGCCCGAATATCAAAGGGCCTAAAGCCTCTCGACTCCGGGACCCGCAAGCGACGCCGAGTCGCACAACAGCCGCAACTTCCTTTTTAATATTCTGCGGCGGCGACCTCGGCCAAAGCGTACGCGGGTAGGACAAGAGAGCGCGACCGGTAGAAAAGATTCA
>JBGSOF010000050.1:0-110094 GCA_041739275.1 Schleiferiaceae bacterium | reverse complement strand
ACCCCGCTGCCGCGGAGGCCTTCTTTCTTTGCTGCTCCAAAGAAAGAAGGAAAGAAAGGAGCTTTTTAGACCGGCGCAGCGCTCTCCTCTCCTACCCGCGTACGCTTTGGCCGAGGTCGCCGCCGCAGAATTTTAAATAGGAAGTTGCGGCTGTTGTGCGACTCGGCGTCGCTGGCGGGTCCCGGAGTCGAGAGGCTTTAAGCACCAAGATGTGCAGTCACCTCGTTGATTGCTGGAATACTGGTTTGAACGCTTAGTCACCTACTACATCAACCAAATCCTGCATCCTCCTTATGATCTAATCAGAAGGCATATCACTAAAGAACCAAAGGGTCTTTTTAACCCAGTCCCCAGAAATTTCCAATGCCCCCTTTTCCTGTTTATGGATTCAAGCACCAATTTGTTTCACTATACTCTTTTTATTCTGAATCCATATTTATAAACCACTCATTCTATTATAAAGTAGATTCGGTTTTCCTCACCCAATACAACGAGCCTCTCATGGATCTTCTTTTCTATTCAGCTGCTGCATTTTCAGTTCTCGGCCTGCTTGCATTTTTAGCTTATGTGCAATTCAGACACGTGTTTGATCAACAAGTCAGCCAACTTTTTCTCCATTCCGCGAACCAGCTCATTGAGGTATTCGATCATGGCGTTTTGGAGGATTTGCCTGTACCTGTAAAACGATATTTTGACTTTGCTATGAAAAACGGGCAGACACTGATCAGATCTGTACGCGTAAAACATACAGGATTTTTTAAAACAAGTATGAATCAACCTTGGGTTCGAATTCGGGGCGAACAATATGCCACGGCTCCGATTCCCGGATTAATTTGGAAGGGTAAAACCAATTGGTTTGAAGCTCGTGATATGTTTCTATATGAACATGGGCGTCTAACAGTCGCGCTGCTGTCCTTTGTCAAAGTGATCGACGCTAAAGGCCCAAAATACGATGAAGGAGAGCTGCTGAGATGGTTGGGCGAAAGTGTTTTGTACCCGACAAACTTCTTGCCCGGCGATTCTATGCACTGGTCGGCGATCGATTCGAACAATGCAAAGTTGACTTACACGCACAAACATTTCACGCTAAATTTTGAAATTTCCTTCAATGCGAACGGAAGTATTTCTCAAATGAAGACTCTTCGATATATGGATCTGAAGCGTAGAGAAATATGGCTCATAAAACCCTCCATGTACGAAAGTAAAAACGGTGTCTGGATTCCTACCTACCTCGAAGTTTCGTGGAGATTGCCTGAAGGTGATTTTTGTTATGCCAAATTCTCTGTCGATACGTTGGAGTACAACAAACCGTTTCGGTTTACTTCCAATTGAGGGACCGCTGTGCCACTACGCTTCCAATTAATTAAATTTTAGATCCATAGCAAAATAGAAATGCCCTTTTTGCGAAAACCACAATCTTTTGCCTCCTGACATCATTCTGTCGAGAGAATCAGTGAATCGCTGCGTGCCTGATCGTGAATGGCCTAAGGACGCGCCCAACAGTCTTGCTCGTGCA
Organism: Schleiferiaceae bacterium; assembly: GCA_041739275.1. Taxonomy (GTDB): domain Bacteria; phylum Bacteroidota; class Bacteroidia; order Flavobacteriales; family Schleiferiaceae; genus WGMI01. The sequence goes on along the minus strand of JBGSOF010000050.1, from coordinate 108,578 downwards.
CGACCACTGTCGTACCTCAAGCTCGGCAATGGCGGTATGGGCTAAGAAACAGGGCAAGCGGGCTGGTTTTCTTGTTGTTGGCGGAAAACGTGCCCCGCTCCCGCGCGAGTCCCCTCGCGTGGTCTGAAACACTCTGGCTCAAAGAACGAACTCGGCTGTTGCGCGAATCCCTTCGCGCGGTGGGTCTCGTCTGTTTGAAGCATCTTTCGTTCAAAGATGAGGAGAAACTTGAAAATCAAGAGTGGGGAAAGCGTATGGCCTATGGGATTCTTCTATGTTCCCCGGGAGGGAGGGGCGAGTGTGGGAAAGCCTACACTCCCCCGATGGTCCGTCTCACTCACTTATCCAATCCTTACCGAATAACCCATAAGCAAACGCTATCCCGACAGGACTGTGCTAGAGTGCAAATGCGCCAACAGCCTTTTACTTAGTAATAGGCCACCGATCTCTCTAAAAGCAATAGTTGACCTCGGTCTTCTCTATAGATCGACCTTACAATTGTGGCATTGCATCGGTAGACGAACGAAATGTCTATTGATCCATTCTCCAAATATCCCACTACGCAATCTAACTCACTTCTAGTGAAACAGTCGCTTTTCACTTTTTCTTGTAATGTTAAATACAAGTAATCTTGGTTAAATAATAACGCATCCATAAAATAAAAATATTCGATTCCTCCAGTTTCGGACTTTACAAACACGTCAATAGGATTACAATTATATATTCGGATCAATAGAGTGTCACATTTCATGAACTTTAATTGACTAAATCCGACTTCATCACTATTTAAGCTTTCTATAATTTTTTCGTCAATCAGTTTCAAATTTTGGGAATAGATTCGAAATGAACACATTAAGAACATGACGAACATTGGCATGAATGTCCTCATTGCTCCACAAATTGAGAAACATCCGGAACCATAGATTCGAAACCTGAATCTATCAAATATTGAATGAAATCTGCGTTCGACATTTCTCCATTCTTCCAACTCAAGAATATTCCTAGACGACTTGCAGCCCCGCTCCCGCGCGAGTCCCCTCGCGTGGTCTGAAACACATCGTATCAATGACCGAATTCGGCTGCTGCGCGAATCCCTTCGCGTGGTGTATTTCGTCCGTTTGGAGCATCTGAAGTCCAAAGATGAGCAGAAATTCAAAAATCAAGAGTTAGGAAGGCTTATGTCCCGCGGGTTTAAACGCGGCTCCCTTGGAGGACAGGGGTTACAAGTCCGAGGTGTTAAGGTCCGCTGATTTCGTCATGGCCAAGGCGAGCGGACTCGTCCAACAGCCGGGAATCTGCACGAATCGAGGTAACCTTCAAGCCACGCGTGGAGTTAGGGCGGGAGTGGGAGAGGTAGGCGTGGCAGAAAGAGGACGCTATAAAGATTGTTATCTTTGATTGACACGGTGTACCCAATTCAACACGATGCGCACTTTGATCGTAGATATTCTGAATGACAATGCAGTACAGCTCTTGCGCACGCTTGAGGTGCTCGATTTGATTCGGGTAAGGAACACAGAGGATGTCGACTCAAGCGCGAACGTGGACTGGTTGGCCTATAAAGGGGCTATGTCGAAAAAGTCGATGGAGGAAATTGATCAGCAACTCAACGACCTTCGAGGCGAATGGGATTGAATTATTTGTGGGATTCCAATACTGTTATTTATTATTTACAACGACAACTTCCCCGTTCCTCTGAAGACTTTCTCGATCGTGCTCTACGCGTTTCAGGACCTGCCCTATCCGTTATAACCGAAATAGAACTGCTCTGTTGGAAAACAGACCAGGAAAGGGATTTATCAATCTTGCACAGTTTTGTGCGAAACTCAACGATTCTTGAATTAGAACCTTCCATCAAATTACAAACTATTGACCTGCGTAAAAAGACCAAAATCAAACTCCCTGACGCCATAATAGCCGCGACTGCTCTGGTCTATAATCTTCCTCTGATTACAAGAAATACCGCCGATTTCAAGTCCTTGGATACTCTAAAACTCATCGATCCGTTTGGCGTGTAAATCCATCTCTATCAACGGTTCAACTCTGATCTCCCCGCTCCCACACGAGTCCCCTCGCGTGGTCTGAAACACTCCGCTTCAATGACCGAATTCGGCTGTTGAGCGAATCCCTTCGCGCGGTGGGTCTCGTCCTTTGAATTCATAATCAGCTCAAAGGTGCGCAGAAATTCAAAATCACGAGTGAGCTCGGTGACCAGCTTATGGATTTCTCTGCCGTTCCCTGGGAGGACAGGGGTTACAAGTCCGAGCACATCCGTCCAAAACGATTTTCAGTAGCCAAAAAAAGGAGCGGTGATTTTTGGGGAGGTTCCCCGCTCCCGCGCGAGTCTCCTCGCGTGGTCTGAAACACTCCGGCTCAATGACCGAATTCGGCTGTTGCGCGAATCCCTTCGCGCGGTGTATCTCGTCTGTTTGAAGCATCATTCGTTCAAAGATCAGGAGAAACTTGAAAATCAAGAGTGAGGAAAGCTTCTGGCCTATGGGTTTCTCCTATGTTCCTCGGGAGGGAGGCTACACATCGAGGGTGTTGTGGTCCGCTGATCTCGTCATGGCCAAGGGGAGCAGACTTGCTCAATGGCTATGTTCAAGTACTAGTTTATGTACTCTTCAAACCACGTGAGGGGTGGGGGTGGTAGCGGAGTCAGGGAGAGTATCTCATTGAACTTCTGAATGCATACGCAACAGCTCATACCCTTTCAGCACCTTTTTCTTCCCTTATCTTTAAAATAGCGACGTACGAAGGAGCCAAAAAACGATGATTTGCAGTGACTTCGGATGTTAGAAATACCCCCTTTTACAAGAGCTGACCATGAAAACTCAATTCGTTACCGACGACAACGGCAAGAAGCTCGCCGTGATTCTTCCCATTCACGAATACAACAAAATGGAAGACGAATTGGACGAATTCGAAGACATTAAGCTCTATGATGCCGCTAAAAAAAGTACGCAAGAATTTATTGATGCGGAATTGGCCTTCGAAGAGATTGAAAAAAAACGCGGCTTGACAGGGAAGTGATTTATCAAGTCCGTATTGAGCGCAAGGCGCAGAAAAAGCTCGCTTAAATTCCAGAACCCCACTATTCAAATCTCAAAACGGCCATTCTGGGATTGGCCCACGAGCAGCGACCCGCAGGGTGTAAAAAGTTAAACGGCCGGGACGGGTACCGCATCCGCGTATCGGATTATCGAATCATTTATGAAATCCAGGATCGCGTATTGCTGGTTGACGTGATTGATTTGGGGCACAGAAAAGACATTTATTGACGAATACCCCGCTCCCGCACTCCCCCCTCCCGCAGCCTGATGGTATCAACAAGATTACCGGAAATGGCCTGTGCAGCGAATCCTTTGACTGGAAAAGGTACTAAAGGGCGCGGTTTTAGTTACGTGGCGGGCATCTTTCAGAGACCCTCGAACAACATCTAACTTCGCGGAGTGGAAAAAGCCATCCACCATACTGATTGGGTCGTCGTCGTTCTGCTCGCGGCATACGCCGGCATGCTCGGAATGCGGCTCGGCTTTCCCAAAAAATTCGAAGCCTTTCGGTCTATCCTCCTTAGCCCCAGAGCCCTGGCCGACTTCGGAAAAAGCGAAGAAGTGCTCACCGACCGCTTTATCGTCCTCAGAAATCTCGCCTACTTCAGCCTCGTCCCCCTCAGCATCCTGCTCGCCCTGCGAAGCTTTCGCCAAGAACTCCTGCACGCCTCAGACTGGAAAGCCTATCTCTTTTTCTTCGCAAGTTTCGGACTCCTCATCAGCCTGCAGCGAATCATTAGCCTGTTGTTCGCCTGGGTCTTAAACCGCACCGAAGTCTTTCTCGAACACTACAAACGCAGAGACCTGCTCAGCCAATGGGTCATCATCCCCCTCTTTCCCCTGCTGCTGCTGGGAAGCTACTTCGACCCATCCGCCGCCGCGGTATCCGTCATAACGGTAATTGGAATTGCGGGCTTTCAAGTGTATGGACTCTTTAAATCGATTGGCTGTCTCGACGCGCGCGGCTCCCTCGGTCTAGGTTTGGTTTTGTTGTACCTTTGCGCCTCGGAAATCGCACCATGGTGGTTCATCACACAAGCCATCAAAACTCACTGGGATTTCGCGCTCTTGAATCTCTGAACGCCCCCCATTAACGACGTGAAGATCAAGAATATACTGGTCTCGCAACCCGAGCCGAAAGTCGACGGGCACTCTCCCTACAAAGAGCTCGCGGACAAGCACAAACTGCGAATCGACTTTCGCCACTTTATCAAAGTGGAAGGGGTACCCGCCGCGGACTTCAGAAAAGACAAAATCAACATCGCCGAGCACAGCGCAGTGATCCTCACCAGCCGGAATGCGGTCGATCACTTCTTTCGCATTTGCGAAGAAATGCGCGTAGCGATCAATCAAGACCTCAAATATTTCTGCCAAACAGAAGCCATCGCCTACTACTTGCAGAAATACGTGGTGTATCGAAAGCGCAAGGTCTACCACGGAAAATCGAATTTCTCGGACCTCATGGTGCTCATTAAGAAGCACAAAGAAGAAAAATACTTGCTGCCGAGCTCAGACGTTCAAAAACCCGACGTCCCCCAATTGCTCGACGAAGCCAAGATCAAATACACCCGCGCCATTCTCTACAGAACCGTGAGCAACGACCTGAGCGAAGTGGACATCAAGGAATACGAGATGTTGGTTTTCTTTAGCCCTGCGGGGATTAAGTCGCTGTATCAAAACTTTCCGAACTTCGAACAAGTCGAAACACACATTGCGGTGTTCGGATCGAGCACCCACCAAGCGGCCCTCGATGCCGGTCTGGAAGTTCAACTGGTGGCACCCAGCGTCGAATTTCCATCGATGACGATGGCGCTCGAAGACCATATTCGGAAGAATCACAAGTCGAAATAAATCGGTTGACAGCGGCCGATTTTGAGAACGTCAAGGGCTTCGGCCTTCCGCCTCGCCTCAAATCTCGGAGTTCGATCGAGCTGCTGTTTACGACGGGGCGCAAATTCAGCAAACGACCGCTCGTGCTCCTCGTTTTAGACTCCGGCATCGAAGGCGGCAGCCAATGGGTTTTTACCGCCCCCAAGCGGAGGTACCGAAAAGCAGTCGACCGCAACAAAATCAAGCGCAAACTCAAAGAAGCACTGAGGCTGGAATGGCCCGGAGCGCCCGCCGACATTCAGACCGGCAAGTTCCTCGCCCTGATTTCAACCGCCGAGCTCGACGTATCTGTGGCCACCCTGCGCGCAGCTCTTCGGGCCATTTGGAAACAGATTTAACCCCCCTTGCCAATCCGGAGGCGTTCCACGCGTTTAATTCAGAGATTTGAAGCCCCCGATTTCCGTAAAAAATGCCCTCAGGCAGCATATTCGCCCATCACCACCATGAAATCTGCACCGAACCCTCGATCGAGCATCCTCAAAACCGCTCTATTTACCGTTCTCGGAGTCAGTTTATTGAGCTTTCGATCAGACAACTTTGAAATCAACAAACAGCTCGAAATCTTTACGGATGTCTATCGAGAGATTCATCAGAACTACGTAGACCCCGTTTCTTCGTCCAAGCTCATGGAAACGGCCTTGAGCTCGATGTTGGCCACGCTCGACCCCTATACCAATTACATACCCGAATCGGCCGTCGAAGATTTTAGAGCCGAAAACACAGGGCAGTACGGAGGAATAGGCGCCAGTTTGAGCCCCAGAGAACGCCGGATGGTCGTGAGCTCGATCCACCAAGGCGCCGCGGCTGATCTCGCGGGGCTGCGCATCGGAGACATCATTGTCGAAGTGAACGGCAGCTCCATCGAAGGCCTCAGCTTGGACGCCGTTTTCAGGCTGATCAAAGGCAGCCCGGGAACCCCCGTCGACTTGACGTACGAACGTTTGGGCAAGCGCTCGAAACTCTCCTTGAAGCGCAGCGAAGTGCGTTCGTACAATGTGGTTTATAGCGGATATATCTCTGAAGGCGTGGGATATATCTATCTCGCCAACTTTATGAATAAGGCCTCGGACGAAATTAAAGCCGCCTATTACGAGCTCTTGAAACAAGGGCCGCTCAAAGCCTTGGTGCTCGATTTGCGCGGAAACCCCGGCGGACTGCTCGAGGAGGCTGTGCGGACGTGTAACCTGTTCTTGCCTCAAGGCCAAGAAGTGGTGCGCACAAAAGGGCGAAACCGCGCGGCAGAAGATGTGTACACCACCAGCGCGGCGCCGATCGATGTCAACATACCGCTCGCTGTTCTGGTGAATTCGAGTTCGGCTTCGGCCAGCGAAATTGTGGCGGGCACGTTTCAAGACCTCGATCGGGCGGTGGTTATCGGGCAGCGCTCGTTCGGAAAAGGACTGGTACAGCAGAGCAAACCGATGAGCTATGGAAGTCAAATCAAACTGACCATCGCCAAGTATTACACCCCCTCGGGCCGGTGCATTCAGGCGCTGAATTACGCCGAGCGGGCCGAAGACGGCAGTGTGCGCTCGGTGGCCGACAGCCTTCGGAACTCGTTCAAAACCCGGGCGGGAAGAACCGTTTTCGACGGAGGAGGAATCGACCCGGACATCGCCCTCAAGCCGGAACAAGGCTCGGCCCTGCTGTCAGGACTGGAAGAACAGTGGCTGGTATTCGATTTTTCCAACTCCAAATACGATCAAAAGCCCGCAAATTTCGACCCGACCCACTTTGAAGTCGACGAGCGGATGTACGGGGAATTCGTTCGCTACGCCAAGCAAAAGGGCTATAGCTATACTTCTTATAGCGAGGAAATTGCCCAGCGCCTCGACACCACGACACAGATGGAAGGCTATGAATCGCTCGCCTCGAAAATCGCCGAGCTGAAAAGTGAACTCATTCGCCTGAAGGCCAACGACCTAGAACGACAAAAAGACCGATTAGCCCCGTGGATTGGCGCAGAATTGGCCGAGCGCTGGGGCTACCTGCCCGGCCGAATCGAATACCTGCTCAAGCACGACGAAGAAACCGAAAAGGCGGTCGAGCTGTTCTCGAAACCCGAGGAATATGCCAAAATACTAAGGCCCTGAAAGCTTTGGCACTCGAGAAGACAAAGCCTTGGCTCTATGGACTGGGGCTCGGCTTTTTTGCGCTGAGTTTGCCGTTTCAAACCGCTTGGGCACCCACGGCACTGGGTCTGATGATTTTCGGGCTCGGATGGGCGATGCGGACAAAATGGGCCGAATGCGGGGCGAACCTCGTTCGAAACCCTGCTTTTGTCTGGCTGAGCCTCTGGTTTGCCTGGAATGCACTCTCGGGTCTGTGGAGCGAAAATCAGAGCGAAACCGGGCGTTTAATTGGGCTTAAAATACCCCTCTTTGCCTGGGCGCTGGCTTTGGCCGGCACCGAAATAGAGCATCGATTCTCGACTCGAAAGCTGTTGGACGTTTTTTCGGCCGGACTCGCCTTGAGCAGCTTGGCTTTGCTGATCACGGCAGCAGCGCAAAATCGAATCGAAGGCCATTCCTCGGCCTTTTTCTATCATGCCTTGATGCGTTGGCCCATGATTCCGAGCCACTATTTTTCGATGTTCCTGGTTTTTGGATCGGGCTGGATGTTGCATCGCATCGCTCGAGATCGCGGCAGCGACAAACCGTGGATCCTTTGGGCTCGTTTAGGTGTGCTCGGGCTCTTTGTGCTGATGCTTTCGCTCGCGGCCATACGCATTTCGGTGCTTGGATTGATCGCCGTGAGCCTTTTGGTAGGTTGGGAAGCCTGGCCGAAGAGCAGAATTAAAGTCCCTGTTTTGATGGTGATGGGGCTCGGGGTGATGGGGCTTTTGATGATTTCGCCCGAAACCCGGCGCAGGCTCGACGAAACTCGAGACGAATGGAGGAGTTTGAACGGAGAAGACACCCTCAAACAGACCAATGCGCGGGTGTACATCTGGAAGCACGGGTTCTCGACAGCCGCCCAAGCGCCCTTTCTGGGGCATGGTCTCGGCGATGCAAACGATGCGCTTCAACGCAAACTCGCCCTCGAACCTGCACTTTTTTGGAATGGAACCGGGCACTACACCCTTTCAGAGCACCGGTACAACTACCACAACGCATTTTTGCAGCAGTGGGCCGAATCGGGAATCGTCGGTTTGATTCTATTTGCGGGTCTTTTCTATTTCGCTTTTCGCAACGGTGCGAACTTTGAATCGAGACTTTTTGGCATGGTATGTCTGATTTCTTTTGCTACAGAGTCGATGCTCGACCGGCAAGCCGGAGTCTTTTTCTTTAGCTTTTTTTATGCCGTTTTGGTGATCGATCGCCTTCGAACGAAACTGCGAGCAAGGGCAGAATAACCGCGGCAAAGAGCACGCCTTTTTGGCGATCGGCCAACGATTCGGTGAGCCCGCTCAAGGCAAAAAACAAAACCGCGGCAAAAAGCAAAGGATCTCGATTTTGCAAGGCGTAGACCAGCAAGGAACCCACAAAAAACAACAAGACAACCAAGCCGATCCATCCGCCCGCGAGCAGGCTTTGGTAATACATGCTGTGGGCGTTGTAGCGGTTCTTTTGACCCAATACAAAACCGATCTCGGCATAAGACTTTTCGAGTTCTCTTTGGGCGTCGGCGCCGTAGCCGTAAAAAGGAGCTCGGGCAAGCGCATGTCGCACCCCTTCCCACTCGGCCAATCGAATGGTGAAGCCGCTAAAATCTTCGATGTCCGCAGAGGCGAGATTGTATTCGGTCGAAATGCCCTGCGACCATCGAGTGCGAATCGAATCGGGCGCCTTCCACATGAATAAGCCGACAGACAAGGCGAAACCGATGCCGGAAGCCAGCCAAAGTTTGGGAGAGATGGCCGTCGGCATAAGTTCTTTTTTAAAGGTGAAGAACACCACAGGAAGACTTAGCATTAGCGCAATCCAATTCATCCGGCCCTGAAGAATAAAAAAGAGCGCCGCGCAGAACAGCAGACCCAGGCCCGCACGCAGCTTGAAGACCGAACGGGCAGCAGAGGGCAGAAAGCGCTCCATTGCGAACCACATCATGAGCAAACCCGCAAAAAGACTCATGTAGGCGGGGTGCCATCCCAACGGAAAGCTGTAACGGTCGTAGAAGAAGTAATCGGAAAACGAAAAACTTGGCTCTATCCGATGCGCGGCTCGCCACCATGCCAAGCCAAAACCGTAAAGTGCAGTGATCAGAAGTCCTGAAAAAAGTGAATTCAATAAAAATGTTCGCCCCCAACCCTGAATGCGGTCGGCGAGCAGGAAAATAATCAAGGGAATGAGCCCGAAAGCCGCCCGAACTTGAATCAAACTCCCCACCTCCACGGGATCTGAGAACAGATAGTAACTCAAGCTGTGCAGAAACAACAAAAGACTCGGAAAAAATAGGAGTTCTCTGCCTTGGAGTCGTTTCGTTTGAAAAGCATCTTTCCAGAGCCGCACATCGAACAAAACAATCGCTGCAAAAACCACCAGCGGTATGTTCCCCAAGCGTTCTCCCGTGGCGATCCAAAACACCGCCAAGCCCATGAGGTACTTTCGAACGGTTTCGAAGGAGATGTTCTTCATCGAGATTCCGCCTTATTTCGATTCAACAATATGGCCGGAATTTGACTTAAAGCCGTCGCCAAAACCACGAACAAAAGAAGCTGATATTTGGGCAACATGCTGTCTTTGAGAGCTCCGGCCAAGAGCGCAAAACCCAAAGTCACCGAAACCAACAGAGCCGAACTCTGCCGATGACTCAAGCCGAGATCGAGCAAGACGTGGTGAATGTGCTTGCGGTCGGGGCTGAAGGGAGAGCGACCCGAAGAAAGTCGAAGCACGACGACGCGTATCGTGTCAAACACCGGAACAATCACCAAGGCGAACGCATAGACGGCTGAACTTATGGCGTAGAAATAATTGGGAACCGCCACCACACTTTTTTGGATGAAAAAAACCGTAATTACCGCCAGATTAAACCCAAGGATCATGCTGCCGCTGTCGCCCATAAAAATCTTGGCTTTTCGCCGGTAATTATAGGGGAAAAACCCTAGCAGGGCTCCGGCATAACTCGCGCAGAGGGTTAAGAACAAGGGTTCGTTCATCTTTTCGAACCAGTAGGCGTAAATCAGCAAAATCACCACCCCCAAACCCGCGCTCAATCCGTTGATTCCATCGATGAAATTAAACGAATTGATCAGCATCAAAAACAACACAATCGACCAAAGAACGCTGACGGCATAGGGCAGTTCGCTAATCCCGAACAATCCGTAAAAGCTCTCCATTCGAACATTCCCGACAAAAACCACCAGAGAAACCGCGATGAGCTGTCCGAATATTTTTTTGTTCGGACTCATCGGGAACAAATCGTCTTTGACCCCCATTGAAAAAAGGACCAGATAGGCCGCCAAAATCGAGTTTTGCTGCGGGTAATCTAAACCGGCCGAAAAGAGCACGAAACTGAACAAGAAACTCCCAAAAATCGGGATGCCCCCCAAGGCTCCAATCCGCCTCGAGTGCGTTTTTCGCGCATCGGGTTCGTCGTAGAGCTTCTTGATCAAGCTAAGCCTGATGATCGGCGGAATGGCCCAATAGCACACCCCAAAAGCCAGCAGACCGCTCAGCAGGGCATAGCCAAGAGTAGGATCCATCATCGGAGCGGGGTATATCGCGCGGATTTATTCAACGCGTCGCGTTCGGAATCGAACCACCACGACCATTTGTCAAAATAGCGAATGGCCGATTGCACATGCAGCCGAAGCGATCGAAAACTTCGATATGAATCTTTGCCGTAGTCGTGCACGATTTCGAATTCAGGGTGGTGGTGATTTCGCGCAATTTGCGACGCCCTTCTGCAAAAATCTACATCTTCGAGATAAAGAAAAAAGCGCTCGTCAAAGCCCCCTAAGGCCTCGAGCAAGGGGTTGTCGAAGAGCATAAAACAGCCCGAAAGCACCGGAACTTGCATGGGCTTGAGATAATCTGCCCTTCGAAATTCGTAGGCCTCGAAGCCGGCGCGAAACATGGGCTTGAGAAAACCCGGCAAAAAGCGGCGCGCAAAGAGATCGACCGGGTGTGGCAGCCGCTTGCACAAATATTGAATCGAACCATCGGGATAGCGAATCAGCGGGGCCACGACACCGGGTGTTTCGAGCTCCTTCCACCGATCGACAAGCCCCGGCAAGACTTCGGGAGCAAACCGCACATCGGGATTGAGGACCAAGTGAAAATCAAATTGGCCTTTCGACTGCCGAAGCACCCGATTGTGGGCCGCTCCAAAGCCGAGATTCAAGCCGGGATCGATATACTCCACCGATTCTTTTTGTGCCCATTCGCCGAGTTCTGAATCGGAGCGGTTGTCGACGATGACGAGCCTGAGTCGCCCCTTCCAGCTCAGCCGCACGCTCTCGACTGCCCCCTTCAGCATGGGAATCGGGTGTCCGTAGGATACGATCGAGCATGAAAGGCTCGGAAGATCGCTGTTCATCGAGACTTTGATTTCGGTTCGTTGGGAAGGGCCCTAGGGGCATCGCCTTGAAAATCAGGCAGTCTTCGAAGCGAACTCAGAGTTGCGGCCAAGGCCGGGTGTTCTTGGGTTGGGCGGAGGGGAAGCTCTCGGGTAAGGTAGGCGCGAAAGCCAAAGTCGGCGACCACGGCAAACAAGCCACTCAGCGCTTGAGCCGCCACCAGAGCCCCGAAGCGCTCTTCGCCCAAGACATAATACAAATAGGGAAAACTCAAAAGCGGCAGCAACATCCACAGCCCCTGTAGCCTTCCGACCCAGGCAAAATCGCGCATCAAAACGCGCTTTTTTTCGGTTGCGCTCACCCTTGGAGGTATACGCGTTTAACGCGGGGCGAAATTCCGGTCAAGATTTCGTAGGCAATGGTCCCGATGCGCGAGGCCAGTTCTTGTACGTGAATATGGGCTCCAAAGATTTCGACTTCGTCGCCTTCAGCACAGTCAATGTCTGTTACATCGACCATACACAAATCCATGCACACTTTTCCGACCACGGCTGCCGACTTTCCCTTGATCCAAACGCTTCCGATTCCGTTGGAAAATCGACGGTCGAATCCGTCGGCATATCCTATGGCAATCGTCGCCGAACGCATGTCTCTTTGAGCCACAAAACTGTATCCATAACCGATACTCTCGCCCTTTCGCACCATCTTGATCTGACTTATGCGGGTCAAAAGCTTGAGTACCGGCTGCTCGAGGGGCTCGTCTAATCCGTATAAACCAATGCCGAGGCGAACCATTTCGTATTGAAAATCAGGGTAATGAACAATTCCCGAAGAATTCAATACATGCCTTAAAAACGGGCGCTGACCCTGCTGTGCCAGAACTGAACATGCTTCGTCGAAATTCTTTAATTGCGCCAAAGTTCGATCGCGTTCCTCGGGGTTTTCGCTGGCCGCCAAATGAGTGAAAACACTGCGAACCGCTAGTGCTCTTTGTCCGGTGAGGGCCGCCGAAAGCGAAGCCATTTCTCGGAGTTCAAAGCCGAGACGGTGCATGCCGGTATCTATCTTTAGATGAATGGGGAAGGGCTCAGAACGGGTATTGCTCCGGAGCAAAGCCTTGATGAAAAGTTCCAAAATTTTGAACGAATAAATCTCGGGCTCCAGCGAGAATTCAATCATTCGGTCGAGGGCCTCCTCTTCGGGATTCATCACCATAATGGGCAAGGCAATTCCCGACTGACGCAGTTCGATGCCCTCGTCGGCATAGGCCACGGCGAGGTAGTCCACTTTTTGAAACTGAAGCATGGAGGCTACTTCGAGCCCACCCGCCCCGTAGGAAGAGGCTTTGACCACGGCCATCAATTTGACCTTCTTGCCCAACTGCGCGCGAACCGAATTGAGTTGCCCGGCCATGGCGTTCAAGTCGATCTGAAGTTCGGTTTGGTGTTTTTTTACCGCCCAAACCTCTGCGAGCTTTTCAAAGCCGAAGGTTCGTGCTCCCTTGAACAAAACAATGCTGTTTTCGGGCGGAAACGAAGGCTCGGCGCGCAAAAAAGCCGCGACATCGGGATAGGCCGAAAAGTCCGGCACAGAGCGAATGGGATGGGCGGTCAAAGCCGCGCCAATTCCCACAACCCGCGAGAGGCCTCTGTTCTCGAGCAACTTCTCGATTTCGCTTACCCATTTTTCGGGCTTGAGACCGATTTGCTCCATGTCGGAGATTACGAGGAGAGCGCGTCTCTTTTTTCGCTGAGAATCAAAGAAATCAAGTGCTATTTTGAGCGATTCGAGATCGGAGTTGTAGCTGTCGTTAATCAAGAGACTCGAATGACGTGCGGGCTCCAAAGCCAGGCGCATCTGTATGGGCTCCAGTGCTTCGAGCCTTCGCGCAATGGCCGAAGCTTCGATGCCGAGCGCGGCCATCAGGCAAACACAGTGTCGCGCATTCTCGATCGAGGCGCTGTCGCCAAAGGGAATTTTAACGCGAAACGAAGCTCCGATTCCGTGAACCCAAAAACGCGCGCTGTTCTTCTTGATTTCCAGCTCTTCGAACCAAATGCGCGCCTTTCGTTGGGCCGACCATCCCCACAATTCGACATTCTTGAGCTTGTGTGCTTTGGCGGAAATTAATGGGCTGTCTTCGCAGAAGATCAAGATTTTAGACCTCTTAAACAGTTGAAATTTTTCGTTGAGTTTGGCTCGGACACTCGAGAAGTTCTCTTGATGTGCGCTGCCGATATTGGTGATGATGCCGATCTCGGGGCGCACCATGTGTTCTTGACTGCGCATTTCGCCCGGTTTGGAAATGCCTACTTCGATGATCGCGAGATCGTGTCGGGTGTCGATCTGCCAGAGTGAAAGCGGCACCCCGATTTGAGAGTTGTAGCTCTTCGGACTTCGAACGACCTCAAAATCAGATCTTAAAATCTGAAACGCCCATTCCTTCACAACTGTTTTTCCGTTCGAGCCGGTAATGCCCACCACCCGGGCTCTGTGGCGATCGCGGTTCCATTCACCAATTCTTTGGAGCGCTTCGAGAGTGTTCTCAACTAAACAAAAGCAGACTCCGGGAGGCTTGCGGCCAATAGGCTTCCGCTCGACCACAAAATACTTGAGCCCGAGGGCCATCAATTCGTCGATGTGGTCGTGGCCATTGTGCACAGAGCCCGAAAGGGCGAAAAAAACAGAATTCGGTTCGCTTCTGTAGCTGCGGCTGTCGATCAAAAGACCCCCGAGCGGCTCGCTCTCGGGCTTGCCCATGAGGCGTCCTTTCGCAATCTGGCAAAGCGTCTTGAAATCAAGCCCTGAATCAAGCCCTGAATCAAGCTTTATGGCGCTCATCGATTTCGCCTCATTTTCGAGAAAACCGAGCGCGAAACGGGTTCGTAGGCATCTTCGTGTCCGAGTTGGATCAGCCCGCCCTCGGGGTCTTTTCGGAGAGAATAATGGGCCAACCCCCCCGTTCGGGCGCAAATGGCGTGCACCTTGGTGACGAACTCGGCTGTGGCCATAAGCTGGGGCATGGGCCCGAAGGGTCTTCCGAGGTGGTCGAGATCCAGGCCCGCCACGACGACTCTCTGCCCGCGATCGGCCATTTCGTTGACCACGTCGACCAAATCGCCGTCGAAGAACTGCGCTTCGTCTATGCCCACCACTCGAAAGCCCTTTGCTTTTTCGAGAATTTCAAAGGCCTTTTGAACGGCTATCGAAGGCAGTGAGCGCGCATCGTGAGAAACGACTTCGTCGGGGCTGTAGCGCGTATCGACCGAAGGTTTAAAAATGCCGACCTCTTGCCCCGCGATCAGTGCTCTGCGCAATCTTCGGATCAATTCTTCGGTTTTGCCCGAAAACATGGGGCCGCTGATGACTTCAATCCAACCCGATTCGCTGCTCGGGACACTGCCTTGTTCAAGAAACATCGATCGAAATTAGGGGCGAATGGTGCTCGTCGGTCAAAACTAACGAATTTCGATGCCGTCGAATTCTCTTAAGCTCTTCAACTATGCAATCTCATTCAGGCGCCGCCCAAACCGAACCTTCGCATTTGATTCGATCGATTGAACTAAAGCTCGATCGCATCAAACAACTCTTGCGCGAACCCGATCTTCGTTCAGAGGTGGTTACCGAGCTTCGGGAGGCTTATGCGGACGCTCTGTTGCTCGAATTTCTCGAACGAGAACGCATGGCGCGCAGCGAAATGGACAGGGCTGTACGCGCGCGAATGGCAGCGGCTCTGCAAACAGACGCACCGCTTCAGTCGAGCACTATGAGAGAAAACCCGGGAACAGAAAACCCGGGAGCACAGAACACGGGCACGCAAAACCTAGGTTCACAAAACCCGAGCGAACAAGACCCGGGCTTCGGAGTCCACAGTCCCGAGGTGGTGATCGTACCGATTCCTCAAGGACCCCCGCCCCATTTCAGCGCGCGAGACACCGAAGCCGAGCGATTTTCTGAGCGCCCTTCCCCTCCCGCCAAGCCGAAACCGGAACTTCCCTCTGAGGCTGCCCCGCACCGGGCTGTCGAAGATGAGAAAGCAGTTGTAGAATCGCCCAAAAATGCAGTCCCGACGGTTTGGGAAATGGGCCTAAACGATCGAATCGCGCTGACCAAGCACTTGTTTGCCGGAAGCGCGGAGGATTATCACCGAGCGATTTCACAGTTGGCCACTTTTGCCACGTCATCCGAAGCCAAGCGATTCGTCGAAGAACAACTCCGCCCCGAATCAGACTGGACGTCGAGCGACGCTCAAGAACAGCTCGAGCGACTTCACGAGTTGATCCAAGCGCGTTTTGGTGGGTGATTTAAATGATTTTGAGCTCGGGTTTATCGTCACCGACGGCCCTGTGAACCCGTGAAATGGATGGGTGTGAATCCCCAAGGCCGCGATGGATCGGATTCGTCAACATTCCGGAAATTTTCAAGAGAACTCGGGCTGCCGTGCTTTCATAGGCTCGCTCGTGAAAGGCCCCACCGCGCTCATACATACCCGGACAACTCTGAAGAAGTTCTGACGTGAAGCCGGGTTAAACTTCGCTCTTCAACAAACCGAGTGCGATTTACTTCCGCACCAAAGTGAACTCGATGTCCGAGCTCAGCGTAAGCCCTGTACCCGGAATTTCGAAGGGCACTTCAGAAGACCAAACCTGACGGTTGGGTTCGTTCTCGAGCACTTCGTAAATGATGAGTTCCCCGCTCACGGCATCTTCCACGATCACCCGGGTGTCGTTGCTCGTCACGATCCAAGTACCCGAACGCGCAATATTGATGGGTATCCCCATGCTCAGTGGCGGGGGCAGAGTGACATCAAAACCCAAGGTGTAATCGACCTCCTGCGGATTGCCGCTCACCGAAAAATCTCCGCTCACATTCTGAGCCTGTCCCTGAAGCGGAATCGAAGTTCCCGGCACGGCCGGATTTGGGATCTCGGTGTCGTAAAAGAGCTCGGTCATGGTCCATTCGCCCACCAAGCGGGTGCTGAGCCCTACCGGAGCTGTATCGTTCGTCGAATCTTCTTTTTTGCATGCGACAGCGGCAGCAATTGCGACGAGAAACAGGGCCGACCAGCGGAGTTTAGAGTGCTTCATAGAGCGTGAAGGTAAAAGGATTAGCGATTGATTTCGATAAACCGATCGATGTATTTGCGCTTCCCAAAAATGACAATCAAATCTTCGGGTTCGAGCGGGGTATTGGCGTCGGGGATTCCCTGAATGTGATATTTCTCCTCGCTTTTCTTCAAAAGCGTGATCAAATTCAGTTGATACTTTTCTCTCAGACCAATGTCGCCCAAAGTGCGATTGTGAACGGCTTTTGGGGCCTTGATTTCGATGATTTCATAATCGTCCGGCAGCGTCATGCACATCAAAATTCCCGGATTTGTCAACTGCTCCGCGACGTTGTTCGCCACTTCTTCTTCGGGTTGAAGAATCTCCCCAATGCCCATTTTTTCGAGAATGCACCGCTGAGTCGAACCCTGTGCGCGAGCGATGATTCGCTTGACGCCCAGTTCTTGAAGAATAAAGGTGGTGAGCAACATCGCCTGGAAATTCGCTCCGATGCACACCACCACGGCATCCATGTCGGTTACATTCTGAGACTCGAGTGCGCGTTTGTCGGTCGAATCAAGCGTGACCGCATAGGCCACATCGTCTTTGATCGCTTCGATTTTCTCTTCGTCGTTGTCGATCGCCAAAACCTCTGAGCCCTTTTCGGTAAGCCTGCGCGCAATGGCCCCTCCGAATTGCCCCATTCCGATTACTGCAAGTCTTTGAGCCATTTTACTTAAAGTTTATCGAGCGCGCTCCTCAGGTCTTCGATCAAATCTTCGGGTTCTTCGACCCCCACACTCAGGCGGATCAAGGAGTCTACCAAACCACTTTTCAATCGCTCTTCTCGCGGTATCGAAGCATGTGTCATGCTCGCAGGGTGTCCGCACAGAGATTCAACCCCCCCAAGCGATTCGGCCAAAGTGAAAACCCTGAGCGAAGAAACCAATTTGAACGCCTTTTCGAGTGAATCGTCGGCGAGCGCAAACGAAATCATTCCGCCAAAATCGCGCATTTGACGGCGGGCGACCTCGTGCCCCGGGTGGTCTGTAAAACCGGGCCAATGCACTTTGCCTACTGCAGAATGCGACCTCAAGAATTCGGCCGCGGCGCGTCCGTTCGAGCAATGGCGTTGCATTCTCAAATGGAGGGTTTTGATACCTCTCAGAACCAAAAAACAATCGAGCGGGCCGGGAACGGCTCCCGAAGCATTTTGCACAAAGCGCAGGCGCTCAGCCAATTCATCGCTTCGACAGATCAGCGCCCCGAGCACTACATCGCTGTGTCCGCCGAGGTATTTGGTCGCGCTGTGCATCACCAAATCGGCGCCCAAATTGAGGGGTTGCTGCAGATAGGGGCTCGCAAAAGTGTTGTCGACCACCAACATGGCGCCCGTTTTCTTTTTGATTTCTGCCAAGGCCGCAATGTCTGCCACGTGCAACATCGGGTTGGTCGGAGTTTCGCACCAAATCAGGCGCGTCCGCTCGTTGACCACGCGTTCGACCTTAGAGGAATCGCTCATGTCCACAAAGCGAAAAACCAAGCCGTAGTGCTCGAATATTTTCGTGAACAGGCGATAGGTGCCACCGTACAAATCGTTGCTGGCGACCACTTCGTCGCCGGGGGTCAAAAGCTTGAGCACGGCGTCTACAGCGGCCATTCCGCTGGCAAAGGCCAGGCCGTGGCGACCCGACTCAATCGAAGCGAGCGAATTTTGAAGAGCCGTTCGCGTCGGATTGTGCGTGCGGCTGTATTCATACCCAAAATGGTCTCCGGGCGATTTCTGGGCATAGGTACTGGTGAGGTAGACCGGAGGCATCACGGCGCCCGTCGAGGGGTCGTGGGTTTGTCCGCCGTGCACCGCCAAGGTGCCAAAGCCAGTAAAATTTGGGGAGTCTCCTGAAAAATCGCCTTCGTTCATCGGGGGGTTTGGGGAATTTGCGGTGCAAAGGTACGGAGCGCTTTCAGGGGCCCGGCAGAGAGATCGCGGGCTCGGCGCGGCTCGGTTCTGAGTAGTTTTGCGGCTCGACTTTACACATATGCCCCTAGACACGACCTATCAGCCCGGCGAAATCGAAGACAAGTGGTATTCGTATTGGCTTGAGCACAAGCTCTTTGCAGCCAAACCGAATCCCGAGCGCGAGCCCTATGCCATTGTCATCCCGCCCCCGAACGTCACGGGCGTTTTGCACATGGGGCATATGTTGAACAACACGCTTCAGGACATTTTGATTCGCCGCGCGCGCATGATGGGCTACGAGGCCTGTTGGGTTCCGGGCACCGACCACGCCTCGATTGCGACTGAAGCCAAGGTGGTGGCCCTCTTGAAAGAACAAGGTTTAAACAAAGAAGAACTCGGGCGCGAAGCCTTTTTGGAGCATGCCTTTGCTTGGAAAGAAAAGTACGGGGGCATTATTCTCGAGCAGCTCAAAAAACTGGGCGCGAGTTGCGACTGGGATCGAACGCGCTTTACGATGGAACCCGAGCTCTACGCATCGGTGGTGGACGTCTTTGTCGATTTGTACGACAAAGGCAGGATTTACCGAGGCATTCGAATGGTGAACTGGGATCCGCAAGGCAAAACCGCCTTGAGCGACGACGAGGTGATTCACCGCGAAACCGAGCGCTCGATGTACTACATCCGCTATCGCTTTGCCGAGGGCGAGGGATACATCACCGTAGCCACCGTGCGCCCCGAAACCATCATGGCCGACGCAGCTGTGGCAGTCAACCCCTCAGACGAGCGATTCCGACCATTGATTGGCCGCAAGGTGCTCATCCCCTTAATCGACAAGCCGATTCCGATTATCGCCGACGATTATGTCGACCCCGAATTTGGAACGGGCTGTCTCAAGGTCACCCCCGCCCACGACCCGAACGACTATGCCATCGGCTTGAGGCACGGTTTAGAGGTGATCGACCTCTTGAGCGATGATGGAAAACTCAACGACAAAGCGCTGATTTACATTGGCGAAGACCGATTTGTGGCGCGCAAAAAAATCGCGGCCGAGCTCGACCGCATCGGATTGCTTGAAAAAACCGAGTCGATTCGAACTTCGATTGGATTTTCGGAGCGCACCGACGCCGTGGTCGAACCCAAGCTCTCTACGCAGTGGTTTTTGAAGATCGGCGAACTGGTACCCCCCGCTCTCGAAAAAGTGCTCGACGACACCATTCAACTGCATCCGCCCAAATTCAAGAATATGTATCGGGTGTGGATGGAAAATGTCCGCGACTGGTGCATTTCTCGGCAATTGTGGTGGGGACACCGCATTCCCGCATGGTACGCTCCCGACGGACGCTGGGTGGTGGCTCGAGACGAGGCCGAAGCCCAATCGCGTTGGATCGCCCAATACGGCGAGGGTGGAGCGTCGCTGACTCAAGACCCCGACGTCCTCGACACTTGGTTCAGTTCGTGGCTCTGGCCCATCAGTGTGTTCGACCCCAAGGTGTTCCGTACAGGAGTACCCAACGAGGATCTGCGCTATTTCTATCCCACCAAGGACTTAGTAACCGCGCCCGAAATCTTGTTTTTTTGGGTTGCCCGCATGGTGATGGCCGGCTATGAATATCTCGGAGAACCGCCCTTCAAACACGTGTACTTGACGGGAATCGTCCGAGACAAACTCGGTCGAAAAATGTCGAAATCTCTCGGAAATTCGCCCGACCCGCTCAAGTTGATCGCCCAATTTGGCGCCGACGGAGTTCGCACGGGCATGCTGTTCAGCTCTCCGGCGGGCAACGACCTTTTGTACGACGAAAAACTGGTCGAGCAAGGGCGGAACTTTGCAAACAAGGTCTGGAACGCCTTTCGGTTAGTCGATGGATGGACTGCGGCCGAAATAGCTCCGGCCCGGGCTGAACTCGAGGCCATCGCGTGGTTTGACGCCCGTTTTAACGAAGCGATGACCGAAATCGACCGCTGCTTTGAAGAATACCGCATTGCCGATGCCTTGATGGCTGTGTATAAATTGGTTTGGGACGACTTCTGCTCTTGGTATTTGGAAGCGGTGAAACCGGGATTCGGGCAGAAAGCATCGGCCGAGGTGGCCGGGCAGAGCCGAATTTATTTCGAGCGCCTGCTGCGTTTGATGCATCCCTTTATGCCTTTTATCACCGAAGAACTGTGGCAAAGACTCGAACATCGCCTTCCCGGAGAAAGCGTTTCGACCGCCCATTGGCCCGTGCCTCAGCCCTTCGATCGCGAAACCATCGAGCGCTTCGAAACCAGCCGAGCCATTGCCGTGGCGGTGCGCGCGCTCAGGAACGAAAAAAATCTGAGCCCCAAAGAACCTCTCAAACTGATGCACAGCCCGGGCGCTTTATTTGATGGAGGTTTGGTTTGCAAAATCGCCAATCTCTCTGCCACCGAAGAGGCAGACAAAGCACCTGAACAATCGAGCAGTTTTCGGGTGGGACAGTTTGAATTCTACGTTCCGCTCGAAGGTCTGATCGATGCCGAAGAAGAAATTAAAAAGCTGAGCGCCGAAAAGACCTATCTCGAAGGCTTTAGAAAAAGCGTTCTCGCCAAACTCGGCAACGAGCGATTTATGGCTGGCGCACCTGTAGATGTGGTTGAGCGCGAGAAGGACAAGCTGGCAGATGCCGATGCAAAAATTAGCGCGATCGATCTCTTGATTGCTTCGCTAAAGGCTTAAGGCATAGGCGTTTCTTCAGAGTCGCCAAAAAAACCTTATTGATAGCGCGCAATCGGGAGAATGTACATCCCGTGAAACCGGGTTTGGAGACTGTCGTACTGATCTTGGAGCTCACGGCCCCTCGATAGTCAAACTCGAAATCGAGCGAGAGGCTGAATTCGCCCGGGTTGTTATCGTAAGCCCGTCGAATGGGGATTTTGGGACTGGTCGCCTTCCACCGGTCCTTCCCCTTCAACTTGAGTTTGAAGGTGATTTCTTGAATGGCCGCGAGCCGAATTCGAGCTGTGCACGATTTAACTTCGGCATCGAGCTCGATCTCTGCTTGGGTGTTTGAGGCGGTGCAAAGGGGTTGAAAAGCATCGGCGTGCCACCGAAGCACCACCCGTCCGAGTTCGGTATTGTAGGATATGGTTTCGAAGTATTCGATCGGAGGCAGCGAAGAATATTCCTCGGCGGGCAGCTTGTCGCCACAGGTTTCGGTCTCTTCGGTGCTGCATCCGGCGAGGATAAGGCCCATAAGGATCATCAAATGAGCTATTCTAATTTTTTTCATACTCCAAATACTTATTAATCAATCAGAAAGACATATTTACCCCAAATTTAGTCGAGTTTCAGGCCTATTCGAACATCTGCCGGCCATTTGGTTTAAAATCACCTAAAAAGGCTAGGCTTTGCCGCACAATGGCAAACAGAACTCGAAGCACTTCAATCTTTTGGAGACCGCCGAAATACTTATTGATATCGGGCGATCGGGATCAGAGTAAGTTGGTCAAATTCCGAAGCCAGGGTATCGTAGCTCTCAGGCCATTGCAGCGCAGAGGAGCTTTGAGGGTAGAAATCGATCGAGAATCCAAATGAAGCCGGATTGTTGTCGAAGGTTTGTTTTACAGGCAGTTCGGCACTTTCACCTTTCCAACGGCCCGATGAAGTTTCGGACAATCGAAATCGGAAAATGTCTCCGTCGATCCACTCAACCCGGGCTATGGCAGAATCGACGCCGCCTTCAAAAATGACCTCCATCCGGGTAGAAGACGAGCTGCAAATGGATGTGTAATCGGGAGCTGTCCATCGCAGACCGGCCGCCGCGGCTGTTCCGATCTCTTCGAATTGTTCTTTCGGGGGGATGCTTGAAATCTGCTGTTGGGGGATTCGATCGCCGCAGACTGAGGGCTCCGAAGACTTTGAGCAGGCGGCGGTGTACAGGGCGAGCAGGGGCAATAAATACAATGGACGTAAAAGGAACTTCTTCATTGAATCTGTGAATTTTCGCGCGAAGGTCTCAACTACGCTTGAAAAAACATTCAGAGAACCGCAAAAAAAGATTGAGCGATGCGCTTATCGACTTGCCCATCGCTCTGATCTCGAAATCGATCGCTCAAAGGTGCATGTCTGCGTTCGGACGAACTTCAAAGAGCTCAGTGCGCAGGGCAAGCTGATCGATGAGTTCTTCGAGATCGCCCGTGCCGGTGTACTCGAAGCGAAAATCAACTTCAACCCAAACAACGGCGGGCCCCCGGTCGAAATCAATGTCAAAATAGCGGGGAACCGAGCTTCCATAGAAGCGATTGCCGTCTTGCGAGAGCGCGAGCTCTGAGTCTCCTTTTTTCCACTTGACGCGCGCCTCATCGATATCAAAACTGCCTTCGGCCAATAAATCGAACGAAGTCTCCGAATAAGTACAGACGTTGGACAAGCGTGCGCTGCGATAGCGCAAAACGGCTTCGCGATTGAGGCTATCAAGCTCGATCAAAACGAACTCGGACTCTTTAAAGACTTCGTCGGGCATGGATTCAATGCTCGGACCGCACTTTTGTTCCGCCACGGTGGTGCAAGAAATGGCCGAAAAAGTGGAGATTAAGATGGGGAGTGAAAGTAGCTTCGTGTTCATGTCGGTTTTTTGTTGAAGCTAACTTACTACAAACATTTCAGACTTCCAAAAATGTTTTAATCCGCCTCTGACACCCTTCTTTGCCGATTGACCTCTGCCAAGAAAATTCCGGCAGAAACAGAAACATTCAAAGACGCGGTATGCCCTTGCATGGGAATGGCACAACGAGCATCGCACAAATCGAGATAGGCCTCAGAAATGCCGTCTTCTTCCGAGCCGAGCAACAAGACCACCGGCCCGGTTAAATCTGTTTCGTAAAGCGATTTGGCTGATTTTTCGGTACATGCCACCAGGCGCAGGCCGCTTTGTTTTAAATCGCTCAAGGTCTTTTTTAGGTTGTCTTCTCGGCAGATTGGAATTCTTTGTAAGGCACCGGCAGAGGTTTTTAAAGCATCGGCATTGGCGGGAGCCCCGCCTCGAGAAGGCAAAACGACCGCATGCGCTCCGAGACACTCCGCCGAGCGCACAATGGCGCCAAAGTTTCGCACGTCGGTAATTCGATCGAGAATGAGCAAGAGCGGATCGCGACCCGATTCAAAAATCGACGGAAGGAGCGAAAAAAGCGATTCGTATTCCACCTCAGACGTAAAGGCATAGACCCCTTGGTGGTTTTTGCGCGTCAACCGATGCAGCTTTTCGAGCGGAACGCTTTGAAATGGAATGCCGCGCTCCTTGAGCAGGGCCATCAATTCACGGGCAAGTTCGCCTTGCAAGCCCCTTTGAATAAACACTTTATCAATTTCTCGACCCGCCTCTATGGCTTCGATTACCGGCCTAATACCAAATACCGGTCGGCTGGCGCTGGATTCTGAGTTGCGCGTCTCTTGCATCTTGTTCTCGTTTAATGTCGGCGCTTCCATAGACCCTGCCCGATCTCCAACCCGCAATGGCCTGTTGCCATCCAAAGCGGTGCTCGGCGAGTCGAACAAGGGCGTAATCCTGCTCCGTAAAGGGGTTGTTCACCTTGATGAACTCAAAAGCATACACCAAAGAACTGTTGCGATTGCCATAAAACCACAATTCGCGACCCGGTTCGTGGACGACTTCGTCGGGCGGACCGTAAATGGTGTACAAAATGCCTCGATCGGTTCGCCAACCCGGTGTGTATGAACTGAATTTTTTGTTCGCCTCTTCTATTCGGGTGTAATAGGCTTCGATGAGCTGTCGGGCGCGCTCCGGGCTTCCCCCCATTTTGAGCCAAAAGCGGTCGACTTCAAACTTTACCGAATCGGGATCGGCGGGCTGGGTCAGGGCTTCGTATTCCTTTTTTGTGGTGAGATATCGCAGCGGAGGAGCCAGCTCGACTCTTTGAGAGAGGTGCGGAAAATCGCTCCCAAACTGAAAGGCGCTAAAGCCGTTCATCGCGGAGCTATCCATTTGCAAATGATAAATTCCGACTCGATCGAATCGCAAGGTGTCGGTGAGCGAAAAACCCCAAACGCTGTCTCCGTTAAAGTCGAAACTGGCGCTCTCGTTTTGAGCAAAAGGGGGCGTCGCCAAGGGGTACTCAGTGGTATACAACCGACTGTAAATCAGATTTGGACAAACCCCGCACTCCAATCGATAGAGGCGGTCTTGAAGCACTACAGGCCGAGGCACCCAGCGACCCTGCAGGTCGACAAGGCGATAATACTGCCGATTGCCGGAGACTTCCCAATCCAAAGGCACCGTATTGGTTGCCATGCTGCCCCTTTGCGGATCGGAAATGCGTATTTCGAGTTCGGCTTTGGCTTCGTTCAAAGGCTTTTTCAATCCCCATTCAAAAGAGAGAAGACCACCCTCGACACCCGCTTTAAAATCTCGATATTCGACGAGCGAAGAATCGAGAACCCGCGAATCGACCGCCGACCGAAGCAGCCATTGTACTTGGATGAGTGCTCGAAAATCGGCTCCTACCGATTCCGTTTTATACAACAACTCCTCTCTGCGGAGCTCGATTCGAATTAAACTGCTGTCTGCTTTAGGGTGATAGACAGCAATAGACGGCCTCAAACCGGGACTGCCGTCTTTGTACAAATAAGACATGTTCTTGGCCATATCGGCACGCGGGCTCGAACAAGCCATCAATGCCCAGACCGGCAAAACCCATTTTAAGACGTTCCGCATGTTCCAAAGTTAGCGTTTGAGGGTGCCCGACTGCTTGCGCAAGTTCTATACCACCTTAAAAAACCGTTTGAAAGCGAATATTGAGCGCAGTGGCTCGGAAATCGGCACCATCGCCGGCGCGAACCGGCACTACGGCCTCCAGTTTGAGTTCGCTCGAATCGAGGCGAAGGCTCAATCCCAATCCCAGAGCCGCCCTCAAGGCGACGCTTTCGCTGGTTTCGTTTGATATCAAGCCATCTGCCAAGGCGTAGACGACCGTTGAACGATCGAGCAATCGCTTGTATTCCAAAGTTCCCAAGGCATAATGCGAGGCAAAAATCGAGAGGGGGGGTACCGCGCGAAGGCTTTCAAAGCCCCCAATCCGGAACTGCTCATTGGGAAGGGGCTCGGCTCCGGGCATACTCGCCACTTCGATTCGAGAAAAAATGGCATTCTTGAGGCGAAACGGCTGTTGATGTTCAAGGTGGAGCATCAAGCGATACTGGTCTTGAGCCCCCGATTCGGTCCGGCGCGAACCCGCCAAGGTTTCGAGCGAAAAACGACCGCGCCGAGGAATCCCGAACCGGCGGTCGATGCGTTCTTTCCCCACCCTCAAACCGAAAAGCTGCTTGGAGTAGGCGGTCAGGGCCGATTCTTGGTTCGGAACGCGAGAGCTCTCGACGGTATAGGCCAATCCAAACCAAGAACCGTCTCGAAAGAGATAATCCAGCCCCAAACGGAGCTTGACATTCGCAAAACTGCTGTCTTGCCTGATGAAATCGACATCTGAATTCAGCTTGAGCGGGCTGCCGAACACATACGGAAAGCCGAATTTCAACTCGAGCCTTTGAACCTGATCGGGCAAGGCTTCCCAGAAGAGCCTGATTTCTTCTCCCGAATGGAATAAGTCGTTCCATTTGAGGTCGATCAAGCCATTGAGCACCGTAGCTCCATCGCTGCGCGTGTTGAAGCCGACCAATGCGTCGAGTCGATTCGAAGCAACTTTTCGCGGATACAAATACAAGCTCGTCTTTTCTTGCCCGTACAAAATCGCCGCGGGTCGCTCAAAGGCGAACAAGCCCGACTTGAGCGCTCTGAGCTCAAGTTCGCCGACCGCCGCATACGGAAACGCGAGACCGGTTTTAAGACCGAAATAATGCTTCAACCACGAACGAGGAATGGCATAGCTGCCCTTTTGAACAATGCTGTCGAGGGTGATTCCGGGGCCCTGAATGGACGTCCCGTACACGCGCACGCGACCTTCTTCTACCCGAATTGAATCGGGCTCAAAGCGCGCGAAGGGGTACCCCTTTTGTTCGAGTTCGCGCAAACGGGCTCCGAGATCTGCGCCCAAGTCGCCCTCGGCCGAAGTATACACGCCTTCAAGCCGCGTACCCCGCAGAATTTGCCAAACCAATGTATCTGAACGTCGAGCAATGCGCTGCGTCCGCAGCCAATATCCCCGGGAATCCAGCATTTGTTCCAAATCTGCCAGCCGTGCACTAAAGACGAGGCTGTCGGAGTAGACTTCGGGCACAAAACCCAGGCTGTCTTGTTCGATTCGAAAGTAAGTGCTCCTGTTCTGACCTTGGGCTGAAAGCCCCAAACACAAAATCGCAAGCAGCGCGCAAAACTGCGCAAACTTTGAAATCAGCAGATTGGGGCTCGATCCAATCAAAGCCTCCAGTCGATGGGTTGACGACCTCGCTCAGCCAAGAGTCGATTGGTTTCGCCAAAGTGCCCACAGCCCAAAAAGCCCTTTCGGGCACTGAGCGGAGAGGGATGGCTTGTGCGCAAAATCGGATGATCTCCGCGATCGAACGCATCGAGTCGAGCTTGGGCAGGCAACCCCCAACCCAGAAACACCTTGGGCTGAGGGTCGCGCATCAGCACATCCAACACCGCATCGGTCAATCGATCCCAACCCCAATCGGCGTGTGCCATCGAAACTCCCGGCGCCGTGGTCCAATGGGTATTCATCAAGAGCACTCCTTGTCGAGCCCATGGGATTAAATCGCCCAGTGGCCGCATCGAATCTGAAAGAGATCCGGGCAAATCTCGCTCGAGCTCTTTAAAGATATTTCTCAAGCTGGCCGGGATTTTTTGACCCTCAGAAACCGAGAAGGCGAGTCCATTGGCCAAACCGATTCCCGGATAGGGATCTTGCCCGAGAATCACGACGCGAACCGACTCCGGAGGCGAGGCTTCAAGAGCTCGCAAGACTTGTTCGAGGCGAGGAGTCAAATCAGCCTTAGACGATGCCTCCTCTAACCTGAGTTCCAATCGCTCGAGCAAGGCTTCGTCGAGCATGGGCAAAAGCAGATTTGCCCATGCCGCGGGCAGTCGTTCGACGAAGAATTCAAGCCTAGTTTTCAACACAACAATCGTTAAACATTTGCGTTAATAACCGCACAACTCTTTCTTCTATTGTATTTTTGCGTTCAAACATCATCAGAGATGAGACGTAACCTCGCCTGGATTTCTATTGCGCTCTTTACGGTTCTGCTCCTTCAGTCGTGCAGCTCGGCAGAGAAGTGCCCGGCGTACGGAACCGTCTCTCCCGAAATGCCCGAGAAACGGGTATGACGGGTGGGCGTGAATCCATCGTTTGGATTCGCGAAGCTCGCCAAATTGATGCCTTGCTCGCAGAAAACAAGAGACCTTTCTTTTTGTTAAAGCACAGTACGCGTTGTCCTGTTAGCTCAAGAGCGCTTTTGGAGGTTGAAACAAAAGGCAGTTGCTTCGAGGGCGAAGCGGTCTGGGTTCTCGACATCTTGAAATACCGCGATTGGTCGACCCGCATCGCCGAATACACAGGGATCCGCCACGAATCGCCTCAACTGCTCTATCTTCATCACGGTGAATGCATCGCACATTGGAATCACTTCGAAATTGAATCGAGCTCAATTTCGACCGTCCTCCGTTCGCTTCGCGAAAAAGAGGGCTGATTTATCTTTTGGAAGCACTCCGTTCAAGCTTTGGGCCGCCGGGCTGCTCTTTGCCTTTTTGGCCATTTCGGGAATCGAACTCAAAGCGCAACTCGATACCGAAATTGACTTCAAGCGAACGGTATACCTCAACGAATTTTCGATGGGGCCTATGTTCCACACCCGAGGCTACGGGGTCAACTTCCGCAGAACGTATTATTTGGATGGCTACACCAAGCAAGGTTGGGAATTAGACTTGGTGAACATTCGCCACCCGAAAGAAGTCAATTCCTTCAATCAGTTCGAGAACAGTTCGAGGGGTTATGTCCAGCAGAAGATCAACACTTTATACAGTCTGCGCTCGGGCTACACCCGCGAGTATATATTGGTGGACAAAACCGACCGCGGTACGGTTTCGCTGAGCATCCCCGTGGCCGCAGGGCTTTCTTTGGGCATGTTGAAACCGGTGTATATCGAGGTGTTCGACAACGAGGGCTTTCTGCGCGTAGAACGCTATGACCCCGCCATTCACGATTTTAACGAAATCTACGGTCGAGCGAGCTTTTTTACGGGCATTGATGAAATTGAATTTCGTCCGGGGATTTACTTCAAATCGGGGGCGAGCTTCGATTTTAACATTCTCGACGACAAGGTAACCACCTTAGAAATCGGTGCGATCGCCGACTATTTCTTCGCTTCGGTTCCGATTATGTACGAG
Source organism: Schleiferiaceae bacterium (assembly GCA_041739275.1). GTDB lineage: Bacteria > Bacteroidota > Bacteroidia > Flavobacteriales > Schleiferiaceae > WGMI01. The sequence continues at coordinate 79,854 of JBGSOF010000050.1, read as the reverse complement.
CCCTCGGGCGTTGAATCGACGAACAAAGCCTGGTTCTTTCAGCTTTACCTGACCGTGAATTTCGGAAAAAAATGGAACTGACCTCCGCCGCTCCCGGCAAAGAAACTGTTGCAACAACTGCTTCTGAAACAGATAGAAAACCCAAATGGCTCCGGGTAAAACTCCCGACCGGCGAGGGCTATCGCTCGGTGAGGAAGTTGGTAGACAACTACAAGCTTCACACCATTTGCGAGAGCGGTCATTGCCCGAACATGGGCGAGTGCTGGGGAGCGGGAACGGCCACATTTATGATTTTGGGAAATACCTGCACACGGAGCTGCGGATTCTGCTCGGTGGCCACCGGAAGACCCGACCCTGTAGACTGGCAAGAGCCCGACCGCGTGGCGCGCTCTGTGCGTTTGATGAAGGTGAAGCACTGTGTGTTGACCTCGGTCGACAGAGACGATCTGGCCGATGGGGGTTCGATTATTTGGGCAGAAACCATACGCGCCGTTCGTCGATTGAGTCCGGGCACGACTATGGAGACGCTGATTCCCGATTTTAAAGGAGAGCGCAGAAACATAGACCGCTTGGTTGAAGTGGCTCCCGAAATCATCAGCCACAACATGGAAACCGTGCCGAGACTCACCCGAAAAGTGCGCATTCAGGCTCGGTACGAGCGCAGCCTTGAAGTGCTTCGCTACATGAAAGAGCAGGGACAGAAGCGCACAAAAACAGGCATCATGCTCGGCCTGGGCGAGCGCGTCGAAGAAGTGGTCGAAACCATGCGCGATTTGCGCTCGGTGGATGTAGACATCCTCACGCTCGGTCAATATTTGCAGCCCACCGTCAAGCACCTGGGAGTGGTTGAATTTATTGCTCCCGAAGTCTTCGAAGATTTGAAAAAAATTGGTCTCGAGATGGGCTTTCGCTATGTGGAAAGCGGTCCTTTGGTGCGGTCGTCCTATCACGCCGAGCGCCATTTATTCTAGAGACCCGCAAAGACCCACTGCTTTTATTGGTTAAGACGCTTCGGCCACTTACTTTTAGCAGTTCAAACCTTGACGGCTCCCTTTGCGTTATCACTGCACAGAGGATTCTCCGGAATGCTTGTCGCGAATGGAGAATTTAAAGTCACGAATGTTTAAAATCTATCGCCTCCACGAATGAAGAAGGTTATTTTCGGTTCTGCGGCAGCCCTGATGGCCGTCGGCTCTATGGTGTGGATTCTTTCCATCGAGCGCACGGATTCAGAGATTTACACCCCAAGAGCACAAAAAAGCAAGACCGCAGAAAGTGCCAAAGGTTCTGCTGAATGGCTTCACCGAATTCGCGCAAACCAGTTGACGGGTGAGGTGAATTCTGCAGATGTTCTCGCTGCGAGAGCGGCCATTGAACAAGCTCAGAGCTTTAAGCAAAGCGGCGTGCTCAATTTGGTCTGGGAAGAGCGCGGCCCCGATAACTACGGAGGACGCACGCGCACGATTTACATCGACCCGAGCAACCCCCAATTTATGTTGACGGGTTCGGTATCGGGTGGACTGTTTCGAAGCGTCAACGGAGGCAGCAGTTGGCAGGTCGTCGACAACGATGCGGCCAACAATGCCGTGACCTACGCGATCCGCTCGGCCAATGGCGATCTGTATTACAGCACCGGCGAGGGCATGCACTATTTCGCAAGCGGCACGGGAACCGGGGGCATCATCGGCGGCGGAGTCTTCAAATCGACCGACAACGGGCAGACTTTTTCGCAATTGCCGAGCACCATTCCCGTACCGAATAGCAATACCACGGAGTGGGCGGCCATTAGCTTTCTCGGCGCAGATCCTGCGAACGGACAGCGCATCTATGCCGCAACCAATCGCGGAATTCGCCGCACAGACGACGGAGGCGCTACCTGGGTCAACCCTATCAGCGGCGGTTCGGGTCTGGGGCAGGCGACCGATATGATCGTGACTCCTTCAGGCGCCGTTTGGACGAAGCTGGGAGCCTCTGTTTGGTATTCGCCCAATGGCGACGACGGCAGTTTTGCGGTGGTTGGCGGTGGTTTGCCCGCAAACGGGGGCCGATCGAGGATCGCGGTTTCGCCGACCGACGAAGACGTGGTGTTCGTTCTAAATGTAACGGGCGGAGGAGCTTTGGGCACGATCTATCAGTCGAAAGACCGCGGATTGAGCTGGAATTTGGTCGCTCAGGGAACCTCCAACTTCAACCCGATGAACAACCAAGGCGACTACGACTTGTTGCTCACGGTTGACCCGAAAGACGAAGATCGAATTATTGTCGGGGGCGTAGAGCTCTGGGAATGGTCTGCCACCGGAGGTTGGGTTCAAATCCACTCTCGCTTCGACTCGCCGAACAATCCGTTTTATGTGCACGTAGACATGCACGAGGCGGTGTTCCATCCGACCAATCCCAATATTCTGTACGTCACCTGCGACGGGGGCATTTTCCGCTCGTCGAACAATGGTTTTACCTGGGACCGCGTGAATAATAATTACGTAAGCCTCCAATTGTATTCGGCCTTTGGCAACGACAGAGGTCAATTTTTGGGTGGTTCTCAAGACAATGGAACCATTGGTATTCTGGGCACGGGTAACACCCCTCGCGCAGGTGTTCGCACCCCGGGCATCAATTATCAGATTTCGGCCAACGGAACGTCAAACCTCGATGGAGACGGCGGTTATGTGGCGGTTTCACAGTTAAATCCGAATATGTTGTTCAAAGAGATGCAATACGGCATCCTCGGGCGCTCGTTTACGGGGGGCGAAATTTTCTCGTCCTTCTACGACTTTCCAAGAATGGACCCGACCTATATCTCGGGCGGAATCACCGCAGCCTTTTCGGAATTCGTCACGCCCTTTGAGCTTTGGGAGAGCTTTGACGACCCTTTGAGCCGCGATTCGGTGTACTTCTCTGCTGAATCGGCCATCGAGGCGCTTGGCTTCGCTTCGCCCTCAGATACGGCAAGCCGCGGAACCATGAGTCTGCCGCAAAGCTCTGCCTCGTTTGTGGTGAGCAGCTTTAAAGTGACCCACGGTCCCCTTGTTCTGACCTCAGATGCTGCGGGCAATTTGAGCGGAGACGGAAGCGGATTCTTCAACGCGACCACGGGTCAGTTCGTTGCGCGCTTCAATCAATATTTTGCTCTAGAAGTAATCGCCACCTGCGATGTGCGCTACGATGTGGGAGACGTGATCGGGGTGCGCAGCGCCACGAACGAGAATTCGTTTAATTACACGGTGACCCAGACCTTGATCTCGGGAGACAGCATTCGTTTACAAGACCCACAGCAGAGCATCTTCGCGATTGGCCTGCGGTCTCGAACGCTCGCGGGAGGCAGCACGGTCTACGGTGGTCTGTGGATTACCCGCCGAGCACACGACATTTCGACCGATCGACCCGAATGGTTCCAGATTTACGACCCGGGCGTCGGAAACACCATTACGGCCATCGCCATCAGCGAAGACGGAAATACGATTTTCTGTGGCGTGAGCAACGGCCGGCTTACCCGCATTTCGAATTTGGCAAACAGCCGAGATTTTGCAGGCTGCGATATCTCTTCTGCCGGGCGCACCACGACTATAGCCACCGCAGGTCAATGGTCGAACAGAACCATCACGGATATTGTGATCGACCCGAACAACGACAATCGCGTGTTGGTGACTTTGGGCAACTACGGCAACAGCACCAACGTGTTCTTCTCTTCGAATGCGATGGCGGCCTCCCCGACCTTCGCTAGCCGCCAGGGCAATCTCCCCGCCATGCCTTGCTACTCGGGTTTGATTCACGTGTTCGACGGAGCCGCCGCCTTGGTCGGAACCGACTATGGAGTATTCAGCACCGACAATATCAATTCGGTGAACCCCGTATGGACTAAGGAAGACAACGGCTTGGCCGATGTGCCCGTCTTTTCGATTCACCAAAACATCAACAAGCGAGTGAGCTGGGTGGGCGACACACTTTATTCGGGCACCATTACCTTGGGCACGCACGGCCGCGGCTTTGTTCAAAGCACCACTTTGAGGCAGCAGAACAGCATTAGCATTCCTGAGGTCCCCGGTGTCGCAACAAAAAATGAGTCTTTGCGACTCTTCCCGAATCCGGCCAAAGACGCGTGTTCGGTCGAATTAGACCTCGCGACCAAGTCGAACGTATTGATCAGCGCCATCGATTTGAATGGACGCGTGGTGCGTACGCTCGAGATAAAAGGTGCGCCTTCCGGAAAGCAGTCGTTCCGCTTCGAAGTGTCGGGCCTGCCTGCAGGAGTCTATGTCGTCAAGGCCGAAGCCGGTGGAAAGCGAACCGTAGGTCGTTTGGTGATCCGATAAATTCCTCTAAAAACTCAAGCAAAACAGCTTCTTCGGGAGCTGTTTTTTTTTGATGTCAACTTTCAGCGGCGGCTTGAGAAATTTCGATCTCAGGGCTACGTTGGGAACTTGAGTCCTATGGCCGCTTCGCACGATGAGGCGTCTCCGCGACCAAGAGTCGAGCGAGGCCAAGCGGCTGAATACTTGGGCACAAAACAGGGGGCACTAGATAAAGCTGGGGAGAGACATGGTTTTCATGCAAAAAATTAGGCAACACTGGCGTCAGCAGGAATGAAATACAGTGATTTCCTTTTTTGTCCGATTTTGTTTATTTAAGTCTTGGAATCGATATTTTGCGGCTTCGCCGATGAGCATTTTAAGATGGCCTGCGCTGTTCATTCCCTCTCTACGACCTTGATGTCTTCCCCGCACAATCGTGCGGGGCTACATGTGTCCGTTGGTGTTAAACCGTCGCGGAGGCCTTCTTTCTTTGCTGCTCCAAAGAAAGAGTAGAGCCACGATGGCTCGTGGCTCTGTCGGAGGTCCAACCTTGAATTTTTTCTACCGGTCGCGCTCTCTTGTCCTACCCGCTTACGCTTTGGCCGAGGTCGCCGCCGCAGAATATTAAAAAGGAAATTGCGGCTGTTGTGCGACTCGGCGTCGCTGCCTTGGGTTTTCTAAATCAACATACCCGGGGTCCACAGGCTTTAGGCACCGAGATGTGCGGTCTCCTCGTTGGTGTGAACGAGTTATAATGAATTGATATTTAATAATATAGATGGAATTAATCTGAGTGATGGTCATTTCCTCTCGATTGCTGTCGGATAGATCGGTTCAAGGGGCTTAAGGCGAGATAAAATCTCCGTAGTCCCCAGAAATTTCCGCTGTCCCTTGAATCGTCACGAAAGGCTTAGAACAATCGTAAATAATCTGCTCGACAAAAGACCCATCGAAACTACCCTGTGGATTCATGAGTCAAAATCTTAAATGATATTTTATCTTATCGTGATAAAACAGATACTCATTCGACTCAATTATTCATGACCCTTTTCAGTATCTAAAGCGTTCCCAAGTAAAAAATTTTTTGAGGCATTTCTGGAAGGAAGCATAATTCAAATTACGAAAAATATCTACTTATATCAGGACGGCCATATTCGCTCTCCATGGAAAAGCATCTTGACTTATAAACAATTGCAGCTGAACATTGTTACTGCTAAAGAACTGGAATGTATTCAGGGCATAAGCCACAATGCGCCACGAACAAAGCACCTCATTTGAAGTAGAAAAAACAATAATAGCGAATGAATGTAAATCTCGACAATGTCTATAGAAAAACCAAGAGCCGGGCTGCTTCTGACTTATACACTTTATTTAAACAAAATTCTCTAAGCTTTATGGCTGGATGGGTACATTATTCTGTTCTTGCACAAAAAATTTAAACATATGAGCAGCGCTGAAAACAAAGTGAACTTAAGAAAATACAGGTGTAGAACACAATTCAATGAAAATCGAATGAACGACATTTATTTCGGAAAAATCTCCTTTCCGAACTCAAAGAACCAAAGGCACAAAAGATCTGCGATATGACTCAAAATAAGCTGATCGCACAACTTTTCGAAAGCCTTTTATCTCAAAAAAGAAAAAGTGAAATTGAAAGAGCTACTTTAATCATAGCCATTCTCAGCTATTTCGTTCATCTATTCATCATCATTCTCAATGTGTGGGGGGTGATTGAGCTGGAGCAGAAATTTTTCAAAAACCCCATAGCCGCAATATATACCCCGTTTTCTTTTATTCTAATATTTGAAGTATTCTTACTTATATACTACCTCCCTCAATCGACAACGGCCTATATTGGCAAACAGTATGAAATAATTACTCTTATTGTGATCAGAAGAATCTTTAAAGACCTCGCCTATGTCGAATTAAAGTCTAATTGGTTTCAAAACAAAGACGATTTACAGTTTACATTCGACGTAATAACATCCTTGGTGCTATTCTTTTTGATATACTTATTCTATAAACTCATCCAAAATAGAGCGAATATTGCCATAAAGAACACCGATGAAAGACAGAAAAATATTAATAAATTTATAAGCTTGAAGAAACTTATAGCCATAGTTCTGGTGCCTGTTCTCTTCTGTTTCGCTCTCTATACATTGATTCATTGGGGGGTTGTCACGGCGAAAGACTACTCCAATGGAATATCTGAGTTTTCAAACATAAACAATATATTCTTCGATGAATTTTTCAATGTTCTAATTATTGTTGACGTGCTCCTGTTATTGGCCTCCTTCTTTTATTCAGATCAATTCAATACCATCATACGAAACTCCGGTTTTGTGATATCCACGATCTTAATCAAAATTTCATTTTCTTCAGAAGGATTCGTGGGCAACATCCTCATTGTTAGCGCCGTAGTATTCGGCTATTTTATGTTATACATCCACAACTTATATGAAACAAAATCAATATCAGGCACGGTGCAGGACGACCTGGTTGACCGGTGATAAATTCATCAGATTTACAAATCACAATCACACATATTCAGAAGGCCTCTGCGGAGTTTAAACACCCGTGGAGCTATGCAGACATACACGATTGCGCGGGGGATCACATCAAGGTCGTAGAACGGGAATGAACAGCGCGGGCTCATAAACACTCCTACCTTTAAATCGTGCCGTCGCGATGCGTCGCGGCACTATAGAATGCTCATCAGCGAAGCCGGAAGACTTCTACTCGAAAACCCAGACATATTCTGGAATACAGGAGTTTAACCAACAAGTCGTCGGCCTTATTTTACCATAATCCAGAACCTTGAAATGATTGAAAAACAGCTCTCCCAAAAATATCCTGTGACCACCCCATCCAACCCCTTAACGATACCCCGTGGCCAGAGCAACCATCTCATTAATGGAACGATAGCCCGTATTGCGCACGTCTTCTTCACGGATTGTTCGACCTGTTGTTCTGAAATCAAAATCAATAATTCTGACTGGGATACGGCAAATGGGACAGTCTAATAACCCATCTCGAATTCCGACCATGCCGCATTCATCGATTACCGCCCAAACCAAAGGCATAGGAGAGGCTGGGTTGCCTTCTGTGGGCCCTTCCAGAGATTCTTCCCCCTCGCTTTGGGCCAACAGACCGACGAAAGGAAACAAGGCAATTGCCATCAACATCCACAATCGAATCATCTTTTCTGTCTTTATCCAGTTCAACGTCGTCCGAAGCGCTCGATTTCTTCTCCGCTAAATCGACTTCCGCTGGTGAACGGGTCGATCTGACTCGGAACAGGAGCATGAATAGCACCCGCCATCCCCACGATGACCATCTTCATTTTTCCATCCCTAAGCCATTCGGTCTCAGGCATTTCTTGTTTCAAAAGCGAGTCCTGCACCAACTCCAACTCCACCACCATTTCGCCCGCTTCGAGCGCCACTTCTAAACCCTCAGGACCCACCCGAGACTCCAGCCCCTCGGGAGCGATAAAACGCACCTCAAGCTCGCGCAGATCTTAGGCCGTGGTGTCTAAGTGTAAATCGAACCGACCGTCGAGATCGGTTTTGAGCGAGCGGACCAATACCTCGTTGCGGTAGACTTCAAAACGCGCCTCGAGCGCCTGACCCCCAACTGCCGCCACCACATGACCGTGAATTCGCAAGCGCCCCACCGCACTGCGCTCAGGAACAGCCCCTTCTACCGGAGGAACTTCTGTCTGAGCCGCCGCTTCAGAACCATCGAGCAGGCCGAGAAACGCCAATAGACCCATACTCCAACCCGCCCACTGCGAAACCCTCAGCGTTCTCCGAACCGACTCCACCTGGTCTAACCGAAACCGCCCACACCCCCCATCGGCCTCAATGCGCCCTGAGCTTAGGCTGTAGTCGACCACCTTGTGCGCACACCGATCGCACATTCGCCCACCCTGCACAGGGCGCATTTCGCTCCAGTTTTCGAGGCAGGCGTATTTGATGTGGACCATAGTTGTTTGAGTGAATAAGGTAAAAAACAAGCGAGAACGGGCGGAGAAGAACTATTGCAATTCGATCGTCCGCTTAGTCCCATTACGATCAGAATATACAAAAAGTTGGCTCCAAACCCTTGATAACGTGATCCAACTACCCCGCATCGCCCTTGTGGTACAGCGCGGACGATTCGAAAATCTGCTGGCTCTGGGCCGATCAAAAACCCCTTTTTTCGCGTTCGGGACTTCTGCGGCGCTAGTCCCGCCCAATCCGCCCGGGATAGTCGGTAATCAAACCGTCCACACCCAATTCGATCAGCCTTTGAGCGTCTTGGGGCTCATTCACCGTCCAGGGAATCAGCTTTATATCCTTCTGCCTACAGAGTTCAACCAATTCGCGGTTCACCAACTCAAAAGAAGGACTGTAGATATCGGGGACAAAACCCAAAGCCTCCACTCGGGCCGAGAAATCCGGATCTCCTTCCACCAAAAGCGCCAATCGGGGTTTGGGCTCCAGCTGATGGGCTGCCCGCAAGGCCCGTTCGTCAAACGACTGAACAATGAGCTTTTCGACCAGTCCGGCTTCTTGAACCACTGCGAAAACCGCTTGAACATATTTTTCGGGTTCCGGATGAAACACCCCATCGCCCTCGGGAGTCGATTTAATTTCGATGTTGAAATCGGGCATGGGCAGCGAACGAAGCCGCACATGCTCGGCCACAGCTTCAAAAACTTCCTTGAGCGCAGGCTTGTGCGCCGGGACTTTAGCTTGTTCGGGAAAGCGAGGATGCGGCTTCATTCCACAGTCGCAGGCGCGAATGAGCCGATAATCCATCTCGTACAGATTCCACGCTCGCTCGCTTGCCGCTTCGATGGACCTGCCGTCGGGTGACAAACAAATTTCTGCACTCAGCCAGGGTTCATGAGAAAGCAAAACCACCCCATCGGCACTCAATACCACATCCATTTCGAGCGTGGTCGCGCCCGAGTCGAGGGCCACCAGCATGGCGGGAATGCTGTTCTCGGGCATCCAACCCCGGCAGCCGCGATGGCCCTGAAGGTCGAAACTCGATCGACGATCGCCCGAACAGCCGCTCAAGACCAGCATGGTAGAAAAAACCACCGACCAGGCCCAAACCTTCACGACCTCCGAGCGCCCTTGATTTGCTGCTCCATCCAATCCCAATCTTCGGAACTCAACTTGTCTAAAAAGCTGAGCTGACCGGCATCTTGAAGCCATTCGCCCCCGTCTATGGTCACCACTTCACCATTCATAAAAGCGCTGAAATCAGAAACCATGTAGGCCGCGAGATTCGCCAGTTCTTGATGTTCTCCCGACCTGCGCAGCGGAATCTGTTCAATGACGTTCAAGCGCTGAGGAATATCTCCGGGCATCAAGCGATCCCAGGCCCCCGGAGTTGGAAAAGGGCCCGGCGCAATGGCGTTGTGCCTCATGCCGTACTTGGCCCATTCTATGGCAAGCGATCGCGTCATGGCGAGAACACCGGCCTTGGCCATGGCCGAAGGCACCACAAAGGGGGAGCCTGTCCAAGCGTAGGTCGTCACAATATTGAGCACTACTTTGTCTCGTTCGCCTTTTTCAATCCATCGCTTTCCAAGCGCGAGGGTGCAATTTCTCGAACCTTTGAGCACGATGTCGAGCACCGCGTCAAACGCATTGACCGAAAGCCTTTCGGTAGGGGCAACGAAGTTTCCCGCTGCATTGTTGACCAGCGCGTCGACCTTGCCAAATTCTGAGCAAGACTTTTCGATGAGCTCTTCAACCTGCTCGTAGTGTCGAATGTCGCAGGGCACGGGCAGCACATGCCCTCCGTGGAGATCGGTCATTTCTTTGGCCGCCAATTCCAAAGCTTCTTTGCGCCGACTGGCAATAATCACTTTGGCACCGAGCGACAAAAAATATTCCGACATCGAACGACCCAAACCCGTTCCGCCGCCAGTGACCAAAATCACTTTATCTGCGAGTGCTCCCGGCACCAGCATCGGGTCTTTGTATCCCATAAATTCTCAATTTAGCCGCTTGTTTCAGCAAGGCTTCCAAAACTACGACAGCTCGAGGCGCAGCGCGGAACTTTGTTGACGCGGACTCCTCTCGAAACTGCATTCCGGAAAGGTGCTTTTTCGCCCTTGCCCTCCTACCCTCCAAAACCCTTATGACCGAACCAATTGCCCCCGTTAAACCGCATATCCACCGCATCCACGGGCACGAAAGACACGACCCCTATTTCTGGTTAAACGAGCGCGAAAACCCCGAGGTTCTCGAGTATTTAACGGCCGAAAACGACTATCGCTCTTTTGTGATGAAGGGCACTGAACCCCTGCAAGAAGCCTTGTTCGCGGAAATCAAAAGTCGAATTAAGGAGGACGACTCCTCGGTGCCGTATCGGCTCGACGGTTACTATTACTACACCCGTTTCGAAACCGGCGGAGAGCACCCGATTTACTGCCGCAAAAAAGGGTCGTTGGATGCTGCCGAAGAGGTGATGCTCGATGTCAACGATTTGGCCAAGAATCAGTCGTATTATCAGATCGGCGGGATGAGCGTTTCGCCCGACGGACGCTGGCTGGCCTATGGCGAAGACACCGTAGGGCGGAGGATTTACACCTTGAAATTCAAAGACTTATTTCAAGATAAGACCCTCGAAGAGCACATTCCCAACACCACCGGCGCCTTGACCTGGGCAAACGACAACAAAACTGGTTTTTATACGGTTCGAGATGAGACACTTCGGTCGTATAAAGTGCTGAGGCACATTTTGGGCAGCTCTTTTGAGCAGGATGTGGAAGTGTATCACGAGGTCGATGAGACCTTCAACACCTACATCTATAAAACCAAATCTCGAAAGTATTTGGTGATCGGGTCGGGAAGCACTCTGAGCGACGAATTCCGGATTTGCCCCGCCGAGGCGCCCGAGGGCGAATTCAAAATCTTTAGACCGCGCATTCGAGGGCTCGAATACGACATTGCTCACTTTGAAGACCGCTGGTATATCCGGACAAATGCAGACTCGGCAACAAACTTCAAGCTGATGTATTGTCCCGACGGACAAACCGATGGAGCGCACTGGGTCGATTATATCGAACACAGACCCGAGGTTTTGTTTGAAGGTTTCCAGATTTTTAAGGATTACCTGGTCGTCGACGAGCGCGAAAACGGACTTACGCGTTTGAGAATCAAGCCTTGGAACGGCGAAGAACACTATGTTGAGTTTCCCGAAGAAACCTACACTGCAGGCATCGGCAGCAATCCCGAATTCGACACTCCGATTCTTCGATACGGCTATTCGTCGCTCACACAGCCCGCTTCGGTGATAGACTACCACATGGCAGACCGGACGCGCGACATTAAAAAAGTGCAAGAAGTCGTCGGCGGTTACGATCCGCTTTTGTATGCGAGCGAGCGCCTTTGGGCCGTGGCTCCCGATGGAGTGCGCGTGCCCATTTCTCTGGTTTACCGCCGTGATCTCTTTCGAAAAGACGGCGGCAATCCGCTGTTGCTCTATGGCTACGGCAGCTATGGCGCGACGATTGAGGCCCGATTCAGCACGGCGAGACTCAGTTTACTCGATCGAGGTTTTGTCTGCGCCATCGCCCACATTCGAGGGGGGCAGTATCTGGGCCGCGAATGGTACGAAAACGGCAAACTGCTTCGGAAGATGAACACGTTTACCGATTTTATTGCGAGCGCCGAACACTTGGTTGCAGAGCTTTACACCTCTCCCTCAAAACTTTATGCCGAGGGTGGAAGTGCGGGAGGTTTGTTGATGGGCGCCGTGGCCAATATGCGCCCCGATCTGTTTCACGGGATGTTGGTCGGAGTTCCGTTTGTGGATGTGGTGACCACCATGCTCGACGAAAGCATCCCCCTGACCACGGGCGAATACGACGAATGGGGAAACCCAAACGAAAGAAATTTTTACGACTATATGCTTTCGTACAGCCCATACGACAATGTAAAGGCTCAAGACTATCCCGCCATGCTGGTCACCACGGGCTTACACGACAGCCAAGTTCAATATTGGGAGCCCGCCAAATGGGTGGCTCGGCTGCGCGCCTTGAGAACCAACAAGCGCCCGATATTGCTCTATACCAACATGGAAACGGGGCACTCAGGGGCTTCAGGCCGCTTTGAAGCCCTCAAGGAAACCGCCATGGAATTCGCGTTTCTCGTGCATTTGGAGGGGATTGAGAAGTAGAGTTGAGCAAGCTCGGGTGGTTCTTGTCATCGGCCTGATTCTTTAGGGGATTATCTTGTCTTTGTATTAAATTTCTTTCTTTTCAGCCCATCCCTGTCCTTGTTGGCGAACACCTTGGTCTTTGTTGGACGCGCGGTATGGCATTGTTCTGAAAACACGGAACCGGGTGGAATGACGAAATACTTGAATCGCTTTCGAATCGATTCGGTTTGAGCACCGGGATGATCCTGGGAATGCCGTGCACTTGATCGCCTCGAACACCATGAATCGGAGTCATCGCTTCGGGGGGCAGATCAACAGCGATAGAGGGTCCTCTCGCCCTTGGGAGACGTACTTAAAAACTTGTCTACGGTCCCCATCCCTACAATCTTCGGTGCTTTAAATCAGGCCGAACGAAGACCCCAACAAATCAGCAATCCCCACAAACGAAAGCAGGGATAACGCGAATACACCATCCGAGCCAGTTGAAGACTCGAACGCGTCTCGAATGAAATCAAGGATCACACGAAGAACGGACCGTCCAAGCCTAACAATCTTAAAAACAAGGTATTGCCCTATTGCAGCGATATCTATTCGGAAGCCAATGTGGATTTTGTGCAACACATCAAACCATCGCGCACGGGAAGCAGCAGCGCTTCGACCCGCGGATCGGCCGACACCTTGACATTAAAGGCGTGAAGGGCTGCGGTTTCGGAATCAAACAGGCTTGGATCGCCCAATACCTTGGCACTCCACAACACATTGTCGGCAATCAATAGACCCCCGGGCTTTAAAGAGTCGATGACGAGATCGAAATAGAGCCCGTAGTTCTCTTTGTCGGCATCGATAAAAATCAAATCCCAGGGCCCTCTCAAGCTCGGAATTACTTCGGCCGCTCGACCCATGTGCAGATGCAATCGGTCTGAAAATGGGGAGCGTCCGAAATATCGAAGCACCATTGATTCGAGTTCGTCGTTGATGTCGATGGTGTGAAGCTCGCCTCCCTCGGCCAAGCCTTCGGCCAAACACAAAGCGGAGTATCCCGTAAAAGTGCCGATTTCCAAAACGCGCTGAGGTCGACATAATCGGCTCAAAAGACTCAGCGTACGGCCTTGAATATGCCCGCTCAGCATCCTCGGCATCAAGACCTTAGCCCAGGTCTCTCTCTGAAGTTCCGCAAGCAAATCTCCCTCTGCTTGAGAATGGCGCTCGCTATAATCAATAATCTCGGGGCTCGGAAAATCCATTTGTGTTTTCTATTTATTCTTCTTTTCGGCTTCGATCAAATGCTTTGAGCGCACGGCCATCAAAATCAAACAAAGCCAGATTCTCCCAAGCCGAACCATCGGTAGCCTGACTTCCCCGCCACGGAACCCAATCAGGTGCCCAATAAAACCAACCGCGGCATTCGGGAGCTGCACGACAGATCGAATCGAACGCGTCTAAATAGGCCCGTTGTCCCTGCGGAGTCGCGGGAAAATCGGGATGCACGTCCGAGGGATCTCCAAAGATGTTCTGCGTCCAGTCGCCCCAGAGCAGAGTATGCGGATAGGCCGTTTCGGCAATCATAGTCGGCTTGTCGGTAAGCGCATTCAAGCCGTCTAAAGCAGAACCCAGCGCCTGTAAATCACCTCCGTGCCACCAGGGATAGAACGAAATCGCCACCCCGTCGTAGTCGATTCGGTGATATTCGAGGGTGCTAAAAAAATCGGCGGCACCCTGATGCCCTGCGTAGTGGATCCAAATTTCCGATTCCGGTGACGCTCTGCGACAGGCTTCGGTAGCCGTTCTTAAAATTCCCAAAAATCCGTTGACACTTGAGATATGTCCTGTGGGCCAAAGCAAGCCTGCATTGATTTCGTTTCCGGGCTGGACCATATCGGGCTCAATCGCCGAAACGACGCGCTCCGTATAGGCGCGCACCGTGTCGAGCAAGAGCGCGTAGTCGAGATTTTTCCAAGAATCAGGTTTGGTCTGATGTCCGGGGTCTGCCCACACATCGCTGTAGTGCAGGTCAAGCCAAATCAAATAGCCCGCTTCTCGGTAGCGCTTGGAGGCTTCGAGCACCTCCGCAAAGCCGGAATGTCCGCCTACGGGGTCCACCCACAATCGCAGCCGAACGGCATTCCAACCGTAGCTTTTGTACAAATCAGCCGAAGCAAGTGCCGTGCCCGTCGAATCTAAAAAGGTATAGCCCGATTCTTCTATTTGGGGAGAAAACGAAAGATCGACCCCCGCGATAAAAGAGGGCTCCGGATCGACCGAGTCTTTATCTGTGGCCGTTTTGGAACACGACACCAGCGCGGCGGCGAGCGCAGAGACCTGAAAAAGGTGAATCGCGCAGAACTTATGCATTGGCCAAAGCTCTCGAAATGTCGTCGATTAAGTCTTCGGGGGCTTCAACGCCCACCGAAAGCCGAACCAGAGAAGGTCCAATTCCAAAAGCGGCTCGGTCTTCGGCAGAAACATCGACATGGGTCATGGTGGCCGGGTGCTCCGCCAGACTTTCAGTGCTGCCCAAGCTCACTGCCAGATGAATTAATTTGAGTGCATTCAAAAATCTGAACGCCTCTGATTCTCCACCGACCAAATCGAACGAAATCATGGCGCCCGGCGAAACGCATTGGGTGCTGTAGGTTTTGTACGAAGGGCTGCTTTCGCTGATGAAACCCAGGTAGTGCACCTTGGCGACCTTGGGGTGCTGCCGAAGGAATTGTGCCACCACGGCCGCCGTTTCGGCTTGGCGATCCATGCGCACCTTGAGCGTTTCGAGACTGCGAAGAAGCAGCCAACCCGTCCAAGGGCCCGCCATATTGCCGAGAAATGTGCGCAGTGTTTTGATCCGAGTCATGTATTCCCTGGAACCCAAGCAGGCGCCGGCGATCAGATCGGAATGTCCGCCGATGTATTTGGTGGCCGAATAGAGCACCAAATCGGCTCCGTGTTTTAGGGGGTGCTGCCAAAGAGGCCCCAAATAAGTGTTGTCTACGGCCAGCGGAACCTGGAAACCGGGTCGTGAAAAACGATCGGCCACCGATCTGCACATCGACAAATCGACCAGTGCATTGGTGGGGTTGGCCGGAGTTTCGACATAAACGAGCGACAGCCGCTCGGCCATTCCACTTTGTTCTAAGAGCTCTATGAGTTCAGCCTCGGAGGCTTGAGCGTTGAACCCAAGAACCGAAACCCCCCACTGAGGAAGCACCTCGCGGATAAAATGATCGGTTCCACCGTAGATCGGCTTGCTGTAGAGAAGCAAACCGCCGGGTTTGAGGAACTCGAGCAAAACTGTGGTGATGGCCGACATCCCGCTTTCAAAGACGGCGCAGTCTTCGGCTCCGTCCCAGAGGCAGAGGCGGTCTTCGAGAATTTCGAGGTCGGGGTTGTTGAGTCGGCTGTAGATCAGACCCAATTTTTCGCCCGGGGCCTGCTCTCTATGCCCGTAAGCGACTTCAAAAAAAGCCTTGCCTTCTTCGGCGGTTTTAAAAACAAAGGTCGAAGTTTGAAAAATCGGGCATTTGATGGCACCTTCGCTCAGTTCGGGGCGGTAGCCATGAGACATCATCAAGCTCTCGGGTTTGTACGAGCGGGGCTCTTCGCCATTCGAATTCAGCGCCATAGGTGGAAGGGTTGTATGGAGCGAAGGAACTACAAAAGAGTCCGTCCGCCAAGGCCGCCCTTCGAAACCTTTGACCGATGGGTGCTAAAAAAAGAAAAGGGCCGAAGCCCTTTCCAAACCAACCAACGGACACAAAGTTGGTTACTTGCGAACGATTTTCAAAAACGCCTTTGAAGCGTCGTGCTCGAGGAACACGCTGTTCTCAGTGCGGTTCAAAATCTGCCACTTGCGGTTGAGTTCACCGAGCGGAGCATTTTCGTCGAATTGGATCACGAGGTTCGAAACTTCGTCTTTCCAAGAGACATTCCAGTAGCCGCTTTGTGTGCGGAGTGCTTGGCTGGCGTACAGATTTCCGGTCTCTTCGAAATCGAAGCTGTAGACCCCGAAAGATTCGGTGCGGTCGACTTCGCCGAGCCAGTAGTACGATACAGTCCATTCCCCTTCGAGAAGGGTTTCGGTGGTGACCTCAGGGCCGAAGGTTTCCCAATCGTTTCCGTCGGTGCATGCAGTGGCCATCAAAACAATGGCGAGTGCGGAGGTGTAGAGAGCTTTCATGTGTTGTGGTATTTGGTTTGCTCAAAAGTATTACAAACTTTTACGAACCACCAAATACTTGTAAGAAAAAAAGATGCTTAATTTCTCAACTCACCTTTAAACCCCTGTTTTTCAGTCTAATAATTTTTACCTTCTTCCCACTCAAACTCAAGGGGATTTTCTTTTGTAGTCCCCACGGAGTCTTTTTTGGAAGGCCTGAACTGATTCTTCCATTCCGAACCGAGCTTTTCGGCGCTGGCTTCGCGATCGATGCTGACCACCGGGCGGTCGACGGTTCCCAAAATCCGGAATCGCAAGATGGGCTTCGGACGAGAAGAGACTTCCTGTATGTAGTCGTCGAGCTCTCCGCTTTGCTTCTTTCCTTTTGTAATGAGGTCTTCGAGCTTTAAAGCCGCCCGGTAATCTATGGTTTGATCGAAGCCATGCACCCCGCCGAGCTCCAAGACGAAGGCATTCGTTGCGATGGCTGATGGGGCAAGTGCTACTAAACGGTCTCGAATAGAGAGCTTTGCGGTGTATTCTTCGATGCTCAAATCTCCCAACGCCTCTTTTTGTGCGAAAAGCGAGAGCGCCTGAAGTGGAGCGAAGTCTTTGAGTCGCGCATTTCTAAACCGAATTTCGGCATCGGCCACCACACTCGACAAATTGACCTCGAACGATCGATCGATCGAAAACCGAGTTTCAAAATCGATATCTGCCCGACCCGAAAGCTGCTTTTCGCTGAGTTGGTCTTGGCCAAAACCGTCGAACTGCCGAAACAATTCAGACAAATCGAGCCCCAGCCCCTTGCCCTTACAGCTCCAGTCGAAACCCGAGGGGCTGGTTTGAAGCAGAGCCGAGCCGTCGATCGACCCCCCGTTCATCCCTTCGGCATAGAGTCGATAGAACTCGATTTGGTCGGGCTTGGCCAGAGCATCGATGCGCACTTGATCGAGTTTTAGCTTTCCGTAGTAAAACCGATCGACCTCGAGAGAAAGCCGGATGGGGAACTGGGGCATGGCCACGGGAAGGCCTTTGCCCGAAGCATTTTCTTTAGATGCCTGGGGTGAATTCAAAATCCTCAGCTCGGCCGTGCGCACGCTGAGATTCGCCGAACGATCTTCGACCCCTCCAAAAAAGCCGTAGAGCTTTCCATTGATAAACGCTTCTTGGCCGTTGATTTTGCAGAGCATGTTCGAGAGCTCGAATTGACCTTCTTTGATGGAAACACTACCCGTTGCATTTTTTATGGTGATGACTTCGTTGGCCAAGCCGACCGACTCGAGCTCGACCAAGCCCGTCCAGGCATCGGGCCGATGATCTGTGCCGAGCGGACCCGAATAAGCAATCGTTCCGCGCGCAAACCCTTCTACACTTTTCACTTCTTTAAACTCACCAAATCGATGCGCCAAGGCCAAGTCGAGCTCAAAAGAACCCTTGAGGTTTGCCCGAGCTTTTGATCCAAGCGAAAGACTTAAAACTCCCTGGTAGTTAACCCCTTTGCCGACCAGTTTAAGCCGATCAAAATCAAAGACCTTCGAGCCCTTTTCAAGTCTTCCGGTCACCGAATAGTCGAGTTCGAGGGGCGGAAGTCCGCGATAGCTCAGCTTTTGGGCATCGCTGCGGGCCTTAAAGGAAAATGATTCAACGCCCGAGATCTTCCGACTTTCGAGTTCAAAATCTGCACCGCCCGATATCGACTCGATCGATTCTGGCAGCTTTGCACCGATCTGCCTGCCAAGGGTTACGGGGTCTGCGATTCGACCTTTGGCAGACCATTGCTGCCCCTTTGAAAAATCGAAGGAATAACGCGCTTTGAGCTCGGGACTCTCGAAAACGCCTTCAGCCACTTGCGGATTGCCGTAAAACTCAGCCGCACCCTGATTCGCCGCATACTCAAAATCTGCCGTGCGGAAAAAGACAGACTTCCACCGGCTCTCGATGTCTACGTCCAGCGGAACAAAGTCGCCTTTGGCGTCAAAATCCAAACCCTTCGATCGGAATTCCAAATCGAGTTTGCGGTCGACGTATACCACCCGAAAAGAGCGCAGTTCGACCGACTTTAACTCGATGGCTACCGAAGAGTCGCCCGGGTCTGAAGGGCGGAGCAAATCATAATTTGGAGGACCCGCTTTGGGGATGTAAATAGACAGAAAACCCGAGCGCAAGACCAAGTGGTTGATCGGGTAAGACCCCCTGAGCCAATTTCGAAAGTCGCTGGTCGCGCTCATTTCGGACGCAAACAACAGGGTGTCTCCGGGGTGTAAAGGGTCGGGGATCCAAACCGACTCGAAGGCGACGCCCACTTTGGGAAATTGATCGATGCTGAGACCGATTTTTTCCACTTTGACCGGCACGCGGAGTTTGTCGTTCAGTCGAGAGACCATCTCTTTGAGCAGCTGGTCTTTGCGAAACCAAATCAAGGCTGCGGACGCGACGACCAAAACCAAAAAGAGACCGAGTGCCCACGCGGCGATTCTCGCGATGCGCAGGTGCCATGGACGGGTGCGTTCCTGCTCGGTCAAAGGACTAGCGCGTCTTTAAGAACTTGACTTCTTGGGGTTCGAGATGCCTCCACTGACCTCTGTTGAGCTTCTTTTTGGTGAGCCCGGCAAATGAAGAACGATCGAGCTTGGTCACCTCGTATCCGAGCGCTTCGAACATGCGTCGAACAACTCGATTTCGGCCAATATGGAGCTCGATTCCCACATGCCTGCGGTCTTTGCCTTCGATAAACGAAGCCGCGTCTGCTTGAGCGAGTCCATCTTCGAGGGCTACCCCTTCAACCATCTTCGTTAAATCGCCCTTGGTCAAGGGTTTGTCGAGGACGGCTTCGTACACCTTGCGGGCACCTTTGCCCGGGTGCGTGAGCTTGTCGGCCAAATCGCCGTCGTTGGTAAAAAGCAAAACCCCTGTGGTTGCGCGATCGAGCCGGCCCACCGGATAAATGCGTTCTCTGCACGCATTGGCCACCAGTTCCATCACGGTTTTGCGCGCCTTGGGGTCGTCTACGGTCGTGATGAAGCCCTTGGGTTTATTGAGCAGTACGTAGACTAATTTTTCAGATTTAATCAAGCTGCCGTTGAATCGCACCTCGTCCATGGGCTTGACTTGATAGCCCATTTCGACCATCACCTCGCCGTTGACGCTCACCAACCCGGCTTTGATCAACTCGTCGGCCTCGCGCCTCGAGCTAATGCCCGCCTGAGCGATGTAGCGGTTGAGTCGAATGCCCGTAGATGTTTTGACTCGACCCTCTCCGTCGGGGGTGCGAACCCGACTTCTCTGACCGCCCCCACCGGGTCGGCGAGTGCCCGAACCTTGATGGGAGTTCGGATACTTTGAGCTGAAATTCTTCTTCTCCGGCCGACCGTCGCCCGATCGCTCTCTGCGTTCGAAATTGCTCGAACCATAGCTCTTCTTCTCGGGACGAGTGTCGCCCGCGCGATCGGTGCGATCTCCGTAGTTTGAACCGTAGCTCTTCTTCTCGGGACGAGCGTCGCCCGGCCGATCGTTGCGGCTGGGATATTTCGATTTAAAGTTCTTTTTTTCGGGGTGAGAATCTCCTGTGCGGCCTTTGTGCTCGGTCGATTTAAAGCGATGGTCTCCGGGCTTGGCTTCGGGTCGATCAGAGGCATTGCGTCGTTCGGGAGCGGAACCCTGAGATCGATCCGTCGAACGCGTGTCTGTGGGCTTCCGGGGTCCTCTTCGGTCGTCGGGCTTCGAATCTCTCTTGGGTTGGCTTAAAAAATCGAATGGTTTGCTCGAGCCGCGATCGTTCTTGGGCGCATTCGAAGTTCGATCTTCGCCGCGAGCCGATTCGGGTTGTGCGGGCTTGAAGGACTTGGATGGGCGATCTCTCGGACCGGACGGCCTGTTGTCGGAAAACTTATTTGGGGTGCGATTGTCGTTTGCAGAACCCTCGCCCGAACCCTTCCGGAAGCTCGGCTTTGAGCCGAATCCTGAGGGCGATGAAGGTCGAGCGGAATCGTCTCTCGATGTCGATTTTGGGGCGCCGCGTCCATCGGCATTTCGCGGATCGGGAGAAGCTCCTCGTGGAGAAGGTCTATCCGAACCTGTATTCTTTCTCTTTCCGGCTCCTCTACCCGGTGCACCTTCGCGCTTGGCCATTTTCTACAATTCTTAAAACAGCCTGCAAAGGTACTCATTTTGAGGCTAAAATGAATCTTCAACCAAGGATTCAAGCCTCGGGAAGAAAGGCGTGCGGCATGTGCACGAGGCGTTCGGGAGGTCCGGTAACGATGGAGATTAAATCGAAGCGCAGGTCGCCTTCAATCCCGCGGGCATCGGCATAGGCCTCGGCCGCTTCGATCAAAGCGCGTTGCTTGGGCATGCCCACGGCGTCTTCGAGCCGAAACTCTGACGATCGAGTCTTGACTTCTACAAAGACCACCCAGTTTCCGTCTCGGGCTATGAGGTCGACCTCGAGATGTACGTGCCTCCAGTTGCGCTCGAGAATTTCGTACCCCAGTTCGACGAGGTAGCGCTCCGCGGTTTGTTCGCCGCTGTTGCCCAATGCTCTGCGCTTATCGATCGACATAGTGCAGGGCATTGCCTTGAGCCGTAGAGATCAGTTCTACTTCGGCACCCAGAACGAGCGGGCGATTCTCTGAAACATGGCCTGCGGGAAAGCCAAACGCGAGGGGAATTCCCAAGGGGGAGAACAATTCGCGGACTATTTCTTCACCATTCTGCCCAAATGGGATTTCGTGGTCCTTCATCAAACTAAGCCCGCCCAGCACCAGCCCTTTAACTCCATCTAAACTGCCTGAGCGAAGCAGTGCGCGGAGCATGCGATCGATGTGGTAGTAGTATTCGTCTACATCTTCCAAGAACAGAATTGCGCCGCGCAAATCCGGAAAATCGGGGCTTCCGAGCGCAGAGCACAGCACGCTGAGATTTCCTCCCGCCAGTCTCCCTCGGGCACGGCCCGGAACATCCCAATCGGTGGGGCCGAAAGCCAAGTCAACTCGAGCTCCCGTCAAAAAGTCGAAGGTCTGTTCGAGCACTCCTTCGCTCAGCGCAGCAAAACTGACGGGCATGCTGCAGTGCAAGCTCATCATGCCCAGCCGCGAAGAGAGGGCTCCGTGGAGAATCGTCAAATCGCTGTAGCCGCAAATCCATATTGGGCGCCGTTTCAAAAGCGAAAAATCGATGCCGTCGATCATTCGAACGGTTCCATACCCCCCTCTGACGGCAAAAAGTGCCTTGATGTCGGGGCGATTCAGCATTTGATTGAAGGCTGTGGCGCGCTCGCTGTCCGAGCCCCCAAACTGATGCACGCTTTTGCTGCAAAATGGATGGACCTCGACGCGAAAACCCAGGGCTTCGACGAGTTTCACGGCTCGTTCGATTTCGGGCTCAGGCAAAAAGCGCGCGGTAGAGACGAAGCCAACGACATCGCCACGGCGCAAGGGTTCAGGGCACTTCATGGCGCGGTTACCTTTGTCCAAGTATACGACCCCCGCGCGAGCCCATGGAATCTACCCGCTTTAAAAGACATCTCGTCACCGCCGCACTGCCGTACGCAAACGGCCCTTTGCACATTGGCCACTTGGCAGGATGTTATTTACCATCAGATATTTATGTTCGGTATCTCCGCTCTGTCGGCCAAGAGGTCGCCTTTATTTGCGGGTCGGACGAACACGGGGTGGCCATCACCATAAAGGCGCGCAACGAGCACATTAGCCCTCAAGAAGTGGTCGATCGGTATCACGAACTGATGAAGGGCAGCTTTGAAGAGTTCGGAATTTCGTTCGACTACTACGGCCGAACCACAGACCCTCTGCACGCTGAAACCGCGCGCGATTTTTTCAAGACGCTCTACGATGCAGACGGCTTTGTCGAGAAGCGCAGCGAGCAATATTTCGACCCCGAGGCACAGCAGTTCCTCGCCGACCGATACATCCTGGGCACTTGCCCGGTCTGCGCTTTTGACCGAGCCTATGGCGACCAGTGCGAGAATTGCGGCAGCACACTCAATCCCAGTGACTTAATCAACCCTCGCAGCGCTTTGAGCGGTTCGATTCCCGTGTTGCGCGAAACCACCAATTGGTATTTGCCGCTCGATCAAATGGCGCCAAGAATTAAAGCGTACATCGATTCTCGCCAGAGCTGGAAGCCCACTGTACTCGGCCAATGCCGTTCGTGGCTCGACAGTGGAGACGGACTTCAGCCCCGGTCGATGACCCGCGACATGGATTGGGGAATTCCCGTTCCGCTCGAGGGCGCCGAAGGCAAGGTGCTCTACGTTTGGTTTGACGCGCCCATTGGGTATATCTCTGCCACGCGAAGACTCTTTCCAGACGAATGGGAAATGTGGTGGAAAAATGAAGAGACCCGCTTGGTGCACTTCATTGGGAAGGACAACATCGTTTTTCACTGCATTATTTTTCCGGGAATGCTGATGGAGCACGGGGGGTATATTGTCCCCGATCAAGTGCCCGCCAACGAATTCTTGAATCTCGAGGGCGAAAAAATCTCGACTTCGCGCAACTGGGCTGTTTGGCTGCACGAATATCTCGACGAGTTTAAAGGGCGTCAAGATGCTTTGCGCTATGCGCTTTGTGCCAGCGCTCCCGAGACCAAAGACAACGACTTTACGTGGAAGGAATTCCAAGCCCGAAACAACAACGAACTCGTGGCGGTTTTCGGCAACTTCGTAAACCGAGTGGTGGTTTTGATTCAAAAGAACTTCGACTCGATTGTTCCGGGTTTGGCCAAGCCGTTGAGTGCGAAAGATGCAGAGGTCGCTTTGGCCGCCGAAGAATTGGGGCAGAAAATCGCTGCATCGATTGAGCAATTTCGATTTCGCGAAGCCTTGGCGCATCTGATTGAACTGGCGCGCACAGGCAACAAATATTTGGCCGAAGAAGAGCCTTGGAAGTTGCTCAAAACCGATCGCGTTAGAGCAGGCGAAGTTTTGGCGTTGGGCGCGGTGGTTTCTGCGGCCTTGGCCCAGTGGTCTGAACCTTTTATGCCCTTTGCCGCGAAGCGACTCCGAGCGGCTTTCGACATTGAACCGTGGGCTTGGGGCGAGGTGTTTGCACTGGCCATGAACCACATTCCGACCGGCCGTTTGAGCGATCCGGGTTTGCTCTTCGAGAAAATCGAAGATTCAGCCATAGAGGCTCAACTCGAAAAACTCGAGAATCGCAAGCGCGAAATGGCTCAGTCTAAAGTCGAACAGCCTGTGAACTCGGACGAATATCCACCTCTAAAGGCGCCGATTTCGTTCGACGACTTCGCCAAACTCGACTTGAGAGTTGGGCGAATTCTCAGCGCCGAGCGGGTGCCAAAAACCGACAAGCTGTTGCGCATCGAGGTCGATTTAGGCTTCGAAACCCGAACGGTGGTTTCGGGTATCGCCGGGCATTTCGAGCCTGAAAGCCTCATTGGAAAAGCCGTTACGGTTTTGGCCAATCTCGAAGCGCGAAAAATAAAGGGCATCGAATCTCAGGGCATGCTGCTGTTTGCCGAAGACCGCTCGGGGGCACTCGCTATGCTCTCTGAACCCGACCGACTCGAAGAGGGCTCGGCCATCGGGTAATCGCTTTAGCTCCTTTTAGTTTTTTAGAGAGCGAGGGGTTTTTTGCCGAAATTTGCGGTCCGCTTTTCGAAAGGCCTCGTAGTTCAACGGATAGAACGAGAGATTCCGGTTCTCTAGATAGGGGTTCGATTCCCTTCGAGGTCACTTTGACATTCCGCCCGGCCCCGTAGTTCAACGGATAGAATAGAAGTTTCCTAAACTTTTGATCCGCGTTCGATTCGCGGCGGGGCTACCAATTCAGGTGCAAACAAGCGAATTCTTTTGACAAAAGCGCTGTTCGAGTAGGGATTCGCGCTCAACTATTTCAATCGTGGCGCGTTCAAATTTCATGGAGACCATAAAACCCTACAAAGACCGCGGCGGGAGCAAAAAAGAACAGGTGGCCGATATGTTCGATGGCATCGCCGGGCGCTACGATTTGCTCAACCGCGTGCTTTCGATGGGGATTGACGTGGGGTGGCGCAAAAAACTCGTTCGCGAGGCCGCTTTAGACCGCCCGGAGCACATACTCGACGTGGCCACCGGAACCGCCGATCTCGCTTTAGAACTGGCCAAAGCCTGCCGTGCAAAAGTGACCGGGGTCGATATTTCGAACGGAATGCTCGAAGTAGGCAGACAAAAAGTAGCCAAAGCAGAGCTCGGAAACTCGGTCGAGCTCATCTACGGCGACAGTGAAGCCCTGCCTTTCGAAGACGCCTCCTTCGATTTGGTGACGGCCTCCTTCGGCGTTCGAAATTTTCAAAATCTCGAATCGGGTTTGCGCGAAATGAGCCGTGTCTTGAAACCCGGCGGAAAAATGCTGATTCTCGAATTCTCTCAACCCGAGAAAAGCCCGTTTAAAGAAGCCTACGGCTTCTACTCAAAACAAATACTCCCCCGAATCGGCAAAGCCCTTTCGGGAGACGGCTCGGCCTATGCTTATTTGCCCGAATCGGTAAATGCGTTTCCATACGGCTTGGAATTCGTTCGAATCCTTGACCTTTGCGGCCTCAAAAAAGCCACTGCACGACCCCTGAGTTTTGGTATCGCAAGCCTTTATAGCGCCCGGAAATAAGACCCGAAAAACACCGTTCTATTCAAGGATGGGGTACCGAGTGTTTGCGTTGCTGATGGTCGTTTTTCTGAATTCATATCAGGCTGAGGCCCAATATAAAAAGCTTCAGAATCAGCCCAAATACGACCGAAAGAAGTTGCACTTCGGCTTTACGTTGGGCATCAACTATATGGATTTTCACATCCGGACCAAAGACCTCGTAGACTACCCGGAGGTTTTTCGAGTCTACAGCACGGTAAACTCGGGCTTCAACATCGGGATTGTCTCGGATCTCGCGTTTAACGAAAACCTCAATTTTCGATTCATCCCCGCCTTTGCCACGACCAATCGGGTGTTGAACTTCGAGATCGAAGACTCGCTTACGGGCCGCCGAGCCTTTGTGATTCGCGAAATTGAATCGGCCTTTATCGAACTGCCCGTGGAGTTCAAATTCAAAAGCGACCGCATCAATAACTACCGCTTTTATTTGATCGGAGGGGTCAAATATGCCCTCGACCTCGCATCGAACGAAAACGTGCGCGACCCCGAAATCTTCAAAATCAAAAGTCGCGACTTTGGCTACGAACTCGGCTTTGGCTTAGACATCTACTTTGAGTTCTTCAAAATGTCGCCCCAGGTCAAAGCGACCTTTGGTCAAACCAACCTCAACGTAGACGACGGCACGCTTTATTCTGAAATCATCGAGCGCTTAGAGACCCGAAGCCTGCTCTTTCAAGTCACCTTCGAGTAGCGCGCCTATCCGAGTAGTTTTTTTGCCGCCTCCGAAAGGCTTTTTCCGTCGGTTCGGCTGCCGATGGACTTGCTCGCCACACCCATTAATTTTCCGAGATCCGAAGGCCCCGAAAATCCGTGTTCGGCAATCAGGGCGCGCAGTTCAGCTTCCAAACCCGCACCGTCAAGGGGCTCGGGCAAGTATCGCGCGATAACGCCCGCCTGAAAAAGTTCGACATCGGCCAAATCGGTTCGAGACTGTCCGGCATAGATCTCAGCGGCTTCTTTTCTCTGTTTCTGAAGCCTTTGGAGAATTTTGAGTTCGGCATCCGGACCGAGCGTTTCAGAAGCGCCCTTTTCGGTTTTGGCCATCAAAATAGCGCTCTTCACCGCGCGCAAGGCTTCGAGAACCCCTTGTTCGCGCGCCTTCATGGCCTCTTTAATGTCTTGATTGATCTGTTCTTCGAGGTTCATGTTCAGTCGACGTTATCGTGTAAAAAACGGTTGTGGCTGCGCAGTTCGGCTCGACCTTCAGTTCCCGAGACCCCCATTTGTCCGAGCACCGGACTCTGAGAAGCCGGTTCGTCGTCGAGTTTAATTCCAAGCCGTTGATAAGCGGGAACTTGATTTCCGAACAAATCCTGGGTTTTGGCTTTGGTGAAGCGATAATTGTACTGCTGCAATCGGGCTTTGCGCTCTTCGGTTTTGTGGTGAAGGCTCTGTGAAATGGGGCGATCGAAGGCCGAAAATTCTGTTTCTTCTACAAGCTCTTTGCGAGCATCCGCTTCGCTTCGACCGGCATCTACGGGCTGCTTGAGCTCAAAGACCAGCTCGGGGTCGGGAGTGGCTGCGGCTTCGGCTTTAACTTGATTGGGCGCGCGTACACCCAATTGCTCTTCGAGTGCCAAAAGATCTTCGAGCTCATAAACTTTGCGCTCTTCAACGGGCTTTTCGGCCGATAGAATCTCAGCGGCCTTTCCTTCGAAATTCGAAGCGCGCATGGGTTCGTCTTCGGTTTCGAAGTGCTGTTCCTCCGCGGAGTTCAACTCCCATTCAAAGGCGCGATCGGCCGCCTGAAGCTGTTCTGCATGGGCGTGAACCGGATATGCAGCCTCAGAATTCGATTCAGACTCCACCTCAGCATGCCCTTCTTCGGCGCCTTGCTCGAGTTCGGCTTGAAAATCGCGGATGGTAAAGGTGAAAGAGACCTCTTGTTCCAAGGGTTCCAAGTGGTCTTCCTCGACCGGAACCGGATCGGTATCGCTCGCTGAATCCATCGAAAGAGCCTCGGGCTCAGGACTCGATTGGGGTCGAAGGGGCTCTAAAAAATCGAGCGTCGGAGGGGTTTGAACGGACGGAACATCCTCTTCGAGATTAAAAATGGTGCGCTCTTGAGGAATGGCCTCTGCTGTAGGGTTTCGCGGAGCAGAAGCAGCAATAGCGTCTGCCGGGGCATCGATGCGGGGCGCCAGCACTTCGCGAACCACCGGAGCTTCGCCGTCTAAGGGAATGACGATGCGGGTGGGCTCGGTCTGCCGAATCGATTGAAGCTGTCGATCGGCAGGGAAACCGGTCGCGATAATGGTTACGCCAATCGACTCGCCGATGGCCTCGTCCTCGCCGATGCCCAAGATGATGTTAGCATCGTTTCCGCTTTGATTCTGAATGTGTTCGCTGATTTCACCGATCTCGTCGAAGGTGATTTCGCTCGTGCCCGAGACAATGAGCAAGAGTACGTTCCGCGCACCGTGAATCAAATTGTCGTTGAGCAGGGGCGAGTCGAGCGCATCGCGAATCACCCGAGAGGCGCGGTCTTCGCCACTGGCCAGAGCCGAGCCCATCACCGCGGTTCCGCTGTTCGCCAAAACCGTGCGGACGTCTTTTAAGTCGATGTTGGTGGTAAAGTGGTGTGTGATAACCTCCGCAATGCCCCGAGCGGCCGTGGCCAAGACTTCGTCGGCCTTGGCAAAGCCCGCCTTAAAGCCGAGATTTCCGTAGATCTCTCGCAGTTTGTTGTTGTTGATCACGATCAGAGAGTCCACCTGCTCGCGCAGCCTATCGATGCCCTCTTGAGCCTGGCGCAATCGAATGCTGCCTTCGAAGGCAAACGGACTGGTGACGATTCCAACCGTCAGGATCCCGAGAGAACGCGCAGCTTGGGCAATCACGGGAGCCGCACCCGTACCCGTTCCTCCCCCCATGCCCGCTGTGATAAACACCATTCGGGTGTTCTTTTCGAGTATGGCGAGAATGTCTTCGAGACTTTCGCGAGCGGCTTGTTCGCCCACTTCGGGATTCGCGCCCGCACCCAAGCCTTCGGTAACCCCGAGACCGAGTTGAATTCGATTGGGGACAGGGCTTGCCTGCAGCGCTTGAGCATCGGTATTGCACACCATAAAGTCCACACCTTTAATGCCTTGGTGGAACATATGGTTGACGGCATTGCTCCCGCCTCCACCAACGCCGATGACCTTGATCACCGAGGACTGATTTTTTGGGAGGTCGAATTGAAGATCCATATCTACTTGATTTGCTGATTCAATAATCGGTGTCGAGGAAATTCTTGAACTTGTCTACCCAAGACTCCAAAAAGTTGCGCTTCGGCCCTTTTTGAAGTTCGTCGTCTGAGGTGCCTGGGATCTCTTTTTCTGCCGGGGTACGCTCCGGGCTTGTTTCGGCACTTGGCTCTTGATGAGGAGTTTCTGCCGGCTGGAAATCGGACGCTTCCGGTTTGAGCTCTTCAGCCTGCTTTGGATCGAGCACTCCAGGCCCGCGCAAATGGGCGTATTCCAGTCCCTTCATCACCAAACCGACCGCGGTGGCATACTGAGGGCTGCTGAGCTCTTCTTCGCCCGCGTTGGCCAGGTGCTCGTTCGGAAAACCGATCCGAGTATCCATGCCGGTCACGTATTCTACGAGCTGCTTGATGTGCTTGAGCTGGGCGCCTCCACCCGTCAATACGATGCCCGCAATCAACTTTTTGCGCTGCTCCTGATGCCCGTAGGCCTTGATCTCTGAATGCACCTGTTCGATGATCTCGACCACCCGTGCGTGGATGATGCGCGACAGGTTCTTGAGCGAAATCTCTTTGGGTTCTCGACCCCTGAGCCCCGGTATGGAAACGATTTCGTTCTCCTTGTTCTCGCCCGGCCAAGCCGAACCGAATTTGATTTTGAGCAATTCGGCCTGCTTTTCGATAATCGAGCAGCCTTCTTTGATGTCTTCTGTTATGACGTTGCCGCCAAACGGAATCACCGCGGTGTGCCGAATGATTCCGTCTTTGAAAATGGCCACATCGGTCGTTCCGCCTCCAATGTCGACCAAGACCACGCCCGCTTCTTTTTCTTCTTGGCTCAAAACGGCTTCGGCCGAGGCCAGCGGCTCGAGGGTGATGTCTGCCACTTCGAGACCCGCGCTTTTGACGCATCGCCCGATGTTGCGTATCGACGATACCTGACCTACGACAATGTGGAAATTGGCTTCGAGTCGGCCTCCGTACATCCCCTTGGGCTCGCGGATTTCGCTTTGGCCGTCAATCTTAAACTCCTGAGGAAGAACATGTATGATCTCCTCTCCGGGCATCATGACCAACTTGTGCACGTTTTCGACCAACATGTCGATGTCGTTGTCGTCGATGACCTCATCGCTTTGCTTTCGGGTGATGTAGTCGGCGTGTTGCAAACTGCGGATGTGCTGACCCGCGATACCAACTGTGACACTTTGAATTTTGTATCCGCTGAGTTGTTCGGCCTCAAACACAGCCGTTTTGATCGATTCGATGGTCTGCACGATGTTGGTCACCACGCCCCGGTGCACCCCGAGCGAGCGCGCCTTGCCCAATGCGAGGATTTCGAGTTTGCCGTACTCGTTGCGACGGCCGACCATGGCCACGATTTTGGTCGTGCCAATGTCGAGACCGACCGCGATGGAAGGAGTTGCCATTATTGAGTTCTCGTTCGTGCAACAATCTGGCCTTCAAAGCGCAGATCGAGGGTTATCATGTTTTGCATGCGCGCTGAATTCCCGAATTGGGTATAAAATTTTTTGAGCTTTGAAAGTTTCGGAGCAAAATCTCGGGTGCTCCCCATGCGTACTTCGTGCCCCAGTGCGCTGTGGAGCCAGAGCTCTTCTGCTCGGTAACTGCCCCCGTCGAGCAAGCCTGAGAGAAGGCTGTCTTGAGCAATGGCACTGAAGAGCCCGGCGAGCTCGCGATCGCGCTGCTCGAGCTTTGCGGACTTTGGCGGGAGGTCCCCGTAAACCACGGGTACGCGCGCACTGAAATGCGGTGAAGGGTCGATCGAAACGCCTTCTCGATCCAAATACCGACTGTTTCCGTTTTCAAAGAGCCGAATGAGCGGAACCCGCTGATCGATGCGCACATACAGCACTTTTCCCAAACTCGAAAATACCTCTGCTTCAAGCACCCCGTTCTGTCCTGCGAGCTGTTCTTCCAACAGCCTGATGTTAATTGTTTTGTCTTTGGATGTCGCGCTCGAAATCTGGCTTAATACCTCTCTTTCAACGATAAAGCGCTCTGAACCGCCGAGTTCAACCCGAGTTTCAAGCTTTTCGGCATTCGGCCTGAGCGAGAGGTCGTGAGTTCTGAAGGCGATTAAGCCTGCGGGCATGGCCACTGCAAGAACCCAAGAGAATGCCCGCGTCCATCGATTTTTCGAAATCATTGAAGCGCTTTTTTGAGTTCGGTTAACCATCGGTCGATCGATCCCGCCCCGGCCGTAACGAGCAAGCGCGGCTTGTGGACGCGAACCCAATCCACGGCTTCTTCGGGCTCAACGACCGATTGTTGGCCTGAAGCTCCGGGGTCGAGCAGCACCTGGCTCTCGACGCCCTCGATCGGAAGTTCTCTGGCGGGGTAAATCGGCAGGAG
Organism: Schleiferiaceae bacterium; assembly: GCA_041739275.1. GTDB lineage: Bacteria > Bacteroidota > Bacteroidia > Flavobacteriales > Schleiferiaceae > WGMI01. The sequence continues at coordinate 49,023 of JBGSOF010000050.1, read as the reverse complement.
AAGCAGTCGGTCGGCACGCGCCAACTGTTCGCGAAACCCATCGGCAAAATCTCGAGTCCGCGTGTACAAATGCGGTTGAAAAATCAGGCAAAGTGGCTGATTGGGATGGAGTTCTAAGACCGAATCGATCAAGGCCTTCAGCTCGCCTGGATGGTGGGCGTAGTCGTCGATAAACGTTTGATGGTCTGTGCGCAGCACATATTCGAATCGCCTCTTCACCCCGCTAAAGCACTCGAGCCCGGCCTTGAGTTGATCTGCGTTCAAGCCCACAGACTGAGCCAAGGCGCAGGCCGCAAGCGCATTTTCGAGGTTGTGTCGTCCGGGATAACGAACCAAGGCATCAAATTCGAGTTCGTGAGCGGAAACACTGAGCAAGTAGGCCCCAGGCTTGAGTTGATAGGTTCCACTGCAGTCTGCGGGCTCTCCCAAGGCATAAGTCGATGCGTCGAGGGGCAGGCCTTTTCGCACGAACAATGTTCCCCGGACGTTTGCCGCAAAGGCCTTGAAGCCCGCAATAAACTCATCTTCAGCTCCATAAATGTCTAGGTGATCGGGCTCCATGCTCGTAATCACGGCCTTCTCGGGAGACAACCTCAAAAAGCTGCGGTCGAACTCGTCCGCCTCGACCACGCACCAATCAGACGCACCCCTGCGGTAATTGCCTCCGAGATCGAGCGACCAACCCCCGAGAAAAACGGTCGGATCGAAGCCCGCATGTACCAGCAAATGAGCCAACAAACTCGAAGTCGTTGTCTTTCCGTGCGTGCCTGCTACCGCCAGCACTTTCATGGGAGCCAAGACTTCGGCCAGCGCTTCAGAACGCTTCATCAAACGATGGCCCAGGCGATTGAACTCGAGCAGCCAAGCGAGTTGTGCCGGAATCGCGGGAGTGTACACCACGGTGCATTGGCTCGGATCCGCAAAACCCTGCGGCATCAATTCCGGGCGGTCATCAAACCAAATAAGCGCGCCCAACTGCTCGAGCAAATCGGTGAACTCGCTGCGCTGTCGATCGTAGCCCCCCACTTCGAATCCAAGAGACAAATAGTGCTGTGCCAATGCGGACATCCCCACCCCACCGATGCCCAAAAAGAAGATTCTACCTGAGGCAAATTCAGACGTCTTCATCGATTCATCAGTTGAATGAGTTCGTCGACAATGCGTTCGGTGGCATCGGGCCTTCCCCATTCCCGTGCCTTGGCCCCCATCCTCGCCCGCAGCTCCGAATCTCCGAGCAAGGCGAGCACGCGTGTAGACAAGAGCTCATCGAGCTCGTTTTCGGGCAGGGTCACCGCCGCACCCAAATCGCTGAGCGCTCGCGCGTTATGGGTTTGATGGTCTTCAGCCACATTCGGAGAAGGCACTAAAATCGAAGGTTTGCCGAGTGCCGCGAGTTCAGAAACGGTAGTGGCACCGGCTCTGGAAATCACGAGATCAGCTGCCGCGTAGGCTCCTGCCATGTCTTCGACAAAGGGCGCGATCCAAAGCCCCGGGCGGTCTTGATACCGGGGGATCAATCGATCTGCATAGACTGAACCCGTTTGCCAAATCACCTGAACGCCTTGTTCGAGCCATCGATCGATCGACTTTTCGAGGGCGGAATTGATCGATCTCGCACCCAAGCTGCCCCCCAACACCAGGAGCACATTGCCCTCAAAGCCAAATCCAAAACGCGAGCGCGCTTCGAAGCGGTCGATGGGAACGAGCAACTGAGCTCGAATGGGGTTGCCAAACCAGCGAATCTTGGAAGAGGGGAAGTAGCGTTCGAGCCCGGGAAAAGCCGTGCACACTCGGTCGACTTTGCGCCCCAACCAGCGGTTGGTCAAGCCGGGCAGCGAATTCTGTTCTTGGATCAAACAGCGGTAACCCAACCACGAAGCCGCGGCTAAAACCGGTCCGCTGGCATACCCCCCTGTGCCGACCACCGCGTGAGGTCGAAATTTCAAAATCAACCGGATGGCTTTAGCCCCACTCGAAATCAGGCGAAAAGGCAGGCCGATGTTTCGGTGCCAATTTTTGCGATCGATGCCGCGGATGTCCAGACCTACAATCGAATAACCCGCTTTTGGCACGCGCTCCATCTCCATGCGTCCCCGGGCTCCCACAAATTCGATGCGAACAGAAGGCAATCGCCTCTTCAAGGCATCTGCAATGGCCAAAGCGGGGAATATATGCCCTCCGGTTCCGCCTCCGCTGATGAGAACTGCGGGTTGATCAGGCAACATCGGGCTGGGCATTTAACTCGGGTTCAAGTGCAACGGCCTCTTCTTCGCCCTGGTTGGAGCGGCTTACGCTCAAAACAATTCCGAGCGCCAAGCAGGTCATCCAAATCGAAGAGCCCCCGGCAGACAAAAGAGGCAGCGTCTGACCCGTAACCGGCAACAGAGTGGTGGCGACGCCCATGTTCACGATGGCTTGTAAAATCAAGCCCGATCCACAGCCCACGGTCAAAAGCGTGCCGAACATCGACTTCGCCTTGGTCGCGATCCTCAAAAAGCGGATAAAAAGCCACATGTAGAGCAAGAGCACCACAAAACCCCCGATGAGCCCGTATTCTTCAACGATTACGGCATAAATAAAGTCTGACGAGCTCTGGGGCAAGAAGTACTTCTGGGTACTCTTTCCCGAGCCCTTGCCAAAAAGCCCGCCTTCGGCAATGGCGATGCGCGCCTTGATCGCTTGATAGCCTTCTTCTTGATCGCCCTGGACGTAGCGCTCGATGCGCGCTTCCCAGGTATCGACCCGATTGCTGATGTTCGGAACCAATTTGACCAAACCGACAAAGGCCAGCAAGGCGAGCAGGCCGATGCCCAGCAGCAGCGCGATGTTCTTGAGCGGATATTGACCCACAAAGAGCAGGATGAGGCCCATGAAAAACACCAAGACCGCCGTAGAGAGATTCGCGGGTAAAATGAGCCCGCACACCAAGAGCAAAGGGAGGAGCAGCGGAACAAAACTCTCTTTGAAACTCGGTTTTTCTCCCGCCTTTAAGGACAGGTATCGCGCCATGTACACCGAGAGAGCGAGCGAAGCCAGGGCCGATGTCTGAAAGCTCAAGCCGAATGGAAGGTCAATCCAGCGGCTGGCTTCAGCGCCCTCGATCTTCTGACCCTGAAAAAGCGTGTAGACTAAGAGCAAGACGACCAAGGGTAAGGCAATGAGGCTGAGGTTGCCGTAGTACCTCTGGGGGATGCTGTGCGCCAAATACATGAGGGTAAAACCCATGGCCAAGTGAATGGCGTGCTTGCCGAGCATGGCCAAGGTGTCTCCCCCGCCGGGAAGACGTTGCGCCAAATTGCTCGAAGCGCTGTAAAATGCGAGAAACGACAAAAGGGCGAGTGCTGCGCTCAAGGCCCAGACCGCTCGATCTCCTTTGATGAGTTTGGCTAGAGGCACATTTTAGATTTTTCGCACTTGTTCTTTAAACTGTCGACCGCGATCTTCGTAGTTCTCAAAGAGATCGAAGCTGGCGCAGGCCGGCGACAGCAAAACGGCGTCGCCTTTGCTCGCAAGACCGTATGCCGCCCGAACAGCGGCTTCCATGCTCGAGGTTTCGACAATCAGCTCACAGGCATCTTTAAAGACATCGATCAGCTTTTGGTTGTCCACCCCAAGGCAGATCAGCGCTTTCACCTTTTCGCGAACCAAGGGCAGCAAGGGGTCGTAGTCGTTGCCTTTGTCTACGCCTCCCGCAATCCAAACGGTCTGCTGTGTCATGCTGTCGAGCGCATACCAAGTGCTGTTGACATTGGTGGCCTTGGAATCGTTGATAAACGAAACCCCCCCGATTTGAAGCACCTGTTCTAAGCGGTGTTCGATGTTCTCGAAGTCGGCCATGGATTCGCGAATCACTTCGTTGCTGATCCCGATTGCGCGGGCCGCCAGCGCCGCAGCCATGGAATTGTACGCATTGTGCTTGCCCTGAAGCGCCAGTTCGAATAAAGTCATGGGAGAAGGGTTTTCGTAGATGAGTTGAATGGGTCCTGAGCCCGAAGCCTGCGCTTCGGATTGGTGGTATAAACTGAAGCCCAGTTTCTTGGAAAGGGGCGGATGGCGTTCGAGCGCCGAAATGCTGCCTTGATCGTCGAGGCAGTGCACAAAAAAGTCCTCCGGAGTCTGGTTCTCGGCAATGCGCATTTTGGAGGCTTGATAGCGCTCGAATTGATATTCGTATCGGTCGAGATGGTCGGGGGTGATGTTGGTCAAAACCGCCACTTTGGGTCGAAATCGATCGATATCGTCAAGCTGAAAACTGCTCACTTCGAGCACCCAATAATCGCAGTCGCGCTCGGCCAAAAGACGCCCCATGCTGGTGCCCACATTGCCGCCCAAGGCCACGTCGAGCCCCGCATTTTTGAGTATGTGATGAAGCAAAGTCGCCGTGGTGGTCTTGCCGTTGCTGCCGGTGACGGCCAAGATTTGCCCCCGGGTATGGCGCGACGCGAATTCGATCTCTCCGATCCACTTTTTCCCAAGAGCCCTAAGCGCAACCATCTCGGGCGCCTTTTCGGGAATTCCTGGACTCTTGACGATCAAATCAGCCGATGCGATGCGTTCGATGGGGTGCCCGCCTTCGGAATACTCAATGCCGAGGCGATCGAATTCGGCCTTGATCTCGCGCTTGATCTTGCCCGAATCTGAGACCAAGACCCGCATTCCGAGCTTGCCGGCGAGCAGAGCTGCGCCCAAACCGCTTTCGCCCGCACCGAGAATCGATATCTGCATCTCATCCATATCTACCTGAGCTTTAAGGTGATGATGGTCGAGATAGCCAGCAGTATGCCGACGATCCAGAAGCGGGTCACGATTTTGCTTTCGTGCATGCCGAGCTTCTGGAAATGGTGATGAAGCGGGGACATCTTAAATATGCGCCGGCCCTCTCCGTACTTCTTCTTGGTGTACTTGAAGTAGCTCACTTGCAGCACCACGCTGAGGTTCTCGGCCAAGAAAATGCCGCAGAGCAGCGGGATGAGCAATTCCTTGCGGACGATGAGCGCGAACACGCCAATAATTCCGCCCAGTGCCAGACTGCCCGTGTCGCCCATAAAAATTTGAGCCGGATAGGTGTTGTACCACAAAAAGCCGATGCAGGCTCCGGCAAAAGCCCCCATAAAAACGACGGTTTCTCCCACCTCAGGGATGTACATAATGTCCAAATAGTCCGCAAAGACGATGCTGCCCGAGACGTAGGCCAGAATCATCAAGGTGATGCCGATAATCGCGGAGGTGCCCGTGGCGAGCCCGTCGATTCCGTCGGTGAGGTTGGCGGCATTCGACACTGCGGTGACGATAAAAATCACCACAGGTATAAAAATCAGCCATCCCCAAGAGCGGTACCCATCGCCCATCCATCGAAGGGCATCGGCATAGTCGAGTTCGTTGTCTTTGACAAACGGAATAGTCGTTTTGAGCGAGGAATGGGCTTCGCCAAAAAGCGGCCGGCCTTCTTCGGTCTTCTGCCTCAAATTCTCTTTGATCTGAACCTCGGGGTGAAAGAACAACACCCCCCCGACCACCAAGCCGAGCACCACCTGCCCCAAAACCTTAAAGATTCCGCGAAGGCCCTGCTTGTCTTTTTTGAAGACTTTGATGTAGTCGTCGAGAAAACCAATCAGCCCCATCCACACGGCACTCGCCAAAAGCAACTGGATGTACAGGTTGTCGAGACGGGCAAACAACAAGGTGGGCACGATCAATGAACCCAAAATCAGCAGCCCCCCCATGGTCGGAGTGCCGGCTTTTTGACTTTGACCTTCGAGTCCGAGTTCGCGTATGCTCTCGCCGACCTGCAATCTCCTGAGTGCATTGATGATCCGCTTGCCCAAAAGGGTCGATAGCGCCAAGGAGAGAATGATCGCCATGGCCGCCCGAAAGGTGATGTACTGAAAAACCCCCGCCCCGGGCAGGTCGTAGGTTTGGTCGAGATATCGAAACAGAGAGTAGAGCATGCTTCAGAGATCTTGAAAAAGCGTTCGCAACACGTCGAGATCGTCGAAGGGGTGCCGCACCCCCTTGATTTCCTGATAGGTTTCGTGGCCCTTGCCCGCAACCAGCAATACGTCGCCGGGCAGTGCCAATGCAACCGCCGTTCGAATGGCTTCGAGTCGGTCGCTAATCCTCAACCTGCGGCTCTTTTCAGCCAGGTCGAGGCCCTCGTCCATATCGTTTAAAATGACTTCGGGGTCTTCGCTCCGGGGGTTGTCGGAGGTAAACACCGCGCGATCGCTGTTCCGCACGGCAATTCGCGCCATTTCGGGCCGTTTGCCGCGGTCTCTGTCGCCTCCGCATCCCAAAACAACCAAGAGCCGACTGCCTTTGTCCGAAACCTGATGAATGGTTTGAATGACGTTGTCGAGGGCGTCGGGGGTGTGCGCGTAATCCACGATTCCCGTGATGCCTTTTTTCGATCGCACGTATTGGAAGCGCCCCGCCACGGGCTTGAGCAGGCTCATGGCACTGTGCAGTTCGTGTGGAGGAGCGAGTTCGAGAAGGCGCGCGGCACCGTAAATAGCGAGCAAATTCGATGCGTTAAAGCGCCCGATGAGGCGAGTCCAGAACTCTTCGCCCTCAAAGTCGAGGAGCATCCCGTCAAAATCGCTTTCGAGAACGCGACCTTTAAAATCGGCCTCGGTTTTTAGTGCAAAGCTTCGAAGCTTGGCCTTGCAGTTTTGAACCATGGTCTTTCCGTGCTTGTCGTCGAGATTCACCAAGGCGAAAGCCGCGCTGCTCAGACCGTCAAACAGCAATTTCTTGGCTGCGATATAGCGGTCCATGCTCCCGTGAAAATCGAGGTGGTCCCGGCTGATATTGGTGAAAACAGCGCCTGCAAATCGAACCCCTGAAAGCCGGCCTTGGGCGAGCCCGTGAGAACTGGCCTCCATAAACGCATGGGTGCATCCCGCCTCGGCCATTTGATGCAACAAGGCTTGAAGCGCGATGGGGTCGGGAGTGGTATGCGTGGAGGCGATTTCTTCGCGAATCACTTTGTTGACCACGGTCGAGATCAATCCGGCCTTTAGACCCAGACTCAGCGCCAATTCATGGAGCAGCGTAGCCGTAGTGGTCTTTCCGTTGGTGCCCGTTACCGCGACAATTTTCAGCTTCGAACTCGGGTCTTCGTAGAAATTGGAGGCGCAAATGCCGAGGGCCAACGAGGTGTCTTCGACCCTTACCTGAACGATTTCGGCGGGGATATCTTCGATAAAGCGCTCGACGAGCAATGCCTTGGCGCCTCTGCGGACGGCGTCTGCGGCAAAATCGTGTCCGTCGACGTTCTGGCCCCGAAGCGCGACGAAAAGAGCCTCGGCCTGAACTTGGCGGTTGTCGGAGCACACCTTCGAGATTGCGAGCACCGCATTGCCCCTGAGTTCCAGAAGCCGGGTGCCAAAGAGCAGGTCGCGCAGCAGCTTCATTGAGTGGAGAGTTTAAACGGACTTTTGGGGCGCAAGGCCGAACCCGCCGCAGGCCACTGAGCGCGAACCGAACCTCCGCGGCCTTCGAGATTTACCGAATAGCCCGAATTCTCGAGAAGAGCCAACGCATCGGGTACGCGCATCCCCACGAGTTTTGGAGCGATGTTCCGGTTGAGCTCTGCCAGACTTCGATCTACCCGATGTATGGGGGTTTTTAAAACGGGTTCGTCAGCCGGAGTCTCCTCGATCTCAAGAGGGAGATAGCGCCTCATTCCAAGGGCGATATCCCTAAAAACAGGCGCGGCCACCACCGAACCGTAATAACCGATTTGGGGATTCGGCTTTTGAATCACCACCATGCACGAATACACGGGCTTGTCGGCCGGGAAATAGCCTACAAACGAACTCTGATACGAGCGCTCTCCTTCGCTTTTCCAATAGTTCAATTGGCAGGTTCCGGTCTTGCCCGCCAAGGCGTAGCCTTCTTGTTTAATGTTCTCGGCCGTTCCCCGTTCAACCGCATTGACCAAGAGTTGATGCAAGGCTCGACGGGTCTTTTCAGAACAAATCGAGGCGTTGATGGTCTCGGTCGGGAAGCGCTCGACGGTCTCCCCCGCCCGTTCCACGCGTTCGGCAAAGCGCGGCTTGAGCATGCGCCCCCCGTTGGCCACGGCATTGTAGACCGAGAGAATCTGAAGAGGCGTAAAGCTGAGCTCGTACCCGAAACTCATCCAAGGCAGGGTGGTGCCCGACCAACCCGACTGCCCGGGGCGAGGAATCCTCGGAATGCCTTCGCCCTCGATGCTCAGCCCCAGCGGGCGGTTCAAACCCAGAGCATACCAACGATCGACCAATTTGGCGGGATCTGAGCGATACGCGGGATAGATGGCTTTGGCGATTCCCGTGTTCGAGCTGAGTTCAAATGCTCTGCCCAGAGAGATGGTGCCGTAGCCTCCATTGCCATATTCCACGTTGCTGTCTTTGATCTTGGCGCCGTGGATCACATAGACCCCGTCTCCGGTTTCCACCTTTTGCGCCGTGTCCACGCGCCCGTCTTCAAGCGCCGACATCATGCTGATCAATTTGAAGGTCGAGCCCGGCTCGGTGCTCTCCCAGAGGGCGTAATTCCTCTTTTCGTAGTAGGCGTTTCCCTCGGAATTCAGCCCCAGATTGGCAATGGCGCGAACGGCTCCGGTCTTGACTTCCATCACCACGACGCAACCGTGTTCGGCTTGATATTTTTCGAGGGCGGCCAAAAGAGCGGAATGCGCGAGGTCTTGGATTCGGCTGTCGATGGTCGATACGAGGTCGTATCCATCTTCGGGTTCGAGCTCGCCGTAATCGGTCAAAGGCTTCCATGTTCCTTCGCCAATTTTCTGGGCCAGACGACTGCCGTTTCGGCCCGAGAGCCACTCAGAATATGCTTGTTCTAGGCCACTGGAGCCTCCGTCGCGCACACTGCCAATGGTTCGAGCCGCTTGGCCGCCCAGCGGTTGGTGCCTGTGCAGTTTTTGATCGGTGATGATTCCGCCCTTCAGTTTGCCCATTTTGAATATGGGCAGTTGCTTTAATCTCTGATGTAGCGAATGACCTACATCTCGTGCAATCGGCACATAGCGTCTTTTCTCAATTCGCGCCCGCCTCAAAAGAGCCTCCCACTGCAGTGCGCTGCGCCCCCCGGGCATGGTTTCGGACAAGCCTTTGGCCAAGCCGTCTACGTCCTTTTCAAAGAGGTCGGCTTGAACGGCCAAGGGGTCAAAATGAACCGTATAGGTGGGCATAGACGTGGCGAGGAGCATTCCGTCGCTGCTCAGAATGTTTCCCCGTGCGGCCTCCACTTCAATGGGACGAACGTCGGCTAGGCGCGCTCGATCTTTGAGGGTGTCTGCCTCGAACCATTGAATTCGAACCAAGGCAAAACCGATCGCGATCAGGGCGAGAAACACCGGGATCGATATCAGATAGAGTCTGCCGAGGGTCTTTTTCTCTACACTCATGGGGCTGTGTGGCTCATGGTGAAGGGGGGATTGGCCGGGCGTTCGAGACCCATAGGTCGGACGCGTTCGAGCACCCTTTGCTCGAGGCTTTCGCGCATCAAATGGCTTCGGGTGGTGACGAAGGCCGAATTCACGGCCTTGTGTCGGTCTTTTAGCTGCTGAATCCGCATCACCCTGCGATCGGCTGAGTTCGAACTATAGATGCTCAAAGCCGCCAGAAAGGCGAGAAAAAGCGCAAACCGGTAGTTCCTGCGAACCCTCGGATTGGCAAGCACCGATCCCTGCAGCACTTCCATCCACAAGCCCGAATTCGATGTGTTTTCTCGCGTCGTCATTTCCACTCTTCTATGCGTTCGGCCACCCGCAGCTTGGCGCTTCTCGAACGCGGATTTGCGCGTTGTTCTTCGTCAGAGGGCTCGATCGGTTTTCGGGTGATGGGCCTAAAGCGCATCCTCCTTCGACCGAATTCGTCGCGCTCGGCTTCGGAGCCAACCCGCCCGTCGCGAATGAGCTCTTTCACCATGCGGTCTTCGAGCGAGTGATACGAAATGCACACCAAACGGCCTCCGGGCGCCAGGAGTTCGACCGACTGCTCGAGCATTTCTTTGAGTGCGGCCAATTCGTCGTTTACGGCAATGCGAAGCGCCTGAAACACGCGGGCGGCGAATTGATGCTCTTTGCCTCTGGGCGCCAGAGAGGTGGCAAGTTCTACCAACTGCCCTGTGCGGACGAGCGGAGCTCCTTCGCGCGCGCGAATCACCGAGCGCACCAAGCGACCCGAAGGCTTGATCTCGGCATAGTTCTCAAAGATTTCTCGCAGCTCGTCTTCGCCCGCCTCGGCCAAGAGATCGGCCGCGTTTCGCCCCGCCCTCGGGTTCATTCTCATATCGAGCGGTGCGTCTGCGCGCAGCGAAAAACCGCGCTCGGCTCGATCAAATTGATGAGAGCTCACCCCAAAATCTGCGAGAATTCCGTCGACTCTCGAAATGCCCTTCATGCGAAGACCTTTTGTCATATGCCTGAAGTTGAGCTCGATCCATTCAAAACGACGGTCGCTTGGCACATTGGCGCGCACTTCGGGATCTTGATCAAAAGCGTACAAACGGCCTTGTTCTCCGAGCGCTTGGAGAATGGCCCTGCTGTGGCCGGCTCCGCCCAGCGTGCAATCGACGTAGACTCCATCGGGGCGAATGGCCATGCCGGCGATCGACTCTTCGAGCAAAACAGCTTCATGATACCCCATGACCCGATTCGTTTCGATCTCCTTGCACCGAGCCCATCACCTCTTCAGCGAGAGCGGCAAAATCGCCACTTTGCGGATCGACCGCGCGTTCGTAGGCCGCCTTGTCCCAGATTTCGAGAATGTCGACCGCTGCGGCCATCACCACATCTGAACCCACCGATCCAAATGCCATCAGATCTTTTGGAAGCAAAATCCTGCCCGATTCGTCGATCTCGATCAGCTTTACGCCGGCCGAAAAACGGCGGATAAACTCGTTGTTCTTGGCCACGAAGCGATTTAGGCTGTTCACCTTGCTCATAATCGCGTTCCAACTGCGCATCGGATAGAGCTCCAGACAAGGCTGAAACACCGACCGCTTGAGCACAAAACCCTCGCTCAAAACCTCGCTGAGCTGCTTTCGCAAAGGCGCAGGCAATGCCACACGACCCTTCGAGTCGGCTTTGCATTCGTGTACCCCTGTGATGTTGAGCATGTTTAAAGGCTTTAATGCCTTGTGATTCAAATCTAGGGCAAAAGTCCCCACTTTTTCCCACATTATCCCACTTTGTTGAAAATTTTGGATAATCTTGTCCGCAGCTTTTTACGAGTTCAACAGAAGCTCTGTTCTCGTAGGAGACAAACCCTATTTTTGGCGATTCATTCGAGTTCGAACATGCCGTTAATCGATTATCAAAAAGCAGAAGGGGAGTTTCGCTGGGTCGATGGGGGCAATGGGCCTGTTCTGGTCCTGCTCCACGGCCTCATGGGGGGCTTGAGCAATTTCGAGGTGGTGTTTGATCACTTTCGCAGCCGTGGGTTCAGGGTTATCATCCCGAGCCTGCCCCTCTACGACATGCCCTTGCTGAACACCAACATCAAGAATGTCTCCAAGCACATTCGGCAGTTTTTAAAGCACCTGGGGCTCGAAAGCGTCACTTTAATCGGCAATTCGCTGGGTGGACACGTGGCTTTGGTGTATGCGCGCAGGCATCCCGAACAAGTTCAGGCCTTGATTCTTACGGGCAGTTCGGGGCTTTACGAAAACGCCATGGGCGAGTCGTTTCCGCGAAGGGGCGACTACGAGTACATCAAGCGCAAAACCCAAGAAGTTTTTTACGATCCCGAGGTGGCCACTAAAGAATTGGTCGACGAAGTTTTTGGCATCGTAAACGACCGACACAAAGCCATCCGAACTCTGGCTCTTTCAAAATCGGCCATCCGTCACAACATGGCGTCCGAACTTGGAAATATAAATATGCCCGTGTGTTTGATTTGGGGTCGAAACGACGGAGTCACCCCTCCACCCGTGGCGCATAAGTTCTTGGAACTGCTTCCCGACGCCGAACTCCACTGGATCGAACAATGCGGGCATGCGGCCATGATGGAGCGACCCGACGAGTTTATCGAGCTCACGGCTGATTTTATTCAGAGGAGGTTGCCCCATTCGGCACCATGAAACCCCTAGTGGTTCACACTGCTGAGTTTGTAAAAAGCAGTTCAGCAGCCGATCAATGCCCCGCGCCCGACCGCCCCGAATACGCTTTTATCGGCCGTTCAAACGTGGGCAAGAGTTCGCTGCTCAACTACATCTGCGGGCGCAAAGACTTGGCCAAGACTTCGGGAAAACCGGGCAAAACGCGGCTCATCAACCACTATCTGATCGATTCTAATTGGTATCTCGTCGACCTTCCGGGCTACGGTTATGCCGGGGTATCTAAGGTAGAGCGAGAGAATTTCAACCAGACGCTTCGAAGCTATCTCGCCGGCCGAGAGAATCTCGTCGCGCTTTTTGTGTTGATCGACTTGAGGCACAGCCCTCAAAAAATCGATTTAGACTTTATCGAATGGCTGGGAGAGCAAGAAATTCCGTTCTCCTTGGTATTCACCAAACTCGACAAACTCAGCGGCTCTGAGGCACACGCACATCGCCAAGCCTATCTCAAGGAGCTCGGCGAGACTTGGGACCCCCTGCCCGAGCACTTCACTACCTCGGCCGTTGCCAAAGTGGGGCGCGAAGAAATTCTAGCGTGGATTGCACATTGGAACCACAGCTTGAAGGACCGGTTTGGAGGGCACTAAAGAACGGGGTGCCGCTCAGGGCTTCCGAAGTCCGAGCGTCTGGGCAAAGTGCTGCGCAAAGTCTCTCAACTCAGCAGCGGCCTCGGTGTCTGAGGTCGAGCGATCGAGCGTATCCGCCAAACTGGCCAGCGTTTGATGGAGAAAGATCTTCATGTCGTCCAAGGGCATTTCTTTAGTCCACAAATCGATGCGAAGGGTGTCTTTTTGACCGGGGTCCCAAACGGAGAGGAGAATGGCACCGGCTTCAGATCGGTCGACTCCGCCCTCTGCCGCACTCCAACGAATCGACTCTGCCACCCGGTTTTCGTCGAGCTCTACTTCTATTTTAATTTCGGCTTTCATGGGCGGTAATTCGCTCTTTTCAAAATCATTCGGCTGTCTTCCAGTTTCATTAAGTCCGTCGGACGGGGGGCGTCCTTGCGCTCCATCATTTGAGACACGATTCGATATCCCACCCAACGACCCACGCGCCCCGGAATTTGAGCGTCGATCGACAGATAAAACTTCGAAAACGGAGCGGGTTCGATCAATCTTCGAATCCAATCGGGATCGCTCTCGTACAAAGCGCGCTTTTCGATTAAATAACGCCAGAGTTCCGCTTCGTTTTTTTGGAGGAAATCGAGTTGCTCCGGGCTGTACCCGAATATTTCCGCCTCGCTTTTCTCAGGACACAATTTTTGGACAAACCAAAGTTGCTTGCCCTCGAACACCATCCTCGCCAAGAGATCAGAATTTTTCGGATCCTTGCGGTTGTGAAGCGCGGCCAAAGCCTCGGCCAAATCGAGAGAAATGCGCTCGCTCGTCTTTTGACGCGCCACGTATTCCGGCAAGCCCTGATAATAGCGAGAGGCTTCACCCAAGTACTGATCCAGGGCTATAAAAACGAGACTGTCCGCGATAAAGAGGGGGAAGTCGAAATCGAGTGGAGAAATATAGGCGTACAGGCTTTTCTGCCTCTCTTCGGGATAATAAAACTCATAGCGACGCAAGCACGCATCCGTCTCGAGAGCGGCTTGTTCAAAGGCCTCTTTTTGAGCCGTGACGTCGCGATACAAAGCGATCAGCAAGGAATCTTTGCGCTGCTGTTTCCAAAAACGCAAATCGCCTTGCTCGAAAAAAGGGCGGAATTCTCGGCTCAAACGGGCCAGATCGCCTTCAGAGAACAGGGTGTCCGACTCGAAAAATGCGCGATCGAATCTCTTCCACTCCACCGGAATTCGGGAACGGTTGACGGGAACTTCCCCGGATTCATTTGAACAGCCGAGTGAACACGCTGCGATCCACAGCGCCCAAAAAGCGGCCAATGCCCCGTTCAGCCTATGATTCATACAATTTTGAATGGGTGTAAAGGTAAGGCCATGCCCTCAAAGCATCTGTGCAAAGCGAGCGCTTCGGTCTATCTTCGGGGCATCAATCGAAATCAAAACTCCATGAAAAATTCTACGCGGTTTTTTAGCCTTGCGGCTCTCCTGACCATGCCCCTTTTGGCCGGAGCTCAAGACAATATTCGATTTGGTCTGCAGGTGCTTCCTTCGATCAGCTGGTTCTCGAGCAATGCAGACGAACTCGACGCAGACCAGCGCTTCAATTTCAGCTTTGGCTTGATTGCAGATTTCATGTTCTCAGAGCGATATGCCATTACCTCGGGATTGAACATCGTCAAAAGAGGTGGTTCGATTGTTTTGGCAGACGGAACCCTCAACCCCGCTAAAAATGTGCAGGGAGACTATGTGATGAGTTCAATCGAAGTTCCCTTGGCGCTCAAAATGAGGTTAATCGACGCCGGAGACATCGTGCCTTTCGCCAAATTCGGCGGAGCATTTGCCATCAAAACCAACGAGAAAGTCAATTTCGACTACGACTATCCCGATCAAACCGTTGCCGGAGATCGTTTTCACAATGTCGACCGCAGCGATTTGATGACCGATTTGCAATTTCATTTCATGATCGGAGGAGGCGTCGAATACCCCATCTCTGAAACGTCTGTCTTGGTGTTCGGATTGGACTATATGTTGCCGCTCAACGACGCGCTCAGCGACGACGAAAAACTCATAGACAACGGAGACAACTACCGCCTTCAGAACTTGATGTTTACAGCGGGCATCATCTTCTGAACATCCTCCGAGCCCCAGTCGTTAAAGCGAGAAAGAACCACATTCTCTTTCAAGCATGATCCCAGCAGACCCTCGAATTCAGTCGCTTGATGTCGCAAACCACATCGAGCAGTGGATGCGGGATTATGCCCGGAAGTCAGGACAAAAGGGCTTTGTGGTGGGCATTTCCGGAGGCATCGATTCCGCCCTCACCGCAGCTTTGGCCGCGCGCACCGGTCTGGAGCTCCTTTTGGTTCAAATGCCGATTCGCCAAGCGCAGTCCGAGCACCAAAGGGGGCACGAACTCATCGAACTCCTCAAATCGAGGCATCCGCTCGTTCGGTCGATCTCCGTAGACCTCAACGAAGCGTTCGACCATTTAATGGAAGCGGTGAAACCGTTTGGCGACAAGAATGAACTTTTGGCATCGGCCAATACGCGGGCACGGCTTCGGATGTCTGCGCTCTACTACCTCGCTTCCACCAATGAACTCTTGGTTGCGGGCACGGGAAATAAAGTAGAGGATTTCGGGGTCGGATTTTATACCAAATACGGAGATGGGGGCGTCGACCTGAGCCCGATTGCCGATTTGATGAAGACCGAGGTCAGAGCCTTGGCAGAAGCCCTCGAATTGCCTCGTTCGATTGTGGAAGCAGCGCCGACCGACGGCCTTTGGGGAGACGGACGCACCGACGAAGATCAGCTCGGGGCGAGCTATCCCGAATTGGAAGAGGCGATGCGCCGAGACGAATCCGGGCTCTCTGAAGAAGGCCTCGATGGACGCAGTCTCGAGGTTTATCGACTCTACCGCCGGCTAAACAGGGCAAACGCACACAAAATGAACCCCATACCCGTTTGCTCCATCCCTGCTAGCGTTCGATGGGGATCTCGAAACTAAACTCGCTTCCCTGCTCGACAGCGCTTCGAGCGACAAGTGATGTTCCGAGCCCGAGCAATAAATCCTGACTGAGGAGAAGCCCGATGCCGCTGCCCGATTCTCGAGCAGTGCCCTCTTTGGCAAGGTGGTTTTTCGACGAAAACAAGCGGTCGAGTTCGGTCCTACCGATCCCTCCCGCCTCATCGCGCACCATAAAGCGCGCAAACCCGGGGTTCCCCATGCCCGCTTCTAGGGTTATTTTCTGACCCCCAACGCTGAATTTCAGTGCATTACTTAACAAATTCTGCAAGACCAGCGAAGCCGCCTGACGATCGAAAACCACCGTCGAAGAGTCGTGTATTTGAAGCTCCATTTTCACCTCTTTATGAGCCGCCGCACCTGCCAATCGCCCCAGCTCGATCCGTGCAAACTCAGAAAGCCCAATTTCTTCGAGGGTGCTCTGTCCGAGTTGTTTTTTTCGGGCCCAAGCCAGCACTTCGGCGAATTGTTCGCTGAGCTCGACCAATTGATTGCTCAGAAGGGAGGCTGTAGAGCGGCGTTCGGAATCTTCGAAACCGTCCCAGCGCTGTTCGAGCAATCCGGAAATGGACCGGGCATAGTTGAGCGGTGCGCTGATGTGATGCGCCATAAGCGAAAGCGATTTTCCGAGGACCCGCTCAGAGTCCATGAGGCGTTCGATTTCAGTCATCAACTTCACTTGCCCGAAGCGCAGTCTTCGATTTCGCCAAAGAAGAGCGGCCAAACCCGAAGCCATGCCGAGCAATACGAGTCCGAGTCCAAAGAGAGCAATTTGCGTCTGGTTCATTTTTGATTTTGCTTTTTTTCTCGCACTTCGCGTCTCTGTGGTAATCGTTGTTCGACTATTACAGCCCGATGCGATTGAGGTAAAAAAACAGGCTCCTAAGCTATCTCTCTTACCAGTGTGCGATTTAGATGCGAAGTTCTAAAAAGTGATTAAATAGCTTGAAAGACTTTTCTCGCTCTTTCTGTCAGAAATTAATATAAAATTTTTAACTTCGTCCCCAGCCTAACCATCCCTCACTGACCCGACCATGATCAACATCATCATCGCCGACGACCACGCGATCGTCCGAAAAGGGCTCGACCTCTTTCTCAAATTCGAAGACGAAGTTCGCCTCATTGCCGAAGCGGCAGACGGAGACGAATTGCTCCAAGTTCTGAGCAAAATGTCGGCCGATGTGGTGCTCCTCGACATCGACATGCCCCGGATGAACGGAATCACGGTCTTGCGCGCCATGGCCGACGACTATCCCAATGTCAAAGTGGTAATTCTCTCGATGCACCGCGAAGAGATCTACGGCCCCACGGTTCGCAAACTGGGCGCTGTAGGCTATGTCACCAAAGACGCCGATCCCAAAGAAGTCGTACGCGCCGTGAAGGAGGTCTTTGCAGGTCGCCTCTTTCTCCGCGAAGAATTATACACGGTTCGGACTCCTCTGCGCGAAAAACAACGCAAAATAAAATTGTCGAATCGCGAAAGTGAAGTGCTCAAACTGCTGTCGATCGGCAAATCGAATAAGGACATCAGCGAGGAATTGGGCATCAGCGACAAAACCGTGAGCACTTACAAGCAGCGTCTACTCAACAAACTACAAGCGCGCAACGTGGTAGACTTGATCAATTTCGCAAAAATGTATCAATTCGTTTGATCGCAAAACCATCTCTTTTTACCGCGCCGTGATCGACGACACCCTTTTCGAGCTCATTGCAAACAATACTTCAGACCTCATCTGCATCCACAATCGGGAGATGAAGATTTTGTATGCGACCCCCTCGAGTAAAAAAATTCTCGGGGTTCATCCCTCTGAACTCGTGGGGCGAGAACTCATCGACTTTCTTTCGGAGACCTATCACCGAGACATGGACGCCTCTTTGTTCAGGCGGATGCTCTACCGACCCGGAGCCGAGGTAAAGGTGATGCTCGAGCGCAAAGACGGGCAGCAAATCTGGGTAAAGTCAACCCTTTCAGAGGTTCTTCAAATGTCCGGCGGCGAGTTTTTGCTCACCACCACCACTGAGATTACCGAGAGCGTCTTTTTGATGGAAGATTTGATTCTCGCTTGGTCTAAAGAGAAAGAACTCAGCGAAATGCGGTCGAATTTGTTCACCATCGCTTCTCACGAATTCAAGACCCCGTTGGCCGTCATTCAAATGCAAGTCGATCTGTTGAATTCATGGGGATCCAAGAACAAAGGCGACGAGCGGTTCACATCCATGCTGGCCAAAATTGAGAAGCAAATTCAGCGCCTCAACGACATCATCGGCGATCTGGTTCAACTTCGCAAAATCAATGCGGGCAAAGAGCCTTTTAAACCCGTTTCTCTCGATTTAACCGAGCTGTTTGAAAGCCTTAAAACTGCTTCGGGAGAACTCCGCGAGGGCCGAAACATCGAGCTTTCCTACACCGGCAACAAGCGAAATATTCAGGCCGACGAAAGTATGATGACCTACGTTTTGAGCAATCTGCTCGACAACGCCTGCAAGTATTCGAGCGCGGAAACAGCCGTGAAATTGAGTGCGCATTTTGACGAGGACTCTGTTGAGCTCGCCGTGAGCGACCAAGGCCGGGGTATTCCCGAGAAAGACCTCAATCGAATTTTTGAACCATTTTACAGAGCAGAGAACGCCATGGACACCGAGGGTGCCGGGGTCGCCTTGTCGATTGTTAAGGAATTTGTAGTTTTACACGGCGGAAAAATTACTATTGAGAGTGAGGAGGGCAAAGGAACCCGAATGCGGGTCAAGCTTCCGTATTTACTCGATCGAATCTCTTAAATTCAAGAAGAAAGCAGCCAATGGAGGCCTCTCAAAAACTGAAAAAAGTGCTGATTGCCGAAGACAACACCGATTTGTTGGACAGCATGATGCTTTTGTTGTCGGAATACTTTGAAGTGGAAGGCGCGGCAGACGGGGAGATAGCCATTGCCAAAATGGAGCATTTTAAACCTGATTTGGTGGTCTCCGACATCATGATGCCCCGCAAAAACGGATACGAAGTCCTCGAAGCGGTGCGCTCGAGTCCTGACCTCAAGAACATCCCGGTGATCTTGCTCACTGCGCTCGGGCAAGATGAAAATCTCATTCAAGGCTACGACTTGGGCGCTGACGATTACCTTGTCAAGCCGATTCGAACTCAGGTTTTGGTCAGTCGAATCAACAACCTGCTTCGCAAACAGGAATATCTCGACAAGATTTACTCGATCGACCTCGAGCTCAAAACCGCCATTCCGGTCAAAGATCCGGTTCTCGCGATGATGGACTCGCTGATCATCAAAAAATATCGGTTCAAGAATTTCTCGATTCCCGACCTGGCCAACGACATGAACATGACGTACCCGAGACTCGAATCGCTCGTCAAGGAAAAGGCGGGAATGACCCCGGTCAAATACATCAACGAAATCAAGTTGGTGCGGGCGAAAGAACTGCTCGAAAATACCGACATGCCCATCAAGGACATCGCTTTCCACCTCGGATTCAAAAGCCTTTCTTATTTTGGCAAGTGCTACAAAGCGAAATACGGTGTCACCCCTTCCGTAAAACAAGCGGGCTAACTAAATCAGCCAAAGATGGAGTTGGATATGCTCGTTATCGACGATGATCAAGTGAACAACTTCGTGTTGAAGAACATCGTGCAGCGCTCGTACCCCAGGGTACAAATGGAATTTAAACTCGATGGTTCGAGTGCGATGAGATATCTCAAAGAGCGCGATCAAAACCACGTGCCCTTTCCCGGAGTACTCCTCTTGGATATCAATATGCCTGTAATGGGGGGATTTGAATTTTTGGATGAATACCACGACCGCTTTAGCTCCAAAGACTGCTATATCTACGTCGTCAGCTCTTCGATCTCAAAATTCGATCAACAGAAAGCCAACGGCTACGGCTGTGTGCGCGGATACATCACCAAGCCATTGGTAAACAACAACATCAACCTGATTATCGAGGATTACCTCGACCGCCAAAAGCGATCGATCGGCTAGGACAGAGCTTTAGCGCACACCCAATTCGCGCACACAGGCCTCGAGCATGGCTGCTTCGACTTCGGCCGAGTCCCACATCGCTTCGATGTCGGGGCGATTCATGACTTCCTCCATAATTCGATCTTGCACTTTACCCCGCTCCAAGGCCTCGGAATATGGGATTTGGCTGAACGTGACCATCGAGTAGAGCGGCGTCCAAATCGATGGATGTCGATCGTTAAACTTGGACTCAATTCGCTTTTGAAGGAGGAATCGGGGGTCGGCCGTCGAATCGCGCATTTCGATAAAATTCCTGAGAGCCAAATCGGCAATGGCGTCTGCGTTGGGTTTGCGCTCCATTTGATACTCTTCGAGCGCCTCGGCCCAGTCTGAATGCTCGCCAAAAATTCGGTCAAATTCAAAGCAATCCTCAAAACCCGCATTCATTCCCTGACCATAAAAAGGAACGATGGCATGAGCTGCATCCCCGATCAGCGCAACTTTGCCGCGGACCCAGGGATAACAGCGCATAATGCACAACGAACTCACGGGGTTCTCGCTCCACTCCCGGTCAAAATCGGGCATCAAGGCCAGCGCATCGGCAAAGTGCTCATCAAAATAAGACCGCGCCTTGTGCAATTCGCTGAGTTCGGCAAACGAATCGGGGCCTTCGAATGCAAAAAATAAGGTGCATGTAAAACTGCCGTCGGGATTTGGCAAGGCGATGAGCATATGCGAACCCCTAGGCCAAATATGCAGTGCTTCTTTCTCGAGCGCAAAACCTCCGCCTTCGAGCGCCGGTATGTTCAACTCCTTGTATCCGTGCTCGATGTATTCCTGACTGTAGTTGAACCGATCGCTGCGAATCATCTCGGCTCTGAGGGCAGAATAGGCTCCGTCGGCTCCAAAAACCCAGTCGAAACTCTGCGCGATGCGGCCCGAGTCCGCACCTTCAAAAACCAGATGGCCATGAGCGACATCCGCATCGATCAAACGCTGGCTAAACAACATTCGAATATTCGGCTCGGCCTCGGCCAAAGAGAGCAAACAACGGTTGATACCGCCTCGCGAAACACTGTAAATCGCCTGACCTTCTTTGCCATAGGCTTGAAAACCGAGGCTGCCGTCGGGCTGATGGATCGCTCTTCGATACATCGGCATGGCGAATTTGCGAACTTCCTCGGCCGCACCAACCCCTTCTAAAGCACGCCATCCGCGGTCTGAAAGCGCCAAATTGATCGAACGACCTTGGTAGAGGTTTGCAGCTCTCGGATCGGAGCGCCTTTCAAAAAGCGAAACAGAAAAACCCCTTCGCGCGAGATAAATCGACAACAGAGAACCGACGAGGCCTCCACCGACGACGGCTACATTTTCTGGCTTGTTTTTCACGAGATATCAATCGTATTCAACGAACATGGCATAGAGACGCGCCAAGTCTTCAAAAGTGTTGTACAAAGGGGCGGGCGCCATTCGGATCACCCCCGGTTCTCTCCAATCGACGACGGCTCCGCGATCGGTCAAATAATCAAAAAAGCGCCGGCCGTCTTCGGGAATCAGCAGGCTCAACTGAGCCCCTCTTTGCTCGGGGTCTTGGGGCGTAATGATGCTCCAATTGCGCTTTTTAAGATGAACCGACTCCAAGATAAGTTGTTCGAGATATTGAGTGAGCCGAATCGACTTTTCTCTGAGGTTTTCCATCTTGGCCTCGTCAAAGAGATCGAGCGAAGCTCTGTGGGCCGCCATGCTCAAAACCGGTGCATTGCTCAGTTGCCAGGCCTCTGCGGTTCCACTGCCCAAAAATCGATCGGGCATGGCAAATCGATCAGAAATTCGATGCCCCCACCAGCCTTCAAAACGCGGTAAATCGGCTTCCGCATGGTGTTTTCGATGGATAAAAACCCCGCTCACCGAACCCGGGCCGCTGTTCAAATACTTGTAGCTGCACCAAGCGGCAAAATCGACGTCCCAGTGGTGCAGTTCCATCGGGACATTGCCCGCGGCGTGGGCTAAATCCCATCCGACAGCA
Source organism: Schleiferiaceae bacterium (assembly GCA_041739275.1). Classification (GTDB taxonomy): domain Bacteria; phylum Bacteroidota; class Bacteroidia; order Flavobacteriales; family Schleiferiaceae; genus WGMI01. Next base: position 27,316 of record JBGSOF010000050.1, on the reverse strand, counting down.
ATGCCGTATTCCTTGGCTTTTGAGGTGATTTTTTGAATTTCGAAAAACTGCCCGGTGTAGTAGTTCACTGCGCCCAAAAGAACGAGCGACAACTCGTTTCGATGCCTTTCGATCGCTTCGAGAATGTCGTCGGTGCGCAAAATGTACTCTCCCGATCTGGCTTCGAGCGCAATGAGGTCTTCGTCTTGGCCGCCGTGAAATCTGATCTGGCTCCGAAAAGCGTACAAGTCAGAAGGAAAGGCTTTGGCTTCGCACAAGATCTTTCGACGCCCGGCTTGAGGGCGATAAAAACTCACCATCATCAGGTGAAGGTTGGCCGTGAGACCGTTCATCGCAACCACTTCGTCGGGAAACGCGCCGACGATTCGAGCGAGGGAGTCTGAAAAAAATCGGTGGTACTCTACCCAGGGCCGACGCGCATGCACATGGCCTTCCACGCCCAAATTGGCCCAATCTTCGAGCTCTTCGAGAATGTATTGCTTGGCTTGTTTGGGCTGAAGCCCCAAGCTATTGCCGGTGAGATAGACCTTTTCGCTTCCGTCGGAATGCAATGGAAGGTGGAACCGATGGCGCAGCGCAGGGAACCGATCTATGCGGTCGAGTTCGGCAGCTGCGTGAAGCTCAAAAGACTCGAGAGGGATTCGCCAATCGCGCGAAGGGTGTGCCTGCATCATCGGGTTAAAAGTAAAACGACTGCCGAGCCCATTCGCCTAACCAAACCGCGAATCCCCAAAATGCCGGCATTAATTCGATCCAAAGACTGATAATCAGCGGCTTGTTGTTTCGAGCATACGCATTGCAGAGCATTATGGAACCCAAAAGCGAAAGAAGGGCTGCTGCTGCCTGAAATCCGACTTCGGGATATGCCATCCAAACCCCGATAAATCCGAAGGCAGACAGCGCATAAGCCGCGCGAATGAGATTGATGCTCCGCCGACCGCCGAGCCGCTGCGCCCAGCTCAAGCCCGGTCGATCGGTGTGAATATCTCTCAAATCGAACATAAAAGCGGTAGCCGCGATCCATAGCGAGACCGAAAGGCCAAGAGCAAACACGACGCCTTTTGAAATAGCCCGATCGGCGAAAAACATCGGCACCCCCGCGGTTAACAAAATCCAAATACCGACCACGAGGGGAAACTTGAGCCCCTTCATCGAACGGAGCCCGCCGAACTTTTTGCCGAGTGCCGGATAGAGCAGCACCAGCGGGAGCAATGCGGTGGCGAGAAGTCGATAGAAGGCTTGGACCCGGACAAAGAAATAAACGGCGGCCAAAGCCGAGACTAAACCCAAGACTCCGAATATTCGAGCGTGTTTTTGCGTGAACACTCTCACCGGATGGCCGTCGATCGGCCTTTGATTTCGAGCGCTCAATAAGTGCATGTACGAATAAGCCGAGAAAGTCCCGAAAAAGAGCAGAAAAGCATAGGCTTTATCCGCCCAACCCAGGGTGTTGCCCAGGGCATAGCAGTAGCCCCAAGCCGACATCGCAACGGCTAAGTTGCCGTAGGCCAAGGACTCCAATGCTCTTGAAAACATGACTTTCATCATTCTCGCGTTCGAGTGAGATCCTACCTTTGAACTCATCGCGGCGAATTCTCTCTTGGGATCTCAACCGAGATTTGTTCGCCACACTCCCTTATTTTGACCCGAAGTCTTTAAAATTCCACTGCCCAAGGTATGCCCATCTATCACCGACTCGGCCGAATTCCCCACAAGCGCCACACCGTTTTCGAAAAGCCCGACGGAGGCTTGTATTACGAACAACTCTTCGGAACCGAAGGTTTTTCGGGCATGTCGTCTTTGTTGTACCACGTCCACCGTCCCACCATGGTGCGCGAAATCAGCGGTTCGGTCGATTGCACCCCGCTTGCGGCCGTTGAACGCAACCTGACCAGCCGAATGGTCAAAGGCTGGCACTTGGCTCCCGAAGACGACTTTCTCGATGCCCGAAAGATTGTTCTGTTTAACAACGACCTCAATATTGCCCTGGCCGCGCCGCGACAATCGATGGGTAGTTATTTTTACAAAAACGCCGATGCCGACGAATTGATTTTCGTGCACAAGGGCACGGGAACACTCCGCAGCTTTTTGGGCAATCTGCGCTTTGGACCTGAAGATTATCTGGTCATTCCGCGCGGGATGATTTACTCGATCGAGTTCGACAGCCCCGACAATCGCCTCTTTATTGTAGAGAGCTTCAGCCCCATTTTGAGCCCCAAGCGATACCGCAACTCCTTTGGGCAGCTCCTCGAGCATTCTCCCTATTGCGAGCGCGACCTCAGGCGTCCCGATGAACTCGAAACCCGAGACGAAAAAGGGGAGTTCGCGATTAAAATCAAAAAAGAAAACCACCTCCACACTTTAGTCTACGCATCGCACCCGTTCGATGTGGTCGGCTGGGATGGCTACAATTATCCCTATGCGTTCAACGCCCGAGACTTCGAGCCGATTACCGGACGCGTTCACCAACCGCCGCCGGTGCACCAAACTTTTGAAGCGAACAACTTCGTGATCTGCACTTTTGCCCCGAGGATGTACGACTATCACCCCAAGGCCATTCCCGCTCCCTACAATCACAGCAACATCGACAGCGACGAAGTACTTTATTATGTGGATGGCGACTTTATGAGCCGGAATCACGTCGAAAAGGGATACATCAGCTTGCACCCCGCGGGCATTCCCCACGGCCCGCATCCCGGAGCCTACGAGCGCTCGGTCGGACAAAAAGAAACGCACGAACTCGCGGTGATGGTCGACACCTTTAAACCGCTGCGCCTCACTCAAAACGCAATCGCCCTCCAAGACCCGGAATATTGGAAGAGCTGGCTCGAATAAATTCGAGTTCGCGAACTTTGCATCTTCCCTCGCCTTCAATAAAAAGCTCTGACATGAATACTCAGCCCGCCGAAGTTCTCCCGAAGATTTTCGACCAAGCCGAAGATTTTCTGCCCATCAACGGCACCGACCACATTGAATTATACGTTGGAAATGCCAAGCAGGCAGCGCACTATTATATGTCGGCTTGGGGGTTTCAACCATTGGCATACAAGGGGCTCGAAACGGGCAGCACCGAGTCGGTTTCGTACGTGCTCGCCCAAGACAAAATTCGCTTGGTGCTCACCTCTCCCCTTGTGCCGGGAGGACCGATCAATCGACACATCGATCAACACGGAGACGGCGTTAAAGTGATCGCCCTCTGGGTAGACGACGCCGAAAAAAGCTGGAAAGAAACCACCTCGAGAGGCGGAAAGTCGTACATGGAGCCCATGCGCATCCGAGATACCGAGGGCGAGGTGGTGTTGTCGGCCATTCATACCTATGGCGAAACTCTGCACGTGTTTGTCGAGCGCGGCAATTACACCGGAGTCTTTCTTCCGGGCTATCGCAAATGGGAGCCTGAATATCGCGCTGAACCCGCAGGACTTCTCTACATCGACCACATGGTGGGGAACGTGGGTTGGAACGAAATGAACACTTGGGTCGATTTTTATGCCCGAGTGATGGGCTTTGCCCAGCTCGTCTCCTTCGACGACAAGGACATTTCTACAGACTACACCGCTTTGATGAGCAAGGTGATGACCAACGGCAATGGCCGGATCAAGTTTCCGATTAACGAACCTGCCGTCGGGCGCAAAAAGAGCCAAATCGAAGAGTACATCGATTTTTATCACGGCGCGGGCGTTCAACACATCGCCGTGGCCACGAACGATATTGTTTCAACGGTTCGCAGGTTAAAAAGCCAGGGTGTGGAATTCTTGAGGGTGCCTTCGTCCTATTACGACGACGTGCTCGACCGGGTAGGAAGCATTGACGAAGACATCGAGCCCTTGCGCGAACTCGGCATTTTGATCGACCGAGACGACGAGGGATACTTGCTTCAATTGTTCACCAAGCCCGTCTTAGACCGTCCGACTTTGTTTTTTGAGATCATTCAGAGAAAGGGCGCCAAGAGTTTCGGCAAGGGTAACTTCAAAGCGCTGTTCGAGGCGATTGAACGAGAACAAGAAAGCCGCGGGACACTCTGATCGAATTCGCCTTGCTCCTCTTGCTCAAGGGATACAGAAATCGGCCAGATCTTCTCGACTTCCCCGAAACACGTTGAGGTCTACGGTTCCTTCAATTCCCAACTGCCTGTGGGTCTCTGACTTCTGCCAGAAAATCCAGGCACAGCGGGGTTCTTTTTTGTAATCCGGCACCCAGAGCCAAGAATCGCCCGCAGTTTCTCTGCTCACATAATCGCGCAGATAAACACAGCCGGCATAGAGAATCGGACGCTGCCCCGTGAGTTCCACGTACGTTTTGATAAAATCGTCGATCTCTTTTCGGACTTTGGCCCGATCGGGCATGTGCCGCGCGAATTCAACATCCAAAACAGGCGGCAGATCGCCCGAAAGCGGAGGGGCGGTCTGAGCGAAATGGCGCGCCTGATCTGCTCCGCTGCTGCGATAGGTAAAGAAATGATAGGCCCCCGTGGGCACGCCCAATGCTCGAGCGCGCTTTCGGTATTCGGGATACTTGCGATCGTAGTGAGTTCGGCCTTCGGTAGCCTTCAAATAAATGAAATGAGGCGGATCTTCTCCGAGTAAATCCCAATCGATTCTGTCTTGGTGGTGCGAGAGATCCAAGCCCCAAATGGAGTAAGCTCCCGGACGTTGACGCGGCTTGCGAATGCTCTCGTTGCCCTGGGGTGCTTCGCTTTGTTTTTGGCAGGCCAAAACGAACGGCAAAAAGCCGAAAAAAAACACGAACCTATAAGCACTCAAGCCGCGCCAAACGGAGTACATGGCCTAAAGATAGCGCAGCCCACAAGCAGGCGCCGGACATTGGAAGTTGCAAGATTATTCTTAAATTCGCAGTATGCGTTTAGAGTATTACATCGCTGATCTCCTCTTTCGCCACGACGGTGTGGTCGTTCCGGGCTTTGGAGGGTTCGTGTCCAATCGAGTCCCCGCAGGGGTCGATCGGGTAACTCACGTATTTCGCCCTGCACACAAAGCCATAGGGTTTAACCCTTTACTCCGGTCGAACGACGGTTTGTTGATCGATTATGTCGCTCGGGTCAACCGATTGAGCTATGAACTTGCCGCGGCGAGAGTCAACACTCAAGTTCGTTTGTGGAACGAGGCCCTGGGTTCGGGTGCGGATTTGGTTATATCCCCACTGGGTCGAATCTATTCAGAGGCGGGTCGCACCGTTTTTATGCCCGAACTGGGCGAGAATTTTGAGCGCTCTTCTTTTGGATTGGGGATGTTCCACGCCATGCGTTCGGACGCCCCTCGCCTGAGCGAAAGAAACTTTGTGGCCGCTGTGCCTTCGCATGTCAAAGCGCGGAAACAAAAGGCCTTTCCATGGATCGAGCCGGCCCAGTTGAGAAGCGCCGCTGTTTTTGTCCCTCTTTTGGGTTTCAGCCTGGGCATCGGTTTGTTGCTTCACCGAGATGTATCAAATCCCTTCGCCGAGAGTCGTTCGGGCTTCGAGATTCCACTGCCCCCCGATCGATTGCATGCCGATGCTCCAAAGACCTCATCCACAGGGCTTGAACAGTCTGATCGAAAGGTAAAAGAAGAGATTCCGACGGCGCGTGTTTCAACAGAAGTCAAAGAGGCCGAAGAGACGATCTCAATCCCTCCGGTCGCGGAATCAAACTCGTTTTCTGAACAAGCTGAAACCACTGTCTCGAAAGTGGCCTTGGTGGTCGGTGCGTTTCGAGATCCCGCCAATGCCCGGCGCATTTCGGAACAGGCGCGCGGTTTCGGTTTCAGTCCCGAAGTTCAAAGCCTCGAAAACGGCTTGCATCGAGTGGTGCTGCTCGGGTTTGAAACGCGTGCCGAAGCCGAGTTGAAATTGGCCGATGTTCGAGCAAAGCTTGAGCAAAGTGCTTGGATCCTCGACCGGGCAAACTGATTTCATAAGAGTTCAACGATTCTCCCGCTTCGGCTCCGGGGGGCATTCGAACTTTATCTTCGCGCAAAATCCCCGTCCTTGTTGAAAGCGCGCAAGCCCTCAGAATCTCTCACGGTAATGACAGAAATCGTCTTGCCGAACGACACCAACAACTTGGGGAACCTCTTTGGCGGGCAGCTGCTTTCGTGGATGGACCGCTGTGCGGCCATTGCGGCGCACCGTCACTGCCGGCGGATCGTGGTCACCGCTTCGGTCAATCACGTCTCCTTCAACTTGCCGATACCGCAGGGCAGCATTGTTACCCTCGAAGCCAAACCGAGCCGGGCGTTCAACAGTTCGATGGAAATTTTTGTCGATGTGCTGATTGAAGACCAAAGCGGTCAGGGAAAAAAACACAGGGCAAACGAAGCGATCTACACTTTTGTGGCCGTCGACCAACTGGGCAACCCCATACAAGTGCCGGCGGTAGAACCCGAAACCGAACTGGAACAAAAGAGATTTGACGGAGCCTTGAGAAGAAGGCAGCTGGCCTTGATCCTGTCGGGAAAAATGAAGCCCGAAGAGGCTACGGAGCTCCGCGCTCTTTTTTTTCCGGGCGAAGACGCGCCTAGCCGCTGATGCTGATTCCGAGCTGAAGCATTCGAATCGGCTCGAGCGATTGGCCTTCGAGCAACGCACCTGATCTGAATATGGGGCTGAGTCCGTAAGAAGCATAGAGCCCGAACATTCCGTAGCCCAGGCGCAGGGAGACCGAACCCAACCAAGGATTGACAGAGGCTAGTCGAGAATAGGCTACCCGGCTTTGTTCGGTGGTGAGGCGCGAATACGATTCGATGCAATAGCCCAAGCGAAATCCGAAATAAGCCCGAATAAAACGGCTGTCTGCGGCGGGAAATCGAAATCGCAGTTCAATAGGAAGATCTATATACTTCAAATTGAGCTTATTGCTCTGATAGTTCAGAGAATCCGGCAGCAGGCCGAACACGTCTGTACCGCCGGGAGTCGTGGCAATGGCCATTTCGGTGTGCAGGTTGTGCGAACTATATCCCAAGCCGAAACCCAAAGTCAAAAGACCGTTGAGCCGGCGCTCTGTCATCAAATCGAACTGATGGCTATTCGAAAACCCACTCGAACCGAGATCGACCGGACTTTCGAGAAGGATCGGGGTCGAAAAGAAATAATTGAATCGGTCTTTGGCCGGCCAATACATCCGGCTCTCTTGCGCTTGGAGCGCCCCGGCCACTCCGAGCAGCAAGGCAATCGATACAACTTGGGAGCGTATGAGTTTCACGGTTTGGCTGAGAATTCGCGAGTGCGCCTGCTTAAATCAGTCGTTGAGTCGAAGTACGGCCAAAAATGCTTGTTGAGGAATCTCGACCGAGCCCACCTGCCTCATGCGCTTTTTGCCCTCTTTTTGCTTTTCGAGCAGCTTTCGCTTGCGGCTTATGTCTCCCCCGTAACATTTGGCGGTGACGTCCTTGCGAAGCGCGCTCAAAGTTTCTCTGGCTACGATTTTCACGCCTATGGCCGCTTGTATGGCCACGACGTACTGCTGCCTCGGAATCAACTCCTTGAGCTTTTCGCACATCTTGCGACCGATTTCGTGAGACTTGGTGCGGTGCACCAAAAAAGAAAGGGCATCCACAGGGTCTCCGTTCAGGAGGATATCCACCTTGACGAGGTCTGAAGCGCGATAATCTACCGGGTGGTAGTCAAATGAAGCATAGCCCCGCGAAATCGTTTTGAGCTTGTCGTAGAAATCAAAGACAATCTCGGCCAAGGGCATTTCAAAACCCATCTCTACCCGATCGGCGGTCAGGTAAACTTGGTTGATGATCTGCCCGCGCTTTTCGATGCACAGTGTCATGATGGCGCCCACGTATTCGCTCTTGGTAATGATCTGAGCGCGGATATAGGGCTCTTCGATTCGGTCGAGGCGCGAAGGGTCGGGGTAGTCGCTCGGGTTGTGCACGTGCACCACCAGGTCGGGGTCAGACTTCAAATAACTCTTATAGCTGACGTTCGGCACCGTGGTGATGACCGTCATGTTGAATTCGCGCTCAAGCCGCTCTTGGATGATTTCCATGTGGAGCATTCCCAAAAAGCCGCAGCGAAAGCCAAAACCGAGGGCCGCCGAAGACTCTGCCTCGTAGGTGAGCGAGGCATCGTTGAGCCGCAGCTTGTCTAAGGAGGCGCGCAGATCTTCGAATTCTTCGGTATCTACCGGATAAATCCCCGCAAAAACCATGGGTTTTACCTCTTCAAAACCTTCGATGGCCACGGTCGAACCCGCCTCAAACGAGGTAATGGTATCTCCCACCTTGACCTCGCTGGCCTCTTTGATGCCCGAGATCAAATAGCCCACATCGCCCGCCTGCATGTAATTTCTAGGGCTCTTGGTGAGTTTGAGCACCCCGACTTCGTCTGCGTTGTAAGAGCGACCCGTGGCCATAAATCGGATTTTCTGATTCTTTGAAATCCGCCCATTCATCACCCTGAAATACGCTTCGATCCCCCGAAAAGGATTGTAGACAGAGTCGAAAATCAACGCTTGCAAAGGGGCTTCTACATCGCCTGTAGGAGCGGGAATTCGGCGCACAATAGCATCGAGAATGTCGTCTATGCCCTGACCGGTTTTGGCACTGGCCGGGATGATGTCTTCGTGTCGGCAGCCAATCAGTTCGACGATCTGGTCTTTGACTTCTTCGGGATTGGCGCTCGGCAAGTCAATTTTGTTGAGCACGGGGATGATTTCCAAATCGTGCTCAAGGGCGAGATATAAATTCGAAATAGTCTGGGCCTGAATTCCTTGCGCGGCGTCCACAATCAGCAATGCACCCTCGCAAGCCGCGATCGAACGCGAGACTTCGTAGCTGAAATCGACGTGTCCGGGGGTGTCGATCAGGTTGAGAATAAACGCGCCGTCGGCGTGATCAAACTCCATTTGAATGGCGTGGCTTTTGATCGTGATTCCGCGCTCTCGCTCGAGATCCATATCGTCGAGCAGTTGATCCTTGCGCTCTCGGTCGGTAATCGTCTTGGTGAATTCGAGCAGGCGATCGGCCAAAGTGCTTTTGCCGTGGTCGATGTGGGCGATGATGCAAAAATTCCGAATGTGCCGCATAAAGGGAGGATGGATTGCAAAAGTAGTTCTCACGCATCGAGGCCGTGTCTTCGGAGCGCAGCTATAAAAAGGCGACTCTCGAGGCTCGGGTAAAGCGCGCACTCACTCATTGAGATGGTGATTGGTTTGTGTTGTGAACACAAAGTCTTTAATTTTCCCGGCTCGTAGTCTTTTTGGACAACGCAACCACCAACCGACTGTTCCGCGATGAAGTTATTTTTTCGCTTTTTCCTGCTTTTGGCTTTGGCCTATGCTGCCCCGGCCAAGGCCACGCACATTGCCGGCGCTGAGATTCAGTATCGCTACATCGGCGATTCTACCGGAATTCCGAGGCAATATCAAATTATCCTCAAACTCTATCGAGACAATTCGCCTTTTACAGCGGGACTTGGTGGGACGGCACCCATTGACATCAGTTCTTCGTGTTACCCGAATTCTACGGTAACACTCACCAGGATTTCAATTCCCCCGGGACAAATTGCAGCCGGAGATGGCGGGTATTTCACTCCCGATTTGGACGAATGTGTTTCGAGCACCACTCCGGGATATCTGCCCATATCTCTGCACGTGTACAAAGGCGTGACCACTTTGCCCGGAACATGTGTCAATTTTAAGTTTTCTTGGGACTTGTGCTGCCGGAACAACGCCATCGACAACCTCGTCGGGCCCGGTGGTCAAAGCACCTACGTAGAAGCCCTGCTGAACAACACCTTGGGTGAGAATACTTCTCCCCAGTTTGTAACTCCTGCGGCCAAAGCCTTCTGCTTGAACAACTTCTTCGTGTGGTCTCAAGCGACCATCGAACCCGACGGTGATTCGGTGTACTACAGTTTTGGCAATGCGAAGTCTGTATTGGGGGTTAATCCGGTGAACATCAACTATGTAGCCCCCTACACTTTTACCCAACCGATTACGACCGCTCCGGGAACGGGTGGAATTCAAGTAGATAATAAGACGGGTACATTCACATTCACAACCGGTAATGTTCAAGAAATCTGCGTCGTAGTTGTCGAGGTCAAAGAGTATCGGTTTAACCCTCTGAATCAAGCCTTCATTTTTGTCGGATCGTCTCAACGAGACATGCAGGTTGTGATTGCGGCCACGTGCAAAGCCAGCGTGCAAGACGGGCCCAAGGTCGATGTCAGCTTGCCCGGATTTGGAACCGACACCATTAGCGGGAATCTGATCGGCGCTCTGGCCGGGGAATACATTCGCAACGATTCGATTCCCAATCCCAATTCAGCCACGGGCTATGACTATATCGTCCCGACCATCGGGTATGTGTGCGGAGACAGCTTGGTCGACATTTCGTTCGACGTCGACATTCAATGCGTCTCTATTTCTCCTGACGGCACGGACTTCCGTTTGGTGGGCCCCGATACCATTACGCGTCCGGTGATCGAGGTAATCGCCAATTGCGGAGTTACCCAAACGACAGATCAAGTGCAGTTGAAACTCTATCGACCCTTGACGGTGAATGGAGATTATCTGCTCTACATCAAAGTCGGTAACGACGGGAATACCCTCACCAATAAATGCGGATTCCAGCTTACCGAGTTCTACACCATGATGATCAAGGTCAGCGGTTGTTTCGAGCCGGCCTTCGACATGCGAAACGTAACGGTCGACACCAACTTCAGCACGCGCATTCAGTACGAACTCGACACTAACAGCTTCCCCGTGCCGCTTTTTGACCGCGTAGACATTCTGCGCTCAGACGACAATGGTGCCAGCTTTAATTACATCGCGAGCAAATACGGACAACAGGCCATACTCGACCCTCAGTGGAAAGATTTGAGCACGGGCCCTGGCGAGGTCAACAGCCGCAACTACCGATATAAGATTATTCCCGTAATCAATGCGGAGTCGTACAACGAAAGCCGAAATGTAACCTCCATTTTCCTCGACACTCTGCCGAGTGCGGATACCAATGTCTTCAGACTTCGCTGGAACCGCTACAATGGCTGGAACAATCCGACCTATCGGGTGATGTACGCTGATTTGAGCGACAGCATCTGGACCCAAGTGAGCGGTCAGGGAATCAACCCCACCATCGACACGAACTTCCTGTATACGCGCACGTTCGACTCGGGTATGTTCGCTTTGAGAGTGGAGGCCTTCCGCATCATCGACACCACTTATACATCGATTAGCAACTGGTTTATTTGGTCCTACGATCCTCCGGATTCAATCATTGTTCCTCCGCCTGTGGACTCGGTGCGACCGATTGTCATCCCGAACGTGTTTACTCCGAACGGAGACGACGAAAACGACTTCTTCCTCGTCCAAAACATTGAGGATTACGACGAAGCGCAGATTCAGATCTTCCACCGGTGGGGCTCTCTCGTCTTCGAAAGCGACGACTACGTCAATGGCTTGCCTTGGAACGGGACAAAGAACAACGAGGGCACCGAAATCGAAGATGGGGTGTACTTCTATGTCCTACATATCAAGCACATAGACGAGGGAATCGATCAAACCTACAAGGGGACGATTCACCTGATGGGTCGAGCCAACTAAGGCGATCAGCGGATTCCTCTTTGAGCGAGCAGGCGGGCGATGTATTTACCGAGAATGTCGAATTCGAGGTTGACGACATCGCCCGTTTTTATTTGAGAAAAGCCCGTGTGTTCGTAGGTATAGGGAATAATACTCACGCTGAAACCCGAGGGCTCCGACTCGACCACGGTCAGGCTTACTCCATCGACGCAAATGCTTCCCTTGGGTACGGTGATCCACTCGTCTGAAACTCCGTGCGAAAAACGAAAGTCCCAACTCCCATTTCTCGATGCTCGGTCCGTGCATTGCGCGGTGCAGTCGACATGTCCCTGAACCCAATGGCCGTCGAAGCGATCAACCGGTTTCATACCTCGCTCGAGGTTCAATAAATCGCCCACATTCTTAAAGCCGAGGGCAGTTACCTTAAGGGTTTCGGCTATGGCGGTGGCTCGATGTCGACCTTCTTCAAGCGCATCGACGGTTAGGCACACCCCTGAATGAGAAACACTTTGGTCAATTTTCAACTGGTTTGAAATGGGAGATTCAAACCAGAAAATTCGATTGGTCCCTTCGATGTCCATCGACGCGAGCCGCGCGGTACACTCCACAATCCCGGTGAACATAAAACTCTAGTTGTTATGGCTTAACGAAACAAGGTCACCGAACCTTCGAGAATCACCGGAGGGGCAGAGGCAATGCTCTTGGCTCGGTATTCCGCTACGAAAAAATAAACCCCTTCCGTACAATCCAGACCCGAAGCGCGGTCTTTTCCATTCCATCCAGCGGCTGCAAACTCATCGATGTCGGTGCTTTCATAGACCATGCTGCCCCAGCGATTAAACACCCGTATCGAAAATGCACCGATGTCTCGATACTGCAGCTCTCCGTTTCGCGTAACGACCGTGAAGAAGTTGTTGCCGAATTTCTGGTCGGGGCTAAAGACATTGGGCAATTCGAGCAAAGGGCAGGCTTCGATGCACACCTCTTGGCTCAGGGGACTTTCGTTGGACGCACCGCCGGGATCTGCGCCGGCATCGTCTACGGCGCTGATGGCATAACACCCTACGACATTGAGACCGGGCTCAAAATCTTCAAAAAAGTTCTGAGTGATTCCCGTGGCCAGCGGAGCACCAAAGACGTCGTTCTGCGAGGGCTTGAAATAGAGATTGTATGAAACCACGTCGTTCGGGCAATCGGCTGTGGGGTTTTCCCACTCGAGTCTGAGCTTTTGCTCGGTGCATTCGTACAAAGCTCTGAGCACAGGCGTGCAAGGTGAAGTGGTATCGATGGGAGCGGCACACTGAATCTGAGATCGATTCAACAAAGGCTCGGGCAGTCCTCCGGCCGTATATAGACCCCGAGCCCGTACGAAGTAACAATACAGCGATCCATTGACGGCAGCCGTGTCGTGATAAACAGATTCAGGCACCGTGGCAATGGAATCAAAAACCCCACTTCCCGGGGCCGTTTCACGGAAAATATCGAACAAAGGGTTGGTCCACGGAACGGAGGCCTGATATTCGAGGCGATTGCTGCCGTCGGTGGGTGTTATTTCGAGTCGCGTCGAAGACGCGGGGTCGGACGAGCGACCCTTGACGAACGCAGGGCCAGCATAGTAATGATCGACCCGATAACTGTAGACAGAATCGCGCGTGTTCAAAGCCAAATCTACATAAGTGGTATCGAAGACATTAGGGAAAAAACCAAGGCTATCCGTAAAAGGGCCGTCGACCCCGGTCCGCCTCCAAAGCGCATACCCATAATTGGGCACTATAGCCGCGCTGTCGAGTTCGAGCGGAGGAGACCAGCGAATTTCTATGGATCCGTTCTGAGCGTCCGTTTGGGTAATATCGACTCGGGTGATCAGGGGCGCGTCTATCCGCAACCGCCCGCAAACTTCGCCGGAGGCGTAGCTCTCGGCCCCATCCTCAAAATAGGCGATGACCCGATAGCAATACGAATTGCCCCTGAAAAGGCTGTCGGTATCCTGGAAAAGAGTATCATTGAGCCCACCGCTCAGCTCTGCGATCAGTTTAAAGCCGGTGTATTCGGGCACGCCGGTTTCGCACACCGAAGGAGACCAAGACGAAGCTCCGGGCCGCCGATACAGGCGATATCCTATGGCCTGAGCGCATAGACTTGGGCTCCAACTCAAATCGACCCGATCGGGACCGGGTTGAACTCGAAGGATCTCAGGAGCGGGGGCAACCACCGTGATCTGCGCCGTTTGAAAGCCCACCAATGCCGTCTGACCCGCCGGTGGCACGTCGACCACCTTGAATTCAATGTTATACGGAAGCCTTCGTACGTGGATGCAGTCTGTATTCCACAAAAAACCAACGACCAAGGGGGGCGGCGAAGCCAAGGGCGGAAAAAAAGACGCAGGCTGGGGTACGACCAAAGGGCCACCGGTGGCGGAGAGGATTATACTGTTGTTGTCGGGATCTCGACCGGTGACATCAAACTGAATGGTCTCTCCCGCTTCGACACAAAACGGGCCGAGCGGATCGATGGTCGGTGGCTGATTGCTGCACACCTTGATGTCTACCTGCAAGTCTCTGACCACGGACCCCACAAACTCCCAAAACCCATTCGGCGCTTTGCGGTATTCTGAAATGAGGATGGCAAAATTGTATTGCCCTTGATTCTGAGGAGTGTCCCATTCGAGGAGACCAATGACTGAATCGATTCGCACAGGAGCTTGCACAATCGAAGGGTCGTAGGTCTGTAAGATTTCAATACCCCCCGCGCCTCTGCAGTTGATCAATTGGAATCCGAGGCTGTCTCCATCGGGGTCGAATGCGCTGGGGTTGTGCACAAACAACCGGTCCTTACAGCCGTTGTCGATGGGCGGATTCAAGAGCTGCACCGAGTTATTCGGACCCAGCACAGGGTTGATGCGCAAAATGGTCTGAATGTAAAAAGGCACATTGACCGAGTTCGGAATGTTGTCGATAGCGGTATTTCGATTCTGATCTTCGACCGAAACCACAAAGACACTCGGACCTGCAAAGGTGTGCGAACCTATGTAGACGTTCTTTTTAAAGTCACCTCCCAAATCTTCGCCCATGCGCGCATTTCCGCAGGAACCAAACGGGCCGTTCACTCTCGGAAGCACGTCGTTGGTGTTATCGCCCCAGTCGATGGTGAGCTGACAGCGGTCTGCGGGAGCGCTTTCTTTGGTGTACGTAGTGATGGTAAACTCGTACGTAAGACCTCCCACCCAAGTGTAGGTGATCTCTCCCGCTCGGTTATGGGTTGCCCGCACTTCTTGTGAAACGAGTAGCAATAAACTCGAAATCAAATAGAATCGGACCAAAAAAGACGGAAAGCGCGCGTGCATCAAAGGCGGGTGAAATACCGCAGAGGGTGTTCGATAAAGGTAAACAACAGGCGCAAAGTGCCGAAGTTCGGCGGCTCGGCGATCTCAACCCTCGGCGCATCCAGAGGGCTTGGGCTGCTTCGCTACCTTTGAACGTCAAAACCCCTGAAATGATTGCGCTATCCAACGAAGCTCTCGAGCTCCCGGCTGATTACGAGGTCTACCTCTTTGAAAAAGAAATCGAACTCTCTAAAATCCCCTTAGGTCGAAACCGAAAACAGTGGATACGCACCCAGTTCGAGAACCCGGAGCGCAGCCAGCTTGAATTTACCGAAGGCGAGCGGAGATTGGCGCTTTGGCGGGTGCGAAGGAACCCGGGAACGCCCGCGGGTCTTGAAGAAATGCGCATCCTCGGCCTTGCTGTGTGGAAGAAAGCCGGAACTGCGCTGTGTACCCGCATGCAGGTGCTCTCTCTGAGCAAAAGCCTTTCGCTTTATGCCTTTGCCGAAGGGCTTTGGCTCGGCAGTTATCGCTTTGATCGCTATCTGAGCAAACCCGTGTCTCCGATGCCCGAAGTGGTCAGTATTCCGGGTTTGGACGAAGAAGAGTTCGAGATTCTCCACGCCACCGTTCGTTCGGTTTTTGAAGCCCGAGACCTCATCAACGAGCCAGTCAACGCGTTGAATGCCGAAAAACTGGCCTCGGAGGCCGAGCGCATCGGGAAAGAGACCGGATTTAAAGTTGAGATTTTCAACAAAAAGAAAATTGAATCGCTCAAAATGGGCGGCATCCTCGCGGTGAATCGAGGAAGCGTCGACCCGCCGACCTTCACCATTCTCGAATGGAGCCCGAAAGACGCGACCAACGAAAAACCCTTGGTCTTGGTCGGCAAAGGCGTGGTGTACGACACCGGCGGCCTGAGCCTGAAGCCCACCGCAGGCTCTATGGACAGCATGAAGAGCGATATGAGCGGTGCGGCCGCGGTGATTGGACTTTTTGCACTCGCCGCCCGAACAAAACTCTCGCTTCGCTTGATCGGTTTAATCCCGGCCAGCGACAACCGCCCCGGAGGCAATGCCTATACCCCTGGAGACGTAATTCGCATGTTTGACGGAACCACCGTCGAGGTGCTCAACACCGACGCCGAAGGTCGAATGCTGTTGGCCGATGCCTTGAGCTATGCCAAGAAATACGATCCTGAATTGGTGATCGATCTCGCCACTTTGACGGGTTCGGCCGCCAACACCATAGGCAAAAACGGACTGGTGGCCATGGGCAACGCCTCCGAAAAATCGATGGCACGGCTCGTCGAAAGCGGGGCACGCGTCCACGAAAGAGTCGCAGTTCTGCCCTTCTGGGACGATTACAAAGAGATGCTCAAGTCGCCGATAGCCGACATGAAGAATATTGGAGGCAAGACGGCCGGCGCAATTACAGCGGGTAAGTTTCTCGAGCATTTTACGGACTATCCCTACATCCACCTCGACATTGCGGGACCCGCCTTTCTCGAAGCCGACGATCAATATCGAGTCAAAGGGGGCAGCGGGGTTGGCATTCGGTTGCTCTACGACTTCTTACAAACCAAGCGATGAGCGCTTCTGATACTCAATTGCCCGTTCTATCCTTCAGCATAGGCGATCCCGCGGGCATAGGACCCGAGGTATTGTTAAAAGCGCTTTCAGACGAACGCTTGCTCGAGCTCTTTACTCCGGTGATCCACGCCGAAAAGAGAACCCTGCAGTCTTGGGCCAAAGAACTGGGCTTGCTCGAGCCCCCTTTGCTCAGCATCAGACCGGGAGAAAAACCCAGACACGGCAAGATCTGGGTTCGCCAGGTTTGGGAGGGCGAATACAAGCGAACTGCGGGAATGCCCGAAACCGAGGGAGCCCAAAAAGCTCTAGCCTCTCTGGAATCGGCCATTGCGGAGGTTCAATCGGGCGAGTCTCAGGGTTTGATTACCCTGCCGGTCGACAAGGCGAGAATTGCGGCATTGCTTCCGGATTTCACCGGTCATACGGGTTTTTTGGGTAAGAAATTCGCCTCGGATCCTTTGATGATCCTCTGTTCTGAGACCCTCAGGGTGGCCTTGGCGACCGAGCACATCGCCCTCGACAAAGTTTCGTCAGTTCTGAGCAAAGCGCGCATCCTCGCCAAAATCGAAAAACTCGACGAAGCCCTTCGGGTTGACTTTGGTTTCGGGCGCGGCAAGATTGCGGTGCTGGGACTCAACCCGCACAACGGCGACGGAGGTTTGATGGGAGCTGAAGAGATCGAACGCATTCAACCCGCCATAGAAGAGGCGCGCGCCAAAGGCATCTCTGTGTTCGGACCCTACGCGGCCGATGGATTTTTTGGGAGTGGTGCTCAGGCCGAATTCGATGCGGTGCTTGCGATGTACCACGACCAAGGCTTGATTCCGTTCAAAGCACTGAACTTCGATTCGGGGGTTAATTTGAGCTCAGGATTGCCCATTGTACGTTGCTCGCCCGACCACGGAACCGCCTTCTCGATTGCCGGCAAAGGCGAGGCCTCGACGAGCAGTCTGCTCGAATCCATCTATCTCTGTATCGATGTGCTTCGAACGCGAAAAACGCATTTGTTTATCAGCAAGGCGCCTCTGCCCTTCGGAAAAAAAGGCAAAAAAGAACGCTAGGCGATTTAGGGGTGCACTCCCTGGCTCGGGTCGTCCATGCAGAGCTCAACAAGCACACCTCCCGCACTTTTGGGGTGGACAAAAGCGACGAGCTTGCCGTCGGCACCCTGCTTTGGCTCTTCATTCAGCAATCTAAATCCCAGCTCTTTAAGCCGAAGCATTTCCGCTTTTATGTCGCTTACCGCAAAGGCGATGTGGTGAATGCCCTCTCCCCTTTGTTCAAGGCTCCGGGCAATGGCCGATTCCGGGTTCGTCGCTTCGAGCAATTCAATTTTACTCGGACCCGTTTGCAAAAAAGCCGTCCGGACTTTTTCCGATTCCACTTCTTCGATTTTGTAGACCGAGGTCGAGAGGAGCGCCTCGAAAATGGGGACAGCGGCCTCGAGCGAACGAACTGCGATTCCGATGTGCTCAATCTGATTGACCATGGCTAAGAGAAAGTCTGAAGTTCGATTAAACGAGCATAAATACCCGATTTGGCCAAGAGTTCCGCATGAGTGCCGCGCTCGGCAATGCGACCTCGTTCGAGCACCAAGATCAAATCTGCATGTTGCACTGTACTCAGGCGGTGCGCGATCACCAAAGAAGTGCGGTTCTTCATCAAACCGATGAGTGCATCCTGCACCCAGCGCTCCGATTCGGTATCCAAGGCCGAGGTTGCCTCGTCGAGAACCAAAATCGGCGGATTCTTCAAGACCGCCCGCGCAATCGCCAAACGCTGACGTTGCCCCCCGCTCAACATCATGCCTCCGTCACCGATGGGTGTGTCGTACCCATTCGGAAGCTTTTCGATAAACTCCTCGGCATGAGCCACTTTGGCGGCCTGAACCACTTCTTCTAAGGTCGCGTCGGGCTTTCCGAGGGCGATGTTGTTCCGAACCGTGTCGTTAAACAAAATGCTCTCCTGGTTCACCATACCCATGAGCCTGCGGAGCCCATCGACGGTCAAATCGCGCAAGTCTCTGCCATCGAGTTCGATAGAACCCCCGCTGACATCATAAAAACGCGGCAAAAGATTGGCGATGGTCGTCTTTCCACTTCCACTTTGCCCCACCAAAGCCACCGTTCGGCCTTTGACCAACTCGAAATCAATTTCGCTCAACACTTCTCTATCGTCTTGATATCCAAAACGAACGCCCCTAAATCGAATTCGATCGAGAAAATCGACCGGATCGTGCGCCCCGGGTTTTTGAGCAATGGGATTTTGAGAATCGAGGACTTCGAAAATTCGCTCGGCCGAAGCTCTTCCTTTTTGCACCTGATAGCTCGCCCGAGAAAGCGCCTTGGCCGGAGCCTGCATTTGGTAGAAGAACAGGATGTACGCGATGAATTGTTCAAGCTTAAAATGATCGGAGTGAAGCACTTCACGCCCCCCGAACCAAATGACCGCGGCCATGACCATCGAGCCCAATATTTCGCTGATGGGTGAGGCCAAATCGCCCTTGCGCAGAACTCGGTTCATCAGGCGGAAGTGGTCTTCGTTTGCCTTGTCGAAATGAGACGCTTTGGTTCGTTCCGCGTTAAACGCCTTAATGACCCGCAAACCGCTGATGCTCTCTTCGGCCAGCGAAAGCAAATCTCCCATTCGGCTCTGCGCCAGAGAGGTGGACCTCCTGAGGCTCTTGCCAATGCGCGTAACCACAAAGGAGGCAACCGGGAGCAGAAAAAGAACGAATAAAGTGAGCGACGGACTCATCCAAAACAAGACCGTCAAGGAACCCAAGAGCATGATGGGTTCTCGGAAAACCGTCTCGATCAAGACCACCACGGCGTGCTCGATTTCCTTTAAATCGCCGCTCATTCGCGACATCAAATCGCCCTTGCGCTGCTCGTTGTAATATCCCAGCGGAAGAGACAAGATTTTGTTGTGCAAGTCTTTGCGCAAATCTCGACTGATGCCGTTTCGAAGAGGTGCGACCGTGTAGAGCGCCAGATAGTGAAAGCTGTTTTTCAGGAAAAAAACCACGACCACCCAAAGGGCGGTAAACGTGAGTGCGCCCGTTTGCCCGTGGAGTTCGGTATAGTGCGCCATCGAAGCGTAGAAACGGTGCTGTATTTCGACCAGCCACGCATTTCCGTTGGCCGAGGCCGACGCGAGTTCTGAAGGGCTCTTGCCGAAAATCACCTGCAGAGCGGGGATAATCAAGCCCACCGAAAAAAGCGAAAAAACGACCGAAAGCAGGTTGAAAACGGTGTTGAGCGCAATCGACGCCCTGTATGCCCTCAGTCTGGGGAGCAATCTCCTAAATGGATTCACAGGGCAAAGATAGTCGGGTGCGGGCTGCCTACTTTTGACCTTCGGGCGTTCTGCACAGGAATTCCCTCCAACGATTGGCACGATATGGAATCCGAACGACTCAAAAAAGTTCAATCTCTGCTGCAACAAGAGCTCTCGGGAATCGTGCAACGCATTGCCAAAGACCGTTTTCGGGGCATTTTATACAGCGTGACACGGGTCAAACTTTCTCCCGACCTCAGCTTGGCGAGGGTATACGTCAGCATTTTTCCCGTAACCGACAAGGCGGCGGCGCTTGAAGCCCTCGTAGAGCAGCAGTCTGAAATCAAGCAGAGACTCGGACAATCTCTTCGGCATCAGTTGCGCATTATGCCCGAGCTTCGATTTGCTTTAGACGATTCTCTCGACTACGAAGCCAATATCGAGCGGCTTTTGAAAGGGGAAGGCGAGAATCCACTGAACGCCCCTTCGGCAGGGAAGCTGAAAAAAATGGTCGAAAGAAAGGACCCCCCGACTGAGCCGACCGGCGAATGAAGGCTTCGACGCGGATTGCGTGGAGATATCTCCGCCCCGGAAAACGATCGGGTTTAAAAAGCCAATGGGGCGCCATTCAACTCATTCAATCGGTTTCGATCGCGGGTGTCGGGGTGGGTGCCGCAGCCTTGGTCTTGGTCCTTTCGGCATTCAACGGTCTCGAAGACCTCGTTCGATCTTTTTACGATCGCTTTGATCCCGACTTCAAGGTGCTGCCCGCCGAGGGCAAAACTTTTGCGATCGGCCTCCAATCTCTCCGCGAACTGCGGGCCATCAAAGGTTTGCAGTCGCTGGCTCAAGTGGCCGAAGACAAAGTCTTGCTCAAACACGGCGATTTCGAATTGATTGGGGTATTTAAAGGGGTGGATACCGCCTATTCGAGGGTGAACGCCCTCGGGGACTGTCTGGTTGCAGGCAGTTCAGAACCGGGCTTTGAACAAGCCGGAGTTATCGGCATTGGCCTTGCCTATCGACTGGGATATCACCCTCAAGAAACCGAGGCGGGATTGACGCTCTTCGTGCCCAAAAGAGGGATGCCCGAAGCCGGCAACTGGCTAGATTCCTATCGCAGCATGCGCTTTGCCCCAAAGGCAATTTTTAGCGTTCAACCCGAATTCGACGATGTATATGCCATTGGCTCGATCGAAATGGCGCGCGAACTTTTTGAAATTGAACCCGATCGGGTAAGCGCTCTCGAAATTGACATTGCGCCGGGAGCCGACGGCGGCGAGATCGAACGAAAGATTCGGGGCATACTCGGCGATAATGTCGAAATCTTCGACCGAGATCAACAGCAGTCTACTGTTTTTAAAGTGCTCAAAAGCGAGGGTATGTTGACGTATTTGATTCTCGCCTTTACGCTCGCAATCGCCTGTTTTACAATCTTCGGAACCTTGTCGATGGCCATGCTCGAGAAAAAAACCGACCTCTTTACGCTCTGGACACTGGGGATGGAGCGCTCGGAGCTCAAACGCCTTTTCTTTTTGCGCGGAATGCAGATCTCGATGATGGGAGGCCTCTATGGAATGGCCGGCGGCTCTGTATTGGTCTGGCTTCAAGATCGCTATCACCTCGTACGACTGGGCAGTGGCTATGCCGTGGATGCGTATCCCGTGAGGCTCAGCCTCGACGATCTGTTGCTCGTGGTGGCCACCTTGGCTCTTTTAGGCGGATTGGTGAGCTGGCTCGGAAGTCGCGGAATTCCTCGTTTTGGTCAAACGGCTATCAGACGGCTCGACTGAATCGTGTCTAAGAGCGCGCACAAGGCGCCGAAATCCTCGAGGGTAACGAGTTCTTGTCTGAACTCCTTAAAATGCGGAACGCCTTTAAAATAGTTGGCGTAATGCCTTCGTGTTTCGACAATTCCTGTGCGCTCCCCCTTCCACTCGACCGACATTTCGAGATGCCTCCGGGCAATTCGGGCGCGCTCTTCAATATTCGGGGGCTCGGGTTTGGTCCCGTCGCGCAGAAACTGCTTTACTTCGTTAAAAAACCAGGGATAGCCAATGGCCGCTCTTCCGATCATGACGCCGTCTACCCCATAGCGCTGCTTCATTTCGACCGCTTTTTCAGGGCTATCCACGTCGCCGTTTCCAAAGATGGGGATGCGCATCCGGGAATTCGATTTTACTTCTCCGATCAATGTCCAGTCAGCCTCTCCCTTGTACATCTGCATTCGAGTGCGCCCGTGGATCGAGAGTGCCTGAATTCCCACATCTTGCAAACGCTCTGCGACGTCGACAATAAACTTGGTCTCTTCGCTCCATCCCAAACGCGTTTTGACCGTGACCGGCAGTGGAGACGCTTTGACAATTTCGGCCGTCATGCGGACCATTTTGGGGATGTCTTGCAATATCCCCGCGCCCGCACCCTTGCACGCGACATTCTTGACCGGACAACCGTAATTGATGTCGATGAGATCAGGCCCTGCGGCGACGGCGATTTCTGTGGCGAGGCGCATGCTTTCGATCTCGCTTCCGAAAATCTGAATCCCAATGGGTCGTTCGTACTCGAATATGTCGAGCTTTTTAATGCTCTTGGCCGCATCGCGAATAAGGCCCTCGCTCGAGATGAACTCTGTATACATCAAATCAGCGCCTTGCTCTTTGCACAATCTGCGAAAAGGCGGGTCGCTGACATCCTCCATGGGAGCCAGCAACAGCGGGAATTCGGGGAGTTCGATCGAACCGATGCGTATCATTCTTGAGCTACCTTGCACAAAGGTACTTCAAACCCCCGCCCTCGAACTTGAAAGGCCTTTTTGCCCACCGCAGCTTTGGTTTCAAAATGCTGCTTCTGGTCGTTTTGATCGTTTTTTTCGGCAGCCTTTTCCAATTGTTGGGACTCGGCTTGGCCGGAATTCTCACGGGGGGGATCGAGCCCTTGCTCGAGTCACTGAGCTCGGGGGCTTTCGCCGACTTGTCTTTTGATGAGCGGAAAGCGCTTCGAGCCATTCAATTCTTTTCAACGACCGGCTTGTTCTTCGCAGGTCCTGCAGTGTACGCCTATTTGACCCTGCCCGATTGGTCTCGTTCGCTGGGCTTGGACAGACGACTGAGCTTAAAAGCTATGTTGATCGCGCTGGTCGCGATGCTCTTGCTCTCGCCGGCGATTGAACAATTGGTCAATTTCTCTCAGTTCGCAACCCAAGCCATGTTTTCGGACTCGGTCAACATTCAACTTCGGGAAATGATGGAAGCCTCAGAACGAACGGTGACGGGATTGATTCGCGCCACACATTGGACTGAAAGACTCGAAACCCTGATCGTTGTGGCCTGTTTGCCCGCTTTGGCCGAAGAATGGCTCTTTCGGGGAGTCCTGCAAACCGAATTACTCAAAACTCGGCTTCAACCGCTCTTTGCGCTCGCGATTTCGGCCTTGGTGTTCGCGGTGTTCCATTTGCAGCCTTTTCATCTTCTTCCGCTCTTTGTCTTCGGTTTTTTGCTGGGCTGGATTCGCTGGATCAGCGGAAATCTCTGGTATTCTATCGGGCTGCATTTCGCGAACAACGCCCTCGTCCTCTTCGCCATGTGGTACCCTGAACGGCTTGGAGACACTGCTGAGCTTTATTTGGGCTATGCTTTGGCCATGGCCGCCGGCTCACTCGTTTTGCTTTGCTGGTTCAAGCGTCTTTTCGCATCCGCTTGAAAGACTCGCTGGGTTTGCGAAATCGTTTAAACCCGATCATTCTACTTTTCACAAAAAAAAAGCCCCCGAACGCGGAGGCCTTGAATTGGGTTCGTTCTTCTTATTTGCGGTCGGTGAAAATCTCACCCTTGCGTGTGGAATAGTTGATCTTCAACATCTGAGCCTTTCGCAATTCCTGCTTGATATCGGTAATCAAGCCCATTTTCACTTCTTTGTCGGCCTTGATCGAGACGGTTAGGAGGGTTCTTTCTGCTTCGTTAATGGCTTCTCTTTCGGCGATGGCCCACTGGCTAATCTCGTTGAGTTTCGCGTAGCTGTCGTTGAGCTGCATTCTCGGTTCGCTGCCAAATTGGCCTTGCAAAAAAGCCTTTGGGGCACCGACGTAGATATAAGAAACCAAGCTCTTGCGCTCGAGCTTTTCGATCTCGGTGGCGAAGGGCTTGCGGTTGTCCACCAACAGAGTGACCTCGCGCATGGTCGTAGTCACCATGAAGAAGAACAAAAGGATAAACACGATGTCGGGCAGCGATGCCGTCGAAATGCCCGGAGTGACCTTTTTGCCGTTTTTCTTAAACTTTGACATATTATCCTCCTCCTAGGTTAACGGGTTCTGCCTCGGAAATCTTTTGAGGGTAAAACTCTTGAATTTCCTTGGCCTGCTTTTCGGTGAGATCCTTGAAATCTTTTCCAAAGCGCTTGTTCGCTTCTTCGTCTCTCAATTCGCTGTATGCCGCGGTCAATTCGTTTTGAACCGCAATGAACATCTCGTAAGACGTTCCGCGGTCGTTCTGAAGCGAAATAACTGCCTTTTGAGGATTGTCTGAGTAGTTCTCCAACCGACCGAAATTGCCGATGAATCTCTTTGCCTCTGCCCTCAATTCTTTGACGTCCATGTAATCGTCTTCGACAAAGAGGTTGTCGTTCGAGTTGATCAACACCACGAAGACGTTCTTTTCGCGAATTGGAGGAGGTGGGGGCAAGTTCTCCGGCAAAATGGGAGGAAGCTTGCGCGCAATGCCCGTGTCGGTGTCCATAGTCGTGGTCACCAGAAAGAAAATCAACAGCAGGAAGGCGATGTCCGCCATAGAACCCGCATTGATTTCAGGACTGTCTCGTCGGCGTGAGGCCATCGTTGTTTCGTATTATTTGAGCAGTCGGTTGACTTCGCTGTAAACAATGCTCAACACCGCTGCGCCCAAAGAGAGGAACATGGCATTCAGACCCATACCCGACAGACGGCTCATTTGTTCGGTAACGTTTTTGTCGGCCGGATATTCTACATAGTCCGCGCCAGAAGCCGTCAAATAGGAAATCAGCATCACCACACCCAAGACACCCAAACCGATCAAACTGCTCTTTGCGGCTTTGGGGTTCGAACCGATTTGCATCAGCGAGACCACTACGATCACTAAGACGGCAACGAGGAGTACGGCATAGGCCAAACCGAGGAATGGGGTCACCAAACTGCCTTGAACCGCCGCGTCGCTTTTAATCGACTCGTCCCCTTTGCCCAACACCAACAAGAACATCACGGCAGCGATCACCATTAAGGCGATCTTGGCGATGTTTACGATTTTTTGGATGCCCATAATTACTTGTGGTTGTGCTTAACGAGCATGTCTACCAAAGAGATCGAAGCGTCTTCCATAGTGTTGACGATCGCATCGGTTTTGGCAATGATGTAGTTGTAAAAAATCTGGAGAATGATGGCCACGACCAGTCCGAATACGGTGGTCAACAGAGCCACTTTGATACCCGCGGCAACGAGGGTCGGGCTGATATCTCCAGCCGCCTCAATGGCGTCAAATGCTTGAATCATACCAATAACGGTACCCATAAACCCGAGCATCGGCGCAAGGGCAATGAACAACGAGATCCAAGAAACCCCGCGCTCCAAGTGACCGTTTTGCACAGAACCGTAAGAAACAATACTCTTTTCAACCATATCAATCCCCTCGCTCGAGCGATCGAGGCCTTGATAAAAGATGCCCGCCAACGGACCGCGCGTGTTGCGGCAAACTTCTTTGGCAGCATCGACTCCACCGCTGTTCAGGGCGTTTTCGACCTCACCCATGAACTTTGATGAGTTGACCGTGGCCATATTCAAATAGATGATGCGCTCGATAACGATCGCAAGACCCAAAATCAACGTGACCAAGATGATTCCCATAAAGCTGGGTCCACCATCGATAAACCATTTTTTCAGAATCTGGGTGAACGACTTCGGCCCCTCGGCTACTTCGGCTGTTTCTTCAGCTACCGGCTCGGCGGCTGCTACTTCTTGTGCAGGTGCCTCGGCCATGGCCGCAGAATCGGTCGCGGTGCTGTCGGAGGTGGCTGCGTCTTGCGCGAAAAGCCCCGATGCCGAAGCAATGAGCAGTCCGGTTAGAGCGAATACGCTAAATGCCTTCTTCATGGTCGAAAAGAGTTTGAGAAATGTGCGTTTTGTTCATTTTTTCGCGCCCCTAAATTAGAAAGGATTCGGTACGACAACCGAAAATGGTCGAAAAAAGAAAAAAACCAAGTATGGTTCGGCCGAGCTCGCGAAAGAATGGAAGGAGATTCCATTGATTTCGGTTGGCGCACAGAGGTTCCACGGTGGAGATTGTGTACCGGCGAACGCGTCGAATGAAAATCAGTTCTTGGAGTCGAGTGTATTCCGGACAAGAGTAGACAGGCTCTGCTTTTGGGAGGAATCGAAAAAATAAGGATGCAATCGCCGCACTCGCCCTGACCGCAGCCTCAGGGGGGGACGAAAGTCCCGAGAACCTTTCTGCGAACGTTAATCATCTCTTTTCTCACCGGCGGAGATACAGGATTGGCGCGCTGCGCGCGCCGATCCCTTCCGCCTTCGGCGGGTTCGCCCTGACCGCAGCGTCAGGGGGGGGCGAAAGTCCCGAGAACCTTTCCGCAAGCGATGATCTTCATTCCTCTTGCACCGGCGGAGAGACAGGATTGGCGCGCTGCGCGCGCCGACCCCTATCCTTCAAAGACCCGTCAGTCACCGGCGGAGAGACAGGATTGGCGCGCTGCGCGCGCCGATCCCTATCCTTCAAAGACCCGTCAGTCACCGGCGGAGAGACAGGATTGGCGCGCTGTGCGCGCCGATCCCCATCCTTCAAAGATCCGTCAGTCACCGGCGGAGAGACATCATTGGCGCGCTGTGCGCGCCGATCTCCATCCTTCAAAGACCCGTCAGTCACCGACGGAGAGACAGGATTGGCGCGCTGTGCGCGCCGATCCCTTCCGCCTTCGGCGGGTTCGCCCTGACCGCAGCGTCAGGGGGGGGCGAAAGTCCCGAGAACCTTTCCGCAAGCGATGATCATCATTCCTCTTGCATCGGCGGAGAGACAGGATTGGCGCGCTGCGCGCGCCGATCCCTTCCGCCTTCGGCGGGTTAGCCCTGACCGCAGCGTCAGGGGGGGCGAAAGTCCCGAGAACCTTTCCGCAAGCGATGATC
Source organism: Schleiferiaceae bacterium (assembly GCA_041739275.1). GTDB lineage: Bacteria > Bacteroidota > Bacteroidia > Flavobacteriales > Schleiferiaceae > WGMI01. The sequence goes on along the minus strand of JBGSOF010000050.1, from coordinate 437 downwards.
ATCATTCCTCTTGCATCGGCGGAGAGACAGGATTGGCGCGCTGTGCGCGCCGATCCCTATCCTTCAAAGACCCGTCAGTCATCGGCGGAGAGACAGGATTGGCGCGCTGCGCGCGCCGATCCCTATCCTTCAAAGACCCGTCACCCACCGGCGGAGATACAGGATTGGCGCGCTGCGCGCGCCGATCCCTATCCTTCAAAGACCCGTCAGTCATCGGCGGAGAGACAGGATTGGCGCGCTGTGCGCGCCGATCCCTTCCGCCTTCGGCGGGCTCGCCCTGACCGCAGCGTCAGGGGGGGGGCGAAAGTCCCGAGAACCTTTCCGCGCGCTGCGCGCGCTGAAAAACCGAAAAGCCGTCTCGAATCCCCAACGAGCGAGCTCGAGGGTCTTCTCTACGGCTTTTCGGTGGTCCGCCTGCGGCGGACCGGTTCTCGGGG